>NZ_JBIRJA010000001.1:0-611736 GCF_044329325.1 Streptomyces sp. NPDC017676 | reverse complement strand
GGCCCCCCCCCCCGCGTGGCGTCCTCCCCCCCGGGGGGGGCGGGGGGCCGGGGGGGGGGGGGGGGGGGGGGGCCGCGCCCCCCCCCCCCCCCCCCCCCCCCCCGCGTCCGGGGGGTGCCGCCGCGCGTCAGGCCGCGGTCGCGGCGGCCTGCGCGGGCAGTTCGTGGGCGAAGCCGCAGCGCAGCCGGACGCCGGCCAGGCCCGCCTTGATCTCGACGCTGCGCCAGATGCCGCCGCGCAGGGGCAGCAGCCGCTTGCCGGTGAGGGCGGCCTCGGCGACGACCGGCGTGTCCGGGCGGTCGGGCACCGGGGCGCCGTCCTCGGGCGCTTCCAGGACCGTCTGCATCATCCACAGGGTGTTGCTCTCGGCCCGGCTGATCGAGTCCAGCTCGTACATCAGGACCTGGACGAGCTGGAGGTTGACCACGAAGGCGTCGATGAGGGAGACGGACGGCTGGGTGTCGCCCTCGATCCCCTCCCGGCCGGCGTCCGGCTCCGGCGCGAAGTGCACGTCGGCCCGGGCGGCGAGGGCGTCGAGGTCGACGCGGACGTCACGGACGAAGTGCCGCCGGTTCTTGAACCCCTCGCCCCAGAAGCGTTCCGTACCGGGGCCGAGCGCCTTCTCCAGGCTCTCGTGGCGCGCCTCCTCCACGGTGCGGGTGGCGATGCCGTGTTCGATCTCGCACCGCACGCGCAGATTGCCGACGGTGCAGTCGTGCACGGACAGGTGCCGGGCGGACGGTCCGGGGAGCTCCTCGGTCCGCACCAGGCGGGTCGCGAGCGGGATGTCCGTCAGCTCCTCCTGGGGCGCGCCGCCGGCCCGCAGGACGACCTTGCGCAGCCGCATCCGGGTGCGGGCGGCGCCGTCGAGTCCGTAGCCGTGGGCGAGGTGGAGTTCGGCGAGCTGGACGCCGAGGACGAGCGCGTCGACGGTGCTCAGGTGGGGCCGCAGGTCGGTGCCGTCCTTCTTGCGGGACCAGTCGGCGGGATAGGTGACGTCCACCGTGGCCCGCACGCCCGCGTCGGGGGCGTCGGCCGGGGTGACGACGACGTCCCTGACCCGGTATCCGGCGCGCTGGTAGCCGCGGGAGAAGAACCGGGTCTCGCTCGGGCCGAGGTAGTCGTCGATGGACGTGAGCGACAGCTGCCGGCCGGTTCCCACGGTCACACCCCCGCCGAGGCGGCGCGTATCGCCTCTTCGTAGACGTCGATGAGCTCGCCGACGGTGCGGACGTCGGTGATCGAGCGGTCCTCGCCGAACGGGTCGACGCCCAGTTCGGCCTCCAGCTGGAGCAACAGCTGGGCCAGCAGCAGGGAGTTGAGACCGGCCGTCAGCAGCGGGTCGTCCAGGGAGTAGCCGGTGCCGCCCTCCTCGTCGAGCAGGACGCTGTCGATCTCGCGCTGGACGGCTGCCCTGATGTCGGACGTCCGCGTGTTGTTCAGCATGTGATGCCTCCATCGATGACAAGGGTGTGTCCGGTGATGAACCGGGCCCCGGGCGAGGCGAGGAAGAGGACCGCCTCGGCGATCTCCTCCACGGTTCCCAGGCGGCCCAGCGGGGTGCGGTGCTGGATCTTCTCGCGGTTGCGCGAGGTGACGTCCGCGGTCATGTCGCTGTCGAAGAAGCCGGGCGTGACGGTGTTGACCCGGATGCCCAGGGGGCCGAGTTCGCGGGCCAGGGCGCGGCCGAGCCCTTCGAGGCCGGCCTTGGCCGCGGCGTACACGGCGACGCCCCGGTAGCCGCGGATGGCGTTGATGGACGAGACGTTGACGATGGTGCCGCCGCCCGTGCGCGTCATGACGCGGGCGCAGGCCTGGGCCAGGTGCATGGGAGCCAGGAGGTTCGCGCCGACCAGGTCGTTCATGCGGGCCGGGGCACCGGTCAGGAAGAGCTCCTGGTGGAGCACGCCCGCGTTGTTGACCAGCAGGTCGATCCGGCCGAAGCGGCGCGCGCTGTCGCGGGCGAACTCCCGCAGCCCGGCGAAGTCCGTCAGGTCGGCGGCGGCCCAGTGGAAGGAGTCCGGGTGCTTGCCGGCCATCGCCTCGGTGAACTCGTTGGATCTGCGGCTGAAGGTGGCCACGCGCCGGCCGTCGGCGAGGAGCCGTTCGACCAGGACCCGGCCCAGTCCCCGGCTGCCGCCGCTGACGACGGCGACGGGGGCGCCGCGGTCGTCGGGGCCGCCGGGCGCGGGCCCGGCGGGGCCGGTGGCCGGGTTCACGCCGCGCTCCGGATCTTCTTGAAGCGGTCGGAGTGCTGGTCGTCGTCGGTGACCTCGACCAGCAGCGGCACCTTGTAGGCCTCCAGCCGCCGGCTGCAGTACGTGCGGACGCGGCGGGCCACCTCCCGCGGGTCCGCCGGCTCGGTGAGCTTCACCGTGGCCTGCACCACCTGGCCGGTGATGTGGCTGTGCCGGCCGGAGACCGTGGCGTCGGCGATGATGTCCATCTCCAGCAGGACGTTCTCGACCTCGCTGGGGTAGACCTTCTCCCCGGCCACGTTGATGATCTCGGACTTGCGGCCGAGGATGCGGACGTAGTCGCCGTCGGTCTCCACCGCGTCCTGGGTGTTGAAGTACCCCTCCTCGTCGAAGGGCGCGGGCGCGTTGAGGTAGCCGAGCATGGCCATGTCGGAGCGGATCCACAGGACGCCGTCGCGGATCTGGTACTCGAAGCCCTCGCCGCCGAGCTTCACCCAGAGGCTGTCGTTGTCGCGGGACCGGGTGGACAGGATGCCCAGCTCGGACAGGCCGTAGGTCTGCTTCAGACGGACGCCGGGCAGCGTCGCGTCGAGCCGCTGGAGCACGCCGAGCGGCATCGGCTCGGTGCCGTAGGTGATCAGTTGGAGGGTGCTGAGGTCATGGCGTGTGTAGGCGCGCGAGATGAGCAGCATGTTCAGGAACGTGGGCGTGGTGGGCAGCACCTGGATCCGGTGGGCGGCGATCGCGGCGCACACGGTGTCGGGGGTGCGGTCGTCGATGGTGACGAGCGCTCCGCCCTGGCTGAGCGTGTGCAGCAGCGTGTTGATGCCGCCGATGTGGTCCAGGTTCAGAAAGCCGAGGGTCCGCTTGGGTTTGCGGGCCTCGCCGTACTTGCCCAGCACCTTGGCGAAGTCCAGGACCGTCGCCTTGCTGCGGCCGGTGGTGCCGGAGCTGAACAGCACCAGGCCGGGGGTCCGCGCCGCGCGCAGCCGGCCGTACAGTTCGTGGTCGGCCGTGCGGCCGGTGGCCTCGAACCGGTGCCGGCCGCCCAGGGCGTCGACGGTGACGACGGCCTCGACCTCGGCGATGTCCAGGAACTCGGACCGCTTGGCCGGGGGCAGCCGGGTCAGGGGTACGACGACGGCGCCGCGGTCGATCAGGGCGAGCAGCCCGGCGCAGACCTCGACGCTGCCGGCCCCTTCCAGGGCGACGACCTGTCCGGGCCGCACCTGCCGCGCGTCGAGGAAGGCCTTCCACCGGTCGGTCAGTGTCAGCAACTGGGCGTAGCTGTGGCTCCGGCCGTCGAAGACCATCGCGTCGGCGTCACCGAAGCTGTGCATCCGTTCGAAGAACCAGGCAGTCATGCGGTCTCCGGCATCTCGTAGCGGGTGGGTGTGGTGGGGGCGAAGGACGAGTGAGGGGAGTGGAAGGCCGGTCGGGCCCGTGCGGCACCGGGGCCGGTCCGCGGCAGCGGCAGCGCGGGCGGGGGGAGGGTGCCGGGCAGCAGGCGCCACCCGTGGGCGCGCGCCGAGGTGCGCAGCCGCTCGTCGCCGCCGACGACCACGGCGGAGCCGACGGCCTTGAACATCGGCACGTCGGAGACGTGGTCGCCGTACGCGACGCAGTCGTCCGGGGTGGCGCCGCGCCGGGCGAGGACGGTCCGGACGGCCTCGGCCTTGGTGGCGCCGAGCATCGGCGGGCCCTTGAGGTCGCCGGTGTGGCGCCCGTGGACGATCTCGGGCTCGGTGCACCAGACTTCCTCGACGTCCAGGTCGGCGGCGATCGGCCGGAGCGGCGCCGGGAACGACCCGGACACCAGGACGACGTGGTCGCCCCGCTCCTGGTGGCGGCGCAGCGCGGCCAGGGCCGGCTCGTGGTAGTAGCCGCCGGTGGACAGCTCGGCCGCGAACCACGCGTCCGCCACGCCGGCGAGCACGGCGGCGTCCACACCCTGAAGTCCGCTGAAGTAGGCCCGGTTGGTGGCCTCCCTCGGGCAGCCGATCGCGGCCATGGCCTTCAGCTCGCGGCGCCGCTCCTCGTACACCCGCGGCGGGTGGCCCATGGCGGCGAGGTAGAAGGCGAGGAGGCGGAACATGCTGCCGGACGTGGTCAGGGTGCCGTCCACGTCGAAGAAGGCGACTCGCGTGCGGTTCATGGGTCGGTACGCTCCTGAGGTCTGGGGGCGAATGGGCCGGCCGCGCGCCGAGATGTCCTCCACCCGCTTTCCGGGGCTCCGCTCACATTTCCTTCGACCAGCCGGCCGTCCTCGGCCGGACGGGAATTCGGCCGGCACGCGGAGGAAGACGCCGTGGGCCGTTCCGGCCTGCCGCCGGGCGAGTCGGCCTGGGTTCCGCCGGTTCCCTGGGCACCGTCCGCGGCGATGTTCCGGCTCGTGTCAGGAATCATTTCACCGGCGGCCTTCCGGCCCCAGACTTCAATGTCACCGGCTTCCCCGACGCCATCACCGAAGATGCTGCCGCCCGCACCAACACGTTCGCCCGCGGCACTTCACCACCTCATACGCGAAAAAGCGGGCCCGGCACGGGAATTACCCGGTGCCGGGCCCGCATTCCGGGCCGGGACGCGTTATGCGGTTCCTTCGGACAGCGGCTCCCAGCGCGCCCCGCCCTCGCCGTGCGCGACGCGTCCGAGCTGTCCCCGCGCGAAGTGGTTGGCGAAGGCCAGGGTGTCCGGGCGCGCCAGCTCGGCCAGCATCTCCTGCCGTGTGCGCACCGCCTGCTCCGGCAGGGCGTCCATCGACACCCGCCAGTCGGGTCGGGCGAGTTGGGCGGGGCTGTGGAAGACGTCGCCGAACGCGATCAGCCGCCGTCCGCCGGCCGAGAGGACGTACGCCGTGTGGCCGCGCGTGTGTCCGGGGGCGGGCCATGCGGTGACGCCGGGGAAGATCTCCTGCCCCGGGGTCACCGGGGGGCCGGCGGCCTCCGGGGGCGCCGGCCAGTCGGCCCATTCGTCCGCGGAGGCCAGCAGCGTGGCCCGCGCGAACGGGGTGGGACGGTCCGGGCCGGGCCGGAACGCCCATCCGATGTGGTCGTCGTGCAGGTGTGTGAAGGCGACGGCGTCGATGTCGGCGGGGTCACGGCCGGCCCGTGCGAGGGCGTCGGGGAGCCGTCCGCCGTGGAGGGCGCCGATGGTGTCGATGGTGTCCTCGGCCGGGATGTCGTGCGGCCCGAACCCGGCGTCGAGGAGCAGGGCCCGGCCGTCGTGCTCCACGAGCAGGCTTGCCACGGACGTCGCGAGGTAGCCCTGGTCGTCCAGGAGGCCGGCGTGCTCGTCCGTCCAGTCGCGGTCCGTCGAGTCGGGCAGCCAGCGCCGCGGGTGCAGTTGCACCGCGCCGTCGGGGACGACCGTGACGGTGTGGTCGCCCAGGCGCAGTGAACGCAGCGCGCCGAGCGGTGAGTTGAGCCCCGTGGGGAGCGGCATGGTGATCCTTCGGTGGGTGACGTCGTCGGGGCCGCCCGGGGAGGCCGGAACCGGTGTCCGGCCTCCCCGGGCGGACCGTCAGACCGCCTCGTTGGCCCGGACGGGGGTCTCGGCCGGTACCGGCGTCTCCTTGACGGCCGCGGCCGGCTTCGGCAGGGCCAGCGCCAGGCCGACGGTGAGCAGGATCAGCACGGCCGAGGTGAAGGTGGCCGCCTGGAGCCCGTCGGACAGCTCGGCAGGGGCCGGGTCGGAGCCGCTGACCGCGTTGGAGACGGCGACCAGCACGGCCAGGCCGACGGCGGCACCGACCTGCTGGCCGCTGGTGGCCAGGCCGGACGCCAGGCCCTGGAGCTTCTCCTCGACGCCCGTGGTCGCCGCGGAGAACATGGCGGTCCAGATGACGCCCTGCGCGATGCTGAAGATCACGATGCCGGGGACCATCTGCGCGTACGTCGAGCCGTTGCCGAGGAAGGCGGCGAACACGGCCGTACCGATCGCGCCGACGACCAGGCCGAGGGCCAGGGTGCTGCGCACGCCGATCGCGGTGGACATCCTGCCGCCGATCACGGTGCCGACCAGGATGCAGGCGCACGGCAGGATGAAGGCCAGGCCGGTGGCCAGGGCGCTCCAGCCGCGCACGGTCTGCAGCGCGAGCGTGATGAAGTACGCGCTCGCCCCGAAGGTCGCCATGAACGCGAACGTGATCATGGAGCCGAGGCGCAGGCTGCGGAAGGAGAACACCCGCAGCGGCACCAGCGGGTCGGCGGTGCGCGACTCGATGACGACGAAGCCGACGATCAGGGCCGCCGCGGCGACGAAGCTGACCAGGGTGACGGGCGCGGCCCAGCCGATCTCCGGACCCTGCACCAGACCGAAGACCAGCAGCAGGGCACCGCCGGTGACGGTGATGCCGCCGGGCAGGTCGAAGCCCTGACGGCGCTCGGTCGGCCGGTCGGCGGGGATCGCCTGGAGTCCGAGCAGGGCGACGCCCAGGGCGAGGGGGACGTTGACGAAGAACACCGCGGCCCAGCCGAACGCCTGCGTCAGCACACCGCCCAGCAGCGAGCCGACCACCATGCCGCTGCTGCCGGTGGCGCCCCACACGCCCAGGGCACGGTTGCGCTCGGGCCCCTCCTCGAAGTTGCTGGTGAGCAGGGACAGGGTGGCCGGCGCGAGGAAGGCGCCGCCGATGCCCTGCACCGCTCGGGCGGCGACCAGGACCCAGGGGTCCGAGGCCAGTCCTCCGAGCACGGAGGCGAGCGCGTAGAGCGCCAGGCCGGTCAGGAACATCCGGCGCCGGCCGAGCAGGTCGGACATGCGACCGCCGAGCAGCAGGAAGCCGCCGAACGCGACGGCGTACGCGCCGATCACCCACTGGAGCTGCTGGTCCGAGAAGCCCACGCCGGAACCGATGTCCGGAAGGGCGACGAACACGATGCTGTAGTCCAGGGCGATGATCAGCTGGGCCAGCGCCAGGGCCGCCAGGATGAGCCCTTTGTGACGCGCGGAACCAGACGAAGTCATGGCTCTGTGTACCTCTCTGATTAGAGCGGAAGGCAGGGAAGGGACGGGCCGGACCGGACGGTGCTTCCGTCCGGCGGGCCACCGAGCCAGCGATACTTCTAGCTCGGATACTACTAGCTCGAACTATCCGAGTCCGAAGCTAGGGCTTGGTTGGCGACCTCCGCAAGGGAAGGCCGAGTTCAAATGTTTCCAACTCGCACGATCTGACCGGCCGGGTGTGCGAAGCCGCCGGGTACGATGACGACATGGCGCACTCGAACACCCCCGGCCGGCTCGCAGACGGCGACGTGTGCAGCCTGGTCAACGCCCTGTCACAGGCGATCGAACGGCACACCCGGCAGGTCTCCGACCGGTTCGGCCTCACCTCGGCGCAGGCGGTCGCCCTGCGCGAGCTGCCCGAGCCGCGGACCTTGCGCGAGCTGGCCCGGCGGATGCACTGCGAGGCGTCGAACGCGACGTTCGTCGCGGACCGGCTGGAGGCCATGGGCCTGCTGGAGCGCCGGCCGCACCCGACCGACCGGCGCGCCAAGCTGCTGCACCTGACACCCGAGGGGGCCGCGCTGCGCAGGAAGGTCGTCAAGCAGCTCCAGGTGGACTCGCCGATCGGGCGGCTCACCGACGAGGAGCAGACGACCCTGCGCGACCTGCTGGCCCGGGCGGCCGACTGAGCGACCGCGCACCGGCGCCCGGGCGGGCACCACCGGCGACAGCCGCTCGGCCGACCGGTCAGGCAGGCACCGTGGAGACGGTGAAGGCCGGTGACACCTCCCGGATCCAGTTGCCGATCCGTTCGGCGTCACCGCCCGAGTCCGGCCGGAGCAGGATCAGCTGACGACCGGGGCGGCAGGACAGGTCGAGACAGACCTGGTTCAGGGACACCTGCCCCAGCCCCGGATGCCGCACCACCTGGGTGATGCCCGAGCCGTCGCTGATGCGGTGCTGGTCCCACAGGTCGGCGAAGAACGGGCTGCGTTCCCGCAGGCGGCGCACGAGGGAGGCGAGCCGGGGATCACCCAGGAACTCACCGCTCTGCGTGCGGAACCGGGCCACCGCGTCGGCCGCGTCCCGCTCCCACAGGGGGAACCGGCTCCGGGCGCCCTGGTCGAGGAAGAGCATCTCCAGGTAGTTGGCGTCTCCTCCTTCCACGCCCAGCAGACGCTCGGCGGCGGTGTTGGCGGCCGTGACGTCCCAGTAGCGGTCGAGGAAGTACGCCGGGCTGGGCAGGAAGTCGTCGACGATCTCCGCGCCGAGCGGGTCGTCGTCCTCCACGCCGGCTCGGGGGCGGCGCGGCGCGGTGTAGCCCGCCAGCCGCATCACGTACAGACACTGCGCCTCGTCCAGCCGCAGGACACCGGCGATGGCCGCGAGGATCTCCGGGGAGACGTTCTTGGCCCTCCCCTGCTCGATCCACGCGTACCAGGACGCCCCGATACCCGCCAGCATGGCCACCTCCTCACGGCGCAGACCGCTCAGCCGGCGGGATCCGCCGCCCGGCAGTCCGACCTGCTCCGGAGTGACCTCCGCACGCCGGGCCGCCAGGAAGCTGCCGAGTTCGGCGAACCTCAGGTCGGCCGGCTTGGCCGCCGGAGCCTGGACGGCGTCCCGCCGTGGGACGGGCACCGCCTCCCGGCGCTTGCGGCGGATCACTGACAACGCGACGCCGGATGCCGGAGATCCAGTACCAGTCATCATGGTGCCCCTCCTCCGTGTACAACGTTCGCGCCCCCCGTCTCGGTGCGCTCACAACATAATAGGTACCGTTATTTTTCTTGCCGCCTGAAGAGAGTAATATTTTTTATTTTTACTCATCCTTGACCATCGAGCGAGGGGGTCCGACCCGCCCGGTTCGCGCCACCTTGCTGACCATGGGGTTGCGGGCGGACGTACCAGGCATAAAGATAACGAGCGCTATCATTGTTCGACGGGTGTGCGGGTCTCCGCAGCCGCGGGAACAGCCCACCGAACGTGCGGAGGCCGGGGAGCATGGTCAGTCAGGAGCGGGCCGAGCGGACGCGAGGGCGTCTGCTGGAGGCTGCCGCCAGAGAGTTCTCCCTCCAGGGGTACAGCGGTACGTCGCTCCAGCGCGTCAGCAGGTCCGCGGGCGTCACCATGGGCGCCCTCACCTTCCACTTCCCCACCAAACCGGCCCTGGCGGAAGCCGTGCACGCCCGGGGGTCCGAGATCACCCGCGAGGCGGTGGCCCGCACCGGCGCGGAGCCCGCGGAGGAATCCGGCTACCCGCTCCTGCAACGCGTCATCCGCATCGCGCACGCCGTGGCGGCCCTGTTGTGCGAGGAGCCGACCGTGCGGGCCGCCGGCCGGCTGACCCGGGAACGGGCGCCCGGGCCGGCGGACTGGACCGACTCCTGGCTGCCCGACGTGCGCGACCTGCTGGACCGGGCGAGCCGGGAGAAGGAACTGCGCACCGGCGTCGACCCCGAGATCGTGGCGCTGCTCCTGCGGTACCTGGTCCTGGGCGTGCTGGACTCCCCCCAGCCCACCGAGGGCTGCGCCTCCCACCTGTCCCAGCTGAACGCGGTCTGGGCCGTCCTGTTGACCGGCCTGATCGGCACCGCGGTGGACTCGGCACAGCCGGGGGACGGCACGGCCTGAACGGCGCGGTCTGAACGGCCGGCTGACGCGCCGGACACGATGCCGCCACGGCCACCCGCCGACCCGGTCACCACCGCCCTGCTTCCAAGCCCGGTGAGGGACACGGGACACCGAGCCTCCTGACGGACATCCGGTACCCGACAACGCCACGCTGCCCGCCGCACCCGATACCTGGCACCCGGCACCCGGCACCCGTCCCCGGTCCTCCGTCCCCCGGTCCCCCGGCACCTGTCGCCCGGCACCTGTCGCCCGGCACCCGGCACCCGCACCCCGGCGGTCCGCCCACCGCGACCGCAGTCGGCCGGCGCCCCGCGCACGGCCGTCGTCCGGTCATCGGCCGGTCAACCGCCGTTCGCGGGACGCTCGTTGCACGTCACTCGTCGGACGAGCCGGGGTCGGGTCCGTCAGACCGCGCTGCAACCTCCGTCCACGGGGACGGCCGCGCCGGTGACGAAGGACGACTGGTCGCTGAGGAGCCAGGCGGCGGCCCGGGCGATCTCCAGGGGGTCGGCCATGCGCCGCTGGATGGCGCGCGAGACGCCCTGGGTCTCCACCTCGGGGTGCCGCTCGATCACCGCCTCCATCAGTTCCGTCCGGGTGGTGCCGACGACCAGGGCGTTGATCCGGATGCCCTGGTCGCCGTACTCGGCCGCGGCCGCCCTCGTCAGACCGATCAGCGCGTGCTTGGCGGCGACGTACGGGGCCGCGGCACCGGTGGCGAACTGCCCCGCCGTGCTGGAGGTGTTGAGGATGGTGCCGCCCTGGTGGGCCAGCATCGCCGGGATCTGGTAGCGCATGCAGTTCCACCCGCCGCGCACATTGACGTCCATGATCTGGTCGTAGACGTCGTCGGGCAGCTCGTGCAGCCGCACGCCCGCCGTCCCCCAGCCGGCGTTGTTGAACGCCGCGTCCAGGGAACCGAACGAGGAGACGGCGGTGTCGACGACGCGGCGCACGTCCTCCGCCGAGGTGACGTCCCCCGGGCACGGCAGCGCCCGGCCCCCCTCCGCACCGATCTCCGCCGCCAGCTTCTCCAGCTTCTCCTCGCGCCGCGCCATGAGGACGACCGCCGCCCCCTGCGCCGCGAGGTGGCGGGCCGTCGCGGCGCCGATGCCGCTGGACGCCCCCGTGATCATGACCGTCTTGCCCGTGAACACGTTGTTCCCCTCCCCGTTGTCTCCGGACAGCCGGTTCGGTCCCCGCCGAACCGGTCCCTCCCCGTCATGCCCGAGTCAGACGAACTCCCGGACGTGATCGGTGGCCCATTCCCCGAAGGTCCGCGGTGGTCCTCCGAGCAGCCGCGCCAGCGTGCCGTCGTCGCACGCGGCGGCCGCTCCCCCGGCCCGCCGCCGTGCGCCGGACACCAGGGCGTCGGCGATCCGCTCGCCGTACCGGCGGCTCCAGCCGGCGCGGGCGTCTTCCTCCGTGATCTCCTCGAACACCAGGTGCCTGCCGAGGACTTCGGCGAGGACACCGGTCTGCTCACGCGGCGAGAGCGCCTCCGGGCCGGCCAAGGCGTAGGTCCGGCCCACGTGCTGAGGGTCCGTCAGTGCGGCCACCGCCGCCGTGGCGACGTCCCTGGGGTCGACACAGGCCGTGCGTGCCGCGCCGCCGAAGGCCCGTACGACGCCCCGGTCACGGATGGACGGCGCCCAGGCGAGCGCGTTCGACATCGGCGTGCGGATGCGCAGGACGGTCCAGGACAGCCCGCTGTCGCGCAGCACTTCCTCGCTCCGCCGGTTCCAGCGGGCGACCAGGTCGTCGGCGCCCGGGTCGGCGACCCCGCACCAGGAGAGCTTCACTGCGTGCCGCACCCCACCGGCGCGGGCGGCGGCCAGGAGGCGCTCGTCGTCCTCCGGCCGCAGCGGGTTCGCCGTGACCACGAAGACGGCGTCGGCGCCGTCGAGCGCGCGGCGCAGCGACTCCGGGTCCGTGTAGTCGCCCCGGACGGCCGGGCCGGGCAGTCCGAGCGCCGCGGCCTTGCCGGGGTCCCGTACGAACAGGCTGTGCCGTACCCCCGCGCGCTCCGCGAGGAGCCGCGCCACGTGACGTCCGACGGCTCCGGTGGCACCGGTGACGACGATCCCCGGGCCGGCGGTCCCGGTGGCGGGTTCGCCGGTGCGCGACGGGGCGGGCGCACCCGGCGCCCTCACGCGGACTTCCCGCGCGACTCGTCGAGTCGCATGCGGTTCAGCGCGCTCGGGGTGGCGATGGTGGGCAGCAGCACGTTCCACATCTCCGTCACTCGCTGGGGCAGGTCCCGACGACCGCTCTCCAGGTGGGCATGCATCTGTGCGCCGGTGCACGCGTTGACGACCAGGCGTGCCACCGCGTTCACGTCGACGCTGGCGCGAACTTCACGCTCCTTCTGGGCGAGGGCCAGGTCCTGCGCCATCACCTCGGTCCACTGCTGGTGCGAGTTCTCCTCCGGACCGATGAACAGGTCCTGCTCCATGACGAGGCGAGCGCCGGCCAGCAGGAAGGGATCGTCAAGGAGCTTGTGTGCCCATGTCAAGGTGATATCGATCGCGTGCTGGAGGCCCCGGGACTCGTGCGGCGGTGTCACGCGGTCCGGCTGGCTGCGTACGATCTCCCGGGCCAGGGCCTCCTTGTTCTCGAAGTGGAAGTACATCGCCCCGAGCGTCAGCCCGGCCCGCTGCGTGATCTTGGTGACGCTCGCGCCGGCGAACCCGCTCTCCGCGAACACTTCGGCGGCGGCACGCGCGACGAGCGCGCGGGTGCGCACCGCACGCTCCTGCTTGACCTCCCGCTTGCCCGTGAGTTCAGCCATCGACCAGCCCTCCGAAGTCACCCTCGACAAAAAAAAGAACTATCTCTATCTTACGACGTGGCTCCGGCAGGCACCACGCTGTCACCCACCTTTGCGCAACCTCGCGCCGACACCTTGTTCGGGGGACTCCGATGGCTACGCCCACCAGGCAGAGAATCGTTTCATCCCGCTCCTCTGCCTCCGACGTCAAGCAGTACGCAGGCAAGGTCGACCTCACCGAAGTACTGGTCGCCGACTGGCACCCGGTGACCGATCGCACCCACGCGGTGACCGTCGAATGGCCCGCGCACCACCCGTTCTACACCACCACTCCGCAGCGGCACGGGCTGCTGTTCTTCATCGAGAGCGTCCGCCAGGCCCTGGCCGTGGCGAGTCATCTCGGACTCGGCGTCCCCCGCGGCTACCGCATGGGCTGGGAGAGGCTGACCTGCTCGGCCTCGCCGGAGGCCCTGGCCACCGGCCCGGACCCGTCCGTCGTCCAGCTGACGATCACCCACGACGACGTCGTACGCCGCAAGTCGGGCGTGTGCCGGCTCACCGCCCGGGTGCATGCCACCCGGAACGGACTGCCGCTCGGCACCGCCCACATCGGCTACACCGCCTATCCACCGGCCCTCTACGACAGACTGCGCGGCGCTCGCGCCGACGCCCGGGCGGCCTTCGCCCGCGCCCTGCCGCCGGGGCCCGCCGTCGACCCCGCGCTGGTGGGCCGTACCGACGCACGGGACGTGACGCTCGCCCCGGACACCTCCGCGGGCCCGGACACCGGCGCCGGTCCGGGCGGCACACCGCGCCGCTGGGCCCTGCGCAGCGACACCAGTCACCGCATCCTCTTCGACCACCCCCACGACCACATACCCGGCATGGTCCTGCTGGAGGCCGTGATCCAGGCCGCCCACGCCGACGCGGCCCCACGGCCGGCCGTCCCGGTGGAACTCGACACCGTCTTCCACCGCTACGTCGAGTTCGACCTGCCGTGCGCCATCGTCACGGACGACCCCGTCACGGACGACCCCGGTACGGACGACCCCGGTACGGACGGGCCGGGCCGGCGGCGCCGGCGGATCAGCGGCGTCCAGGACGGGCAGACCGCCTTCACCACGCTGATCACCAGCATCGTCCCGGACCGGGCACCCCTCCCCCACGTGGGGCGGACCGGAACGGTCGCCGGCTGACACCGGGCACAGCGCACCCACACCCGGGAAGCCGCGGTGGCTCCACGCCACCGCGGCTTCCCCCTTTTCCGGCTCCGGCCCGGCCACAGTCCGGCCCGGCTGCTTGTTGGTGACAGCAATCGTGTTTGTGGTGATGGGCTCGCCGACGCTGTTGAATTTGGAGTCTGGGTCATTCCGGCGACTGTTGCCATGATTCTTCTGTCCCGCTCACCCCGACCCGAATTCCCACGAGGAGACAGAGATGAATCTGTCCATTTCCGGTACCTATTCCGTCGGCAAGACGCTCACCAGCATGGCGCTCGCGCATCTCACCGGCATTCCGCGCACCTCCGCCCCCACCATGCGCGAGCTGCTGCCCGTCTCGCTCCCCGGCAAGACCCTGGAGGAGTGCAACGGCGCCGAGCTGATCATGCTGATCACACGGCGGATCCAGGGCCGGGCGGTCGCTGAGAGCCACCTGCCGAACGGATTCATCTCGGACGGGTCCGCCCTGCACGAGTGGTCCTACGCGACCGTGCGCGTCAAGGTCGGCATCAACCCGAACGAGTCCGTGGACCTCGACAACGTCGAGATGACCGACGAGGTCCGGTTCTACGCCGAGGTGATGAAGCAGATCGCCATTCCCGCGAAGCAGCACACCAAGCAGTCGTACGACGCATTCGTGCACCTGCCGATCGAATTCCCCATCGTCGAGGACGGCCACCGCCCGGTGAACGAGCGCTTCCGGCAGCTCGCGGAGGAACTCCTGCTGAAGACGCTGGAGGAACTGGAAATCCCGGTGCACGTGGTCGGCGGAACCATTCCGGAGCGGCTGGCCAAGATCGTCGACATTTTCGGGTTCACGCCCGTCATGAGCATCGAAGAGGCCATCGACCGGGCCGAGGACGAGTACTCCAAGATCGACACCCGCAACGAGCTGGAGCGGCTGGCCGACGTCGCCGCGTAGGCCGCGCCGCGCGGAAGCGCGTCACCACCCCGGCACCGCCGCATCGCAGAGCGCGTCCCAGAGCGCGTCGCAGAGCGCATCGCAGAAGAAGGAGAGAGACCACGTGAGAATCGCATTCGTCGGCGCCTACGGAAACGGCAAGACGACCCTCACCACCGAACTGTCCGAGCGGCTCGGTCTGGAGCGGGTCCACGGCAGCGCCATGCGCGACCCGGCCGGCGGCACCCCCAAGGCGCTGGAGGAGACCAACGAGCCCGAGCTGATCCAGCTCGCGGTGCGCCGCTTCACGGAGCGCGCCGTCGACGAGGCCCGGCTCCAGGACGGCTTCCTCTCGGACGGCTCGGCGCTCCACGAGTGGGTCTACAGCAAGGTGCGGCTCGCCGTGGGCCGTTACCCCGAGCCGTCGGTCACGCTCGCCGACGTGCACGCCTCGACCAGCCCCTACGAGGAGGTCGTGGACCAGCTCGCCCTGCTGGGCAAGGAGCACGCCACGGCGAACTACGACGTGATCATCCACTGCCCGGTGGAGTTCCCGCTGCCCAAGGGCGTCGACCCGATCAGCGAGCGCTTCCGCACCCTGTCCGACGAGCTGATGCTGGAGATCGTCAAGACGCTCGACGTCCCGCTGCACATCGTCACGGGAAGTCTTGAGGAGCGGATCGAGCAGGTCCTCAAGATCGCCGGTCTGCCGCAGACCGCGTAGCGGACCGGCCGCCCGCAGGCCCACCGCCGGCGTCGTCCACCTCCGTCCGCCTCCGGGCGACGCCCCCGTTCCCCCCTCCCCCTTGGCTGCCCCCGTTCACGGCAAGGAGAGCACCGTGCACAGCGGAATCGGAGTGTTCCTTTCCCCCCTCCACGCCCCGGGTCAGGACCCCCACCTGACCATTCGGCGTGACCTCCAGCTCGTCGAGCACCTCGACGAGCTGAACTACGACGAGTGCTGGTTCGGCGAGCACCACTCCCTGGCCTGGCCGACGATCGGCGCCCCCGAGACGATCATCGCGGCCGCCGCCGAGCGGACCCGGCAGATCAAGCTGGCCAACGGCGTCGTGCCGCTGCCCTTCCACCACCCCTACAACGTCGCGACCCGGGCCCTGATGCTCGACCACCTCACCCGGGGCCGCTACATCCTCGGCGTCGGCCCCGGCGCCACCCCGAACGACTCGCACCAGTTCGGGGTGGCGCAGGACGACCTCAAGCGCATGGCGAGCGAGGCGATCCCCGCCGTGCGGGAACTGGTCAACGGCGAGGAGCGGGTGAGCGCCAAGACCGACTGGTTCGTGCTCCAGGACGCCAAGATGCAGCTGCCCCGCTACAGCAAGCCGGGCATCGAGATGGCCATCTCCAGCATCGGCACCCCCAACAGCCCCAAGGTGGCCGGGCAGTTCGGGCTGAGCCTGGTGTCCTGGGGCGCCCCGCCGCCCGGACTGCCGGCCGTGGACCTGGCCCAGCAGTGGCGCTACGCCGAGGAGTCCGCCGAGGAGCACGGCAACACGATGGACCGGGCCAAGTGGCGGGTCGTCGTACCGCTGTACATCGCCGAGACGCGGGAGCAGGCCTACCAGGACGTGCGGCAGGGCTTCTCCGAGTGGCTGTGGGGCTACTGGGGCAGGGCCGCCGGCTTCGACGTCGCCGCGAGCATGCAGGGCGTCACGTCCTCCCAGGAGCTGGAGGCGGGGGTGGAGCAGGGCCTGGCGATCGTCGGCTCCCCCGAGGACGCCGTCGCCGCGATCGAGCGGCTCCAGGAGCAGACCGGCGGCTTCGGCACGTTCCTCGTCTACGCCATGAACTGGGCGTCCTTCGAGAAGACGAAGCAGAGCTACGCGCTGCTGGCCGAGCAGGTCGCCCCGCGCTTCTCGGGCTCCACCGCGCGCGGTGACGAGTCCATCCGGTGGAGCGTCGACAACCGCCACGTCTTCCCCCACACCGAGGCGCGCCGCGCCCGGGAGGCCCGGGAGACCCAGGCGGTCTGACCACCGAGCCGCCCACCGTCCACCGCAGACCGGCAGCGACCCGTGACGGGCGCTGTCGGTCTGCCGCGTCGTGTCCCCGTGCCGCCGGCAACCCCCATTGGTGCGACCTCTGGCGGATACGCCATTCGTGTGTGCCGTCTTGACCGCCCCCGGGGCCCCTCCTATGGTCGCGCTACCGACCGGACGTAGGACGTAGGACGTCGTATCTCACCTCCCCTCCCCCACCCACCCGTTGGAGGACCCGTGCGCGACGACGACGTGAACCCCGGCGTACCGGCACCGCTTCGCCGGCATTTCCTGAAGTACTCGGGCGCGCTCGGCGCGACCGCCGCCCTGTCCCCCGCACTGGCCGCCTGTTCCACCGGTCCCGAGTCGACGAACGACACCGGAGGTGGTGGCAGCGGCAAGGACCGGACGCTGACCGCCGTGATCGGGTACGGCAACGACGGCAGCTGGGACCCCACGCAGACCGCGTCGGCGTTCGCGATGGCCGCCAACAACCACATCTACGAGGGGCTGTTGGACACGGATCCGATCACCCGGGAGCCGTATCCGGCGCTGGCCACCGCGATCCCCGCCGACCCGTCCGCCACCGCCTGGCGGTTCCCGCTCCGCTCCGGCGCCACCTTCCACGACGGCAGGCCCGTCACCGCCGACGACGTCGTGTTCGTCTTCGACCGGATTCTCGATCCGGACACCCAGACGCTCGCCAAGGGCTTCTTCGCCTCCTGGCTGGACTCCGTGCGCAAGGTGGACGCCCGGACCGTCGAACTCGTCCTCAAGTTCCCCTTCCCGGACGGTCTGTCCCGGCTCACCCTCGCCAAGATCATGCCCCGGCACGTCTTCTCCCGGCCCGGCGCCTGGGACGACGCCGTCAAGGGGCTGGCCGTGGGCTCGGGGCCGTACCGGCAGACCGCGCACCACCCGAAGTCGAACACCACCTTCGAGGCGTTCGCCGCCTACAACGGTCCCCGCAAGCCCGCGTTCCGGAGGATGAACTGGCTGACCATCGTGGACGCGGCACCACGCGTCGCGAAGATCTCCGGGACCGGCGCCGGTGCGCAGATCGCCGACAACATCCCCTACGCCAACATCCCCCGGCTGGAACAGGGCGGGCTGAAGGTCGCCGGCGGTGCCGGGATGAACAACCTCTTCCTGATGTTCAACACCCGGCACAAGCCCTTCGACGACGTCCGCGTCCGCCAGGCCCTGCACTACGCCATCGACACCGAGAAGATGGTGCGGGTCGCGCTGAAGGGCCACGGCAGGCCCGCGTCCTCGTTCCTCAACGAGGGCAATCCCGGCTACCGCCGGGCCAGGACCGTCTACGACCACGACCCGGACAAGGCGAGGGCCCTGCTGAAGGCCGCCGGGGTCACCGGCCTCAGGGTCACCGTCCTGGCGGTGAACGTCAGCTGGATCGTGGACTGCCTGCCGACCATCAAGTCCTCCTGGGACGCGATCGGCGTGCGGACCACCCTGGCACCGCAGGAGACCACGGCCGTCTTCACCAAGATGGACCAGAAGCAGGACTACCAGGTGGTCGCGGCGGCCTCCAACCCCAACCAGTTCGGGCGCGACGCCGACCTGATCATGCACTACAACTACGGGCCCGGGAACCTGTGGATGCGGTACACGCGGTGGGAAGGCCACCCCGTCGCCCAGCGGCTCTTCAAGGACATGGACCGGGCGACCCGCGAGCCGGACCCCGCGCGGAAGAAGGCGATGATCCAGGACTACATCGACGTCGTCGCCGAGCAGGCCGTGCTCTACCCGGTCGTCCACAACGAGCTGATGACCGCCTGGGACCCGCGCGAGCTCAGCGGGATAAGGGCGCAGCCGTACCCGGGCGTCAACCTGCTCCAGGCCAAGTGGGCCTGACGGCATGACGGCCGTCGTACGGATCCTCCTGCGCCGCATCGCCCTGCTCGTGCCCCTGCTCCTCGGCATCGTGCTCTTCGTGTTCCTGGTGATGCGGTTCTCGGACGTCGACCCGGCGTCCGCGTTCTTCCAGGGCGCCAACCCGACCCCCGGGCAGCTCCACGACTTCCGGGAGCGCAACGGGCTGCTGGACCCGCTGCCCCTGCGGTACGTCCACTTCGTCGGCGACCTGCTCCACGGCGACCTCGGCACCAGCGCCCTCACCCGCGCGCCCGTGGTCGACCAGGTCACCACCGCGCTGCCGCTCACCCTCCAGCTGACCTTCCTCGGTCTCGCGCTCGCGGTCGTGCTGGCGCTGGCGGGCGGAGTGACGGCGGCGGTGTACCGGGACCGGCTGCCGGACCAGGTCATCCGGGTGGTCTCACTGGTCGGGGTGGCCGCGCCCGGCTTCTGGCTGGCTCTGCTGATGATCCAGTACCTGGCCGTGGACCGGGGCTGGTTCCCGACCGGCGGCTACGTCAACCCCGCCGACTCCCTCACCGGCTGGCTGAGGACCATGGCCCTGCCCGCGTTCGCGCTGTCCCTGCCGGTCGCCGCCCAGCTCACCCGGATCGTCCGGACCTCCGTGGTGGAGGAGCTGGACAAGGACTACGTCCGGACGGCGATCGGGAGCGGGCTGCCGCCCCGGGTCGTCGTCGGCCGGAACGTGCTGCGCAACGCGCTCGTCAATCCCCTCACCGTGCTCGGCCTGCGGGTCGGCTACCTCCTCGGCGGTGCCGTCGTCATCGAGACGATCTTCTCGCTGCCCGGCATGGGGAAGCTGATGATCGACGCCGTGCAGAACGGCGATCCGGCCGTCGTGCAGGGGGTCGTGCTGACCACCGCCACCGGATTCGTCGTAGTGAACCTCGTCATCGACATCCTGTATCTGCTGGTCAACCCACGCTTGAGGGCGGCCTGATGGTCACGCGCGCGAACCTCGGCAAACGGCTCTCCCGGCCCGGCGGCGTCCGGCTGCGCAGGTGGCGCCGGCTGCCGCCGCTGTCCAGGGCCGCCGTCTGCTTCCTGGCCGTCGTCATCGTCGTCGCCGTCCTCGCCCCCGTCCTCGCCCCGCACGATCCGCTCGACCAGCAGGACCCGGTCGGCGGGACCGGGGCGCCGTCGGCCGCGCACTGGATGGGGCAGGACAGCCTCGGCCGGGACGTCCTCAGCCGGCTGATGTACGGCGCCCGCTGGTCCCTCGCCATCGGGCTGGGCGCGACCGCGCTGGCGCTCGCCGTCGGCGCCCTCGTCGGAGTGCTGGCCGCCACCTCCCGCAAGGCGGTGGACGAGACGCTGATGCGCTGCCTGGACGTGGTGATGGCGTTCCCGGGCATCGCGCTCGCGGCCGTGCTGGTGGCCGTGTTCGGCGGCGGGATCGGCGTGCTGATCTGTGCCATCGCGTTCCTGTTCACCCCGCCCGTGGCGCGGGTCGTGCGGGCCAATGTGCTCGACCAGTACGGCGAGGACTACGTCACCGCCGAACGGGTCATCGGCGCCCGCACCCCGCACATCGTGCTGCGGCACGTGGCCGTCAACTGTGCCGCGCCGGTACTGGTGTTCTGCACGGTCCAGGTCGCCGAGGCCATCGTGTTCGAGGCGTCGCTGTCCTTCATCGGCGCGGGCGTGCGGCCCCCGGACCCGTCCTGGGGCAGTGTCATCGCCGACGGCAAGAACATGGTGCTGACCGGCGGCTGGTGGGCGACCGTCTTCCCCGGGCTGCTGATCCTGCTCACCGTGCTGGCGCTGAACATCCTCTCCGAGGGCGTCTCGGACGCGTGGGCGGCGCCCGCGCCCCGCGAGGTGGGGGCTCCCCCGGAGGGGGCACCGCCGGCGGACCGGCTCCGGACCCCGGAGCCCGGCACCGGCGAGGTGCTGCCACTGCCCGGTCTCACCGAGGCCGCCCGACGGCTGCGCTCCCGGGCCCGGCCGCTGCCGGACCGGAGCGGGCGGCCGGTGCTCGCCGTGGAGCACCTCGCCGTCGGCTTCCCGGACCGGCACCGGGGCGTGGACATCGTGGCCGGGGTCGGCTTCGAGGTGTACCCCGGTGAAGTGCTCGGGCTGGTGGGCGAGTCGGGCTGCGGGAAGTCGCTGACCGCGCTGACCGTCATGGGGCTCCAGCCGAAGGGCGCCCGGGTCGGCGGCCGGGTCCGGTTCCGGGAGCGGGACCTGCTGGCCGAGCCGGCGCGGGTGCGGCGGCGGCTCCTCGGCCACGAGATGGCCATGGTGTACCAGGACGCCCTGTCCTCCCTGAACCCGGCCATGACCGTCCGGGCCCAGCTGAAGCAGCTCGTCCGGCGCGGGGGCAGGCGCGGTCCGCGCGAGCTCATGGAGCTGGTCGGCCTGGACCCCGACCGCACCCTGCGCAGCTATCCGCACGAGCTGTCCGGCGGGCAGCGCCAGCGTGTGCTCATCGCCATGGCCCTCTCCCGCGACCCGGGGCTGATCGTCGCCGACGAGCCGACCACCGCCCTGGACGTCACCGTGCAGGCCCAGGTCATGGAGCTGCTGCTCCGGCTGCGGGCCGAGCTGGGCTTCGCGCTGATCCTGGTCTCGCACGATCTGGCGCTGGTCGCCGACGTCACCGACCGGGTGGTGGTGATGTACGGCGGGCAGATCGTGGAGAGCGGGGTGACCGCCGACCTGGTGGCGGCACCGGCCCACCACTACACGCGCGGGCTGCTCGGCAACGTGCTCTCGCTGGAGTCGGCCGAGGAGCGGATGACCCAGATCAAGGGGGCCGTACCGGCCCCGGCGGACTTCCCGGCGGGCTGCCGGTTCGCCGACCGGTGCCCGCTCGCCACCGAGGTGTGCCACACCACCGCCCCGGTTCTCGCGGGCACCCCCGCCCACACGGCCGCCTGCCACCACCCGGCGGTGGAACTGGCCTCGGCCGACAGTGAGGAGGCCCTGCGGTGACCGCTGTCGTGGAGGTGCGGGACGCGCACGTCGTCCACCGGGCGCGCGCTGGCGGTCTGTTCCGGCGGGACCGGGTGTACGCCCTGACCGGCGCCGATCTCTCCGTCGCGCCCGGCGAGACGGTCGGGGTGGTCGGCGAGTCGGGGTGCGGCAAGTCGACGCTGGCGAAGGTGCTGGTGGGCATCCAGCGGCCGGTGTCCGGGACGGTGGCGTTCGGGGGCCGGGACCTGTGGGCGATGCCGGCCGCCGAGCGCAGGACCACGGTCGGCGCGGGAACCGGCATGATCTTCCAGGACCCGTCGACCGCGCTGAACCGCCGGCTGACGGTCCGCCGGATCCTGCGCGACCCGCTGGACGTCCACCGGCGCGGCACGCGGGCCGGACGGGAGGGCAGGGTGCGGGAGTTGATGGACCTCGTCGGGCTGCCCCGGGCGCTCGCCGACGCCCTGCCCGGGCAGCTCTCCGGCGGGCAGCGGCAGCGCGTCGCCATCGCCCGCGCGCTCGCCCTGGACCCGGACCTCGTCGTCGCCGACGAGCCGACCAGCGCCCTGGACGTCTCGGTCCGCGCGCAGATCCTCAACCTGCTGCTCGACCTGAAGGACCGCCTCGGTCTCGCCCTGGTGTTCGTCTCGCACGACATCCAGACGGTCCGGCGGATGAGCGACCGGGTGATCACCATGTACCTCGGCCGGATCGTGGAGGAGACCCCGGCCGACCGGGTCACCGACGCGGCCCGGCACCCGTACACCCGCGCCCTGTTCTCGGCCACGCCGGGCCTGCTGGACCCCCTCGACCCGATCCCGCTGAGCGGGCCGGTCCCCTCGGCGACCCGCCCGCCGAGCGGCTGCCCGTTCCGTACCCGCTGCTGGAAGGCCGACGAGGTCTGCGCCGCGTCGATGCCGGACTTCTCGGCCGCGTCACGGCCCGGACACCGCTACCGGTGCCACCATCCTGTTCAGGAGGACCAGCCGACCAGAGACCTAGCGCGCAGGAGCCGTGAATGACCCTCCCCACCCCGCTCACCGGTGTCGTCCCGCCCGTCTGCACACCCCTGACGCCGGAACGCGAGGTGGACGTGCCCTCGCTGCTGCGCCTGGTGGACTTCCTGGTGGAGGCCGGGGTGCACGGGCTGTTCCTGCTGGGCTCGACCTCGGAGGCGGCCTTCCTGACGGACGCGCAGCGCGAGCGGGTGGTGGCGGCCGTGACCGCGCACGTGGGCGGTCAGCTGCCCGTGCTCGCCGGGGCCATCGACATGACCACCCCGCGTGTCCTGGAGCACGTCGCCGCGGTCACCTCGGCGGGCGCGCGGGCCGTCGTCGTCACCGCGCCCTTCTACGCCCGCACCCACCCGTCCGAGCTCGTCCACCACTACCGCCGGATCGCCGCCGCCAGCCCGGTCCCGGTGATCGCCTACGACATCCCCGTCGCCGTGCACACCAAGCTCCCCGCCGACCTGCTGCTGGGGCTCGCCGGGGACGGTGTACTGGCCGGGGTCAAGGACTCCAGCGGGGACCTGGCGGCCTTCCGGGAGGTGGTCACCGGCGCCCGCGCCCACCCCGGGTTCAGCGTGCTGACCGGCTCGGAACTGATCACCGACGCGGCGCTGGCGCTGGGCGCCGACGGGGCCGTGCCGGGCCTGGCCAACGTCGACCCGCACGGCTATGTGCGCCTCTACCGCCAGTGCCGGGCGGGCGACGCGGAGGGGGCGCGGAGCGAACAGGAGCGGCTGTGCGCGCTGTTCCGGATCACCGGCGTCGGGGACCCCGCGCGGATGGGCGGGAGCTCGGCCGCGCTGGGCGCGTTCAAGGCGGCGCTGCATCTGCGCGGGATCATCGACTGCCCGGTGACCGCCGAGCCGCAGGTACCGCTGTCCGGCGCGGAGGTCGAACAGATCGGCAAGCTGCTGGCGGCGGCGGGCCTGCTCGGCCTCGACGCCTAGGCGGGGTGCTGGCGGACCCCGCCACCCGGCCCGGCGCCCGGCCGGACGCGGCCTCGGTCACCGGCCGGCCCGCACCCCTCACGGCAGGCGGAGTCTGCGGAACTCCAGGGACTCGTACGGGTCCCGGACGCCGGTCTCGTAGAGCACGCCGATGGTGTCGGGGGCGAGCTGGACCAGGTCGGAGTAGGCGGCCGGGCGGCCGGAGAGGGTGAGCAGCCTGCGGAAGGTGCGGCCGGCGTCCGTGCTCGCCCAGAGGGCCAGGGCGCGGCGTGCGGTCGGCACGGAGGGCGCGGAGAACAGCAGGGGCGCGCCCGGGCCACGCGGCTGGAGGACGCTGCCCTGGACCACCGGGACGGCGTTCAGCGCGGGCTGGACGGCGTAGGGGCGGTCCAGGGTCAGGCCGCCGTCGCCGGAGTAGGTGTCGAGGCGGTTTCCGGGGGCGGTGCCGTTCTGGTCGCGGGAGCTGAAGTAGACGCGGCCGTCCGGGAGTTGGGCGGCACTGGTCTCGTTGGCGTCGGTCACGCCGTCGTAGCCCGCGTCCACGAACCCCAGGTGCCAGGTGCGGCCGGAGTCGTCGCTGTAGAGGGCGTGTCCGCCGTAGTACCTGGGCTCCTGGCCGGTGTCCCGGGAGCCGGGGGGCGGGGCCGCCGAGTGGTCGGCGGGGACCAGCAGACGGCTGGGGGTGCCCCCTCTGGGGGAGTGCGGGCCGCGGGTGAGGGCGACGGCGTGGCCGGGGCCGGTGGCGTACCAGCGCCAGCCGGGCCGGGTCACCCGGGCCGTGATGTCCCGGGGGGCGGTGAAGCGGCGGCCGTCGTCCAGGCTGTGCTGCACGAAGACCCGGCGGCCCTGTTCCGGGGTGACCTCGCCGCGCATGATCTGCGCCTCCGTCACGTTCCCGGCGTTGGCGCAGGTGACCAGGACGACCGCGCCGGTGCGCGGGTCGGCCACGGGCGCCGGGTTGCCCCGGGTGTGACCCCGCCCGGCGGCCACCACGGTCAGCGGGCCCCAGGTGCAGCCGCCGTCGGTGGAGCGGCGCAGGACGACGTCGATGTCACCGGTGTCCCCCGCGCCGTCGCGCCGGCCCTCGGCGAAGGCCAGGACGGTGCCGTGCCGGGTCGTCACCACGGCCGGGATGCGGTAGACGGCGTACCCGCCCCGCCCGGACACGTACGGCACCGAGGAGACGCAGCCGGCGGGCGCCGCGTGGGCGGGCGGCCCGGTGGTGAGCGAGGCGAGGAGCGCCAGGCTGGTGAGGAGGGAGCGGCTGCGCGGGGTCACGCCCTGATGCTGCCCACGATCACCGGCGCGGCCTTACTCCGTCCGGATGATCAGGAGGGATGGTCGGGACGGGTGGCCGGGACAGGTGGTCAGGACGGGGTCCGGGCCGCGGCCAGCAGCCGGGTCACGTCGTCGGAGCAGATGGTGAGGGCCGCGCCGACCGTGGCGAGGGCGTCGCGTTCGGCGGGGGTGTAGGGGCCGTCGGCGAGGGCGATGCGGGCGGCCTGGAGCAGCAGGGACTCGCGTCCGGCCGGGGCCAGGTGCGGGGCGAGCGGGTCCAGGGACTCGTGCAGCTCTATGGTCAGCCCGGCCCCGCACGGCTGCTCGAAGTACCGGCCGGTGTCGGCGGCGAGGGCGTCGACCAGGGCGGCCAGCTGGTCCTCGGTGCACTCGGCGAAGCCGGCCGCGCGGACCGTCGCGGCGGCCGTCTCCAGGGCCGTACGGGAGCAGGTGCCGCCCGCGGCGAGCACGGCGAGGGCGACGGTGTGCACGGCGTCGCGGAGCATCGCGGAGAAACGGCGGGTGGTGGGGTGGTCGAGCACCTCGGTGCCGAAGTGGTGCCCGCAGGCCGCGCACTCCACCACCGGTCCGGCCGTCCCCCGCGGCAGCACGGGCACCCCGAGCAGGGTGAGCCGGCGTCGTCCGGTGAGCCGCTGGTAGTTGCGGTCTCCGCCGCAGCCGGGGCAGAAGAACTCGCCGTCTCCCACGGGTGTCCATGCGGTGCGGGTGCCCAGGATGCGCACAGCCCTGGCGGCACGGCCGTCTCGTCCCCGTACTGGCAGCACGTCGCACCTCCGTAACCGCACGGCAACATCGCCGTGCTGGCGTGATGTTAGCCACATCACCGAGGTGGAGTCAGTACCCCGTAAGAGACCTTTCTGTGACCTGCACCGACCATTGGCCGGAAAGCGACCAGGGGACCGCGCCCCGACGGGGCGCGGTCCCCTGCTTGACATGCGGCTCCGCCGCGCGGGCGCGAGCAGCCTCGACGGCACCGCACCCGCCCGACGGCGGATGCCTCTGGTCCGCCGGCCGGCGAAGCGCTAGCGGGTCGCGCGGTTCACCGCGGAGACGACCGCCTTCAGCGACGCACGCGTCGTGTTGGCGTCGATGCCGATGCCCCACAGGACCTTGTCGTCGATCGCGCACTCGATGTAGGAGGCGGCCTGCGCGGAGGCGCCCTCGCTCATCGTGTGCTCCTGATAGTCCAGCAGGCGTACGTCGATGCCGACGGACTGGAGGGCGTCGAAGAAGGCCGAGATCGGACCGTTGCCGGAGCCGGTCAGGACCCGGTCCTCGCCGTCGACGGTGGCCTCGACGGTGAGGGTGTCCACGCCGTCGGTGTCGGTGGTCGACTGGCCGGTCCTGACCTGGATGCGGCCCCACGGGTTCTCGGGGTTCGGCAGGTACTCGTCCTGGAAGACCGCCCAGATCTCCTTCGGCGTGATCTCGCCGCCCTCGGCGTCGGTCTTCGCCTGGATGATCTTCGAGAACTCGATCTGCATCCGGCGCGGCAGGTCGAGCTTGTGGTCGTTCTTCAGGACGTAGGAGATGCCGCCCTTGCCGGACTGCGAGTTGACGCGGATGACGGCCTCGTAGGAGCGGCCGACGTCCTTGGGGTCGATCGGCAGGTACGGCACCGCCCATTCGAGGTCGTCCACGGTGACCCCGCGGGCCGCCGCGTCGGCCTCCATGGCGTCGAAGCCCTTCTTGATGGCGTCCTGGTGGGAGCCGGAGAAGGACGTGTAGACCAGGTCGCCCACGTACGGGTGGCGCGGGTGGACCTCCATCTGGTTGCAGTACTCCCACGTACGACGGATCTCGTCGATGTCGGAGAAGTCGATCTGCGGGTCGACGCCCTGGGAGAACAGGTTCATGCCCAGGGTGACCAGGTCGACGTTGCCGGTGCGCTCGCCCTGTCCGAACAGGCAGCCCTCGACGCGGTCGGCGCCGGCCATCAGGGCCAGCTCGGCGGCGGCCACGGCTGTACCGCGGTCGTTGTGCGGGTGGACGGACAGGCAGACGTACTCGCGGCGGGAGAGGTTGCGGTGCATCCACTCGAAGCGGTCCGCGTGCGTGGACGGCGTCGAACGCTCCACGGTGGCGGGCAGGTTGAGGATGATCTCGCGGCCCGGACCCGGCTGGTAGACGTCCATCACCGCCTCGCAGACCTCCAGCGCGAAGTCCAGCTCGGTGTCTGTGAAGATCTCCGGGGAGTACTGGTAGCCGAACTCGGTCTCCGGGCCCAGCAGCTTCTCGGCGTACTCCATCACCAGCCGGGTGCCGTCGACGGCGATCTGCTTGATGTCGTCCTTGGAGCCGCGGAAGACGACCCGGCGGAAGACCGGGGCGGTGGCGTTGTACAGGTGGACGGTGGCCCGGCGGGCGCCCTTCAGGGACTCCACGGTCCGCTCGATCAGGTCCTCGCGGGCCTGGGTGAGGACGGAGATCGTCACGTCCTCGGGGATCGCGCCCTCTTCCTCGATGATCGAGCGCACGAAGTCGAAGTCGGTCTGGCCGGAGGCGGGGAAGCCGACCTCGATCTCCTTGTAGCCCATCTTGACCAGCTGGTCGAACATGCGCCGCTTGCGCTCGGGTGACATGGGGTCGATCAGGGCCTGGTTGCCGTCGCGCAGGTCGGTGGAGAGCCAGCGGGGGGCGGTGGTGATCCGCCTGTCGGGCCAGGTGCGGTCCGGGATGTCGACCTGCGCGTAGCGGCCGTACTTGTGGATCGGCATGGGGCTGGGCTGCTGGCGGTTGGCCATGATGGCGTGGGCTCCTCAGGATGTCCGGGTATCCGAGTGGACGGCCGACGACGCAACGCCAAGCTCCGCGGGGAGGGAGTCGGCCTCGACTACAGGCCCTCGCCGCGGCAGCTAAGAAGAAGCAGCCAGGAACGCATGATGTTCCGCAGCCTAGCCGAGCCGTTCCGGGCGCGCGGGCCTGTCCCAGTATGCGGGACCGCGCGGCAAAAAGGGACAAAACGTGCGCCGCACCACATCGCCCTACCACACCGTCACAGTCTGTTGCGTTTCGTGTCCTGGTATTTCACCAATCATGGTGGCAGGTAGTGACAGTCAGGTCACACAGTGCAATGGTGCGGAACATGACGACCAACGGGGGCTTCCAGCCCGTCTTCTGCACGATCGTGCCGCCGCACGTCCTCGACAGGATCGCCCGCAACGAGGACCCCGCGCTCTCCGGCCCGGCCCGCCGGTCCCTGGAGCACGACGCCTACCAGCGCACCAAGCGCCGCCTGACCACGGTGATCGGTGCCACCTCCGCCGCCCCGCCCGCGGGTGCCGCCGCCGACAAGCCGCACCGCACCGTCTACGACGCCGGGCACACCCAGGACCTGCCCGGCACCAAGGTCCGCGAGGAAGGCTCCGAGCCCGGCTCCGACGCCACGGTCAACCGCGCCTACGCGGGCCTCGGCGCCACCTTCGAGCTGTACCTCAAGATCTACGGCCGGCACTCCATCGACGACAACGGGATGCCGCTCGACGCCACCGTGCACTTCGGCGAGAACTACGACAACGCCTTCTGGAACGGCGAGCAGATGGTGTTCGGCGACGGCGACAACGAGATCTTCCTCGACTTCACCCTCCCGGTCGACGTCATCGGGCACGAACTGACCCACGGCGTCACCCAGCACACCGCGAACCTGGAGTACTACGGCCAGTCGGGCGCCCTGAACGAGTCGGTCTCGGACGTCTTCGGCTCGCTGATCAAGCAGTACACCCTCGGCCAGACCGCCGCCGAGGCCGACTGGCTGATCGGCGCCGGGCTCCTCGCACCGCGCGTCACCGGCACCGCCCTGCGCTCGATGAAGGCCCCGGGCACCGCGTACGACGACGACGTCCTCGGCAAGGACCCGCAGCCGGCGAAGATGGAGGACTACGTCCGCACCGGCCGCGACAACGGCGGCGTGCACATCAACTCCGGCATTCCCAACCACGCCTTCTACCTGGCCGCCACCGCCCTCGGCGGCTACGCCTGGGAGAAGGCCGGGCAGATCTGGTACGACGTGCTGACCGGCGGCGAGCTGAAGGAGGACGCCCTCTTCGCCGACTTCGCCACGCTGACGGTGAAGGCGGCCCGGGAGCGGTACGGCGCCGGGGACGAACTCCAGGCCGTGCAGAAGGCGTGGGAACAGGTGGGGGTGCGGACGCTGTAGTTCCGTACTACACAGGGACCCATGCGTATTCGAGTGCGGCGCACGGGCGGTTTCGCGGGCATCGAGCGCCGGGCCGAGGTGGACACCTCGGGCCGGCCCGACGCCCACGAGTGGCAGTCCCTGGCCGAACGCGCCCTCGCGTCCGGCCGGGGCGCGCCCGAGCCGGGCGTCCCGGACGGCTTCCACTACGAGATCACCGTGGACGGCCGCACGGTGTACGCGGCGGATCCCCGGCTGACCGAGGCCCAGCGGGAGCTGGTCTCCCGGGTGCTGAAGGAGGGCGCGTAACGGCCGTCCGGCGCAAGGGCGTTGACTTCCGTTACCGCCGGTACGGATGATCCGGCCATGGCGACTGACGCAGGCACGGCGATCCCCCGGTTCCCGCCCGGCTTCCTGTGGGGCGTGTCGACCTCCGCCCACCAGATCGAGGGCGCGGCCGAGGAGCGGGAACCGTCCGTCTGGGACGTGTTCACGGCCGAGCCCGGGCGGGTCAAGGACGGCTCGACGGCTGCGGTGGCCTGCGACCACTACCACCGCTATCGCGAGGACGTGGCCCTCCTCGCCGGTCTCGGCGTGGACGCCTACCGCTTCTCCGTCTCCTGGCCCCGGGTGAACTCCCCCGGCGGCGCGGACTTCTACGACCGCCTGGTGGACGAGCTGTGCGCGGCCGGCGTACGACCGGTCCCGACCCTCTTCCACTGGGACCTGCCGGCGTACCTGGACTGGCTGGACCGGGACACGGCGGCCCGGTTCGCCGACCACGTGTCGGTGGTGGCGGACCGGCTCGGCGACCGGGTGCACACGTGGATCACCCTCAACGAGCCCGCCGAACACACCCTCCTGGGGCACGCGATCGGCGTCCACGCCCCCGGCCGGCGACTCCTCTTCGACGCCCTCCCGGTCGCCCACCACCAGCTCCTCGCCCACGGCCTCGCGGTACGGGCCCTGCGCGCGGCCGGCGCCACGGACATCGGCATCGCCAACTCCCACGGCCCGGCCTGGCCCGCCTCACCGGAGCCGGCGGACGTGGAGGCGGCCGGCTTCTACGACCTCCTGCTCAACCGCCTGTTCGCCGAGCCGGTCATCCTGGGGACGTACCCCGAGGGCATGGGCGAGCTGATGCCGGGGGACGTCCAGGCCGATCTGAAGGTGATCGCCGAGCCGGTCGACTGGTACGGCGTCAACTACTACGCCCCGACCCGGGTGGGCGCCCCGCAGGGCACCGACACCGAGTTCGGCGGGCTGACGGTGCCGGCCGGACTCCCCTTCTCCGTACGGGAGATCGAGGGCCGGCCGGTGACCGACTTCGGCTGGCCGGTCGTACCGGAAGGGCTGACGGAACTGCTCACCGGGTTCCGTGAGCGCTACGGCGACCGGCTCCCGCCCGTCGTCATCACCGAGAACGGCTGCTCCTACGAGGGCGTCGACGACCAGGACCGCATCACCTACCTGGACGCCCACGTACGGGCCCTGCACCGGGCGATCGAGGCCGGCGTCGACGTGCGCGGGTACTTCGTGTGGTCCCTCATGGACAACTTCGAGTGGGCCGAGGGCTACGCCCGCAGGTTCGGCCTGGTCCACGTCGACTTCGAGACGCTGGAGCGCACGCCCAAGGCCTCCTACCACTGGTTCCGGGAGCTGCTGAGGGACCAGCGCCCGCCCTCATAGGGCTCCGGCGTCCCGCGCGGACCACAGGGTCGGGAAGGAGGGCCGGTAACCCAGCTCGCGGCGGATGCGGTCGGTGGAGGCGATCCCGTACCAGGGGTCGGGGTCGGGTCCGTCCGCCGGCGGTTCCTCGCCGAGGAGCTGGTGGATCTCCAGAGCGGTGACCGGGACGTCGTCGGCGATGTTGTAGACGCGGCCGTCGGCGCCGGGGGCGTACAGCAGGCGGAGCAGGCCCTGGGCGGTGTCGGCGACGTGCACCAGGTGGTGCCGCTTGGTGGCCGGCTGGGTCGCGGTCCAGCGGGTGATGCCCGGCAGGTGCGGGTCGCCCTCGCCGTAGACGAAGGCGAGGCGGCCGATCCGGACGTCCAGCCCGTCCAGCGCCAGCAGCCCCTGCTCGGCCTCCCGCTTGGACTCGGGGTACGTCATCCACATCGGGCCGCCGGGCACGGTGGGGTCGTCCTCGACGTGCGGCCGGCCGCGTCCGGCGCCGTACACCAGGATGGTGCTGGTCTGCACGAACCGCCGTACCCCGGAGGCGACGGCCGCCCGGCCCAGCTCCAGCGCGGCGTCCCGGTTGACGGCCCGCATCTCCTCGTCGGTCACGCCCCGGAAGGAGGCCGCGACGTTCACGACGGCGTCCACTCCGGTGAGCGCCTTGCCGAGGACGTCGGTGTCGCGCAGGTCGCCGACGACGACCTCGGCGCCGCGCTCGGTGAGGGCGGCGGCGCGGGCCTCGTCGCGGACGATCACCCGCACCCGCTCGCCGGGCCGGGCCTGGGCGAGCAGGCGGGGGACGAATCCACGGCCCACCTGTCCGGTGGCTCCGGTGACCAGGGTCAGCATGGTGGTGCTCCTTCTCGATCGCGTCTCGTTCGGTGCGCCCAGCCTCGGCGGCGGGCGGCGCCGACGGGAGAGACCTCCTGATCGGGGGATCGACAGTCCCTGGATAAGCCGGCCGGTCTGCCGCAGCCTGGAGGGGTGAACCGAGCCGAACTCGCCGACTTCCTGCGCCGTGGCCGCGCCCGTCTGGAACCGTCCGACGTGGGCCTGGCGCCCGGCGCCCGCCGCCGCACCCCCGGACTGCGCCGGGAGGAGGTCGCGGCGCTGGCCGGGATGTCGGTCGACTACTACACGCGCCTGGAGCAGTCCCGGGGTCCGCGCCCGTCCCGGCAGATGCTCACGGCGCTCGCCCGGGCGCTGCGGCTGACGGACGACGAACGGGACCACCTGTTCCACCTGGTGGGCGAGGAGCCGCCGCGTCGGGACGCGGCCTCGGCCCATGTCCGGCCCGGACTGCTGCTGGTCCTGGACCGGCTCTACGACTCACCGGCGCAGGTGGTCACGGACTTGGGGGCGGTTCTGGCGCAGAACGCGCTGGCCAAGGCGCTGGTCGGAGACATGCTCGCCCGCCCGCCGCGCGAGCGGAACCTCACCCGCCGGTTCTTCCTCGACCCCACGGCTCGCGCGCTGTTCCCGCCGGAGGACCTTCCGGCACACGCCCGGGACCACGTGGCCAACCTCCGTGCGGTGGCCGCGGCCCGCCCCGACGACCCGGAACCGGCGGCTCTGGTGGCCGAACTCCGCGCGGAGAGCGAGGAGTTCGCCCGGCTCTGGGAGGCACACGAGGTGTCCCTGCGCCGCCCGGGCACCAAGCGCTTCCGGCACCCGGTGGTGGGCCTGCTGGAACTGGACTGCGAGGTCCTGCTGAGCCACCACAGCCACCACCACCTCATCATCCACACGGCCCGGCCCGGCACCGAGTCGCACGAGAGGCTGCAACTGCTGCGGGTGGTGGGGACGCAGGACATGACCCCCACGGAAGCCGTCGGCTAGAACCCGAGCCTGCGCAGCTGCTTCGGGTCCCGCTGCCAGTCCTTGGCCACCTTCACGTGCAGGTCCAGGAAGACGGGCGTTCCCAGCAGCGCCTCGATGTGCTTGCGGGACTTGATGCCGACCTCCTTCAGGCGCTTGCCCTTGGGGCCGATGATGATGCCCTTCTGGCTGGGGCGCTCGATGTAGACGTTGGCGTGGATGTCCAGCAGCGGACGGTCGGCGGGCCGGTCCTCGCGCGGCAGCATCTCCTCGACGACGACCGCGATGGAGTGCGGCAGCTCGTCCCGGACGCCCTCCAGCGCGGCCTCCCGGATCAGCTCGGCCACCATCACCTGCTCGGGCTCGTCCGTCAGGTCGCCCTCGGGATAGAGGGCGGGCCCCTCCGGCAGCAGCGGGATCAGGAGGTCGGCCAGGAGGTCCACCTGCTTGGACCCGACCGCGGACACCGGCACGATCTCCGCCCACTCGATGCCCAGCTCCTTGCCGAGCTGGTCGATGGCGATGAGCTGCTCGGCGAGGGTCTTGGAGTCGACGAGGTCGGTCTTCGTCACGATGGCGACCTTCGGGGTCTTCCTGATCCCCGCCAGTTCCTTAGCGATGAACCGGTCGCCCGGGCCGATCTTCTGGTCCGCCGGCAGACAGAAGCCGATCACGTCGACCTCGGCCCAGGTGGTGCGCACGACGTCGTTGAGGCGTTCGCCGAGCAGCGTGCGCGGCTTGTGCAGCCCGGGGGTGTCGACCAGGATGAGCTGGGCCTCGGGCCGGTGCACGATGCCCCGCACCGTGTGCCGGGTGGTCTGGGGCCGGTTGGAGGTGATCGCCACCTTCTGCCCGACCAGAGCGTTCGTGAGGGTGGACTTGCCCGCGTTGGGGCGGCCCACGAAGCAGGCGAAGCCGGCGCGGTGGGCGGTCTCGGCCGGCTGCTCGGAAGTCTGGGTGCGAACGCTCATGCCGCCCATTCTCCCTGATCCACAGAGCGGCACGGCACCACGCCCACCGCGCACCCCGGGCGGTGAGCTTCCGGAAACCCGCACGCAACGAAACGTCACGGAAACACACCCGTACGCGACCGGAAACGCACACCGGTGACCCTCTGACGCAGCCCCCACCCGTTGGAGACGCCCGTGACCCTCGCCGCAGACCATGTGAACACCGGCGACACCGCCTGGCTGCTCGCCGCCACCGCCCTCGTCCTGCTCATGACCCCGGGCCTGGCCCTGTTCTACGGCGGCATGGTCCGCACGAAGAGCGTCCTCAACATGCTGATGATGAGCTTCGTGTCGATCGCCCTGGTCACGGTGGTGTGGCTGGCGGCCGGCTACTCCCTCGCCTTCGGCGACGACATCGGCGGCGGGCTGATCGGCGGTCTCCACCAGGCCGGGATGCGCGGGCTCGGCCCGGACAGCGTGCACGGCACGGTCCCGGCCCTCCTGTTCGCCACCTTCCAGCTCACCTTCGCGGTCGTCACGGCCGCCCTGATCAGCGGCGCGGTCGCCGACCGCACCAAGTTCTCGGCGTGGCTGGTCTTCGTACCGCTCTGGACGCTCCTCGTATACGTTCCGGTCACCCACTGGGTGTGGGGCCCGGGTGGCTGGATCCTCGACAAGCTGGGCGCCCTGGACTTCGCGGGCGGTCTGCCCGTCGAGATCACCTCCGGCGCCTCCGGACTGGCCCTGTGCCTCGTCCTCGGCCCCCGCCTGGGCTTCAAGAAGGACGCCATGCGCCCGCACAACCTGCCGATGGTCGTCCTCGGCGCCGGTCTGCTCTGGTTCGGCTGGTTCGGCTTCAACGCCGGCTCCGCGCTCGGCGCGAACGGCCTGGCCGCCGCCGCGTTCCTCAACACGCTCGCCGCCGGCTGCACCGGCCTGCTCGGCTGGCTCTTCGTCGAGCAGCGGCGCGACGGCCACCCGACCACCCTGGGCGCCGCCTCCGGCGCGGTGGCCGGCCTGGTCGCCATCACCCCGTCCTGCGGCACGGTCTCCCTGCTCGGCGCCCTGGTCGTGGGCCTCGCCGCGGGTGTCGTCTGCTCCTACGCGGTGAGCTGGAAGTTCAAGCTGAACTACGACGACTCCCTGGACGTCGTCGGCGTCCACCTGGTCGGCGGCGTCATCGGCACCCTGCTGATCGGCCTGTTCGCCGAGAAGGCGATGACCGGCGGGGCGGAGGGCCTGTTCTACGGCGGCGGGCTCGCCCCGCTCGGCAAGCAGCTTCTCGCCGTGGTGGTCGTCGCGGTGTACGCCTTCTCCGTGACGTACGGCTTGGGCAAGCTGCTCGACAAGGCGCTGGGCCTCCGGGCGAGCGAGGAGCAGGAGCACACCGGCCTGGACCTTACGGTGCACGCCGAGACCGCATACGATCACGGCGTCCTGGGTCATGGCGCCCCGGTCAGCTCGTCCGTCCTCTCCCTCTCCGCCCAGAAGGTAAGTCCTGAGGCATGAAGCTCATCACCGCGATCGTGAAGCCGTACCGGCTGGACGAGGTCAAGACCGCCCTGCAGGAACTGGGCGTGCACGGGCTGACCGTGACCGAGGCGAGCGGCTACGGCCGGCAGCGCGGCCACACCGAGGTCTACCGGGGGGCCGAGTACCGCGTCGACCTGGTGCCGAAGGTGCGCATCGAGGTCGTGGTGGAGGACGCCACCGCCGACGACGTGATCGAGGCGGTCGTCAGGGCCGCGCGGACCGGGAAGATCGGGGACGGCAAGGTGTGGGCCGTTCCCGTGGAGACGGTCGTCCGGGTACGGACCGGCGAGCGCGGACCCGACGCGCTCTGACCAGCAGCGTCCCGGTCAGCACCCCGGCGGCGGCCTGTCAGCCGACAGCGGGCAGGCGTTTGGGAAATCGCTCAGCCGGCGGAAACGGTGCCCCGCACAGTGCCGTCGGGTGAGGCCAGGAAGACCGGCGTCTCGGGACCACCCAGGTCGGCGACGGCGGCCCTGTCCTCGCCCGGCACGGAATCCGCGTCGCTCACCACCGCCGCTGCCTCCAACGACCGCGCCCCCGAGGCCACCGCCATGGCAACCGCCGTACGCAGCGCGCTCAGCTGCAGCGAGGCCAGCTCCACCGACCCGGCGACATAGGTGCGCCCGGTCTCGTCCCGCACGGCCGCGCCCTCGGGCACGCCGTTGCGGGCCCGCGCGGAACGGGCCAGGGTGACGATCTTGCGGTCCTCGGGATCAAGCGCGTTGCTCTCGGTCATGCCCCGAGCATACGAAGCCCCGGGAGGCCCGCCCGGCACGGGTGCGCTCACGGACGGTCGAGCCGCAGCCGCTCGGCCCGGGGCAGACCGGCCACCACCAGGTCGTACGAGTCCTCGATCAGCTCCCGGACCAGCCGGTCCGGCAACTCCCCGTCGACCGTCACGGTGTTCCAGTGCCGCTTGTTCATGTGCCAGCCGGGGACGATCAGCCCCTCGTGCTCGCCGCGCAGCCGGATGGCGTCCTCCGGGTCGCACTTGAGGTTGACCGTGAGGGGCCGCGCGTCCAGGTGGGTCAGGGCGAACATCTTGCCCAGCACCTTGAAGACCGAGATCTCCGGGCTGAACGGGAAGTCCTCCACGGCCGCGTTGAAGGACAGGCAGAAGGCGCGCAGCTCCTGGGGCGTCACTCGGCCGGCTCCTCCTCGACGACGGGCACGGGCACGGGCTCCACCAGCACCGTCACGATCTTGTTCCGGCGGCCGGCCGCGGCCTCCGCCGTCAGGCGCAGGCTGCGCCCGTCGGGCAGTTCGACCTCGGCGGAGGCCCCGGCGATGGGAACGCGGCCGAGTGCCTTGGCGAGCAGCCCGCCGACGGTCTCCACGTCCTCGTCGTCGTACTCCTCCAGGCCGTACAGCTCGCCGAGGTCGGTGATGTCCAGGCGGGCGGTGACCCGGAAGCGGTTGTCGCCGAGATCCTCCACGGGCGGGAGTTCCCGGTCGTACTCGTCGGTGATCTCGCCGACGATCTCCTCCAGGATGTCCTCGATGGTGACGATCCCGGCGGTGCCGCCGTACTCGTCGATGACGACGGCGACGTGGTTGCGTTCCTTCTGCATCTCGCGCAGCAGGTCGCCGGCGTTCTTGGTGTCGGGCACGAACACGGCCGGGCGCATCGCCGTGGACACCAGGTCGCCCTCCGCGTCCCGGCTGATGTGCGTCTTGCGGACCAGGTCCTTCAGGTACACGATCCCGACGATGTCGTCCTCGCTCTCGCCGGTGACCGGGATGCGGGAGAAACCGGAGCGCAGGGCGAGGGTGAGGGCCTGCCGGATGGTCTTGAAGCGCTCGATGGTGACCAGGTCGGTCCGCGGCACCATGACCTCGCGCACCAGCGTGTCGCCCAGCTCGAAGACCGAGTGCACCATCCGGCGCTCGTCGTCCTCGATCAGCGACTCCTTCTCGGCGAGGTCGACCAGCGCGCGCAGCTCCGCCTCGGAGGCGAAGGGCCCGCGCCGGAAGCCCTTGCCGGGCGTGAGGGCGTTGCCGATGAGGATCAGCAGGGAGGGGATCGGGCCCATGATCCGGGCCAGTGGCAGCAGCACGTAGGCCGCCGCGGTCGCGGTGTTGACCGGGTGCTGGCGGCCGATCGTGCGCGGGGACACCCCCACGGCGACGTAGGACACGAGGACCATGACGCCGATGGCGACCAGCAGGGCCTGCCAGGTGGCGGCGAACTCCTGGAGGCAGGCGTACGTCACCAGGGCCGCGGCGGCCATCTCACAGGCCACGCGGACCAGCAGGGCCACGTTCAGATAGCGGGTGGGGTCGGCGGCGACCTGGGCGAGCCGGGCGCTGCCGCGCCGGCCGGACTTCACGGCCTCCTCGGCGCGGAAGCTGGAGACGCGGGCGAGGCCCGCCTCCGCGCAGGCGGCGAGCCAGGCCACGACGACCAGCGCGATCGCGCCGATCACGATCTGCGGAGACATACGGCCCGCTTACGAGACGGTCGGGGCCGGGGACGGCCCGGTCAGACCGCGCTCGGCCCGCCATCCGTCCACGATGGCGGCCTGGAGCCCGAACATCTCGGCCTTCTCGTCAGGCTCCTCGTGGTCGTACCCGAGCAGGTGCAGCACGCCATGGACGGTGAGCAGCTGGAGCTCCTCGTCCATGGAGTGCCGCGTCGGGGCTTCCGCCCCCTGCTTAGCGGCGACCTCCGGGCACAGCACGATGTCGCCGAGCAGCCCCTGCGGCGGCTCGTCGTCGTCCTTGGACGGCGGGCGCAGTTCGTCCATCGGGAACGACATGACATCGGTGGGGCCGGGCAGGTCCATCCACTGGATGTGGAGCTGCTCCATGGCGTCGGCGTCCACGACGATCACCGAGAGCTCGGAGAGCGGGTGGATGCGCATCCGCGCGAGCGCGTAGCGGGCGATGTCCAGGATCGCCTGCTCGTCTACCTCGGTGCCGGACTCGTTGTTGACGTCGATCGACATGGTCGTGCTGGTCTACTTCCCCTTGGTGCCCTTGGCGCCGGACTTGCCACGCACGCCCTTGGGGGCGCCGTTCTCGGTGCCGTACTTGCTGTCGTACTTCTCGTACGCGTCGACGATACGGCCCACCAGCTTGTGCCGTACGACATCGTGGGACGACAGCCGGGAGAAGTGGACGTCCTCGACGCCCTCCAGGATCTCCTGCACCTGCCTCAGGCCCGACTTCTGCCCGTTCGGCAGGTCGACCTGCGTCACGTCACCCGTGATCACGATCTTCGAGTCGAAGCCGAGGCGGGTGAGGAACATCTTCATCTGCTCGGGGCTCGTGTTCTGGGCCTCGTCCAGGATGATGAAGGCGTCGTTGAGCGTGCGGCCGCGCATGTAGGCGAGCGGCGCGACCTCGATCGTCCCGGCCGCCATCAGCCGCGGGATCGAGTCCGGGTCGATCATGTCGTGCAGCGCGTCGTACAGCGGGCGCAGGTACGGGTCGATCTTCTCGTAGAGCGTGCCGGGCAGGAAGCCGAGCCGCTCGCCCGCCTCCACCGCCGGACGGGTCAGGATGATCCGGTTGACCTGCTTGGACTGGAGGGCCTGCACGGCCTTGGCCATGGCCAGGTAGGTCTTGCCGGTACCGGCGGGTCCGATGCCGAAGACGATCGTGTGCTTGTCGATCGCGTCGACGTACCGCTTCTGGTTGAGGGTCTTCGGGCGGATCGTACGGCCACGCGAGGACAGGATGTTCTGCGTCAGCACCTCGGCCGGGGTCTCCAGGCCGTCGCTCGTCCCTGCCTCGCTCGCCTTCAGCATGGCGATCGAGCGTTCCACTGCGTCCTCCGTCATCGGCTGCCCGGTGCGGAGCACCAGCATCATCTCTTCGAACACGCGCGAGATGAGGGCGACGTCGACCGGGTCGCCGACCGCGCTGATCTCATTGCCCCGGACGTGGATGTCGGCCGCCGGGAAGGCCCTCTCGATCACACGCAGGAGGGAGTCGCCGGAACCCAGCACGGTCACCATGGGGTGCTGGGCGGGGACGGTGAACTGCGCTCTCGCCTGCTCCTGCGCGGGGGTGTGAGCTGTGGGTGTCTGTGTCATGGGCCGGCTCTTAAGGCCTGCGCTTCCTCCTCGTCACGGCCGCGTAGCTGAGGGCGGCCTCGCACTCCCAAGAGTACGACGGGGGGCTGACAACACCGTAGGGCTTTTCATACGACCACCCCCCGACAGCCCGCACACGGCGCACCCGAACCACACGTCGGCGACGCCGCAGCCGCCCGAGCCACACCCGACGAGCCTCGCCCCGGGCCGGTCGAGTCGCCCTGGCCCCACTCTCCGCCATCCGAGCCACACCCCGCCGGCCTTCCAGCCCACCGAGCCGCACGCCCGTGGGTCACCTCCCAGTCGGCCGAGTCGGGTGGGTGGGTGGGCAGACGGGGGTCCAGGGGGCGGAGCCCCCTGGTACGTCAGCCGGACCGGCGGAACCCGATGGTCGGCACGGCCCGCCGCAGCGGCCACGGCCGGTCCAGTTCCTCCGGCACCAGGCCCTCCAGGAACTCGTACCGCCGGAGCGCCGCAGGCGACTGCCCCGGCAGGGACTGCACCCGCCGCCACCACGCCCCGATCTCCGACCACCCCGGCGCCGACAGGGACCCCCCGAACTCCTGCACCGACAGCGCGGCCGTGAGCCCGGCGAAGGCCAGCCGGTCGGCCAGCGGCCACCCCGCCAGGGACCCGGTCACGAACCCGGCGACGAACACGTCCCCCGCCCCGGTCGGGTCCAGCGCCTCCACCTCGATCGCCGGCACCTCCGCCGTCTCCCCGGTCCGCCGGTCCACCGCGTAGGCGCCGTCCGAGCCCAGCGTGACCACGGCGACCGGCACGTACTCGGTCAGGGCGTGCGCGGCGAGCCGCGGACAGTCGGTGCCGGTGTACCGCTTGGCCTCCTCCGCGTTGGGCAGGAAGGCCTCGCAGTGCTCCAGGTCGGCCAGCCCGGACAGGTCCCACGCTCCCGTCTCGTCCCAGCCGACGTCGGCGAAGATGCGGGTGCCGGCGCGGGCGGCCTGCGCGATCCAGGGCGCGCTGCGGCCGGGCGTGAGGGAGGCGACGGCGGCCCGCGCGCGGGGCGGCCGGGCGGTGGCCTCCTCCTGGAGGAGCACCGCCTCCGCCGGCGGCTCGTGCCCGTGGGAGACCATGGTCCGCTCGCCCTCGTAGGCCATGGAGACGGTCACCGGCGAGTGCCAGCCGGGCACCGTCTGCGAGGCGGACAGGTCGATGCCCTCGCCCTGTTCCAGCGCGTCCCAGCAGTACTCGCCGTAGTGGTCGTCGCCGAAGGCCGCCGCGAGGGCGGTCCGCAGGCCGAGCCGGGCCAGGGCGGCGGCCATGTTGGCGACCCCGCCGGGGCTGGAGCCCATCCCCCGGGCCCAGGACTCGGTGCCGCGCACCGGCGCCGACTCCAGGCCGGTGAAGATGATGTCGAGGAAGACCGTGCCGGTGAGGTAGACGTCCCAGGGAGGGTCACCGGGGGCGCGCAGCGCGGCGAGCGGGTCGACCTGGGTCTGGCAGCGCGCTGCCTGGGTGAGGTGTTCCGGTTCCTCTCCGGTGAGGGTGTGCGACGGCGTCACGGTGCGCTCCCTGGCGTGGTGCGGTTCTGGCCAGTGTGCACCAGGTCACGCACCGGGATGCCGTGCGGCGCCGGGTCACCACCGGGGCATCGCCGGTGTCCTCCAGTCCGGTTCGGCGGCGCGCATCGCCGCCGCGTCGTCACGGTCGCGCAGCGAGCCGTCGTCCTCGGCCCACCGCCGGTGCAGCCGGGCCAGTTCGTCCCGGTCCAGTTCGACGCCGAGGCCCGGCGCGTCGGACACCGCGACCCGGCCGCCGTCGAAGGCGATCCGTTCGGTGAGGACGTCCTCGGACTGCCAGGGGTAGTGGGAGTCGCAGGCGTGGTGGAGGTCGGGGACCGTGGCCGCCACCTGGGTCATCGCGGCGAGGCTGATGCCGAGATGGGTGTTGGAGTGCATGGACACCCCGACCCCGAAGGCGGCGCAGATCGCGGCGAGGTGCTGGGTGTTGCGCAGTCCGCCCCAGTAGTGGTGGTCGGAGAGGACGACCTGCACGGCGTCCTTCGTGAACGCCTCCTTGATCTCGCCGAAGGTGGTCACGCACATGTTGGTGGCGAGGGGAACGTCGGTGCCGGCGGCGACCTCTGCCATGCCGGGCGTGCCCAGCGTAGGGTCCTCCAGGTACTCCAGGACGTCGCCGAGTTCCTTCGCGACCTTCAGCGAGGTCTCCACCGACCAGGCGCCGTTGGGGTCGAGCCGCAGCGGGTGGCCGGGGAAGGCCGCGGCGAGGGCGCGGACGGCGGCGATCTCCTCGTCGGGCGGGAACACCCCGCCCTTGAGCTTGAACGAGCCGAAGCCGTGCCGCTCCTGGAGCCGGCGCGCCTGTTCCACCACACCGGCCGGGTCGAGCGCGGCGCCCCACTCGTCCGGCTCGGCGGGGACGCCCGCGGGGTGCCCGTCCCACTTGTAGAAGAGGTAGGCGCTGTACTCGACCGCGTCCCGCACCTTGCCGCCGAGCAGCGCGTGCACGGGCAGCCCGAGCGCCTTGCCCTGGGCGTCGAGGCAGGCGACCTCGAAGGCGGAGAGGACGGACAGCCGCAGCTTGTCGGCGGTCTGCACCCCGCGCAGCCCGCCCGCGTCCGCCTGGCCCTCGATCCGGGAGGCGTCCACGGCGAGATCGATCCCGAAGAGCCCGTTCACGTCCATGACCGACCGTCCGGTGAGCCGCTCGGCCAGCGACCGGGCCGGCTCCAGGTACTTGGTGTCGCCGTAGGTCTCGCCGAGCCCGGTGGTCCCGTCGGCGGTGACGATCTCCACGATCAGCCGGGGGGTGTACGGCTGGTGCACGCCCTGGGTGTTGAGCAGCGGCGGGTCGGCGACCAGGATCGGCGTCAGCCGCACCTCGGCGATGGTCAGGTCACGGGTCACGGGGAGGCTCCTACGAGGTCGGGTCCGGCGGCGAGGAGGGCCTTCAGGCCGACGACGCGGAAGCCGTCGGGCGGGGCCGGGCACCGCCGATCTGGCCATCTCCTCTTGTGAATGACATCCACATATGAGAACAGAGGCTAGAAGCTCCTACCCCCGCGCACCACCCCCAAACACAACCGTGGTCCGGATCACACCCACCGGACTTCTTCCGGAACCGCGTGCTTGATACAACTTGCTCGCGCGTTCCTGTCCGTCGACGGCCGCAGCCATCTCCCCTTCACCGAGCCGCACTTCCGCCTGCCCTGGGAACGCCCGTGTCCGCCCCCCGCACCCTGCCCCGGCCCCTCGTCGCCCTGTTCGCGGCCGGGTACCTCGCCCCGTACCTGCTGCCCACCACCGTCGGCAGACTCGACAGCGGACTCCCGCTCACCGCGACCCAGGCGGGGGCCACCGGCAGCGCCCTGCTGCTGAGTTCGGCGACCTCCGGCTTTCTGCTGGCCTCCCGGGTCGACCGGACCGGGCCCCGCGTCCTGGCTCGCGCCGGCCTCGCGCTCGCCGCCCTCGGCTACGGCGGCGCCGCCCTCACCGGCGCCGTACCGGCCGTCGTCGCGGGCGCGGTCGTCGGCGGCCTGGGCTCCGGCACGGTCACGGCGGTGGCCGCGAGCGGCATCGCCGGACAGCGCGACCCGCACCGGGTCACCACCCTCGGCCTGCTCGGCGTCTCCGCCCTCGCGGGCGCGCTGTACCTGACGATCCCTCACCTCGGCCCGGGACACGGCCTCCCGCTCGCCGCCCTCGCGCTGACCGCGCTCGCCGTCTGGCCGCTCACCGGCCGCCTGTCCGGCCGTACCGCCCCGGCCCGCCCGGCCGTCGGGTACGACCGCCTCCCCCACCGGCGCGCCGGCCTGCTGCTGGCCGCCGCGATGCCCTGCTGGTCCCTCGCCCAGAACGCCCTGTGGGGCGTCAGCGGCCGGATCGGCCTCGACCAGGCCCACCTCAGCGAGGTCACGGTCGGCGCGGTCTTCGCGGTCGCGCTCGGCGCCGGACTCCTCGGCGTGGTGGGCGCGGGCGCGCTCGGCCCGCGGCTGGGCCGGGCCCTGCCCATCGGCGCCGGTACCGCCCTCATCGCGGGGTGCGTCGCGCTCAGCGCGGCGGCCACGGACCTGCCCGCGTTCGCGGCGGGCGAGATCGCCTGGAACCTGCTCTACCCGGTCGTGCTGTCCTACGTCATCGCCCTGGCCGCGTCCCTGGACCCGCGCGGCCGCTGGACGGTCCTGGTCGGCTCGGCGTCCTCGCTGGGCACCGCGGCGGGACCGCTCGCGGGCAGTGTGCTGGCGGCCGGGGCGGGCTTCCCGGCGATGGGGCGGGTGCTCGGCGCCGGGCTGCTGCTGATCGCCGTACCGATGACGGCGGTCGCGCTGCGGACGGGCAGGCGCCCCCTGCCGGCCGTGGACGTCCCGGCCGCCGGAGCCCCGGCCGCCGGAGCCCCGGTCACCGATGTCCCGGTCGTCGAAGTCCCGGTGGACACGCCCGCTGTACCCGCTCAGCGCGCCTACGAGACGGCGTCCCCGAACTCGTACGCGTCGACCTCCGCGAGATAGCGGGCCCTGCGCTCCTCGTCGTCCTCCAGAAAGGAGGCGAGGAAGGAGTTGCGGGCCAGGTCGCGCAGCCGGTCCCGCGACAGTCCCAGGGCCTCGTGCACGGCCGCGAAGTTGTCGCCCGCGTACCCGCCGAAGTACGCGGGGTCGTCGGAGTTGACCGTGCACAGCAGGCCGGCGTCGAGCATGGCGGGCAGGGGATGGCCGGCGAGCGTGTCGACGGTCCGGAGCCGGACGTTGGACAGCGGGCACAGCGTCAGCGGAACCCGCTCCCGCACCAGCCGCTCGACCAGCGCGGGGTCCTCCATGCAGCGCAGGCCGTGGTCGACGCGCTCCACGCCGAGCATGTCCAGCGCCTCGGTGATGTACTCCGGCGGCCCCTCCTCGCCGGCGTGCGCGACCCGGCGCAGCCCGAGCGCGGCGGCGGCCTCGTACACCTCCCGGAACTTCAGCGGAGGGTGCCCGACCTCGGCGGAGTCCAGGCCGACCCCGGTGATCCGGTCCAGGTACGGCTTCGCGGCCTCCAGGGTGGCGAGCGCCGACTCGGCGGACTCGTCCCGCAGGAAGCACATGATCAGCTTGGTGGAGACGCCGTGGGCGGCCTCGCTGCCGCCGAGCGCCCGCCACAGCCCCTCCACGACCGTGCCCATCGCCACGCCCCGGGCCAGGTGGGCCTGCGGGTCGAAGAAGATCTCCGCGTGCCGCACGCCCTGCGCGGCGGCCCGCGCGAGGTACGCGTTCGCCAGGTCGGCGAAGTCCTGCTCGGTGCGCAGGACGGCCATCAGCTCGTAGTAGAGGTCCAGGAAGGACTGGAGGTCCTCGAACCGGTAGGCCTCGCGGAGTGCGTCGGTGTCCGCGTACGGGAGGGCCACGCCGTTGCGGGCGGCCAGCTCGAAGGCCAGCTCCGGCTCCAGCGTGCCTTCGATATGGAGGTGCAATTCTGCTTTCGGGAGGGGCATCAAAGCATCGTACGGGTGTTTTACCGCCGTTTCGGAACCGGCACCCGCAGCAGGTCGTAGGCCACGGTGAGCTCCCCCTCGAACCCGGCTGCCCGCGCCTGCCGCTCGAACTCCCCGGGGTCGGTGTAGCGCTGGCTGAAGTGGGTGAGCACGAGATGCCGCACGCCGCCGTCCCGGGCGACGGCGGCGGCCTGCCCCGCCGTCAGATGTCCGTGCTCGATGGCGAGTTCCACGTCCTCGTCGAGGAAGGTGGACTCGATGACGAGCAGGTCGCAGCCCTTCGCGAGCGCGTGCACGCCGTCGCAGAGCCGGGTGTCCATGACGAACGCGAACCGCTGCCCGCGCCGCACCTCGCTGACGTCCTCCAGCGTCACGTCCCCGAGCCGCCCCTCGCGCTGGAGGCGGCCCACGTCCGGGCCCCTGACGCCGTGCGCGGCCAGCCGGTCGGGCAGCATGCGGCGGCCGTCGGGCTCGATCAGGCGGTAGCCGTAGGACTCGACCGGGTGCGAGAGCCTGCGGGCCTCCAGGGTGTACGACCGGGTCACCGCGAGGATGCCGTCGGCGGCGACCGGGGCCTCGGTCAGGCCGACGGTCTCGCGGTAGGCGGTCGCGTGACGCAGCCGGTCGAAGAAGCGCTGCCCCGAGCGCGGGTAGTGCGCGGTGACCTCGTGCGGCACCTGGTCGAGGTTGATCCGCTGGATGACCCCGGCGAGGCCGAGGGAGTGGTCACCGTGGAAGTGCGTGACGCAGATCCGGTTCAGGTCGTGGGCGGCGACCCCGGCGCGCAGCATCTGCCGCTGCGTGCCCTCGCCGGGGTCGAACAGGAGGCCCTCGCCGTCCCATCGCAGCAGGTAGCCGTTGTGGTTGCGGTGCCGGGTCGGGACCTGGCTGGCGGTGCCGAGGACCACCAGTTCACGGACGGACACGGCTGCCTATCCGGGCGGCCACTGCAGGCCACGGCCGCCGAGGACGTGGGCGTGGGCGTGCCAGACGGTCTGGCCGGCGCCGCTGCCCGTGTTGAAGACGAGGCGGTAGCTGTCCAGCTTCTCCTCGTCGGCGACGGCCTTGGTCTCGGCGAGCACGTCGGCCGCGAGCTGCGGGGCGCCCGCGGCCAGCTCGGCCGCGTTCTCGTAGTGGGCCTTGGGGATCACCAGGACGTGCGTCGGGGCCTGGGGGTTTATGTCCCGGAAGGCCACGGTCGTCTCGGTCTCGCGGACGATCGTCGCCGGGATCTCGCCCGCGACGATCTTGCAGAACAGGCAGTCGTTCTGCGGCTCTCCGGCCATGGGTGTGCCTCCTGTGATCAATACGGTGGGCATCGTAGTCGGTCAGGTCGGCATACCCGGCGGTGTTTTCGCGGGACTGGTCTCCAGCGCCTCCAGCGCGAGCCTGATCGCCTCGTCCAGTTGGGCGTCGCGGCCCGCCACCCAGTCCTGGGGCCTCTGTACGACCTCCACGTCGGGGTCCACCCCGTGGTTCTCCACGTCCCAGCCCACGCCCTCCAGCCACATCGCGTACTTCGGCTGGGTGACCAGGGTGCCGTCGAGCAGGTGGTAGCGGCTGTCGATGCCGATGACGCCGCCCCAGGTGCGGGTGCCGACGACCGGGCCGATGCCGAGGGCCTTGATGGCCGCGTTGACGATGTCACCGTCGGAGCCGGAGAACTCGTTGGCGACGGCGACGACCGGGCCGCGCGGGGCGTCCAGCGGATAGCTGGTGGGGCGCATGCCGCGCGGGAGGTCCCAGCCGATGATCCGGCGGGCCAGCTTCTCGACCACGAGCTGGGAGGTGTGGCCGCCGCGGTTCTCGCGGACGTCGACGACGAGGCCCTCACGGGCCACCTCGACGCGCAGGTCACGGTGGATCTGGGCCCAGCCGGGGGCCTGCATGTCCGGGACGTGGAGGTAGCCGAGGCGGCCCGCGGAGGCCGCGTGCACATGGGCACGGCGATCGGCGACCCAGGCGTGGTACCGCAGGGCCTCCTCGTCGGCGATGGGGACGACGACCGTGTGCCGGGGTTCGCCGCCGCCGGCCGGGGAGACGGTCAGCTCCACCGGCTGGCCGGCCGTGCCGACGAGCAGCGGGCCCGGGCCCGTCACCGGGTCGACCTGGTGACCGGCGACCGCGATGATCGCGTCACCGGGACGGACCGCGGCACCGGGCGCGGCGAGCGGGGAACGGGCCTGCGGGTCGGAGGTCTCCGACGGCAGGATGCGGTCGATGCGCCAGCTGCCGTCCTCGTGGCGGGAGATGTCGGCGCCCAGCAGGCCCTGCCGGGCGCGGCGGCCGGAACCGCCGCGCGGGATGACGTAGGCGTGCGAGGTGCCCAGTTCGCCGTGCACCTCCCAGAGCAGGTCGACCAGGTCGCTGTGGGTGGCGAGGCGGGCCAGCAGCGGACGGTACCGGGCGAGGACGCCGTTCCAGTCGGTGCCGCCGAGGTCGGGGCGCCAGAAGTGGTCGCGCATGAGGCGGCCGGTCTCGTCGTACATCTGCCGCCACTCGGCGGCCGGGTCGACGGTCTGCCGGACCCGGCCGAGGTCGACGGTGACGCTGGTGTCACCGTCGTCGTCGGTGCCGGTGCGGCGGTCGCTCGGTACGACCCGGAGCCGGCCGTCGGCCCACAGCAGGACGCGTTTGCCGTCGCCGCTGACCTCGAAGTGGTCGGCGTCGGAGGCGAGGTGCTCCAGACGGCGCTGGGCGAGGTCGTAGCGCTCCAGCTCGGTGTGCGGATCGGGGTCCTCGGGGTGGGCGCGGGAGGCGCCGAGGACACCCTGCACGGGGTGGCGCAGCCACAGGACGCCGTCCTTGGCGGCCTGGAGCGTGGAGTAGCGGCCGGCCTCGACCGGGAAGGGGACGATGCGGTCGGCCAGGCCCTCCAGGTCGACGCGGGTGGTCGGCGTGCCCTCGCCGTCGGGGGTCTCGTCCTTGTCGGAGGTCTCGAAGGGGCGGCCGTGGCGCTGCGGGCCGAACGGCGAGGGGGTGGTGGCGGCCAGCGTGATCAGGTGCGGGCGGGCGCCCACCACGAACGCGAGGTCGAAGACGTGCTCGTCGTAGACCGGGTCGAAGGCGCGGTTGGACAGGAACGCGAGGTGCTTGCCGTCCAGGGTGAAGGCGGGCGCGTAGTCCTGGAAGCGCAGCGGGGTCGCCTCGGTCACCGACAGGTCGGTGGTGTGGGCGAGGCGCAGCTGGGACAGCGGGCGGGGGCCGGGGTGGGACCAGGCGAGCCAGGCTGAGTCCGGGGAGAAGGCGAGGCCGGAGACCTCGCCGTCGTCGCTGCGGTCGACCTCGCGGACCTCGCCGGTCTCGCGTTCGACCAGGAGCAGTCGGCCGTCGTGCGCGGCCACGGCGGCCCGGCTGCCGTCGGGTGCCACGGCCAGCTCCAGGACCCGGCCGAGCTGTCCGGCGGCGAGCCGGCGCGGCGGGGCGCCGGGCACGGTGCCGGTCGCGGGCGCGAACTCCAGGGCGTCGTCGCCCTCGGCGTCCGTCACCCACACCACCCACTCCTCGCCGTCGGCGCGGAAGACGCGCGGCATCCGGGCGCGCACGCCGGGGGTGGCGGCCAGGGCGCGGGCGGGACCGGAGCGGTGGGTGACCCAGTGGATGCCGCCGCGCACGCAGACGGCGCTGCCGCGCGCGGTGTGGTCCGGGGCCGCCTCGCCGAACCAGCGGGAGGCGTTGACGGGGTACGGCCGCAGGTCGACGCGGGGTCCGCCGAGCCGTACGTCCAGCCGGCGCGGCTCGGCGCCCTCCAGGTCGTCCAGGAGCCACAGTTCACCGGCCGAGCTGTAGACGACGCGGGTGCCGTCACCGGCCGCGTGGCGGGCGTAGAAACCTCCCCCACGCTCGGCTTCGCTCGCGCGGGAGGTGCCCCCATGCGGGGTGTGCCGGCGCAGGTCGGAGCCGTCGGCGAGGGAGGAGTAGAGCGCGCCGGTGCCCTCGTGGTCGGAGAGGAAGGCGATGCGGTCCCCGGCCCACACCGGGCACTCGATGTTCCCGTCGATGTCCTCGTGCAGCCGGACGAACTCGCCGCTGCCCTCGCGGTCGATCCACAACTTGCCCGCCGTGCCGCCCCGGTAGCGCTTCCAGTGCGCTGCCTCACGGCCCATCGGCGCGGACAGCAGCACGGTGGCCGGGCCGAGGGCCACATCGCCGACCGGGCCGTACGGCAGGGTCTCGGCGGGTCCGCCGTCCAGCGGGACGGCGTGCGCCCAGGTGTGCCGGAAGCTGTGCCGGCCCTGCGCGCCGAGCGCGAGCACCCGTCCGTCCGGGGTCCAGCCGCGCACCTCGGTACGGCCGTTGCCCCAGTACGTCAGCCGCTGGGCGGGGCCCCCGTCGAGCGGGGCGACATACACCTCGGGGGCGCCGTCCCGGGTGGAGGTCCAGGCGAGGTGCCGGCCGTCCGGCGATACGCGGGGCCTGGTCACCGGCACGTTGTCGGCGCTGACCCGCCAGGCCCGGCCGCCGTCGACCGGCGCGAGCCAGACGTCGTCCTCGGCGACGAAGGTCACCAGGTCGCCGCGCAGATGGGGGAAGCGGAGATAGGCGGAGTCTGCCGTGGTTCCCGTCGAAGCACCCTGAGTCACGCCGTCACTCTACGCAGCGACCGGGTACCTCCGCTCCCGGTTTCGGGTCACTTGCCCGGCACGGGCCAGACGGTGCGGGTGACGGTGACGGCACGGTCGGCCGTCCCCCGGTGGTCGGCCGGTACGTCGGCCCGGAGGGGGCGGAGCAGTTGCCGAGCCCGCTGACGCGGAACACCCGTCTGCCGTCGACCTCGGCGGTCAGGTCCCCGCGCACACAGGCACCGTCGACGGCCCTGGTGACCAGCCCGGCGACGACGATCTTCCGCCCGTCGTCCGTCTCGCCCCGGCAGTCGACGGAGACGACGGTGGTCTCGCTCGGCGCGGGTGTGCCGCCGCGCGCACCGTCGTCGCGGTAACCGCCGGTGCACGTGAGCCAGTTGACGTTCACGTGCCGGTGTTCCAGCGCGGCGGTCGCGGTCTGGTCGGTGGTGTAGGCGACGCTCGCCGACCCGAGCCCCCCACCGGGCCGGCAGGCCACGACTGCCCCGCCGCCCACCACGACGAGCCCCGCCACGGCCACCACTCGCGCCCGACGCCGTATCCGCCTCGAAACCCCCATGCGGGGCAGCGTGCCACCGGCCCCCGCCGCGGGGAAGCCCGGATACGGCCACTCACCCGTTCGGGGGGCCGCTGTCTACTCTGGCCCGATGCGCAGTGAACGCAGACTCAGACGGCTCGTTCTGCCCGACGGAACCGAGTACCGGTGGAGGGTCCGGCACCGGCACGTCCACGGCGGACCCTGCACGGAGGTGCTCTCGCTGCAGCGGGACGGGACCGTGACACGCATCGTGTTCCCCGGCGTGGTCGAAGGCGGTTACGGACACTCCGGTCTGGTCTTCGACCGGCACGGACACACCGTCAACCTGCATGAACCTCGCGTCGTCCGGGCCTTCGTCGACGAACTGCGGGGTCGCCGCGGGCCGGTGACCGGTGACGTGGACGGGTGGGCGTTGCTGCCCGCCGTCAGCCGCGCAGCAGCAGCCACTCCTGGAGTTCCACCAGGTTGCCCTCCGGGTCCTTGAGGTGGGCCACGCGCATGCGGTCGGTCATGGGGGCCGGTCCGTGCAGCAGGGTCGCGCCCCGGGCGGTGACCTGAGCGCAGTAGGCGTCGAGGTCGTCGACGCGCAGGACGACCAGGGACCGGTGGCCGGTGGCGGTGTCGCCCAGCTCGGCCAGGAGCTCGGCCATCATCGCGCGGTCCTGGAGCGCGATCCCGGCGGAACCGGCGTGCGGGCTGAACTTCTCGTACGGCCCCTCCACCGCGCCGGACTGCGGCTTGAGGCCGAGGACATCGGCGTAGAAGCGGTAGCAGGCGGCGAAGTCGGTGACCAGGAGCCGGACCTGGGCGAGTTCCACGGTGCCCCCAGGCGGTCAGGACCAGCGGCCGGTGCGGCCCAGCAGCAGGGCCACGGCGGCGGTGCCGGCGGTGGAGGTGCGCAGGACGGTGGGGCCGAGGACGCAGGCCCTCGCGCCCGCCTCCTCGAAGAGCGCCAACTCGTCCCGTGACACACCGCCTTCCGGACCCACGACCAGGACGATCTCGCCCTCGGTGGGGAGTTCGGCGGTGGCCAGGGGCTCGCCGGCGTGGTCGAAGTCGGAGTGGAGCACGGCGGCGAAGTCCGCCGCGCCGAGCAGCGCGGCGACTTGCTTGGTGGCCGCCAGGTCGGCGACCTCCGGGAAGCGCAGCCGGCGGGACTGCTTGCCGGCCTCCCGCGCGGTGGCACGCCACTTGGCGAGCGCCTTCGCCCCCCGGTCGCCCTTCCACTGGGTGATGCAGCGCGCGGCCTGCCAGGGCACGATCGCGTCGACGCCGGTCTCCGTCATCGTCTCCACGGCCAACTCGCCGCGGTCGCCCTTGGGCAGGGCCTGTACGACGGTGATACGGGGGCTGGGCTCGGGCTCCACCGGGAACTCGAACGGCTCGACCACCAGGTGGTCCTTCCCCGACACGCTGACGACGACGCCGGCCGCGCCCCGGCCCCTGCCATCGGTGAGCACCACGTTCTCGCCCGGCTGCAACCGCCGTACAGAGACCGCGTGCCGTCCCTCGGGGCCCTGGACGTCGACGACCGAGCCGGGGCCCACGCCGTCCAGCGAGTCGACGACGAACACCGGCGCGGTCATCGGGGACCACCCCCGGCCGACAACGCTGTCCGGGCCTCGGCGAGTTCGGCCGCCAGCACCTCCACCAGCCGGCCCGCGGGCAGTTCCCGGGCCATCCGGTGGCCCTGCCCGGCCCACATCGCCATGCCCTGCGCGTCCTCGGCCTTGGCGGCGGCCTTGCGCAGCGGCGCGGTGAGGTGGTTGACCTCGGGGTAGGCGGCGGGCGCGTACGGGCCGTGCTCGCGCAGGAAGCGGTTGACCATGGCGCGGGCCGGGCGGCCGGTGAAGGCGCGGGTCAGCTCGGTGCGCGGGAACAGCGGGTCGGTCAGCGCCCGCTTGTGCAGGGGGTGCGCGCCGGACTCGTGGGTGGCGACGAACGCGGTGCCCAGCTGGGCGGCGCTCGCGCCCGCCGCGAGGACGGCGGCGATCTGGCCGCCGCGCATGATGCCGCCGGCGGCGACGACCGGGATGCGCACGGCCTCCCGGACCTGCGCGACCAGCGACAGCAACCCGATGCCGGCGCCGTCGTTCTCCGGGAGGTCCCGGTGGGTGCCCTGGTGTCCGCCGGCCTCCACGCCCTGCGCGATCACCGCGTCGGCCCCGGCCCGCTCGACCGCGCGGGCCTCCTCGGCGGTGGTGGCGGTGACCAGGGTGAAGGTGCCGGCGCGGTGGAGCTTGTCGAACACCTCGCGCCGCGGCACGCCGAAGTGGAAGGAGACCACCGGCACCGGGTCGTCGAGCAGGACGGCCAGCTTGGCGTCGTAGCCGTCGTCCCGGCCGCTGTCCGGGTCGCCCAGCTCGGTCTCGTACCAGGCGGCCTCGCCGGCCAGCTGGTGCGCGTAGAGGTCGACGGCCCCGGACTCCGCGTGCTCGGGCTGCGGCATGAAGAGGTTCACGCCGAAGGAGCGGCTCGTGAGCCCGCGCAGCTGCTTGATCTCCTGGTACATGCCGTCGGCGGTCTTGTACCCGGCGGCGAGGAACCCGAGGCCACCGGCCTCGGAGACGGCGGCGGCGAGCTGCGGGACGGAGACACCGCCCGCCATGGGGGCCTGCACGATCGGGTGGGGGAAGAGATCGGTCAGCGCGGAGGACATGACCGCATGTTGTCACGTCCTCCGGACAAGTCCGAATCCGGGCATCCCCTGGCACATGCCCACGGCATACGGGGCGCCGAAGCACCCCGCACGACCCCGCTCAGCGGCCTGCCCGGGGGACACCCCCGGACCCCCAGCCACTCCCGCGGCCCACGTCAGCGCCCGTTGAACGCGTCCTTCAACCGCGAGAACAGGCCCTGCTGACCAGGCTGGAACTGGCCCTGTGGCCGTTCCTCGCCCCGGAGCTTGGCCAGCTCGCGCAGCAGGCGCTCCTGCTCCGGGTCCAGCTTGGTCGGCGTGGTCACCTCGACGTGCACGATCAGGTCGCCCCGGCCGCCGCCGCGCAGATGCGTGACGCCCCGGCCGTGCAGCGGGATCGACTGGCCGGACTGGGTGCCGGGCCGGATGTCGACCTCCTCCAGCCCGTCCAGCGTCTCCAGCGGCACCTTCGTGCCGAGGGCCGCCGCCGTCATCGGGATCGTGACCGTGCAGTGCAGGTCGTCGCCGCGCCGCTGGAACGTCGGGTGCGGCAGCTCGTGGATCTCGACGTACAGGTCGCCGGCCGGGCCGCCGCCGGGGCCGACCTCGCCCTCACCGGCGAGCTGGATCCGGGTGCCGTTGTCGACACCGGCCGGGATCTTGACGGTGAGCGTCCGCCGCGAGCGCACCCTGCCGTCGCCGGCGCACTCCGGGCACGGGGTCGGGACGACCGTGCCGAAGCCCTGGCACTGCGGGCACGGCCGGGAGGTCATGACCTGGCCCAGGAAGGACCGGGTGACCTGGGAGACCTCACCCCGGCCGCGGCACATGTCACACGTCTGGGCGGACGTGCCGGGCGCCGCGCCCTCGCCGTTGCAGGTGTTGCAGACGACGGCCGTGTCGACCTGGATGTCCTTGGTCGTCCCGAAGGCCGCCTCGTCCAGCTCGACCTCGATCCGGATCATCGCGTCCTGGCCGCGCCGGGTGCGCGAGCGGGGCCCGCGCTGCGACGCCGTACCGAAGAACGCGTCCATGATGTCGGAGAAGTTGCCGAAGCCGCCGGCCCCGAAGCCGCCCGCGCCCGCGCCGCCCGACTGGGAGAGCGGGTCGCCGCCGAGGTCGTAGACCTGCTTCTTCTGCGGGTCCGACAGCACCTCGTAAGCGGCGTTGATCTCCTTGAACCGCTCCTGGGTCTTCGGGTCCGGGTTGACGTCCGGGTGCAGCTCGCGCGCGAGCCGGCGGAACGCCTTCTTGATCTCATCCTGCGACGCGTCGCGGCGCACGCCGAGAACGGCGTAGTAGTCCGTGGCCACTTACGACTCCGCCAGGATCTGTCCGACGTACCGTGCCACTGCGCGTACCGCTCCCATCGTTCCCGGGTAGTCCATGCGGGTCGGTCCGACCACGCCGAGCTTGGCAACCGCCTCGCCGCCCGAACCGTAGCCGACCGACACGACGGAGGTGGAGTTGAGTCCCTCATGGGCGTTCTCGTGGCCGATGCGCACGGTCACGCCCGGATCCTTCGCCTCGCCCAGGAGCTTGAGGAGCACGACCTGCTCCTCCAGGGCCTCCAGGACGGGCCGGATCGTGAGGGGGAAGTCATGTCCGAAGCGGGTCAGATTGGCGGTGCCGCCGATCATCAACCGCTCCTCGTTCTCCTCCACGAGTGTCTCCAGAAGAGTGGAGAGCACCGTGGAGACCGTACCGCGGTCCTCCGGCTCGAAGGCGTCCGGGAGGTCCTCGACCAGCTTCGGCACGTCCGTGAACCGGCGGCCGGCGACCCGGCTGTTGAGCCGCGCCCGCAGATCCGCCAGCGAGGCCTCGCCGAACGGCGCCGGGCAGTCGACCATCCGCTGCTCGACCCGGCCGGTGTCCGTGATCAGCACGAGCATCACGCGCGCGGGAGCCAGCGACAGCAGCTCCACGTGCCGGACCGTGGACCGGGTCAGGGACGGGTACTGCACGACGGCGACCTGCCGGGTGAGCTGCGCGAGCAGCCGCACGGTCCTTGCCACGACGTCGTCGAGGTCGACGGCGCCCTCCAGGAAGTTCTGGATGGCCCGCCGCTCCGGCGCGGTCATCGGCTTCACGCCCGCGAGCTTGTCCACGAACAGCCGGTAGCCCTTGTCGGTGGGGATCCGCCCCGCGCTGGTGTGCGGCTGGGCGATGTACCCCTCCTCCTCCAGGGCCGCCATGTCGTTGCGGACGGTCGCCGGGGAGACGCCGAGGTTGTGTCGCTCGGTGAGCGCCTTGGAACCGACCGGCTCCTCGGTGCCCACGTAGTCCTGGACGATGGCGCGCAGAACCTGAAGCCTGCGTTCACTCAGCATTCGCGCGCACCTCCAGCACGTCGTCCCCTCGTCCCTGCGGGTCGTCCGCCTGGCACTCTTCCCTCGCGAGTGCCAGCGTTCCCCGGCCCAGTGTACGGCTGCCGGGTACACCCTGGGCAAGGTCGTGCCGCCGTACCGGCTCGTACCGCTAGCGTCGCGGGTATGACCGTGACTTGGGAAGAGCTGGGGTGGGAGCGGCTGGCCGCGGGGGTGGGCCGGTGCCGGCTGCCGGGCTGGGACTGCACGGCGGGACTGGTCCTCGGGGAGGGTACGGCACTGCTCGTGGACGCCGGTTCGAGCCTCGCGGAGGGGGCGCGGCTGCGCGGCTGGGCCGAGGAGCTGGCGGGCGGCCGTGTGACCCATCTCGCGCTCACCCATCCCCACTTCGACCACGTCTTCGGCGCCGCCGTGTTCGCCGGGGCCGAGGTGTACGGGGCGGTGGGCCTGGACGCGGTGTTCGCGTACGAGCGCGCGGACCTGCGGCTCGACGCGATCCGCAACGGGCTGCCGGCGGCCGACGCCGACGAGGCGGTGGACGCGCTGGTCCCGCCCCGCCACGCGGTCTCCGGCGAGTGGACGCTGGACCTCGGCGACGGCCGCCAGGCGCTGCTGGCCAACGTGGGTCCCGGCCACACGGCGCACGATCTGGCCGTGCTGGTCCCGGGCGATCCGGAGGTGGTGTTCTGCGGCGACCTGGTGGAGGAGTCCGGCGAGCCCCAGGCGGGCCCCGACGCGGTCCCGTCCCGCTGGCCGGACGCCCTGGACCGGCTGCTGGCGCTCGGCGGCGAGGACGCGCTGTACGTGCCCGGTCACGGCGCGGTGGTGGACGCGGGGTTCGTCCGCCGCCAACGGGACGCCCTGGCAACGCGGTTCGGCGTGATCTGAGCGGCTCTTCCCATCGGTTCCCGGCGTGTCGTGGGCCTTCGGAACCGGCTTCTCCTATCGTCATCCGAATGCGCCAGTACTCCGCCGACCTCACCCCACCCTGGAAGAAGCAGAAGTCCGTCCCCGAGGTCCCGGCCGAGCCGGGTCTGGTGGTGGAGGAGCCCGGCACCGGGTTCTGCGGCGCGGTGATCCGCTGCGAGGCGGGCACGGTGACCCTGGAGGACCGCTTCGGCAAGCACCGCGCGTTCCCGCTGGAGCCGCGCGGCTTCCTGCTGGAGGGCCGCGTGGTGACGCTGGTCCGCCCCACCTCCTCGGCGCCGGTACGTCCCACCCGTACGGCCTCCGGCTCGGTCGCCGTCCCCCAGGCACGCGCGCGCGTGGCCCGCGCCGGGCGCATCTACGTGGAGGGCCGGCACGACGCCGAGCTCGTCGAGAAGGTGTGGGGAGACGACCTGCGGATCGAGGGCGTGGTCGTGGAGTACCTGGAGGGCGTGGACGACCTGCCGTCGATCGTCTCCGACTTCGCCCCGGGCCCGGACGCGCGTCTGGGCGTCCTGGTCGACCACCTGCTGCCGGGGACCAAGGAGTGGCGCATCGCGCAGTCGGTGACCAGCGAACACGCGCTGGTGGTCGGCCACCCGTTCATCGACATCTGGCAGGCGGTGAAGCCGGCGGCCCTGGGCATCGAGGCGTGGCCGACGGTGCCGAAGGGGCAGGACTGGAAGACGGGCGTGTGCCGGGCGCTGGGCTGGCCGGCGGAGAACACCGGGGCGGTGTGGCAGGCGATCCTGAAGCGGGTGGGGTCCTACAAGGACCTGGAGCCGGAACTGCTGGGGCGGGTGGAGGAGCTGATCGACTTCGTCACGGGTAGCGGTGGGGCCTGACGTCGGGGAACGTTCCGAACTCGGTCGTGTCCAGTTCGACCCCGAGAACCTCCAGGGACACCGGATCGCCGAACTTGACGATCTCCTGGCTGAGGTAGTCGGCGTCCTCCCCCTGGCCCGCCGGCTTCGTCAGCAGAACGCACTGGGCCATGATCGGGTCGACGACGAGGTAGGCAGGGATCTTCCCCGCCGCGTAGATCGAGCGCTTGACCACGTAATCCTGGTGGACGCTGTACTTCGAGACGACCTCCAGCACCATCGTGATCAGCCGACTGGGCAGCAGCCGCCCCGAACTCGGCAGGACGTCGGGCGAGAGGACCACCAGGTCCGGCACCGGCTCGCTCGACTCACCGGCGATGTCGACGTCCTGGGTCTGAAGGGGGTACCACCGCTCAAGGGGCATCTGCCGCTGTGTGTGCAGCACGATCAGGTTGTGCACCAGATCGGGGCTGGCCATCATCACGATGACTCCTCGGAGAAGCTCGGCCTTGACGCCCTCGGGAGGCTCGAACTCGTCGAGGTACCTGGCCATCCCACGCTCGTCCACAGCGGTCATCTCCGTGGCCTCCACATCCGCCGCGTCCCATCGGCGGCAGCCTACGAACCAGGTTAGGGACCGAACCGGCGTTCCGGGGGGATTCACCCGCCGGGGTGATCAGTCCACCAGGTCCCGCACCACCGCGTCCGCCAGCAGCCGCCCGCGCAGGGTCAGCGCGGCCCGCCCCTCCTCGTACGGGCCCTGCTGGAGGAGTCCGTCCGCCAGCGCGCGCCGGGAGGCCGCGAGCCCCTCCTCCTTCAGGAGGGACAGCGGGACCCCCTCCCGCAGCCGCAGCTCCAGCAGGATGCGCTCCACGCGCCGGTCCTCGTCGGACAGCAGCTCCCGGCCCGCGCCCGGGGAGCGGCCGGAGGCCAGGGCCGCCGCGTAGGCGCCCGGGTGCTTGACGTTCCACCAGCGGACCCCGCCGACGTGCGAGTGGGCCCCCGGCCCGGCCCCCCACCAGTCCGCGCCCCGCCAGTACAGCTCGTTGTGCAGGCAGCGGCCCGCCTCGGAGATGGCCCAGTTGGAGACCTCGTACCAGTCGAAGCCCGCCGCGCCCAGCATCTCCTCGGCGATCAGGTACCGGTCGGCGTGGACGTCGTCGTCGGTCATCGGGATCTCGCCCCGGCGGATGCGGCGGGCGAGCTGGGTGCCCTCCTCCACGATGAGCGCGTAGGCGCTGATGTGGTCGGGGCCGGCACCGAGGGCGGCGTCCAGGGAGGCCCGCCAGTCGTCGTCGCTCTCGCCCGGCGTGCCGTAGATCAGGTCGAGGTTGACGTGCTCGAAGCCCGCCGCCCGCGCCTCCGCGACGCACCGCTCGGGGCGGCCGGGGGTGTGCGTGCGGTCCAGGACCTTCAGCACGTGCTGCTTGGCGCTCTGCATGCCGAAGGAGATCCGGTTGAAGCCGCCCGCGCGGAGGGTGGCGAGGTAGGCGGGGTCGACGGACTCCGGGTTCGCCTCCGTGGTGATCTCCGCGTCCGGTGCCAGCCCGAACTCGTCCCGGATCGCCCCCAGCATCCGTACGAGGTCGTCGGCGGCCAGCAGCGTCGGCGTACCGCCCCCGACGAACACCGTGCGGACCTCGCGCGGGTCGTCGCCCAGCACCTTGCGGGCCAGCCGGATCTCGTCGGTCAGCGTGTCCGCGTAGTTGTCGCGGGAGGCGAGCACTCCGCCGGTGCCGCGCAGCTCGGTCGCGGTGTAGGTGTTGAAGTCGCAGTAGCCGCAGCGGGTCGCGCAGTACGGGACGTGCAGGTAGAAACCGAGCGGGCGGTCGGCGGCCCCGGCGAGCGCGTGCGCGGGCAGCGCGCCGTCGGTGGGGACGGGCTCGCCGTCGGGGAGTGCGGAAGGCATGCCTTCCATTGTCCAGCACCGTGGGCGTTGCTCCGCCTGGAGCGACCGTGGGCGTCACTCCGCCTGCAGCACCAGCAGGGCCAGGTCGTCCTCGGGCAGGCCGCCGCCGAAGTCGTGGACCAGGCGGCGGATCCTTTCAGCGATCAGCTCGGCGCCGAGCCCGGCGCAGCCGGACAGGGCGCGGGCGAGGCCGTCGCCGTCGTCGAACTGGCGGGTGCCGGAGCGCCGCTCGGTCACGCCGTCGGTGACGCACAGCAGGCTGTCGCCGGGGCGCAGGTCGAGGGTCTCGCTGGTGTAGGTCTCGTCCTCCACCACGCCGAGCAGGGTCTGCGGGCGGGCGGCGGTGCGCACGGTGCCGTCGGGGCTGAGGACGAGCGGCAGCGGGTGGCCGGCCGAGGCGAGGGTGCAGCGGACCCCGCCGTCGTACGGCGTCAGCTCGCCGTAGAGGAGGGAGAGGAAGCGGGTCTGCGGGCCCTCCCCGGTGGCCAGCGGCCGCCCGCCGACGGCGACCAGGGCGCGGGCGGCGGCGTCGGCGGCCTCGGTGGCGTCGTCCAGGAGGAGCTGGTTGAGGCGGTCCAGGACATCGGCGACCCGGTAGCCCTCGCGGGCCAGCAGGCGCAGCCAGGGGCGGGCGAGGCCGATCACCACGGCGGCCTCCGGGCCCTTGCCCTGGACGTCGCCGACCGCGAAGCACCAGCGGCCGTCGCCCGCCGGGAACAGGTCGTAGAAGTCGCCGCTGGGGCCGCCCTTGTCGCAGGGCTCGTAGACCAGCGCGCTGCGCACGCCGGGGATCTCGGCGACGGCGCCGGGCAGCAGGCCCCGCTGGAGGACGGCGCTGATGGTGGCCTGGCGGGCGTACTGGCGGGCCGCGCCGATGGCCAGGGCCACCCTGCGGCTGAGGTCCTCCACCAGCCCGGTGATCTCGTCCGGGAAGCCCATCAGCCCGCACCGGCCGATGACCAGCGTGCCGAGCGGTCGGCCGCCCGCGATGAGCCGGTACGACAGCGCCGTCCCGTGGGCGCCCTGGGGGCCGAGCGCGTGGCCGGGCCAGGGGTAGGGCTCGGGGCCGGAGCGCAGCCCGCCCGGCGGGCACGGCGGCTCCTTCTCCAGGGCGCACCGCAGCTCCTCGATCCGGGTCTCGCTGGCGTGCCAGACCCGGGCCGGTCCGCCACCGGCGCCGCCCCGGACGGTCGCCTCGTCCTCCAGCCAGACCGCGCACCAGTCCGCGAGCCGGGGCACGATCAGCTGGCCGGTGAGCGCGGCGACCAGGTTCTCGTCGAGCTGTCCGGCGAGCAGGTCGGACGCCTCGGCGAGGAAGGACAGGGCGCCCCGGCCGAGCCAGTCGCGGTCGCCCTCGGCGCGGTGCGGCTGCGGGGCCAGGTCCTCGGCGACCTCCAGGGCGGGGTCGGGGCCGGGTCCGTCCAGGGCCTCGCTGCCGCCCGGGGGCAGCCGCGCCCAGACGGTCTTGGCGCCGGTGCGGTAGGTGACGCCCCAGGACTCGGCGAGCGTGGCGACGAGGCGCAGTCCGCGCCCGTACTCAGGGGTGTCGTACGGCGCCTCGCCGCTCGTGGCGTCCCGCGGGGCGCGGGACGGGTGCTGGTCGCGCACCTCGACCACGAGCGCGCCGGTGTCCTCCAGCCGCCATTCGACCTGCACCTCGGTGCCGGCGTGCACGACGGCGTTGGTGACCAGCTCGCTGACGACGGCCATGGCGTCGTCGGCGAGCCGCGCGCAGACCCCGGGCATCGCGTCCAGCGCGGCCCGCACGAGCGCGCGGGCCGTGCCCGGAGCGAGGGGGCTCCCGGGCAGCGTGGCCCGCCCCCGCGTCTCACCGGGCTGGGTGCCGCTGTCCCGTTGCGTGGGTATGGCCGCCATATCCATGCGGTCAGGGTGACAGACAGGGGGCACCTATAAGCACTGAGTCACGGAAGTGACCAGAAGACGGAACGTTTCGGGCGCGGGCGAGCAGGAAAAGGGGCGCGGGGAACCGCGCGGACAACCACGACGCGCACGCGGCGGCCGACGGCCCCCGAGCCACCCCTCCGGGACCGCGCTACGCCTCCTTCGTACCGGCGTACATCTCCTCGATGAGGTGCTTGTACTCCCGCTCCACCACCGGCCGCTTCAGCTTCAGGCTCGGCGTGATCTCCCCGTGCTCCACGTCGAGGTCCCGCGGCAGCAGCCGGAACTTCTTGATGGTCTGCCAGCGCTGGAGCCCGGAGTTGAGCTCCCGCACGTACCCGTCGACCATCTCCACCGTCTGCGGCGCGGCGACGATCTCGGCGTACGACTTGCCCTCCAGCCCGTTCTCCTTCGCCCACTCCTGGATCGCGATCTCGTCCAGGGCGATGAGGGCGGTGCAGTAGTTCCGGTCGGCGCCGTGCACGAGGATGTTGGAGACGTACGGGCACACCGCCTTGAACTGCCCCTCCACCTCGGCCGGGGCGACGTACTTGCCGCCGGACGTCTTGATGAGGTCCTTCTTGCGGTCGGTGATGCGCAGGTAGCCGTCGGGCGAGAGCTCGCCGATGTCCCCGGTGTGGAACCAGCCGTCGGACTCCAGCACCTCGGCGGTCTTCTCGGGCAGCTTGTGGTAGCCCTCCATGACGCCGGGGCCGCGCAGCAGGATCTCGCCGTCGTCGGCGATGCGAACCTCGGTGCCGGGCAGCGGCTTGCCGACCGTGCCGGTGCGGTAGGCCTCGCCGGGGTTGACGAAGGAGGCCGCGGAGGTCTCGGTGAGGCCGTAGCCCTCCAGGATGTGGATGCCGGCGCCGGCGAAGAAGTAGCCGATCTCCGGGGAGAGCGCGGAGGCGCCGGAGACGCAGGCCCGCAGCCGCCCGCCGAAGGCCTCGCGGAGCTTGCCGTAGACGAGGGTGTCGGCGACCTTGTGCTTGGCGGCGAGCCCGAACGGCACGGAGGCGGTGCCGGTGCGCCGGAAGTTGTCCTGGCTGGCCTTGGCGTACTCGCGGGCGACCTCGGCGGCCCACTGGAAGATCCTGTACTTGGCCGCGCCGCCCTCACGGGCCTTGGCCGCGACGCCGTTGTAGACCTTCTCGAAGATGCGCGGCACGGCCGCCATGTACGTCGGCTGCACCACCGGAAGGTTCTCGATGATCTTGTCGACCCGGCCGTCCACGGCGGTGACGTGCCCGACCTCGATCTGCCCGGAGGTGAGCACCTTGCCGAAGACGTGCGCGAGCGGCAGCCACAGGTACTGCACGTCCTCGCCGCTGATCAGACCGGTCGCGGCGATGGCCTTCGCCATGTAGGCCCAGTTGTCGTGCGGCAGCCGCACGCCCTTGGGGCGGCCGGTGGTGCCGGAGGTGTAGATGAGGGTGGCGAGCTGGTCCTTGCCGATCGCGCCGACCCGCTCCTTGATCAGCTGGGGGTGCTGCTCCAGGTAGGCGGCACCGCGCCGCTCCAGCTCGGCGAGGGTGATCACCCAGTCGTCCGTCTCCACGCCGGCCGGGTCGATGACGACGACCTTCGTCAGGTCCGGCAGCTCGGCGCGCTTCTCGACGGCCTTGGCGAGCTGGGCCGCGTCCTCGGCGATCAGCACCCGGCTCTGGGAGTCGGAGAGGATGAACGCCGACTCGTCGGCGTTGGTCTGCGGGTAGACGGTGGTGGTGGCACCGCCGGCGCACATGATGCCGAGGTCGGCCAGGATCCACTCGACGCGGGTGGAGGAGGCGAGCGCCACCCGCTGCTCGGGCTCGACGCCCAGGTCGATGAGCCCGGCCGCGATCGCGTACACCCGGTCGGCCGCCTGCGCCCAGCTGAGCGACTGCCAGTCGTCGGGGCCCTGCCCGGCGGACGGCGGGACGGGGTAGCGGTAGGCCTCGGCGTCGGGTGTCGCCGCCACGCGCTCCAGGAAGAGGGCCGCCACGGACGGCGGACGGTTCTCGATCAGGGTCTGTGTGTCGCTCACGACATCCTCCGGGGGCCCGCGACGGTGCGGCTGACTCGGTGCGGCTGGGTTAACTCACGGTGGGGTTTCGGGCTGTTGTTTAACTCGCGAGTAACTATCGAGCAGGCATCAGGGTAAGGGGCGACCGCCCGCTGCGTAAGGGGCCTCGGCCTGTCACTTTCCACTCAGAGCGACGTTACGCACGCGTAGGGCCCGCCGCACTTTCGCACGACGGGCCCCCACATGCCCGGTTTACGGGCGTCACCAGTAGTTACCCCTGGTTACTTCTTGCCCTTGGCCGACCCCGCGCTGTCATCGCTGGACAGCACGGCGATGAAGGCTTCCTGCGGAACCTCCACGGAACCCACCATCTTCATCCGCTTCTTGCCTTCCTTCTGCTTCTCCAGCAGCTTCCGCTTACGGGAGATGTCACCGCCGTAGCACTTGGCGAGGACGTCCTTGCGGATGGCGCGGATGGTCTCGCGGGCGATCACCCGGGAACCGATGGCGGCCTGCACCGGCACTTCGAAGTTCTGCCGCGGGATCAGCTCCTTGAGCTTGGCGACGAGCCGCACGCCGTAGGCGTACGCCTGGTCCTTGTGGGTGATCGCCGAGAACGCGTCCACCTTGTCGCCGTGCAGCAGGATGTCGACCTTGACCAGGCTGCTCGACTGCTCGCCCGTGGGCTCGTAGTCCAGCGAGGCGTATCCGCGCGTCTTGGACTTCAGCTGGTCGAAGAAGTCGAAGACGATCTCCGCGAGCGGGAGCGTGTAGCGGATCTCGACCCGGTCCTCGGAGAGGTAGTCCATGCCGAGCAGCGTGCCGCGCCGGGTCTGGCACAGCTCCATGATCGCGCCGATGAACTCGGTGGGCGCGAGGATCGTCGCCCGCACCACCGGCTCGAAGACCTCGTCGATCTTCCCCTCGGGGAACTCGCTCGGATTCGTGACCGTGTGCTCGGTGCCGTCCTCCATGATCACGCGGTAGACCACGTTGGGGGCGGTGGCGATCAGGTCGAGGCCGAACTCCCGCTCCAGCCGCTCCCGGATCACGTCCAGGTGCAGCAGGCCGAGGAAGCCGACGCGGAAGCCGAATCCGAGGGCGGCGGAGGTCTCCGGCTCGTAGACCAGCGCGGCGTCGTTGAGCTGGAGCTTGTCCAGCGCCTCGCGCAGCTCCGGGTAGTCGGAGCCGTCCAGCGGATACAGACCCGAGAAGACCATCGGCTTCGGGTCCTTGTAACCGCCGAGCGCCTCCGTCGCGCCCTTGTGCTGGCTGGTGACGGTGTCACCGACCTTCGACTGCCGGACGTCCTTCACACCGGTGATGAGGTAGCCCACCTCACCCACGCCCAGGCCGTCCGCCGGCAGCATCTCCGGCGAGTTGACACCGATCTCCAGCAGCTCGTGCGTGGCGCCGGTCGACATCATCCGGATGCGCTCGCGCTTGTTGAGCTGGCCGTCGATGACACGGACGTAGGTCACGACACCCCGGTAGGAGTCGTAGACCGAGTCGAAGATCATCGCGCGGGCGGGGGCGTCGGCGACCCCGACCGGCGCCGGGATCTCCTTGACGACCTTGTTCAGCAGCGCGTCCACGCCGAGCCCGGTCTTCGCGGAGACCTTGAGCACGTCCGCCGGGTCACAGCCGACCAGGTTCGCCAGTTCCTCGGCGAACTTCTCCGGCTGGGCGGCCGGCAGGTCGATCTTGTTCAGCACCGGGATGATCGTGAGGTCGTTCTCCATCGCCAGGTAGAGGTTGGCGAGGGTCTGCGCCTCGATGCCCTGGGCGGCGTCGACGAGGAGGATGGTCCCCTCGCAGGCGGCGAGCGACCGCGAGACCTCGTAGGTGAAGTCGACGTGCCCCGGGGTGTCGATCATGTTGAGGATGTGGGTCGTGCCCTGGTCGGGGCCCTCGGTCGGGGCCCAGGGCAGACGCACCGCCTGGGACTTGATCGTGATGCCGCGCTCGCGCTCGATGTCCATCCGGTCGAGGTACTGAGCACGCATCTGCCGCTGCTCGACCACACCGGTCAGCTGGAGCATCCGGTCGGCGAGAGTGGACTTGCCGTGGTCGATGTGCGCGATGATGCAGAAATTGCGGATCAGAGCCGGGTCGGTACGGCTCGGCTCGGGCACATGGTTAGGGGTCGCGGGCACGCAGGGTCCTGTCTCTTGAGGCGCCTTATGCCTCGGGTCGGATCGTTACGTAGTCTCCATGGTCCCACGCGCAGGGACCGGGGGCCGTTTTGGGCCGTCCGGAGGGCCACTGGTACTGTAGATGGCTGTGCCTCATGCCCTCTCAGCGCGAGGCACGACAGATAATTTTGGATCACCGGTACGGGACCCCCGCGGCCCCGCGCCTGAACCTGAAAAGGCTCCTTCGTGGCGAACATCAAGTCCCAGATCAAGCGGATCAAGACCAACGAGAAGGCTCGGCTGCGCAACAAGGCCGTCAAGTCCTCCCTGAAGACCGCGATCCGCAAGGCCCGTGAGGCCGCTGCCGCGGGTGACGTCGAGAAGGCCACCGAGCTGCAGCGCGCTGCCGCGCGTGCGCTCGACAAGGCCGTCTCGAAGGGCGTCATCCACAAGAACCAGGCCGCCAACAAGAAGTCGGCGCTTGCTTCCAAGGTCGCGTCCCTCAAGGGCTGAACCCCTTTCTGATCTGACCGCCGGAAGGACCCAGAGCGGGCCCTCTCTCATCCGCTCCCGCCCGGCACCCCGAGCCTGTTCGCGGCCTGCGTTCGCCACGCGGGAACGGGCTCACCAGCTTTGACCCGAGAACCCCGGTCCCCTCGCCCTTCCCCAGGGCGGGGGCCGGGGTTTTCGGCTGTCTCCTGCCTCTGCCGGAACGGAAGCCCAGGGGGTGGGTGGCTTCCCTTTTCGGGGCGGGGGTCGGGGGCTTCGGGGAGAGGATCAGAGGCGGAGGTCGGGCACAGGGATCTAGGGCGCGGATCGGGGGCGGAGCTCAGCGGATCGGGGGCGGGGCTCAGGGGGAGCCTGCCCCGGGGCGGTCGGCTGGCTGTTCCGGGGCGAGGCCGGCCTGGGTATGCGGGGTATGCGGAGCGTTCGGGGCGCAGCTCCAGGGCTGGGGGCCCTCCCCCCCGGCAGTGGGGCCAGGGGTCGGCCGCTCTCGCTCACGGGCCGGGGCCCAGGGGTTTGACCACTCCCTCGCGGGCCGGGACCCAGGGGTTTGGCCGCCTCCTCCGGGATCGGGCCCGGAGGAAGTCGCCTTTCTCCACGCTCCTCGCGGAGCTGGTCCCGGCTGTGGCTATCCGCGTCCGCGGGAGCGGGCGGCCCGGGCGATCGTCACGACCGCCTTCTCCAACGCGTACTCGGGGTCGTCCCCGCCTCCCTTCACACCGGCGTCCGCCTCGGCGACCGCCCTGAGCGCCACCGCGACCCCGTCCGGCGTCCAGCCCCGCATCTGCTGCCGTACCCGGTCGATCTTCCACGGCGGCATGCCCAGCTCACGCGCCAGATCGGCCGGCCGGCCGCCCCGGGCCGAGGACAGCTTCCCGATCGCCCGCACGCCCTGCGCCAGCGCACTGGTGATCATCACCGGCGCCACGCCCGTCGCCAACGACCATCTCAGCGCCTCCAGCGCCTCCGCCGTCCGGCCCTCCACGGCCCGGTCGGCGACCGTGAAGCTGGACGCCTCGGCACGCCCGGTGTAGTACCGCCTGACGACCGCCTCGTCGATCGTCCCCTCCACGTCGGCGACCAACTGCGAGACCGCCGAGGCCAGCTCCCGCAGATCGCTCCCGATCGCGTCACAGAGCGTCTGGCACGCCTCGGGCGTGGCCGACCGCCCGGACGAACGGAACTCCCCCCGCACGAAGGCCAGCCGGTCCGCCGGCTTGGTCATCTTCGGGCAGGCCACCTCCCGCGCCCCCGCCTTGCGCGCGGCGTCCAGCAGCCCTTTGCCCTTGGCGCCGCCGGCGTGCAGCAGCACCAGCGTGATCTCCTCGGCGGGCGAACCGAGGTACGCCTTCACGTCCTTGACCGTGTCGGCGGACAGGTCCTGCGCGTTGCGTACGACCACGACCTTGCGCTCGGCGAAGAGCGACGGGCTGGTCAGCTCGGCGAGTGTGCCGGGCTGCAGCTGGTCCGGGGTCAGGTCGCGTACGTCCGTGTCGGCGTCGGCGGCCTTGGCGGCGGCCACCACCTCCTGCACGGCACGGTCGAGCAGGAGGTCCTCCTGGCCCACGGCGAGGGTCACCGGGGCGAGAGGGTCGTCATTCGCAGTCTTCCTGGCCATCGCTTACAGCATCCCACGCGGTACTGACAACGAAGCGCTCCCGGCACCCTGACCGGTCCCGGAGCGGACCCTGAGTACGTCTCGGGGCCGGCCCCGACGCGAGCGCCGCGCCGGGCTCCGGGGTCACGGCTCCTCGCGCCAGCCGTCCCACTCCCCCGCGAACGCGTCCAGCTCGGCCGGGTCGAGCCGCTTGCCCTCGTCCCGCAGCACCACCAGCCACTGGGCGTCCTCGGCGTCGTCCTCGCCGGCCAGCGCGTCCCGGACCAGCCGGGGTTCCTCGTCGATCCCGAACCTCTCCCCGAGCGCTTCGGCCGCCTCCTCGGCGGCGTCGCGATCGGGCAGCACCAGCACATGTCTCACATCACTCACGGGGCCATTCTCCGGCACCGGGGGTGAGACGAAGGGGCAGGTCGGTCCCCGGGAGCGAGGCGTACGAGGCCTACGAGGTACCAGGTACGAGGCGTACGACGAGGCTTCGGCAGCCCGGCTGGGCGGCGCCTCGACTCCTCGGCACCCTCGGCACGTCAGCCCTTCAGGTCGAAGTCGCGCACCGTCGGCACACAGCTCAACTCGATGCCGAAGCGCTCCCGGTAGACCGTCAGCACCTCCTCGTCCGTCTCCAGCTCCCGCGTCTCCTGCGTGCCGTCCACGGTGGTCGTCCTCAGCCTGCGCCCGCTGAGCGTGATCCTCCCGCCGTCCTCCGTGAGCCGCGAACAGACCAGCGACCGGGTGAAGTGCGACCGCGGCGACGTGCTGTGCCACCAGGCGCCGGCCGCGAAGTCCCCGAGCGCCCGGGGGCGGGTCTCCAGCAGGTACTGCGGCCTGCCGTCCCGCAGGACGTCCACATCCCCGGTACCCGGCGCGGCACCACCACGCACCCCGGCCGGGTCCGGTCCCGCGTCCACCACCCGGAACCTGCCACCGGGGTCGTCCTGCTCCCCGCGTTCCGCACAGGCGAGCGGCCAGTGGCTGTGCGCCCCGAACCCGACGTCGGCGAGCCAGGTGTCCCCGTCCGCCGCCCGCACCCGCAGCGCCAGATGGTCGTACGGGATCCCGAGCCGCCCCTCGTCCCCGTACACGCGTCCGGCGAGCAGTTCCACCTCGTAGCCGAGGGCGGCGAGCAACGTCCCGAACGCGCCGTTCAGTTCGTAGCAGAAGCCGCCCCGGCGGGCCTCGGTCACCTTGTCCAGCAGCCGCTTCTCCTCCAGGGTGATCTCCTCTCCGAGGTGGACGGACAGGTTCTCGAAGGGAACGGTCCGCAGATGGCGCAGGTGCAGCTCGCGCAGCGCCTCGCTGGTGGGTTGCGGTGGGCGCGCGAGGCCGAGTCGACGGAGATAGGCGTCGATCTGTACGGAGGTCATGGGCCCAGTCTGCTCCAGCCTCTTCCCGTCCTCACCGGGCCGTCCCTTCTCCGACGTCTCTCCTGGCCCTCCTTACTTTCCCCCCTTCCCCGGGCCGGCCCTTTCCGGGGCTCGCCGCCGCCCTGTCCCCAGTCCTCGCCGTCGTCTCCGTCCTCTGCCTCCTCTCCTTCCTCTCAGTCCTCCGTCCTCTCCGTCCTCTCCGTCCCCTCCGTCGTCTCCGTCCCCTCCGTCGTCTCCCTGCGTCTGACTTCGTCGTCAGTCCTCTCTCGTCACCCCTATCCGCCCGTGCCTCCCTCCGGTCCCGGTGACGGCGAGCGCGCCGTCCCGGTCGGTGCTCAGGACCACCGCGCCGCCGGCCCGCAGCGCGGCCATGGTCGCCGGGGCCGGGTGACCGTAGGGGTTGCCGGCACCTGCGGACACCAGCGCCACCCTGGGTGCCGCCAGGCGCAACAACTCCGGCTCCTGATAGGCCGAGCCGTGATGGGCCACCTTCAGGACGTCCACTCCGGCCAGCTCCTCCCCCGCCGGGGACCGCACCAGCGCCTGCTGGGCCGGGGGTTCGAGATCTCCGAGCAGCAGCAGCCGCAGTCCGCCCGTGCGCACGAGCAGCGCGACGCTGGCGTCGTTCGGGCCCTCCGGCTCCCACCCGGCGCCCGCGCCCTGCCACACCGGAGGCACACGTGGACCCTGTGCTGGCGGTGGCGGTGGCCACAGCACCCGCCAGGTGAGTGGTCCGGTGCGCCGCTCCTCTCCCGCGACGGCGGTCGTGACCGGGATGTGCCGCTCGGCCGCCTCTCTCCGGACGAACTCGGCCTGCTCCGCGGGTTCCGCGAACGCCGTTGTCTCGATCGCGGCCACCGCACGGCCCCGCAGGACGCCGGGCAGGCCCGCCACATGGTCGGCGTGGAAGTGGGTGAGGACGAGGAGGGGGACACGAGTGATGCCCAGCCGTCGCAGGCAGTCGTCGACCAGCGCCGGATCGGGGCCGGCGTCCACCACCACGCCGGCACCCTCGCCCGCCGCCAGCACGGTCGCGTCACCCTGCCCGACATCGCACATCGCGAACCGCCAGCCCGGCGGTGGCCAGCCGATGATCATCCGGGTCAGCGGCGCCGGCCGCGTGACCAGCAGCATGAGCAGCACGCCGAGCAGGGCGCACCAGCCCGGGTGCCGCAGCAGTCTCCGGCCGGCCAGGACGAGGGCCGCGGTGACCACCGCCAGCGCCAGTGCGCCCGGCCAGCTCCCGGGCCAGTCCACTCCCGCGCCCGGCAGCGCCGCCCCGGTCCGGGCGACGCCGGCGATCCACCGCGCCGGCCAACTCGCGCACCAGGCCAGCACCTTGGCCACCGGCATCGCCACCGGCGCCGTCGCGAGCGCCGCGAATCCCAGGACCGTCGCCGGCGCCACCGCCACCTCGGCCAGCAGGTTGCACGGCACCGCCACCAGGCTCACCCTGGCCGACAGCACCGCCACGACGGGCGCGCACACGGCCTGCGCGGCGGCGGCCGCCGCCAGGGCCTCGGCGAGCCGCGGACGCACTCCGCGCCGCCGCAACGCCTCGCTCCAGCCCGGCGCCAGCACCAGCAGCGCACCGGTGGCCAGCACGGACAGCAGGAAGCCGTAACTGCGGGCCAGCCACGGGTCGTACAGCACCAGCAGCAGGACGGCCGTGGCCAATGCCGGCACCAGTGATCTCCGGCGCCCGGTGGCCAGGGCGAGCAGCGCGACCGCGCCGCAGGCGGCGGCCCGCAGCACGCTGGGGTCGGGCCGGCAGACGACCACGAAGCCCAGTGTCAGCGCCCCCGCGAGCAGGGCCGTCGCCCGCAGGGAGAGTCCCAGGCGTGGTGCCAGGCCACGGCGCTCGGCCCGTTGGGCCAGGCCGGGCGGGCCGATGAGCAACGCCAGCAGGACGGTGAGGTTGCTGCCGGAGACGGCGAGCGTGTGCGCCAGGTCCGTCTCCTGGAAGGCGTGGTCCAGCTCGGGCGTGATCCGCGAGGTGTCCCCGACGACCAGCCCCGGCAGCAGCGCCCGCGCGTCTTCCGGCAGGTCTTCGGTCGCGTCCCGCAGGCCGGCTCGGAGCCGTCCCGCCAAACGCTGCGGCCCGTTCGGCCCGGCTACGATCCGCGGCTCCGGACGGCCGCGCACCCGCAGCACGGCCGCGATCCGGTCACCGCCCGCCAGCCCTGGCGCCAGCCGCCCGGCCACCCGCAGCCGCGTGGACGGCAGCAGCCCGAGCCAGGCGGCTCGCCCAGCCGCCACGCTCCGTTCGACACGGTCCGGCGGCGGCCCGGAACTCCGTCTTCCCCCGGCGCTCTCCTCCGGTGCTGGGACATCCGGGTCGACGATCAGCAGTACGGGGGTCCGCGTCCGCGCACGTCTTCCGTGAGCCTCCTCGATACTGCGCACCTCGGCCCGGGCCAGCACCGCGGCGGGGGCCGCGTGATCACCACGGACGTGTGGCCTGCTCAGCCAGGGATCGCCGGTCACCTCGACCTCGGCGGTCACGGTCGCGAACCGCCGGGCCAGCTCGGGCACCGGCCCACGTCGCACGTCGGCCCCGTGCAGCCCGGCGGAGGCGGCTGCCGCGGCGATGCAGAGCAACACCGTGGCGACGGCGGCACGCGCCCATCCGAACCGAGCGCGCACCCACCGGGCCAGCCCCGTCCGGCGCCCCTGCCCCGCCACCGCCGTGCCCGTCACCGCCCTCCCTGTCGCAGCCCTTCCCGTCACCGGCGTCCCTGTCGCAACTCTCCCCGTCACCGCCGTCCCTGTCGCAGCCCTGACCGTCACCGCCCTTTCCGTCGCCGCCGTCCCTGTCGACGCCGTCCGCCGAGCACCGACCGCGTCATCGGCCGGCAGATCCGTCTCAGCCCGTCCGGCGCCGCCCGCCCCTCCCGGCCTCCGCACCGACAGCAGGAGCAGCCCGCCGACCAGGCAGACGGCGGCGATCGCCGCGGTCCAGGCCCCCGGTGCGTCCACGGTCAGGGCCGCCGTGGCCCAGGCCGCGAGTGCCGGCGGTACCAGGCGCAGGTCCATGGGACCGCTCCGGTCGGTGCGCGCGGTGTCATCCCGCTCGGGCTCGGAGCGCGGGCCGGTCACGTCGAGCACGCGGCTCATGGCCGTACCAGGTCGCGCAGATCGGTGAACCGGCGGTCGCCGATACCGTTGACCTCGCGCAGTTCGTCCACCGAGCGGAAGCCGCCGTGCTGGGTGCGGTAATCGATGATGTGCTGGGCCAGTACCGGGCCGACTCCGGGCAGGGTGTCGAGCTGGTCCGCCGTGGCCGTGTTCAGGGAGACCGGCGCCGGCGGGCCCGTGCCGGTGGTTCCGGTGAGCGAACCTCCTCCCGGGGCAGGCGAAGCGGCGGCCTCGGCAGGGGTGCCGACGACGACCTGTTCGCCGTCGACCAGGAAGCGGGCTCGGTTCAGTCCTTCCGTGCTCACGCCCGGCCGGACCCCGCCCGCCGCCCGCAGCGCGTCGGCCACCCGGGCACCGGCCGGCAGCCGCCGGATCCCCGGCTTCCGGACCTTGCCGCTGATGTCCACGACGATCTCCGCGCCGGGTGTCGCCGACGTGCCGACGGCCGGTGCGACGGTCGCTCCCTCACCCTTCTTGGTGAAGGGCGCCTGAGCACGCACCACCTGAGGGGCACTCACCTGCTGGGGCCGACCCGCCCAGAAGTGCTGCACGGCGAAGACAGCGGCGGCCACGAGCACCACCGCGAGCGCCACGGCTCCCCGCCGCTCCACTGCGTACCGGGTCTGGAGCCACACCGGCATCCGCTCGCGCAGCGCCAGCCCGGCCCGCTGCCGCCAGCCAGGGGCCCTGGGCTCCTCCGACACCGACACCGGCTCCGATTCGGGCTCCCGCTCCCGCTCCGGCAACCGCACCGCACCGCCCGGTTCAGGCGCGGTGACAGTCGCTGCCCGCGACCGGATCCCGCCCGACACCGACGTGACCGCTGTCACCGTCCGCCTGGAACCCGAAGGCGAACTCAGGCCGGGTGCCAGGCCGGTCACCGTTGCCGTCGGTGTGTCCCCGGAGCCGTCCCGGATCGGCGGCGCGTTCCCCGACTCCCGCCACTGCACGGCCCGTTCGCCGAAGAGGAGTTCTGCTCGGCGGCGCAGTTCCTCCGCCGGCGCGGACGGGTGGCGGCGGACATGGCGACGGCCGGCGGGGCGGCGCTGCCGGACACGGCCGTCGGAGGCGGGGTCACGGCCGGGGCCGCTGGTCGCGGTTGCTGTGCGTGAGCGAGATCGAAGTGCCATGCGACGAGGATGGGGCATTCCACCCGATCGCGATGATCTTGGTGAATTCCGGTGGACGACCGCCCGGTTGTGGAAAACCCCGCCACTCACACGGGTGAAACGGGCCGGCCCTCGGCATCAACGGAATCAGGCCGTACCCGGGATCGCCGTTGTCAGCGAGGCGAGACGACCGCGCCCAGCAGCCCGGGCCCGGTGTGCGCTCCGATCACCGCTCCGACCTCGCTGACATGCAGGTCCGCCAGGCCCGGGACGCGCGCCCGCAGCCGGTCGGCGAGCGCGGCGGCGCGGTCGGGGGCGGCAAGATGATGGACGGCGATGTCGACCTCGGCGCCGCCCGCCCGCTCGGCGGCCAGTTCCTCCAGGCGCGCGATCGCCCTGGACGCCGTACGGACCTTTTCGAGCAGGTCGATACGGCCGCCGTCCAGCTGGAGCAGGGGTTTGACGGCGAGCGCGGAGCCCAGCAGTGCCTGCGCGGCACCGATACGGCCGCCGCGGCGCAGATAGTCGAGGGTGTCGACGTAGAAGAAGGCGGAGGTGCCGTCCGCGCGCTTCTCGGCGGCCGTGACGGCTTCGTCCACCGTGCCGCCCGCTTCCGCGGCCTGGGCCGCGGCGAGCGCGCAGAAGCCGAGCGCCATCGCGACCATTCCGGTGTCCACCACCCGCACGGGCACCGGTGCCTCGCGCGCCGCGAGGACCGCCGCGTCGTAGGTGCCGGACAGTTCGGCGGACAGGTGCAGGGAGACGATGCCGCTCGCGCCGGACTCGGCGACCTTGCGGTAGGTCTCCGCGAACACCTGGGGGCTGGGGCGGGACGTGGTGACAGGGCGTCGCTTCTGCAGTGCCTGGGCCAGGGAGCGGGTCGAGATCTCGGTGCCCTCTTCCAGGGCCCGGTCGCCGAGGACCACGGTCAGCGGGACCGCGGTGATGCCATGACGCTCCATCGCCCGGGGCGGCAGGTAGGCCGTTGAATCGGTGACGATCGCGACATGGCGGGACATGAGCTGGAGGTTACCTGGCGTAGTGCTCACTCGGCAGCCCGGCCCCTGTCCCGAGGCCCGGGTGCGGCTCGCTCATGTGGTGCTCTCGGGGCGGGGCTTCTTCTGCCATGGGGCGGTGGGGCGCCAGGACGGCGGGGCGATCGCCTCGGGAGCCGGCTCCTCGGCGGCGGGAGCCCCGGCGGCCTTGGGCCAGGTCTGTTCCGTGGTCCGGCCGTCGACGGTGGCGGGTGCGTCGGGCCACGGCGGGGGCGCCTGGCCGGGCTCGGCCCGCGTCCAGTGGCGCAGGGCGTCCGCTTCGATGTCGATCTGTGCGCTGAGGGTGCCCAGATCGTCGTCGGCGAATCGGCGGGCCCGGTCGCGGACGGCCCAGCGCAGGGAGTCGGCGGACTTGGTGATCCGCTCGGTGCGGCTGCGCAGTTCGGGCAGGCGTGCGGTGAGCGTGGCCCGGTCCGGCTCGGACTCCAGACGCTTGAGGTCGGCGTCCAGCTCGTGTCCGTGTGCGCTGAGCCGTTCGAAGAGGCCGAGGGACTCCTTCAGCGACTCGTCCTCCGCCACGCCCGCGTGCAGCGCGTCCTGTGTGGCGCGCATGGACGTGCGCAGCGCGAGCCGCAGCTGGGCGATCTCGCCGGCGGGGCCGATCTGCGCGAAGGACTTGGCGCGCAGGGTGTGGTCCTCGACGGTGCGGCGGGCCTGCGCGATGGTCCGGTCCACGCCGCGCTTGGCGGCGCCGACCGCCTTGACCGTGGCGTACGCGCCCAGGGCGACGAACAGCAGGAAGAGCAGGGCGAACACGGTCAGCACGACTTCCATGACGCTCCTCCTCCGGCCGGCACGGCGCAAGCCGCTGTGCTCTCCACGGTAAACGCAGCGGGCAGGTCCGGAGTTCCGGAAGAACCCCGAACCTGCCCGTAGGGGACTACCCCGAGCCGGTGAAAATCCTCCGGTTGTTACGCGGGGACGATGTTGACCAGCTTCGGCGCCCGCACGATCACCTTGCGGATGCCCGCGCCGTCCAGCGCCGCGACGACCTTCTCGTCGGCCAGCGCCACCTTCTCCAGTTCCTGCTCGGAGATGGTGGGCGGCACCTCCAGCCGGGCCTTGACCTTGCCCTTGATCTGCACGACACAGGTCACGGACTCGTCCACGACGTAGGCCGGGTCGGCGACCGGGAAGTCCCGGTGGACGACCGAGTCGGTGTGGCCCAGCTTGCGCCACAGCTCCTCGGCGATGTGCGGGGCCAGCGGGGCGACCATCAGCACCAGCGGCTCGGCCACGGACCGCGGCACGGCGGCGCCGGCCTTGGTCAGGTGGTTGTTCAGCTCGGTGACCTTGGCGATGGCGGTGTTGAAGCGCAGGCCCTCCAGGTCCTGGCGCACGCCGTCGATCGCCTTGTGCAGGGCGCGCAGGGTCTCCTCGTCGGCCTCGGCGTCGGTGACGGTGACCTCGCCGGTGTTCTCGTCGACGATGTTGCGCCACAGCCGCTGCAGCAGCCGGAACTGGCCGACCACCGCGCGCGTGTCCCACGGGCGGGAGACGTCCAGCGGGCCCATGGCCATCTCGTACAGGCGCAGCGTGTCGGCGCCGTACTCGGCGGCGATCTCGTCCGGAGTCACCGCGTTCTTCAGGGACTTGCCCATCTTGCCCAGCAGCCGGCTGACCTTCTCGCCCTGGTAGTAGTAGGCGCCGTCGCGCTCCTCCACCTCGACGGCCGGCACCGCGATGCCACGGCTGTCGCGGTAGACGTAGGCCTGGATCATGCCCTGGTTGAACAGCTTGTGGAACGGCTCCGCGGAGGAGACGTGTCCCAGGTCGTACAGGACCTTGGACCAGAAGCGCGCGTACAGCAGGTGCAGCACGGCGTGCTCGGCGCCGCCGACGTACAGGTCGACACCGCCGTGCGGCCGGCCCTCGCGCGGCCCCATCCAGTACCGCTCGATCTCCGGGTCGACCAGCTTCTGGTCGTTGTGCGGGTCCAGGTAGCGGAACTCGTACCAGCAGGAACCGGCCCAGTTGGGCATGGTGTTGGTCTCGCGGCGGTACTTCTTGGGGCCGTCGCCCAGATCCAGGGTGACGTGGACCCATTCCTCGTTGCGCGACAGTGGCGTCTCGGGCTTGGTGTCGGCGTCGTCCGGGTCGAAGGTGCGCGGGCTGTAGTCCTCGATCTCGGGCAGTTCCAGCGGCAGCATCGACTCGGGCAGCGCGTGGGCGACGCCGTCCTCGTCGTAGACGATCGGGAAGGGCTCGCCCCAGTAGCGCTGGCGGCTGAACAGCCAGTCGCGCAGCCGGAAGTTGACAGTGCCCTCGCCGATGCCCTCGCGCTCCAGCCATGCGGTGATGCGCGCCTTGGCCTCGACCACACCCAGGCCGTTCAGCCGCAGGTCGTCGCTGTCGGAGTTGACGATCTTCGCGTCGTAGGAGACGAAGGCGTCGTCCCAGGTGGACGCGTCGGTGCCACGGCCGTCGGTCGGCTCGACCACGCAGCGGATCGGCAGCTCGAAGGCGCGCGCGAAGGCGAAGTCCCGGCTGTCGTGCGCGGGCACGGCCATGATCGCGCCGGTGCCGTAGCCCATCAGGACGTAGTCGGCGATGAAGACCGGGACCTGCTCGCCGTTGACCGGGTTGGTCGCGTACGCGCCGGTGAAGACGCCCGTCTTGTCCTTGGCCTCGGCCTGCCGCTCGACGTCGGACTTCGAGGCGGCCTGCGCACGGTAGGCGGCGACGGCCTCGGCCGGGGTGGCGTGGCCGCCGGTCCACACCTCGTGCGTGCCCTCGGGCCACGCCTCGGGGGTGAACTTCTCGACCAGCGGGTGCTCGGGCGCCAGCACCATGTAGGTCGCGCCGAACAGGGTGTCGGGGCGGGTGGTGAAGACCGTGATGCGCTCGCCGTCGATCGGGAAGTCGACGCGGGCGCCCTCACTGCGGCCGATCCAGTTGCGCTGCTGCAGCTTGATGGCCTCGGGCCAGTCCAGCTCCTCCAGGTCCTCCAGCAGCCGGTCGGCGTAGGCGGTGATGCGCATGTTCCACTGGCGCAGCTTGGCCTTGAAGACCGGGAAGTTGCCGCGCTCGGAGCGGCCGTCGGCGGTGACCTCCTCGTTGGCCAGCACGGTGCCCAGGCCCGGGCACCAGTTGACCGGCGCGTCGGAGGCGTAGGCCAGGCGGTACTCGCCCAGGATGTCGGCGCGCTCGGTGGCGGTCAGCTCGCTCCACGCACGCGTGGAGCCCGGAACCGCGCGCTCACCGGACTCGAACTGTGCGATCAGCTCGGAGATCGGGCGGGCCTTGCGCGCCTCCTCGTCGTACCAGGAGTTGAAGATCTGCAGGAAGATCCACTGGGTCCACTTGTAGTAGTCCGGGTCGATCGTGGCGAACGACCGGCGCTTGTCGTGGCCCAGGCCCAGCCGGCGCAGCTGGGACTTCATGTTGTTGATGGCGGCCTCGGTGGTGATCCGCGGGTGCTCGCCGGTCGCGACGGCGTGCTGCTCGGCGGGCAGGCCGAAGGCGTCGAAGCCCAGGGTGTGCAGGACGTTGTGGCCGGTCATGCGCTGGAACCGGGCGTAGACGTCGGTGGCGATGTAGCCCAGCGGGTGGCCGACGTGCAGGCCCGCGCCGGAGGGGTACGGGAACATGTCCATGATGAACTTCTTGGGCTTGGCGACCAGCTCGGGATCGCCCGCCAGGTCGCCCGTGGGGTTCGCCGCCGCGTAGGTGCCGTCGGCGTCCCAGAAGTCCTGCCAGCGTGCCTCGATCTCGGCAGCCATGGCGGCCGTGTAGCGGTGCGGCGCGGCCTCCGCCGACGCGGCGGTGGCAGCGGGGTTCGTCTCGCTCATGATCCTCAAAGCTCCATCGATCGTCTCTGCCTGCGGCTGTGACATCCAAAGAAACGAAAAAACCCCTCGCACAGGAGGGGACGCCGCGCCGATGCCGACCTCACGGGTGGACCGGGGTCGGTACTGATCAGCGCGGCCCGCTAAGCAGAAGGCGTACGGCACGCATGGCGTTAGGGTACCGCAGCCCTTGAGCAAGCCGCGAGGCGCTTCCGTATCCCTGGTGGACATGTCACGAAGCCCGCCAGAACTGAACGAAGGTCAAACGATTACTTCGCGTAACGTCCCCTATGGGACACCTCCCCCAGTCGCATGGTCCGTTGATAACAACGCAATAACTCAAACCCCGTACTGATCGGTATGGCGCCACTTAGAGTGCGGCAGCGGGACCGCTTTCCCGAAACTGCTCGGAGTTGCCCCCATGAACCCTCGTCGTAGTACCAGCTCGCTCCCCAAACCGGGCCGCTCGGCCTATGGGGTGGCGTCCGCTGTCGTCCTGCTGCTCATACCCGTGGTCGTGCTGGTCGGAGGCAGCCAGTTCCGCGAGTTCCTGAACTTCGGCGCGGGCGTGCTGTCCCTCGTCTCCCTGAGCTGCTCGGTGATCTGGGGCCTGTTCGCCCAGGACCGGATCTTCCTCAACACGCGCCAGCGGATCATCGGCCAGGCGGTGCACCGGACGACCGCGGTCGCCTCGATCGCGTTCCTGTTGCTGCACATCACCACGAAGATCGCGCTCGGTCACACGAAGCTGATCGCCGCGATCATTCCTTTCTCGCTCGGCGTCTCCGGAATCGCCGGCCTGATCGGACTGGGCTCGCTCGCGGGCCTGCTGATGATCTTCGTGGGCATCACCGGCGCCCTGCGCAGCAATTTCGCCACCCCGGCCCCGGTCGCCGCCCGCTGGCGGGCCATGCACATGCTGGCCTACCCGGCCTGGTGCGCGGCGCTGATCCACGGCCTCTACGCGGGTCGCTCGGCCAAGCCGGTCTTCGTGATCCTCTACAGCCTGTCCCTGCTCGGCGTGATGGGCGCCCTGGCGCTGCGCGCCGCCCCGCGCCCGGTCAAGCGGAAGGTCGCCGACCGGCTGGTGTCCCTGTTCGGCAGCTCGGAGCGGCCCGGACTCGACGAGCTGGACGCGAGCCGCTCGCGCGTGGCCGAGTCGGCGCTGCCCGGCTTCGAGAGCCGTCGCGATCCCCGCACGGCGTCCGCCGAGACGGTGGCATCCCCGCTCTACCAGACCCCGGTCGCCCCCGCCGCCGAGCCCGACTCCGGCTTCGCGGCGGCCTACCGCGCGGTCTCCACGCCGGGCCGCCCCCAGCAGCCCTACATGGCCGACCAGACCGCCCGCATGGACCTGCCGACGGACCTGCGGCCCACGGAGGCCATCCCGCGCGTCGACGGCCCCTCCAGCACCTCGGGCAGCTGGCCGATCCCGTCCCCGCCACCGGTCGGCGAGGCCCCGCCGTCCGCCTACGACCCGCTCCAGGACACCGGATACACCATCCCGGTCTACGGCAATCCGGACACACCCGGATACGGCGGAAGTGACGTGTACGACACCGGTGAGACAAACGGCCTCTACGGCACGTACAACCCGGGTGACACGTTCAACAGCGGTCCCGCCACCGAAACGCTGCCCGGCTCGTCCTACGAGACACCGGGCTCGGGCGAACCTTGGAACACGCCTTCCGGAGGCTTTAAGTGAACGAGGCCCTGCCCGACGTCCCCGAAGTCCGCGTGGTCGGGCTTCCCCAGCTCACGTCGGGCTTCGACCTTGTGGAGCGGCTCGATCTGGCCATGCACCTGAAGGTGCACGGGCCGCTCGACCCGCTGGGCGGCGAGCAGCTCGCCCAGCTCGCCGAAAGCATCAACCTCAAGGGCCGCGGCGGCGCCGGCTTCCCCTTCCACAAGAAGCTGCGCTCGGTCGCCGAGTCGGCGATCAAGCGCGGGGTGCGGCCGGTCGTCGTGGTCAACGGCAGCGAGGACGAACCGGCCTGCCGCAAGGACACGGTGCTGATCAACCGCGCCCCGCACCTCATCCTCGACGGCGCGCTGCTGTGCGCCGAGGCGCTCGGCGCCCGCACGCTCGTCATCGGCGTCACCCGGGAGTCCACGCAGCGCTCCATGGAGGCCGCGCTCGCCGAACGCGGGCTGAGCAACAGCCGTAGATCCGCGCTGCGCGCGTGGGTGCAGCGCAATCCGGTGCGCATGGTCACCGGCGCCGCCGCCTCGCTGATCCGCTCCGTCGACGGCGGCCCGGCCATCCCGCCCGGCCGCAAGATCAGCGCCTCGCAGAGCGGCGTCGGCGGCGCGCCCACGCTGCTGTCGAACGCGGAGACGTTCGCGCAGCTGGCCATCGCCGCCCGCATCGGCCCGGAGCGCTACGGCAACACCGGTCTGTACGACGAACCGGGCACCGTGATGCTCACGGTGTCCGGCGCGGTCGCCCGTCCGATGGTGATCGAGGTCCCCACGGGCGTGCCGCTGCGCTACGTGCTGCAACTGGCCGGCGCCCCGCCGGTCCCGCAGGGTGTGCTGACCGGTGGCTACCACGGCAAGTGGATCGACGCGGCGACCGTCAACGAGGCGATCGTCTCCCGTAACTCTCTGGACGCGGTGGGCGGTTCGCTGGGCGCGGGCGCGATCCTGCCGATCAGCCAGGAGACGTGCCCGCTGGGCGAGTCGCTGCGGGTCGCGCAGTGGCTGGCCGAGGAGAGCGCGGGCCAGTGCGGGCCCTGCTACCTGGGACTGCCCGCCGCCGCGCGCGGGCTGGAGGACATCCTGAACGGCGGCGGACCGGCCGCCCTGGAGGCGCTGAAGCAGGTCGCCAAGAACGTGAAGCGGCGCGGGGCGTGTTCGCACCCGGACGGCTCGGCGATGTTCCTGGAGTCGACCATCAAGGCGTTCACCGACGACCTGGCCGCGCACGTCCTCGGGAACGGCTGCGGACGGCCCGTGGAGGGCGTCCTGCCGCTCTTCGAGGGAGGCAGGGCGCCCACGGGCGTGCCGGGCGGCGCAGAGCCCGCGGAGACCGGCGCCAGCCGCCAGAAGATCTACGTCGACTGGACGCTCTGCCGGGGGCACGGGCTGTGCGCGGACATCCTCCCGGAGGTGTTCGAGCTCGGCGCCGACGGCTTCCCGACGGTGGCCCAGGCGCAGGTGCCGCGCTACGCGGAGGCCAAGGCACTGCGCGCGGTGCGCCGCTGCCCGGCACTGGCCCTGCGCATCGAGGAGGACACGCGCGGGCAGGCGCCGTCGCGCAACCTGCCGGTCCTCTCCCAGGGCCGCGGCCGGCGCGCGCTCGGCCGCTGAGCACACGCGAAGGGGACGGGTCACCCGTACGGGGTGACCCGCCCCCTTCGCCCGGCCACGCCGTGCCGCAACACGCCGAAGGCGGACCATCCGTCGGGATGGTCCGCCTTCGACTTCTGTGGAGCTAAGGAGAATTGAACTCCTGACCTCCTGCATGCCATGCAGGCGCTCTACCAACTGAGCTATAGCCCCTTGTTCTGTTGTTTCGCCCGGTTCCCCCGGCGACGACGTAAACATTACAGGGCGGAGGGCGCAGCACAAAATCGGTTTCGGCTCCGCACCGATTCGCCCGCTAATGTCGGTTTTCATGGCCATGATCGTGTCACCCTCAGCCCACCACAGGGTCCCGGTCGCGCTGGGCGTGTGCCTGGCGTCCTTCGCGGCCTTCTGGGCGGCTCAGCGGGCGGCGCACGTGTCCATGATCGATCTGATGGTCTACCGCGCCGAGGGAGCCACCGTGCGCGCCGGCGGCGACCTGTACGCGCTGCGCGCCACGGCCGCACACCTGCCCACCACCTACCCGCCGTTCGCCGCCCTGCTGTTCACCCCGCTGCCTCTGCTGGACACCGCGCTCCTGCGGGCGCTGGCGACGACCGGGAACCTCGCGCTGCTGGTGGTGTTCGTCCGGCTCTCGCTGAAACTCGTCGGCCACGCGCGCGTGGAGACCGCGTGGTGGGTCGCGGCGACGGCCGTGTGGTGCGAGCCGGTGTGGACGACCGTGCGCTACGGCCAGATCAACCTGCTGCTGGCAGTCCTGGTGCTGTGGGATCTGACCCGCCGCCCCGCCGGCGGGTTCGACCGCTGGACGGGGGTGGGCCTAGGGCTGGCCGCGGCCGTCAAGCTGACGCCCGCGCTGTTCCCGGTGTTCCTGCTGGCCACGGGCCTGGTGGCCCGCCTGAGGGGCGGTCACGGCGAGCCGTGGCTGCGGCACGCGCGCGGGGCGGCCGTCGCGTTCGCCGGGGCGACGCTGCTGGCGGCGGCCGTCCTGCCGTACGACTCCTGGCGGTTCTGGACGGAGATGCTGTTCCGCGCCGGCCGGGTCGGGCGTGCCGAGGACACCGCCAATCAAGCCCTGCGCGGCATCCTGGCCCGCCTACTGCACACACCCGAGCCGGGAGCCCTCTGGATGATCTGCGTGGCCACGACGGCCGTCCTGGGCCTCGCCGTGGCCGTCCGGGCGGAGTTGCTGGGGCAGCGGGCCTGGGCGGTGTGCGTCTGCGCGGTCACCGCCCTGCTGATCAGCCCGGTCTCCTGGACGCACCACTGGGTGTGGTGCGTGCCGCTGGTGCTGCTGCTGTGGACGCGCGGGCAGCGGACGGCGGCCCTGGGCACCCTGCTGGTGTTCTGCTCGTACGCCCCGTGGTGGGTGCCGCACGGGACCGGGCGGCCGGAACTGCACCAGTCGAGCACGGAGTTGACGCTGTCGGCCGTCTACGGGGGCGTCGGCGCGGTCTTCCTCGCGCTGGCCCGGACATCGTTGCCGAAGGCCGGGCCGGGCGGGCTCCGCGTCAAGCCGTGACGAACTGGTAGAACCTCTTGAGCGTGCAGTGCTCCTCCAGGAGGCGACCGTAGATCGGCTCGCCCTCCAGCTCCCGGTATGTCTCGATCGGGTCACCTTTTATGATCAGCGCCCGCGCGCATTCCTCGCACCAGTACTGGTAATCGGGATTGATCGGCTCCATGTCACGCACGATCGGGGTACCGCTCCCGCACCAGTCGCACTTTCGCCTGTGTGCACCCATCGATCAGCTCCAGCTGTGGCCGCAGGCCGTGCACACGTAGGAGATTCCGCCGTTGTCGCCGAGGACCTGCGCCACATGCGCGGAACCGCAGGAAGGGCAGCTCAGCCGGGTGGTCGTGTCCCGTATCAACGCCGCACCGAGGAGGTGGCCGACCTCCTCAAGGATGCTCGCAGGCATCGCTACTCCCTCCCGTCGGGCCGCGCCCCCTTCCGGCCGTTTGATTCTGCCACGACCGGACCGATACGGTCAGCGACGCCTCAGTACCAGTCCGGACACGGCTCCCGCCGCGGCCGTTGCGGCCAGCGCCCAGGCGACCACGGAGAACGCCTCCGCGGAGGGATACGCGCGCAGCGCCCCGAATGACTCAAGCCGGTTCAGGAACAGTGTGCCGAATGCCGCGACGCCGATCAGCTGACCGAGTTGCGCGACCGTCGCCAGCAGGCCGCTGGCGTCCGCCGCGTCCTCGGGTCGCACGGTGGCCAGGGCCCCGGTGAGCGTCGGGCTGAAGGCGAGCGCCAGCCCGGCACCCGTGCCCGCGTACCCCGCGTACAGGACCGCTCCCCCGTCACCGCCGCCGTGGAAGGCGAGCCCGACGACCGCGACGGACACCGCGGTGAGTGCGAACCCGGCCGGCACCAGGGTCCGCTGCCAGGCCGCCGGCCACTTCCGCCAGGTGAGGCTGACGGCGCCGAAGACGGCCGCGGTCGGCACGAAACCCAGTCCGGCCCGCAGGGCGCTGTGGCCGAGGCCGCCCTGGACGTGCAGGGTCAGCGCGAACAGGAAGCCAGCGTTGACCGACATCACGGCGAGGATGCGGAAGACGGCGAGACCGATGCCGGGATGCCGCAGTACGCGGGGCGCGATCAGGGGGGCGCCGCCACGCCGGGCCAGTCGGGACTCGTAGCCGCAGAACAGGGCGAACAGCACAGCGGCGGCGGCCAGCGACAGCCAGGCCCACAGCGGCCAGTCCTCCTCCTGCCCGAGCACCAGCGGCACCGTCAGCAACGACACGGCGGCGCCGAGCAGCACCAGTCCGGGCAGATCGAGCGCGCGGGAGCGCTCCCGACCGACCGCCGGGCCCAGCGGCAGGACCCGCCGGCCCAGCACGAGCAGCAGGGCGCCCACCGGCACGTTGACCAGAAACACCGGCCGCCAGCCGGTACCGAACAGGTCGGCGCTGACCAGCAGCCCGCCGGCGACCTGCCCGGCCGCCGCACCCACGGCCAGGACCGCCGAGTAGGCGCCCAGCGCCCGCGCCCGTGCCTCCCCGGTGAAGCCGCGCTGGATGAGGCTGAGCACCTGCGGGATCATCAGGGCCGAGCCCGCGCCCTGCACCAGCCGGAACACGATCAGCTCGGTCGAGCCCCACGCCAGCCCGCAGGCGAGCGAGGCCGCGGTGAACAGGGCCAGTCCGGCGAAGTGGACCCGGCCGTGGCCGAGCCGGTCGCCGAGCCGTGCCCCGGTGATCAGGAGCACGGAGTACGTGATGGTGTAGCCGGCGATGACCAGTTGCAGGTCGGCGCCGGAAGCGTGCAGGTCGGAACCGATCGTGGGGGCCGCGACGTTCACGATGAAGACGTCGAGAGCCGCCATGAACAGAGCGGCGAGCAGCACGCCGAGCAGCAGCCGGGGCCGATTGTCAGTGGCGGGTGCTTCACTGTCCGTGATGGGTGAGGCAGGCCGGCCGGCGGTCGGGGCGTCACTGTCGGTGGCAGGTGGTTCACTGTCCATGACGGGTGAGGCGGCCTGATCCACGGCCGTGACGTCACTGTCAGTGGCGAGTGCTTCACTGGTCGCAGGGTTCGGGACGGGGCCGGGGCCCGGACCGGTACGGGATGTCGTCGTCATGGCGTCGAGCGTGACGACGGGCCGGTACCGGTGCCGAGTGCCTGCCGATGCTGGTACTGCCAGCACCTGGCAGGGGCGGGACCGGGTGCCGACCATGAGACGGGGACGACGGGGAACGACGCGGGACGACGGGGGATGACGATGGGGACGAGGACACAGCGACGCAGGCCCGAACTGGCCGCCTTCCTGCGCAGCAGGCGGGCCCGGGTCACACCGGCCGACGTGGGGATGCCGCCGGGCCTGCGGCGGCGTACTCCCGGGCTGCGCCGGGAGGAGGTCGCCCAGCTCTCGGGCGTGGGCGTGACCTGGTACACGTGGCTGGAGCAGGGCCGGCCGATCAACGCCTCACCGCAGGTGCTGGACGCGGTCGCGCGGACGCTGCGGCTGGACCCGGCGGAGCGGGAGCACCTGTACCGGCTCGCGGAGGTCCCGTTCGAGCCGGCGCCCGAGGGACTGACCCGACGGATCAGCCCGGAGGTGCAGGGCATCGTCGACGCCCTCGACCCGATGCTGGCGACGGTCTACAACGCGCGGTACGACGTCCTGGCCACCAACGCCGCCTACCGGGACCTGTTCCTGGTCCCCAAGACGCTCGCGACCGGCGTGCCGAACGTGCTGTGGACGCTGTTCACGCTGCCGGACGAAGTCTGTCCGCTGGTGCACCGGGAGAAGGAGCTGCCGCGGATGGTGGCGACCCTGCGGTCGTCCTACGGCAGACACGTGGGCGAGCAGGCCTGGGAGGAGTACATACGCGGGCTGTCGGCGGCGAGCCCCTGGTTCGCCGAGCTGTGGGCGAGCGGTGAGGTGGTGCCTCCAGGGCCTCGGGTGAAGATGTTCCGCCACACGGCCGTGGGCGAGATGCGGATGACCTCGCAGTCACTGTCCATCGACGGGATGCCCGAGTGCCGGATCGTGGTCTACACGCCGGAGGACGAGGAGACGCGGGCGAAGATCGCGGTGCTGCGGGAGCGAAGGGAGCGGCTGTGGCCGCCGAGCACTGAAGAACTGGAGGCAGCCGCACGGAACTGAAGGCAGCCGGACGCAGAAAATCCCGTCCCCCTGTGGGGACGGGATCCTCATCACCGATCTTTGACAACTCAACAGAGTGTCGATCAGTGGAGCTAAGGAGAATTGAACTCCTGACCTCCTGCATGCCATGCAGGCGCTCTACCAACTGAGCTATAGCCCCTCACGTTCTTCCCGCTCGGCGGGGCGAACAAGAAGAACTTTAGCCTGTGACCTGCCAGAAAGTGAAATCCGGGGTCGGGGGCTCGGGACGGTCAGTCGTCGTCGCCGAGGACGGGCTCCGGGAGGGTGCCCGCGTTGTGCTCCAGCAGGCGCCAGCCACGGGCACCCTCGCCGAGCACGGACCAGCAGCAGTTGGAGAGCCCGCCGAGGCTCTCCCAGTGCCGGGCGTCCAGGCCGAGGAGTCGGCCGATGGTGGTGCGGATGGTGCCGCCGTGGCTGACGACGACGAGCGTGCCGTCCTCGGGCAGCTTCTCGGCGTGCCGCAGCACGACGGGGGCGGCGCGGTCGGCGACCTCGGTCTCCAGTTCGCCGCCGCCGCGGCGGACGGCCTCACCGCGCTTCCAGGCGGCGTACTCCTCGCCGTGGCGGGCGATGATCTCCTCGTGCGTCAGCCCCTGCCAGACGCCCGCGTAGGTCTCGCGCAGCCCCTCGTCGCGGGTGACGTCAAGGCCGGTGAGGGCGGCCAGCTCGGCGGCCGTGTGCGCGGCCCGCTGCAGGTCCGAGGAGACGATCGCGTCGGGCCTCAGGGACGCGAGCAGCCGGGCGGCGCGGCGGGCCTGGCCGATGCCCGTCTCGGTCAGCTCGACGTCCGTGGTGCCCTGGAAGCGGCGCTCCACGTTCCAGGAGGTCTGGCCGTGCCGCCACAGGATGATGCGGCGGCCCCGTCCCTTGCGGTCGGTCACCTCGCCGGTGGCGCTCATCACCAGGCCCCGCCCGGTTCCTGGTCGGCCTCGGCGGCCTGCGCCCTGGCGTGTTCCTCCGCCTTGCCTCGGGTGGCCTTGGCGTCGGCGGGCAGCTCCAGCTCGGGGCAGTCCTTCCACAGCCGCTCCAGGGCGTAGAAGACCCGCTCCTCGCTGTGCTGGACGTGGACGACGATGTCGACGTAGTCGAGCAGGATCCAGCGGGACTCCCGGTCGCCCTCGCGGCGGACCGGCTTGGCCCCGAGGTCCTTCAGGAGGCGCTCCTCGATCTCGTCGACGATGGCCTTGACCTGGCGGTCGTTCGGCGCGGACGCCAGCAGGAAGGCGTCCGTGATCGACAGCACGTCGCTCACGTCGTAGGCGATGACGTCGTGGGCGAGCTTGTCGGCCGCCGCCTGGGCGGCGGTGTTGATGAGCTCAAGGGAACGGTCGGTGGCGGTCACTACATGGCTTTCCGTCGGCGGTCTTTTGTCATCAAGGGTCTCACGGACCGCCCGGCGCACCCCACGTGATTACGGCATCACGTGGGGTGCCCCCGGCCGCGCCCCGGTTCGGAAGGCGGCTCCAGGGCAGGAAGAGGGCGGCTCGGGCTCAGGAGGAGGACGGCTCGTAGTCGCTGCCGAGGATCACCGAGACGTCGGCGCCGGAGGAGACGCTGCCCTTGGTGACGGAGCCGGCGGGCAGCCCGAGGGTCTTGGCGACCTCGGTGGCGTTCGCCTTGTCGGCGGCGTCCGCGTACAGCACCTTCGAGGCGGCCTGGGTACCGGAGGCGGTGCCGCCCTCCAGGAAGGTGAAGCCGCCGTTGAGGAGCACCACGCGCGCCTTCTCCGTGTCGTCCTTCACACCGGTGGCGTTCTGGACGGAGACCCGGACCGAGGAGCCGGCGTCGGGGCTCTTGGCAGTGCCGCCGAGGATGTCCTTCACCACGCTGTCGCTGGTCTGCGCGGTGAGGGTGCCGTCGGACTGCACGGGCAGCAGGGCGGTCCGGTAGTCGCCGCTCTTGGCGAGGTCGGCGAGCTTGGCGAGGAAGCCGCCGAGGTCCTTGTCGGTGAGCGGCGGGTCCAGGATCTGCGCGAGGGTCTGCACGGTGGTGGTGGCGGACGACGGGTCGGAGGACATCTTGCGCAGCACGCCCTGCATGACCTGGCCGAACCGCTCAAGCTGGGCGTTCTGGGACTCGCCGGCGGCGCGGTAGGTGGCGTAGGCGACGGCCATCTTGCCGCTGAGCGTCTGACCCCGGCCCTTGTGGACGAGCGGGGCGGTGCCCTTCTTCTTGGTGTCCGGGTCGGGCACGTCGGTGTTGGTGTCGATCTCGATGTTGCCGACGAGTTCGACGAGGTTCTGCAGGTAGGGCGTGTCGAGGCGCCAGGTGCCCTGGATGCTGGTGCCGAGGACCGTGTCGAGCTGGTCGCGGGTGCCGGAGGCGCCGTCGTCGTCCACGGACTTGGCGAGGGTCGTGGTGGAGCCGTCGTCGTCGGTCAGCGCGAGGGAGTTGGGCAGCAGAACCGTGGTGCCCTGCTTGGTGGTGGTGTTGTCGACCAGCAGCGCCGTGGAGGTGCCGCTCTTGCCGGTGTTGTGCAGGTGGACGACGATCACGTCGCGTTTCTGGGCGGTGACCGGCGTGGCGGTGCCGGTCTTGCCGTCGGACGACGACAGACCGGGCAGTTTCCCGGCGAACCAGAGGTAGCCGACACCGCCGACCGCGACGAGGGCCAGGACGACGAGAAGGGCGATGATCCGGCTGCGGGCGCGGCGGCGGGCCTCCTCGCGGCGCTCGGTGCGGTTCTCGGTGAACTTCAGCCAGTCGATGACGTCCTCGGAGTCGCCGTCGGGCTCCTCGACGAAGGCGAACTGCTCGGTGTGGTGGTCCTCTTCCGCCGTGGCGGGATCGGTGTCCCCCGGCGTCCGGGCGTCCGGCTGGACCGGGGTGCCCTCCGGGACGCGGATGTTCTCCGCGGGGCCGGCCTGCTGCGGGATGTAGGCGGTCTGCTCGGCGACCCGGGGCTGCTGTCCGCTGCTCGCCGCCTGCCCGTAGGGGTCGTAGCCCGTGGCCTCCTGGGTGCCGGTGGCGTACGGGTCGTACGGCGCCTGGGTGCCGTAGGGGTCGTAGGCGTGCGGCTGTTGGACCGGGCCGTAGGAGGGCGGCTGCGGCTGCCGGCCGGTGGCGTAGGGGTCGTAGCCGTAACCCTGCTGCTGGGCGTACGGGTCGTAGGCCGCCTGCTGGGACTGCGGGGCCTGCTGTGCCGGGACCTGCCCGTACACGGGCCGGCCGTACTCGTCGTAGCCGACGACTTCGTACGGGCCGCCTCCGTAGCCTGCGTCACCCGCGTCGTATCGGTCGTTCACCGGTGCCCCTCTCGGCTCACTCGCCGCGGTACAGCTCGCGCTTGTCGATGTAGCGCACGACTCCGTCCGGCACCATGTACCAGATGGGGTCTCCCTTGGCGACTCTCGCACGGCAGTCTGTGGACGAGATGGCGAGTGCGGGCACCTCGACGAGCGAGACTCCGCCTTCGGGCAGGCCCGGGTCGGTGAGGTTGTGGCCGGGGCGGGTGACGCCGATGAAGTGCGCGAGGGAGAACAGTTCCTCCGAGTCGCGCCAGGTCAGCAGTTGGGCGAGGGCGTCGGCGCCGGTGATGAAGAAGAGGTCGGTGTCGGGGTTGAGGGCGCGCAGGTCGCGCAGGGTGTCGACGGTGTAGGTGGGACCGCCTCGGTCGATGTCGATGCGGCTGACGGAGAACTGCGGGTTCTCCGCGGTCGCGATGACCGTCATCAGGTAGCGGTCCTCGGCCGGGGAGACCTTGCGGTGGGACTTCTGCCACGGCTGGCCGGTGGGGACGAACACCACCTCGTCCAGGTGGAACTGCGCGGCGACCTCGCTGGCCGCCACGAGGTGCCCGTGGTGGATCGGGTCGAACGTTCCGCCCATGACGCCGAGACGCCGTTTGCCCGTGTGGGCGGGGCCGTTGCCCGGTCCGTGCTGCGGGTGCTTCACCGTGTCGTCGGCGGTCTCGTGCGCCGGACCGGTAGGCATGTCCTGCTCTCCCATGCGTGCAGACCCTACCGGCCCGGCCTCGGACGTCCGGCCGGGGACGGGTTCCCCGCTCAGCGGTCGCGGTTGAAGCGCGTGGTGATCCACAGCAGCAGGAGCAGGATGAACAGGGCGCCGCCGCCGGTGAGGGCCGGGTTCAGGCTGTTGTGGTTTCCGCCGTGCTGCTCGCCCTCGGCGGCAAGGGTGACCAACTGGGCTGCTGCGCTGTGGAGGCTCATCTTCGGCAGGACCTATCGCGTGTGGGCGGAATAAAGATGTCGGCCCATCGTAAGCGGGCGGCCGTGCGGCGATCACGCCGACTCCGCCGTTGCGACCGGAGGGCGCCGGCGGCTCACGCGCGGCGGGGAGCGGTCGGTGCCCGGCGGCGGGGAACCTTCGCCGCCCGTCAGTCGTCCTTCCGCTTGTAGCCGCGCAGGAGGAACCAGGCGGTCAGTACGCAGCCGAGGACCATCACGATCAGCACGACGCGGAGCAGGTTCCCTGACCCGTGCTGCTGGACGGCGCTCGTGGCGGCCTCGGTCAGCCAGGCGGCTGCGGGGTGGTGCTCCATGACGTGGACTCCTTCGGGTGTACTGCCCGTCCAAGGTATCTCCGCCTAGGCTGGGCCCCGCCTCGGGGGCACAGTGGGCACTCACACGCACATGGGGGAAGACATGTCCGACGACGGCCACCAGCACACGGGGCACGAGCGGGTGCCGAGCAGGCAGCGCAGACGCTTCCCGGGGATCTCCACGCGCGCGTACGAGCACCCCGCCGACCGCTCGGCCCTGGTCGCGCTGCGCAAGCTGAGCGGGTTCGACACCGTCTTCAAGGCGCTCAGCGGGCTGCTGCCGGAGCGGAGCCTCAGGCTGCTGTTCCTGTCCGACTCGGTGCGGGTCTCCGAGCGGCAGTTCTCGCACCTGCACGACATGCTGCTGGACGCCTGTTACATCCTGGACCTGCAGAAGGTTCCGCCGATGTACGTCACGCAGGACCCGCAGCCGACCGCGATGTGCATCGGCCTGGACGAGCCGATCATCGTGGTCAGCACGGGGCTGGTGGAGCTGCTCGACGAGGAGGAGATGCGGGCGGTCGTCGGGCACGAGGTGGGGCACGCGCTGTCCGGGCACTCGGTGTACCGCACCATCCTGCTGTTCCTGACGAGCCTCGCGCTGAAGGTCGCCTGGATCCCGCTGGGCAACCTGGCGATCATGGCGATCGTCACGGCGCTGCGGGAGTGGTTCCGCAAGTCGGAGCTGTCCGCCGACCGGGCGGGCCTGCTGGTGGGCCAGGACGTCCGGGCCTCGATGCGGGGGCTGATGAAGATAGCGGGCGGCAACCATCTGCACGAGATGAACGTGGACGCGTTCCTGGAGCAGGCCGAGGAGTACGACTCCGGGGGCGATCTGCGCGACTCGGTGCTGAAGATCCTGAACGTGCTGCCCCGCTCGCATCCCTTCACCACCGTGCGGGCCGCCGAGCTGAAGAAGTGGGCCGAGTCCCGGGACTACCAGCGGATCATGGACGGGCACTACCCCCGGCGCAGCGAGGACGGGGACGCCTCCGTCAGCGACTCCTTCCGCGAGTCGGCGGCCAGCTACGCGAGCGATGTGAAGACCTCCAAGGACCCGCTGATGAAGCTGGTCACGGACCTCGCGGGCGGCGCGGGCGACCTGGGCGGCCGGGTCCGGCGGGGCTTCGACGGCTTCCGGAGCCCGCCGCCGGCCAAGGGGGACGCCCCGGGCGGCGGCGAGGAGTAGCCGCCAGGCCGGCGGAGGGGGCCACGGCCTTCGGCGCGGCGCCGTTTCCCCTCCGCGCCCCTCACACCTTCGGCTGGGCCCCGGTGGCCAGCGTCCCGCACAGGGCCGTGGCGCTGTCCGTCTCGTAGGGATTGGTGCCCGCGGGGCCGCCCGACCGGGCCGTCTGGCCGGCCAGGAGGGGACGCAGGTAGGCCGAGGCGTCCTCGGCGCAGGCGAGGGGGCCCGCCTGGACGTAGGACGTGACCAGCTGGACCTGGTGGGTGCGCAGGTCGTCGCGGTCGAAGCGGAAGGTCACTTCGCGGCGGACCGTGAAGAGGGAGGCGGGGGCGTCGGCGGCGGCGCCGATGGGGCGCAGGGCGTAGACGAAGGTGTGGTCGGCGGTGACCTCCAGGGTCGCCGAGTCGGCTTCGGCCGCGTGCAGGCTGCCGAACACGCGGATCCTGCCGTCGGCGAGCTGGGCGCGGGCGGGGTCGATGCGGACCACCCAGCCCGTGGCCGCGTGCCGGCCGTCAGCCGCCGGGTGGTCGAAGCTCTGGTCGAACTGGGCGAGCTGGTCGGAGTCGATCAGGGCGCGGGCGGGGCTGACCTCGCGGCCGCTGAGCACCTCGGGGTAGAGCGAGGAGCGGACGATGTAGTCCTTGGCGGTGGTGAGGGCGGTCACCACCTGGCTGTCGGAGAAGTGGGCGGTGCCGCGCGAGGCCGGCAGGGGGATGCCCTCGGCGCCGGTCTCGTACGGGGCGGCGGGGCTGTGCGCGTAGAGCCTCTCGGGGTCCGTGGCGCCGGGCACCTTGCCCTGGGGGGCGAGCGGGATGACGGTCATCCTGAGGGATTCCACGGGCCGCCGGGTCTGCGGGGAGCCGTAGGGGTGGCGGACGCCCATGTAGATCGCGGTGGCGAAGGCGACGGCGATCAGCAGGACCAGGACGAGGACCTGCCGGGTGAGGCCCCGGTGCAGGGGCGGGCGGCGGCGGACGGCGGGGGCGTGGTCGGCCATCCGCTCCTCGGCGGAGAACTCCTGGAGGCGGGCAGCACGGACGAACGACTCGTCGAAGACGACGGATCGGTATTCGTCCTCCGCACCGCCGGGGCCGCCCTCGGGTGTCCCCTCCGGTGGGTCTCCAGGCCCGCCCATACCTTCAGAGTAGGTCTCGTGAGCCCCGGGTAAACGCCCCGCCGGACGACAACTTCTGACAGGTTCTCACCAAGCTCGGGCGGGGCGCTCAGGGGGAGGGCGGAATGGCCGAGACGGCCGGCCGGGAGCGGTCGGTGGCGGAGCCGGGGGCGGACGCGCTGCCCTGTTCGAGGCCGGTGGAGGCGGGGGCGGGAACGCGGTCGCGGGTGCCCGAGGAGCCGCCCCGGTAGACGGCGGCGAAGGCCAGGGCGACCATGCCGATGCCCATCACGACGGCGAGGACCCAGGCCACGGGCCGGTGCCAGCGGACCTGCTTGCCGTAGGCACCGAAGGGGCCGTGGTGGTCGCCGAGGCCGTAGGTGTCGTCCAGCTCGTCATCGTCGTGATCCCGGCCGAATACGGTGCCCTCGGGGCCGTAGCCGTCGTCGTAGCGCTCGCCTCGGGCGCGGGCGCGGCGGGCCTCGGCCTCGGATGCCTCTGCTCTGGCCTGGGCCGCGGCCAGAAGGCGCTCCACGGCGGTCGGCTCGTGGAAGGTGGCCGCCTGTACGAAGGCCTCGTCGAAGACCACGGAGGCGAACTCTTCGTCCGACACCCCGTGGTCGTGGTCGTCGTCGGGCTCCCAGCCGTCAGGGAACGGCGTGCCCCCCACGTCCTCCGGCACGTGTCCAGAGTAGACCTGGGGGGTCAATTTGGGCAGACGGTACGGAAATTCGTCTGCCTGGTGAGACGCCTTCGGGGCCGGGCCGCAGGACGGGCGCGGGACGGGGCTCGGGACAGCGGCCCGCGGCCGGACGGGTGATCCTCAGCGGCGGACGTGTCCGTCGCCGGTGACGATGTACTTGGTGCTGGTCAGCTCCGGCAGGCCCATGGGGCCGCGGGCGTGCAGCTTCTGGGTGGAGATGCCGATCTCGGCGCCGAAGCCGAACTGGCCGCCGTCGGTGAAGCGGGTGGAGGCGTTCACGGCGACAGTGGTGGAGTCGACCAGCTGGGTGAAGCGGCGGGCGGCCTGCTGGGAGGTGGTGACGATGGCCTCGGTGTGCCCGGAGGTCCACAGCCGGATGTGCTCGACGGCCTTGTCCAGGGAGTCCACCACCGCGGCGGCGATGTCGTACGACAGGTACTCCGTCTCCCAGTCCTCGGTGGTCGCCTCGACCACGGTGGCCGTGGAGTCCTTGGCGTAGGCCATGACCCGCTCGTCGGCGTGGACGGTGACGCCGGCCTCGGCGAGGGCGTCCAGGGCGCGCGGCAGGAACTCGGCGGCGATGTCCTGGTGGACCAGGAGGGTCTCGGCGGCGTTGCAGACGCTGACCCGCTGGGCCTTGGAGTTGATCAGGATCTCGACGGCCGTGTCGATGTCGGCCTGGGCGTCGACGTAGACGTGGCAGTTGCCGGTGCCGGTCTCGATCACGGGGACCGTGGACTCGTTGACCACGGTCTGGATCAGGGAGGCTCCGCCGCGCGGGATGAGGACGTCGACCAGGCCGCGGGCGCGCATCAGCTCGCGGACGGAGTCGCGGCTCTCGCCGGGCACCAGCTGCACGGCGTCGGCGGGCAGCCCGGCGCCGCCGACGGCGTCGCGGAGCACCCGGACGAGGGCGGAGTTGGACTCGTAGGCGGAGGCCGAGCCACGCAGGAGGACCGCGTTGCCGGACTTGAGGCAGAGGGCGGCGGCGTCCACGGTGACGTTCGGGCGGGCCTCGTAGATGATGCCGACGACACCGAGCGGGACACGGACCTGGCGCAGGTCGATGCCGTTGGGGAGGGTGGAGCCCCGGACGACCTCGCCGACCGGGTCGGGCAGCTTCGCGACGTCGCGGACGTCGGAGGCGATGGCGCGGACCCGCTCCGGGGTGAGGGTGAGCCGGTCGACGATGGCCTCGCTGGTGCCGTTCTCCCGGGCCTTGGCCACGTCCTTGGCGTTGGCCTCGACGATCTCGGCGGTCCGGACCTCCAGGGCGTCGGCGATGGCGAGCAGCGCGTCGTCCTTCACGGCGCGCGGGAGCGGCGCGAGGTCGGCGGCGGCGGCCTTGGCCCGGTAGGCGGCCTGGGTGACCGGGGACATCGAGTCGTACGGCGAGAGCGTGGTCATGAGGGAAGGGTAGTGCGCGGGGCCCGGCGGTTCAGCGGTCGTCCCACACCCCGAGACACCCCAAAAGGGGTGAACCTTCCTGGGCGGGGGAACGGCCGGACCGCTCGCTCCGGCGCGGTGCACCCACGTGGCACCCGCTCAGCCGACAGCCGATCCGGGCTCCCCGCACCCGAGCGGCCCCACCGCACCAGCCCCGCCCCGGCCCGCCCCGCTCAGAACGGGTGCACCCCCACCGGTGTCGCCGGGGCGGGGCCGTAGCCCTCGGCGATGCGGTGGTGGTAGGTCTCGCGGTCGATGACCTCCAGGCCGACGATCTCCCAGGGCGGCAGGCCGGCGCTCTGCCGGTGCTCGCCCCACAGGCGCAGCGCCACGGCGGCGGCGTCGTGCAGGTCGCGGGCCTCTTCCCAGTACCGGATCTCGGCGTGGTCGGTCGCGTATCTGCTGGTCAGCAGGAAGGGATGGTCGTGGGCGAGCTGTTCCAGGGCCCGCCGCAGTTCGGGCAGCGGGACCTTCTCCCCGGAGACGCTGAGGGTGACGTGCCACAGCCTGGGCAGGTCCTTGGGCTCCTCATAGGTGTCCCCGGCCGCGACGCTCGTCAGAGCACCACGGGACGCCGCCCCCGGGCGCACTCGTCTCACGACGGCCTCCTTCACGCATGGCTCGCACGGCTCACGTGGCTCGCACGGCTCGCATGCTCGTATGGCTCGCTCGGCCCCTTGACGGAACCCGTCCCTTCAACATGTCCCCCAGACAAAGTTGAGCAGGCCGCAGGGCTCCGCGTGGCGGTTTTACGGAACGTCCCCCACCGGGGGCGTCCCACAGGCCCCGTTTCACGGGCCTTCCGCGGGCCTCAGGGGTGCAGGAGGACCAGGTCGTCCCTGTGTACGACCTCGCGTTCGTACGCCGGGCCCAGCTCACGTGCCAGCTCGCGGGTCGAACGCCCGATCAGCCGGGGGATCTCCTTGGCGTCGAAGTTGACGAGTCCCCGGCCCACGGCGCGGCCCGTGGTGTCCCGCAGCTCGACGGGGTCGCCCGCGCTGAACTCGCCCTCGACGGCGGCGATCCCGGCGGGCAGCAGCGAGGTGCGCCGCTTGACGACCGCGTCCACCGCGCCGTCGTCCAGGATCAGGGCGCCCTGCGGGGTGGAGGCGTGCTGGAGCCAGAGGAGCCGCTCGGCGGAGCGCTTGCCGGTGGCGTGGAAATAGGTGCCGGTGTCGCCGCCGGCCAGGGCCTCGGCCGCGTGGACAGCGCTGGTCAGCACCACCGGGATGCCGGCGGCGGCGGCGATCCGGGCGGCCTCCACCTTGGTGACCATGCCGCCGGTGCCGACGCCGGCCTTGCCCGCGCTGCCGATCTCGACGCCGGCGAGGTCCTCCGGGCCCTTCACCTCCGCGATCCGGGAGGTGCCGGGCCTGCTGGGGTCGCCGTCGTAGACGCCGTCGACGTCGGAGAGGAGGACCAGCAGGTCGGCGTGGACGAGGTGGGCGACGAGGGCGGCGAGGCGGTCGTTGTCGCCGAAGCGGATCTCGTCGGTGGCGACGGTGTCGTTCTCGTTGACGACCGGGAAGGCACCCATCGCGAGCAGCTGGTCGAGGGTGCGGGAGGCGTTTCGGTGATGGGCGCGGCGGCTCATGTCGTCGCTGGTGAGCAGGACTTGGCCGACGCGGACGCCGTAGCGGGCGAAGGAGGCGGTGTAGCGGGCGACGAGCAGGCCCTGGCCGACGCTGGCGGCGGCCTGCTGGCGCGCGAGGTCCTTGGGGCGGCGGCGCAGACCGAGCGGGGCGAGGCCGGCGGCGATGGCGCCGGAGGAGACCAGCACGATCTCCTTCTCGCCACCGCTGCGGATCTTGGCGAGGACGTCGACCAGCGCGTCGACGCGGTCGGCGTCCAGGCCACCCGCGGCGGTGGTCAGCGAGGAGGAGCCCACCTTGACGACGATCCTGCGGGCCTCGCCCACGGCCTGCCTTGCCCTTGCCACCTGCGGTCCGTCTCCTTCACGTGCGCGTCCGGCACCGTGCTTCCCGGCGTCCTCAATCTACGGGAAGCCGGGCACGGCGTGCCCGCGCTGCTCAACCGCCGGACAGTCCCGGGCGGGGACCCGCCGGTGTCACCCCGACGAGGCACCTCCCCGTGGACGGCCGCCCAGCCTGGATCGCCCTGGTCCTCGGAGACGCCACGTCACCTCCGGCCGGTCCGGCGACGCCGTCGAAGCCCTCGCGGGTGCCGTCAGCGCCGGCACCGGGGCCGCCCTGGCCGAGTGCCGCCCGCGCGCCGCCCTCCGGCCGTACGGCACCACCTCGTCCAGGGTCCCGGCCCGGCCCCACCCCAACTGGCCCGTCCGCACGCCGGCTTCGGCCGGTGGCGGAGAGGGCGGAACGGCCGCGTTCGCGGCGGTCTGCGACCATGGACCCCATGCGGAGAAGAGGTTCGGCACGGGCAGGGTTGGGCGGGGTTCTCGGTGGGCTGCTGGTGATGTCGGTCGCGGCGTGCGGTACTTCGGGCCACGGGAGTACCGCCCAGCGGGACCGGTCCGACGACGACACGCAGCCGCGGAAGACGGCCCTCAAGCGCGTACCCGGCATCGGGGACCGGCTGTGGCGGCAGGTACCGGCCGACTCCCGTCAGGTGGTCGCGGTGTACGGCGCGGGGAAGAACTCCCCCGACTCCACCGTCGCCCTCTTCACCAAGCACGGCGCCGTCTGGAAGCAGGAACGCTCCTGGGCGGCGCACAACGGGCGGAAGGGCTGGACGACGGACCATCACGAGGGTGATCTGCGCAGTCCTGTGGGGGTGTTCACGCTCAGCGACGCGGGTGGCGTCCTCGCCGCACCGGGGACCAGGCTGCCGTACACCCGGTCCTCCGCCTTCCAGGCGCCCCACTACTGGAAGAAGTCGTACTGGCACGACTTCGACTACGTCATAGCCATCGACTACAACCGCGTCAAGGGCACCGCGCCCAACGACCCGACGAGGCCGCAGGGCCAGTCGAAGGGCGGCAGCATCTGGCTGCACATGGACCACGGCAGCGGCACTTCGGCGTGCGTGAGCCAGTCCGAGTCGGCGATGCGGTACCTGCTGCGCACCCTCGATCCCCGGCTGCACCCTGTCGTGGTGATGGGAGACAGGACGGACCTCAAGGCCTGAGGGAACACCAGGAGTGTGCGCCCGGAATTCCGACGGAAGCCGGGCTTCGGCCGGCAGCCCGGATCTGTGGCCGGCCGCACTTCCGTATGCCTCTGCGGATTCCGGCGCATCGTGAATACCGGGATCGATTTCACCATTTCCGGCACGTACCCGGCCTCCACCTGACTGCGCGGGCTGCGGCAGCCACCCCGCCTCCCGGCCGGCACCCGGTGCGGTCCGTACCACCGGACGGTCCTGGTCCAGCCCTCACCGGGGCCATCCGTGACCCTTGCCACACCCCGGCCGACCAGCCACGGCCGGGCATACGGTAGAACCATCCGCACAGAGACGTACGATACGCTTCTACAAACGTTAACCTCGCACTCCTTGTGCCTCTCGCGTCCCGCCACCGTACGCCCGGCTGCGGGGCGCGTTCGAGTCTGAGCGACAGTCCAGGAGCCCCAAGCATGCCCGTTGAGAATGGAAACGCTTCGCCGAAAATAAGCGTTGTCGTCCCAGTCTACAAAGTTCAGGGGTACCTGCGTGCATGCCTGGATTCCATACTCAGCCAGTCCTTCGAGAATTTCGAGATCGTCGCCATCGACGACCACTCCCCCGATGCCTGCGGCCGCATACTGGATGAGTACGCCGCCCTGGACAGCCGCGTCATACCCGTGCACTTCGAGGAGAACCGGGGCATCGGAAAGGCGCGGGACGCCGGCGCCCTGAAGTCGCGCGGCGAGTACATCCTGTTCCTGGACAGTGACGACACCCTCGCCGAGGGCGCGTTGCAGGCGATAGCCGACCGTCTCGAGGTCACGGGCAACCCCGACATCCTGCTGCTCAACCACGTCCGCACCTACTGGAACAACCGTGTTCAGGCGAGTGCGGCCGGCGAAATGCTCGCCGGCGCGGGGACGGACGTCTTCACGGCCCTGGAGCGCCCCGAGTTCCTCACCATGTTCGCCGTGGTCTGGAACCGCGCTTACCGCCGTGAGTTCTACGTCGGCAACAACTTCATCTTCACCGACGGCATTTACGAAGACGCGCTCATGGTCTACAAGACCATGCTGACCGCGGAGCGCATCGCCGCCACCGACCACGTGTGCGTCGAGTACCGACAGCGTCGCCAGGGCAACTCCATGCGCACGCCTGGCCGCAAGCACTTCGGGATCTTCGAGCAGTACACGCGGCTCTTCGAGTTCCTCGACGAGCGCCCCCACCTGGAGCCGGTACGGGCGCTGCTGTTCGAGCGCGCGGCCAGCCACTTCCTGTTCACCCTGGCCCGTGAGGACCGCATCGTCCCCAAGGACCGCGCCGAGTTCTTCAAGCTGGCGGCCGCGCACTACAAGCGTTTCAAGCCGAAGGGCTTCGTCCTGCCGGAGGGCTCGCAGGGCGTCAGGTTCCAGCTGCTGGAGCGGGGTTCCTACACGGCGTACGCGGCGGTGACGGCCGCCACCAAGACCCGCCGCCAGGTGATCAAGCGGGCCACCAAGGTCAAGACCAAGCTCGGCAAGACCGCCTACAACCGCCTCTACCAGCTGCACCTGCGACGCCCCGTCGACGAGAAGCTGGCTGTCTACTCGGCCTACTGGAACCGTGGCGTCGCCTGCAACCCCGCGGCCATCTACCAGAAGGCGAAAGAACTCGCTCCCGACGTCCACGGCGTCTGGATCGTGCGGCGTGACGCGGTGGAGACCGTCCCCGAGGGCGTGGACTACGTCGTGGCGAACTCACCGCGGTACTGGGAGGTCATGGCGCGTGCCAAGTACCTCGTCAACAACGTCAACTTCCCGAACAACTTCGTCAAGCGCCCGGAGCAGGTCCACCTGCAGACCCACCACGGCACCCCCCTCAAGCAGATGGGGATCGACCAGCAGCGGTACCCCGCGGCCGCCAAGAACATGAGCTTCGCCAAGATGCTGGAGCGGGCCGACAAGTGGGACCTCAGCCTGACCTCCAACCAGCACTCCACGGAGATCTGGGAGCGGGTGTACCCCTGCGCGTTCGAGGCGGTCGAGTACGGCTACCCGCGCAACGACGTCTTCTTCCGGGCCACCGGTGAGGACGTCCTGCGGATCCGCGCCGAACTCGGCATCGAGGAGGGCAAGACGGCCATCCTCTACTGCCCGACGGTGCGCGACTACCAGAAGGGCTACGTGCCCCGTATCGACCTGGAGCGGTTCTGCCGCGAGCTGGGCCCCGACTACGTCGTACTCGTGCGCACCCACTACTTCTACGGCGCCGACCCCCAGCTGCAGGCGCTGCAGGACCGCGGTCTGATCAAGGACGTGTCGAGGTATCCGGTGGTGGAGGACCTCTGCCTGGCCGCCGACGCGCTGATCACCGACTACTCCTCCATCATGTTCGACTACGCGTGCCTCGACCGCCCGATCGTCACCTACGCGGACGACTGGGAGGTCTACCGGCGGGCTCGCGGCGTCTACTTCGACATTCTCTCGGGCAAGCCGGGCGAGACGCCGGGCGCGACGGCGACCAGCGAGGAAGAGCTGATCGAGGTCTTCCGTTCCGGCGCCTGGAACAGCGACAAGGCCGCCGAGCTGCGCGCCGCGTTCCGCGAGCGGTTCGTGCAGTTCGACGACGGGAACGCGGCGGAGCGTGTGGTGCGCCACCTGTTCCTCGGTCAGGATGCCGCCCCCGCGGTGGTGCCCCTGCACGAGCGCACTCCGGCGCCCGCACCCTCCACCCTCGCCAAGGCACGCATCCCGCTGCAGCCGACCGGCGAGCGCGGCCTCATCGGCGCCTGACACACGGAAAGAGAGAAGAGCACCACATGGCTTCCCGCCCCACCATCTCCAAGGCTGTCATTCCCGCAGCCGGCCTCGGCACCCGGTTCCTGCCGGCCACCAAAGCCACTCCCAAGGAGATGCTGCCGGTCGTGGACAAGCCGGCGATCCAGTACGTGGTCGAGGAGGCCGTGTCGGCGGGGCTCGACGACGTCCTCATGATCACCGGGCGCAACAAGCGCCCCCTTGAGGACCACTTCGACCGCAACTACGAGCTGGAATCGGCGCTGGAGAAGAAGGGCGACGCCGAACGGCTCGCGAAGGTGCAGGAGTCCAGCGACCTGGCCACCATGCACTACGTGCGCCAGGGCGACCCCAGGGGCCTCGGGCACGCCGTGCTGTGCGCCGCCCCGCACGTCGGCCACGAGCCCTTCGCCGTCCTCCTCGGTGACGACCTGATCGACCCGCGGGACCCGCTGCTCGCGCGCATGATCGAGGTCCAGGAGCAGCACGGCGGCAGCGTCGTCGCCCTGATGGAGGTCGCGCCCGAGCAGATCCACCTCTACGGCTGCGCGGCCGTGGAGGCCACCGCCGACGGTGACGTGGTCAAGGTGACCGGACTGGTCGAGAAGCCCGACCCGGCGGACGCCCCCTCGAACTACGCGATCATCGGCCGCTACGTCCTCGACCCGCACGTCTTCGACATACTGCGCAAGACCGAGCCGGGCCGCGGCGGCGAGATCCAGCTCACCGACGCCCTCCAGCAGCTCGCGCAGGACGAGAAGGTCGGCGGCCCGGTGCACGGCGTCGTCTTCAAGGGCCGCCGCTATGACACCGGTGACCGCGGCGACTACCTGCGTGCCATTGTCAGACTCGCGTGCGAACGTGAAGACCTGGGCCCGGACTTCCGGACCTGGCTCCGCGGTTACGTCGGCCAGGAGCTGACGGACGACAACGCCTGACACCGGGACGGGGCAACGCGAGAGGGCGGGCGGAGGAAAACCTCCGGCCCGCCCTCTCGCGTTGCCGCCGCCCTGCCGGTGGGCTAGAACGGCTCGAAGTCGTCGAACTCCCGGCTGGCTTCGTCCCGTTCGGCCTGGCGGTCCCGGCGGCGCTGTGCCGCGGGCCGGGGCGCGTCGAAGCGGTGGTCCTCGCCGCGGCGGCCGAGCATCTCCGCGCCGGCCATGGCCGTCGGCTCCCAGTCGAAGACGACCGCGTTCTCCTCCGGACCGATGGCGACGCCGTCACCCGCGCGGGCACCCGCCTTCATCAACTGCTCCTCCACACCGAGGCGGTTGAGCCGGTCGGCGAGATAGCCGACGGCCTCGTCGTTGTTGAAGTCGGTCTGGCGGACCCAGCGTTCGGGCTTCTCGCCGCGCACCCGGAACAGCGGCTCGCCGCCGATCTCCTCACGGGTGACGGTGAAGCCCGCGTCGTCCACGGCCTTGGGCCGGATGACGATCCGGGTCGCCTCCTCCTTCGGCTTGGCGGCACGCGCGCCCGCCACCAGCTCACCGAGGGCGAAGGTCAGCTCCCGCAGGCCGATGTGCGCCACCGCCGACACCTCGAAGACGCGGTAGCCGCGGGCCTCCAGGTCGGGGCGGACCATCTCGGCGAGGTCCTTGCCGTCCGGCACGTCCACCTTGTTCAGGACGACGATGCGGGGCCGGTCGCCCAGGCCGCCGTACTGCCGCAGCTCCTCCTCGATGACGTCGAGGTCGGAGGCGGGGTCACGGTCGGACTCCAGGGTCGCGGTGTCCAGCACGTGCACCAGCACGCTGCACCGCTCCACGTGCCGCAGGAACTCAAGGCCCAGGCCGCGGCCCTGGCTGGCGCCGGGGATGAGACCGGGCACGTCGGCGATGGTGTAGACGGTGGAACCTGCGGTCACCACGCCCAGGTTCGGGACCAGCGTGGTGAACGGATAGTCGGCGATCTTCGGCTTCGCCGCGCTCAGCACGGAGATCAGCGAGGACTTGCCGGCGCTCGGATATCCGACGAGGGCCACGTCCGCGACGGTCTTCAGCTCCAGGACGATGTCCTGGACATCACCGGGCTCGCCGAGCAGGGCGAAGCCGGGCGCCTTGCGGCGGGCGGAGGCCAGCGCCGCGTTGCCGAGGCCGCCACGGCCGCCCTGCGCGGCGATGTACGAGGTGCCGTGGCCGACCAGGTCGGCGAGCACGTTGCCCGCCTTGTCCAGCACGACCGTGCCGTCCGGCACGGGCAGGACCAGGTCCTGGCCGTCCTTGCCGGAGCGGTTGCCGCCCTCGCCGGGCTTGCCGTTGGTGGCCTTGCGGTGCGGGGAGTGGTGGTAGTCGAGCAGCGTCGTGACCGACTGGTCGACCGTCAGGATGACGTCACCGCCCCGGCCGCCGTTGCCGCCGTCGGGGCCGCCGAGCGGCTTGAACTTCTCACGGTGGACGGAGGCACAGCCGTGGCCTCCGTTACCCGCGGCGACGTGCAGTTCGACGCGGTCCACGAAGGTGGTCATGGTTCAGTGCCTCCAGAAGGAACGTCCGGGTATGTCTTGTGGGTAACACGCGAAAGGCGGACCCGCCTTCCCGACCGGGAAGTGAGGTCCGCCTCGCGAAAGCTTCCGATCAGCCGACTCAGGCGACCGGAACGATGTTCACGACCTTGCGGCCACGGTGGGTGCCGAACTGCACCGAACCGGCCTGCAGGGCGAACAGCGTGTCGTCGCCGCCACGGCCGACGCCCGCGCCGGGGTGGAAGTGGGTGCCGCGCTGGCGGACCAGGATCTCACCCGCGTTCACGACCTGACCGCCGAAGCGCTTCACGCCGAGCCGCTGGGCATTGGAGTCGCGACCGTTCCGGGTGGACGATGCGCCCTTCTTGTGTGCCATTTCTCCTCAGTCCCTTACTTCGCAGCCGCGGGGATCGACGTGACCTTGATCGCCGTGTACTGCTGGCGGTGGCCCTGCCGACGGCGGTAGCCGGTCTTGTTCTTGTAGCGCAGAATGTCGATCTTCTGGCCCTTGTGGTGGTCCACGACCTCGGCCTGGACCTTGATGCCGGCCAGCACCCACGGGTCGCTGGTCACGGAGTCGCCGTCGACAACGAGCAGGGTCGAGAGCTCGACCGTGTCGCCAACCTTGGCAGTGGAAATCTTGTCAACCTCAACGATGTCGCCGACAGCAACCTTGTGCTGGCGACCACCGCTGCGCACGATGGCGTACACGCGGATCTCACTTTCGCTCGAAGAAACGGCACCCCCGCAGGCCAGTCGCCCGGGAAAACCACGGACGACCTCTCCCGGCCAACCGTGTGCCCGGGAGGAAGAGGTTTACGGGGATGTGGCGTGTTCAGTGGACACGCCGACGGTCAAGGTTACGGGCCCGGACCGTAGGGGTCAAACCGGGCCCCGGCTCAGCCGGCGACCGCGGCCACGTAGGCGGCGTACGCCTTCCCGATGCCCTCCGGGGACAGCTCCAGGTGCTCCAGGATCGTGTAGCGGCCGGGCCGGGTCTGCGGCGCGAACTCCACGGCGCGCACGAACTCGTCGTCACGGAACCCGATCTCCTCCGCCACCACCGGCAGCCCGTGCCGCCGGAGCGACTCGGCCATCAGCAGGGCGCGCTCGGTGTCGCCCCGCAGGTGCATGGCGAAGGCGGCGCCCAGTCCCACCTGCTCGCCATGGCTCGCCGCCCGCTTGGGGTAGAGCAGGTCGAGCGCGTGGCTGATCTCGTGGCAGGCGCCGGAGGACGGGCGGGTGTGCCCGGCGATCGACATGGCGATGCCCGACAGCACCAGCCCCTCGGACAGCACGGTCAGGAACTCGTCCTCGCCGCATCCGCCCGGGTGCCGCAGCACGGCCTCACCCGCCTGGCGTGCCATGGCGGCGGCCAGGCCGTCGATCTGCTCCCCGTTGACGCGGTTGGCCAGTTCCCAGTCCGCGACCGCGGAGATGTTGGACAGGGCGTCACCGATGCCGGACCGCACGAACCGCATCGGCGCCTCGCGGATGACGTCCAGGTCGATGAGGAGGGCGATGGGGGTCGGCACGCCGTAGGAGCCACGGCCGGCGTCGTTGTCCAGGATGGAGACGGGCGAGCAGATCCCGTCGTGGGAGAGGTTGGTGGCGACGGCGACCATGGGCAGACCGACGCGCGCCGCGGTGTACTTCGCGCAGTCGATGACCTTGCCGCCGCCGAGACCGACCACCGCGTCGTAGTGACCCGACTTCATCTCGTCGGCCAGCCGGACCGCGTCGTCCAGGGTGCCGCCGCCCACCTCGTACCAGACCGCCCCGGGCAGCGAGGGCGCGAGGCGTTCGCGCAGCCGGGCCCCGGAGCCGCCGCTGACGGCGACGGCGAGCCGCCCGGAGTGCGAGATCCGCTGATCGGCCAGGACACTCGCCAGGTCGTCGAGGGCACCCGCGCGGATGTCCACCACGACCGGCGAGGGGATGAGCCGGGTCAGTACTGGCACGCGATCACCCGTCCGCGGGCGAGGTCGTCGTGGTTGTCGATCTCGACCCAGCTCACGTCGCCGATCGGCGCCACGTCGACCTTGAAGCCGCGGTCGACCAGCTCCTGGTAGCCGTCCTCGTAGTACAGCTGCGGGTCACGCTCGAACGTCGCCCGCAGCGCGTCGGCCAGCTCCTCGGCCGCGTCGCCCTCGATCAGGGTGACGCCGATGTACTCGCCGGTGGCCTCGGCCGGGTCCATCAGCTTGGTGATCCGCCGCACGCCCTTCTCGGGGTCCACGACGACCTTCATCTCCTCGTCGGCCAGGCTCTTCACCGTGTCCAGGGCGAGGATGATCTTCTTGCCGTCGCCGCGCGCGGCGAGGAGGGTCTTCTCGACGGAGACCGGGTGCACGGTGTCGCCGTTGGCGAGGATCACGCCGTCCTTCAGGGCGTCACGGCCGCACCACAGGGAGTAGGCGTTGTTCCACTCCTCGGCCTTGTCGTTGTCGATCAGGGTGAGCTTCAGGCCGTACTTCTGCTCCAGGGCCGCCTTGCGCTCGTACACGGCCTCCTTGCGGTAGCCGACGATGATCCCGACCTCGGTGAGCCCCACCTCGGCGAAGTTCCCCAGGGTCAGGTCCAGGACCGTCAGCGACTCCTCCGCGCCCTCGGGACCCACCGGCACCAGAGCCTTGGGCAGGGTGTCGGTGTAGGGGCGCAGACGGCGCCCGGCGCCGGCCGCCAGAACGAGGCCTATCATCGCGGTTTCTCTCCTTTGTTTCAGCTGTGCCGAGGCACTGTACGTCTTGACTCGGCTCCGGCGCCCCGAGGAGAACTCGCTCCAAGGCCCCGACAAGGGGTGTGGCCCTGCCCGAAGGGACAGGACCACACCCGGTGGGACGAGGGACTCAGTCCTCGTCCGCGGCGGTGGAGACCGTGGTGGTCTTCTTCGCCGTCGACTTCGCGGCGGCCGTCTTGGCGGTCTTCGCCGCCTTCTTGGCCGTCGTCTTCTTGGCGGCCGTCTTCTTGGCCGCGGTCTTCTTGGCGGCCGTCTTCTTCGCCGTGGCCTTCTTGGCCGCCGTCTTGCGGGCGGTCTTCTTGGCCGGCGCGGCCTCCTCGGCAGCCGGCTGCGCCGCGGCCGTCTCCTCGGTCACCGGAGCCTCGGCGGCCGGGGCTTCCGGCGCCGGGGCCTCCTCCGCCGTGGCCGACGGGACGACCACGACGGCCGCCTCCTCGGGCGCGGTCGGCGCGGTGGCCTTGCGCACCGCACGGCGGCGCGGGCGGGCCGGGGCGGCGGCGCTCACGGCCTCCGCCGGCTGCTCGGCCGGGGCCTCAGCCGTGGTCCCGGCGACCGGAGCGGGCTGCTCCGCCGGTGCCTCGGCCGCGGGTGCCGTCTCGGGCACCGTCACGACGGCCGCCTCGGCGCCCTCGGGCGAGCCGGCCAGGGCCGACACCTTCCGGGTCGCCCGACGACGCGTACGGCCCTTGGGCGCGGCCTCCTCGGCGGTTGGGGTCTCCGCCTGCGGCGCCGGGACCACCTGGTCCTCGACGGCTGTCGGCTCGGCCAGCGCCTCGGCGGCCGGCTCCGGCTGCACCGGGCGCGCCGCCGCCTGCTCGGCGGTGACCTCCTGGGCGGTCGGAACCTCGGCCTCCGCGGCGGCCTTGCCGGCCTGGGGCGCGCGCTCGGCCCTGGACGCCTTCTCCGCCCTCGGCGCACCCGCCGGAGCCGACACCCGGCGGCTCGCCCGGCGCCGCGTACGGCCACGGCCGGCCGCCGCCTCCGCCTCGGCGACGCTGCTGTACAGCTCCTCGTCCGGCGCGAACTCGGGCGCCGGCAGCGCCACCGGCTCGGCGACCTCGGCGGCCACCTCCACGGCGGTCTCCACCTCGGGCTCGACGGCCTCGCCGGTCTCCACGGCCACGGCGGCGGTCTCGTGCACATGCTCGTGCACGGGCTCCGGCGCCTCGGCGCCCCGGCCGCGCTTCTTGCGCTTGCCGCCGCCACCGTTCGCGGTCGCCTGGTCCAGGTGGACGATGACACCGCGCCCGTTGCAGTGGACACAGGTCTCGGAGAACGACTCCAGCAGGCCCTGGCCGACCCGCTTGCGGGTCATCTGGACGAGGCCCAGCGAGGTCACCTCCGCGACCTGGTGCTTCGTACGGTCGCGGCCCAGGCACTCCAGCAGGCGGCGCAGCACCAGGTCCCGGTTCGACTCCAGGACCATGTCGATGAAGTCGATCACGATGATGCCGCCGAGGTCGCGCAGCCGCAGCTGGCGCACGATCTCCTCGGCCGCCTCCAGGTTGTTCCTGGTGACCGTCTCCTCCAGGTTGCCGCCCTGACCGGTGAACTTGCCGGTGTTGACGTCGATGACGACCATCGCCTCGGTCCGGTCGATCACCAGCGAACCGCCGCTGGGCAGCCAGACCTTGCGGTCCAGCGCCTTGGCGAGCTGCTCGTCGATCCGGTAGGTGGCGAAGACGTCGACCTCGGAGGTCCACTTCGACAGACGGCCGGCCAGGTCCGGGGCGACGTGCGAGACGTACCCGTGGATCGTCTGCCAGGCCTCGTCACCGCTGACGATGACCTTGGAGAAGTCCTCGTTGAAGATGTCGCGCACGACCCGGACGGTCATGTCCGGCTCGCCGTACAGCAGCGTCGGGGCGTTGCCGCCGTTCTTGGCCTTCTTCTGGATGTCCTCCCACTGCGCCTGGAGCCGCTCGACGTCCCGGCCCAGCTCGTCCTCGCTCGCGCCCTCGGCGGCGGTGCGCACGATGACACCCGCGTCCTCGGGGACGATCTTCTTGAGGATGGTCTTCAGCCGGGCCCGCTCGGTGTCGGGCAGCTTGCGGCTGATACCGGTCATCGAGCCCTCGGGGACGTACACGAGGTAGCGCCCGGGCAGGGAGACCTGGCTGGTGAGCCGCGCGCCCTTGTGCCCGATCGGGTCCTTCGTGACCTGCACCAGGACGGACTGGCCGGACTTGAGCGCGGACTCGATCCGGCGCGGGCCGCCCGCCATGCCGAGCGCCTCGAAGTTGACCTCACCGGCGTACAGGACCGCGTTGCGGCCCTTGCCGATGTCGATGAAGGCGGCCTCCATCGACGGCAGCACGTTCTGGACCTTGCCCAGGTAGACGTTGCCGACGTACGAGGTCGACTGCTCCTTGTTGACGTAGTGCTCGACGAGCACGCCGTCCTCCAGGACGCCGATCTGCGTACGGTCGCCGTGCTGACGGACGACCATCACGCGCTCGACGGCCTCCCGGCGGGCCAGGAACTCGGCCTCGGTGATGATCGGAACGCGTCGGCGCCCCTGCTCACGGCCTTCCCGGCGGCGCTGCTTCTTGGCCTCCAGACGGGTCGAGCCCTTGATGGACTGCACCTCGTCGGACGGCTCACTGGGCTTGCGCGGCTCGCGGACCTTGACGACCGTGCGCTCCGGGTCGTCCTCGGACGGCTCGGCGTCCACGGAGGTGTCACCGGCCCGGCGGCGGCGGCGACGGCGCCGGCGGCTGCTGGAGCTGGAGCCACCGGACTCCTCGCCACGCGCCTCCTCGGCGTCCTCTTCCTCCTGCTCGGCGGTGTCCTCGGCGTCCTGCGCGGCCTGCTCGGCGGCCAGCTCCTCGGCGTCGCCGTCCAGGCCCTCGCCGGACTCGCCGTCGGCCGCGTCACCGCGCCGGCGACGGCGTCCGCCGCGGCGGCGGCGACGGCGCGAGCCGGACTCCTCGAAGCCCTCGGCGCCCTCGGACTCGTCGCCCTCATCGCCCTCGGCGAGGTCCTCGGCGGCCTCCGGGGCCTCCTCGGCCTCCTCCGGCTCCTCGTCCTCGACGGCGGCCTCGGCCGGCCTGCTCTCCTCGGCGGCACCACGGCGACGCCGACGGCGGCGGCCACCGGTCTCGGCGCGCTCCTCCGCGTGCTCCTCGGTCTCGACAGCCTCGGCGGTCTCGTCGACCTCGGCGGCCTCGGCAGCCGCCTCGGCGGCGGCCCGCTCCGGCGTCTGGAACTTGGGCTCGGTGAACACCGGCGCCTGGAAGACGGCGACGGCGGGGCGGGCGGGCCGACGCGGGGCCTCGGCCTCGTCCGACTCGGTGGCCCGGGGAGCGGAGAACCCGGACGCGGCGCGGACGACCCGCCGCCGGGCCCGGCGCGGGCCCCCGGCCTCGGCCTCGGCGGCCGGTGCGGGAACCTGCGGAGCCTGGGCGGGCTGGGTGGCCGCGGCCGGCTCGGTGGTGTGCGTGGTCGCGGGGACCTCCGGGGTGTGGGTGGCCACCGCGGCCTCGGCCTCTGCGGCGTCCTCGGTGGCGGGGGCGGTGTCGGGCGCGGTCACCCGGCGGGTGGCACGACGACGCGTACGGCGCGGAGCGGCCTCCTCGGCCACGGCGGCCTCCGGAGCCTCCTCGGCAGCCTCAGCGGCCTGGGCGGTCTCGGCGGCCGGAGCGGCCTCCGCGGTTTCCCCGGTGTCCGGCGTGGTGTCGGGCGCGGTCACCCGGCGTGTGGCACGACGACGCGTACGGCGCGGAGCGGCCTCCTCGGCCACGGCGGCCTCCGGAGCCTCCTCGGCGGCCTCAGCGGCCTCAGCGGCCGGAGCGGCCTCCACCTGCGCCACGGCCTCGGGCTGCGCCACCGGGGCGGGGGCAGCGGTCTCCTCGGCGCCCTTCGGGGCACCGGCGGGCGCGGACGCCCGGCGGGTGGCCCGGCGACGCGGACGCGCGGGAGCGGCCTCCTCGGCGGGGGCGGGGGCCTCGGCGGCGGCTTCCTCGGCGGCCGCCGCCGTGTCGGACGCGGCGGCGGCCGGGACCACGGTCTCGACGGCCTCGGCGGACGACGGCGAACCGGCGGGCGCGGACGCCCGGCGGGCCACACGACGACGCGGACGCGCGGGAGCGGCCTCCTCGGCGGGGGCTTCCTCGGCGGCGGCCTCCGTCACCGGAGCCTCGGCAGCCACGGTGGCATCGGCGGCCGGCGTCGACACGCTGCGCGTGGCACGGCGCCGGGTGCGGCGCGGGGCGGCCTCCTCCCCGACGACGACCTCGCCGGCCTCGGGGACCTCGGCGGTCTTCTCCGGCTCGGCCGGTACGACGGTCTCGGCGGCCTCGGCCGACGTCGGCGAACCGGCGGGCGCGGACGCCCGGCGGGCCACACGACGACGCGGACGCGCCGGAGCGGCCTCCTCGGCGGGCGCGACCTCGGCGGCGGCAGCCGCTCCGGTCTCCGCGGCCTCGGCGATCTCGCCGGTCCCGGTGGCCTCGCTGACGTCCTCGGTCACCTCGGTGACCTCGTCGGCCTCCGCGGCCGGTACGGCCGGCACGGTGACCTCCGCGGGCGCCTCCGCCACCGCGGCGGGCGGGCCCGCCGGGCGCGAGGCGGCACGACGACGCCTGCGCGGCGGCAGGGTGTCGCTCGGAGTGTTCAGTTCGGAACCCTCAGTGGGTTCGGTCGGTTCGAGCATGCGGGCGTTTCTCCCGTCAGGCTCCCGGGCGCCGCACCTGGTCCGGCACCGGTCTCAGGGACCGTCCGCCGTTGACGTCCGCGGCCCGCGCGATGCGCGGTGGCCGCCGTCCGGGGCGCGGGCGCCGCACGGGAGCACTCTGTGTCCTGTCTCGCCGGTTCCGTACGCCTTGTCGGTACGGCCTGGCGAAAGTCTTCTGGTCGGTGCGCTGCCCGACCCAGGTGGCTCCCGAGTACGAGGGCGGCGCTACGACGTCCGTCCCTACGCGGGACCTTCCGGCGCCGTCGCGGCGGCGGCCGGCTGGGCCGTCAGGGCCCCGGCAGCCTCGCGGTCGGGCGCGAGCGGGTCGGTCACCGTGCCGGTCTCTTCATCGAACAGCCCCTGCGCCAGCCTGGTCACCGCTGCGGGGACCGGCGGCGCCAGGTCGGCCACGGCGCGGAGACCGGACAGGACGTCGTCGGGTCGTACGGCAGGCGTCACGTGCCGAACAACCAGCCGCAGTATCGCACAGGGCTGGTCGGTCGGCCTATCAGCCGGCGCACCGTGCGTCTCCAGGCTCACCACGGCCGGGCGGGCGTCGAAGGTGCGGACGCCGTTCTTGGTCAGCCGCTGCACCTCGACGGCGTCGGCCTTGGTGAAGGCCTCGACCGCGCGCTCGGCGTCGGCCGGGTCGACGCCGTCCAGCCGCAGCTCCCACACGGAGGCCGTCAGCCGGTCGGCGAGACCCGAGGTCCGCGCCTCGACCGCCTCGACGACGTCGAGCCCGGCGGGCAGCGACTCGTCGAGGAGGACGCGCAGGGTCTCGGGATCGCGCGCCTCGGTGAGCGCGATCTCCAGGTACTCCGCCTCACTGCCCGTGCCGGTGGGTGCGGCATTGGCGTACGACACCTTCGGGTGCGGCGTGAACCCGGCCGAGTAGGCCATGGGCACCTCGGCGCGGCGCAGCGCACGCTCGAAGGCGCGCTGGAAGTCTCGGTGGCTGGTGAACCTCAGGCGGCCGCGCTTGGTGTAGCGCAGTCGGATGCGCTGCACCGCGGGTGCGGGCGGCGGGCCTTCGGGCTGTCGCTTGCCCAGTGTCCTAGTCCTTCGTGAGAGCGGTCGTACTCCTACCAAGAGTACGTGTGTCGCGGGCGGTGGGTTCCCGCCGGTCCACCGCCGCCGGCTGCCGGGGCTCCCCGAACAGCATCCGGCGGACGTCCGCGCGGGCCTGCCGCACGGTGTCCCGGGCCGTGGCCAGCGCCTCCCGCGAGACCCGGCCCACCACGCGCAGGCCCTCCGCGAGGGGCCGCAGGACGGCGTCCCGCACGACATGTCCGACCGGGGTGAGGACGGTCCGGTACACCCAGCGCACCGGGTCCACGAAGATCCACCGGAAGAGGGTCCCCAGTGCGCGCCCGACGGCCAGGGAGATCCGTCCGGCGACCCGCCAGGCGTGTCCGAGGGCCTCCCCCGCCTCACGCGCGACGACCGCGAGGAACCGGCCGGCGGGCGCGAGCACCCAGCGCCACAGCGCGAGCGCGGGCAGCACGAGCAGGACGCGGCAGGTCCAGTACAGAGCCAGGCCGGCCCCGGTGACGACCAGCCCCAGCAGCCACCCCGCTCCCCGTGCGCACCAGGCGACGGCCCGGCCGACGGGTGCGAGGACCCAGGTGTACAGCCACCGCGCGGGTACGACGAGCAGGTACCGCAGCAACCAGGCGACGGCCGTGTACGCCCCGGCGCCGAGGGCGGCCAGTACCGCGCCGATTCCCTTCAGCAGCCAGGCCAGCGCGTGTCCGGCCGGGGTGAGCAGGCGCGCGTACACCCACGCGAGCCCGGCCGCGGCCCCGCGCGCCAGCCAGGCGAGGGCATGGCCGACGGGCGTGAGGAGGCAGCGGTACGACCACACGGCCGGCAGCACCAGGAGTACGGTGCCGAGCCAGGCGAGCGCCTTGCCGGCGGGCACCAGGACGTACCGCCACAGGCCCACGAAGGGCCACACGAACAGGGCCCGGCCGGCCCACAGCAGGGCCCGCCCGAGCGGCCTGAACACGGTGTCGCGCAGAAACCGCCCCGTGACGACGAGCGCGTCCCACACCATCCGCACCGGCACGACCAGCACCAAGGCGACGATCCGCACCGGGAGGCGGACGGCGACGACGAGGCATCCTCCGGGCTGGTGGGAGGCGGGCGGCGGCTTCTGGAGGTCCATACAGGGGTGGACGCGCGGACCGCCCGTTCGGATCCGGTCAGATCACGCGTGCCTTGTACGACTCCGGACAGCGTCGTGTGAACTTCACGGGCACGACCAGCAGGGCGATGGGAACGACCCAGTTGAACCAGTCGTCCTGGGCCGGGTAGCGGACGGCCGGCCAGGTGGAGACCGCCATCAGGGCGAAGGCCACCCCCACAGGGCCGTCAGCACCCGGTTGACGTGCCGGAAGACGGGCGAGTCCCAGAATTGCCGGGGTGTCCGTTCCCCGGCGTACTGCCTATCGTGCCGCCGGGAGGCCGCCCTGCGCCCGCCGTGCGCATCCCGGCGGAAGGCCCCTGGCGCGAGCATGCGGTCCGGACGGCGGAGAGCGTCCGGAACGTCCCGTTCGGTGCGATGCGAAACAGCGAGTCCTCGATCGGCTGAACACCGCCCTGGCCGCGCTGCGGCCCGACGCCCGGACAACTCGGCCCGGCAGCAGGCTCGTTGAAAACGCCGCGCACCTCTGAAGAGCGGTCAGCCGAGGTCGGCCTGTCCCGGGAAATCGCATCCCGGTCCGCCCCCGACAGGGGCGCTCACCCGCTCGGATGCGCTCGGCGAGCAACCGGTCGCGGGGGTGTGCATGGTGAGTCCATGAACACAACACCTCGCTCCAAGAAGGCCGTTTCCCGTATCTCGCGACTCTTCGTGGTGAGTGCCGCCGTGGGCATCGCCTGTGCGGCGGGAGTGGCGACCGCCACGTCCGCCGTCGCCGCGACACCCGCCGCGCACGCCGCCCCCGCCACCCCGGCCTACGGCGGCCACGGCGGCGGTGGGGACGGCGACGAGTTCCAGTGCGGCAACGGCCTCCTCCCCATCCTCAACTTCTGCAACTGACCGACGGGCGGGAGTAGTTCCCGCCCGTCAATCACACAACCGCACATGCAAGGTCCACCATCCGACACAGGGCGGCCGGGAACAGGGGCGAACTCCCCTTTCCCGACCGCCCTGTCGACCACGTCCGCCGGCCTGCGCCCCGTGTCCCGGGGCCACTTGGCGCGCCACGCGGAGCGGCTCGACCCCGCTCGCGTCAGTGCGCGTGACCGCTCGCGGCCGGCGCCGGACCCGCGTTCTTCACCGTCAGGGGGAGCAGCTTCTTGCCGGTCGGCCCGATCTGGATGTGGGTGTCCATCTGCGGGCAGACGCCGCAGTCGAAGCACGGGGTCCAGCGGCAGTCCTCGACCTCCGTCTCGTCGAGGGCGTCCTGCCAGTCCTCCCAGAGCCAGTCCTTGTCCAGGCCGGAGTCGAGGTGGTCCCAGGGCAGGACCTCCTCGTAGGTGCGCTCGCGGGTGGTGTACCAGTCGACGTCCACGCCGTAGGGGGCGAGAGCCTTGTCGGCGCACCGCATCCAGCGGTCGTAGGAGAAGTGCTCGCGCCAGCCGTCGAAGCGGCCGCCGTCGTCGTACACCGCGCGGATGACCGCGCCGATGCGGCGGTCGCCGCGGGAGAGCAGCCCCTCCACGATGCCGGGCTTGCCGTCGTGGTAGCGGAAGCCGATGGAGCGGCCGTACTTCTTGTCGGCGCGGATCTTGTCGCGGAGCTTCGCGAGGCGCTCGTCCGTCTCCTCGGCGGAGAGCTGCGGGGCCCACTGGAAGGGGGTGTGGGGCTTCGGGACGAAACCGCCGATCGAGACCGTGCAGCGGATGTCGTTCGAGCCCGAGACCTCGCGGCCCTTCTGGATGACGCGGGTCGCCATGTCGGCGATCTGGAGGACGTCGTCGTCGGTCTCCGTCGGCAGGCCGCACATGAAGTACAGCTTCACCTGGCGCCAGCCGTTGCCGTAGGCCGTGGCGACCGTACGGATCAGGTCCTCCTCCGAGACCATCTTGTTGATGACCTTGCGGATGCGCTCCGAGCCGCCCTCGGGGGCGAAGGTCAGACCCGAGCGGCGGCCGTTGCGGGTCAGCTCGTTCGCCAGGTCGATGTTGAAGGCGTCGACGCGGGTGGAGGGGAGGGACAGGCCGATCTTGTCGTCCTCGTAGCGGTCGGCGAGGCCCTTGGCGATGTCGCCGATCTCCGAGTGGTCGGCCGACGACAGCGACAGCAGGCCGACCTCCTCGAAGCCGGTCGCCTTGAGGCCCTTGTCGACCATCTCGCCGATGCCCGTGATGGAGCGCTCGCGCACCGGACGGGTGATCATGCCCGCCTGGCAGAAGCGGCAGCCGCGGGTGCAGCCGCGGAAGATCTCGACCGACATCCGCTCGTGGACCGTCTCGGCCAGGGGGACCAGCGGCTGCTTGGGGTACGGCCACTCGTCCAGGTCCATCACCGTGTGCTTGGACACGCGCCACGGGACGCCCGACTTGTTCGGGACCACGCGGGCGATACGGCCGTCGGGGAGGTACTCGACGTCGTAGAACGCCGGTACGTAGACCCCGCCGGTCTTCGCGAGACGGAAGAGGACCTCCTCGCGGCCACCGGGGCGGCCCTCGGCCTTCCACTCGCGGATGATCCGGGTCATGTCCAGCACGGCCTGCTCGCCGTCGCCGATGACCGCCGCGTCGATGAAGTCGGCGATCGGCTCCGGGTTGAAGGCGGCGTGGCCGCCGGCCAGGACGATCGGGTCGTCGATCGTGCGGTCCCTGGACTCCAGCGGGATGCCGGCCAGGTCCAGCGCGGCGAGCATGTTCGTGTAGCCCAGCTCCGTGGAGAAGCTGAGGCCGAACACGTCGAAGGCCTTCACCGGGCGGTGGCTGTCCACCGTGAACTGCGGGACGCCGTGCTCCCGCATCAGCTCCTCCAGGTCCGGCCAGACGCTGTAGGTGCGCTCGGCGAGGACCCCCTCCTGCTCGTTGAGGACCTCGTAGAGGATCATTACGCCCTGGTTGGGCAGACCGACCTCGTAGGCGTCCGGGTACATGAGCGCCCAGCGGACGTCGCACTCGTCCCACGGCTTGACCGTGGAATTGAGCTCTCCGCCGACGTACTGGATCGGCTTCTGCACGTGCGGGAGCAGAGCTTCGAGCTGCGGGAAAACCGACTCGACAGGCATCTCGCGAACCTTCATGAGCTGACAGGGGGGACCATCAAGCCTAACCCGCCCGGCGGCCTGCCCCGAACGCTCAGCGAACCGCCCCGGACCTGATCTCCTTCCAGCGTCCGGGCAGCTCCGCCTCGGTCGCCGCCGCCCGTGCCTCCTCCCTGCCGTACAGCACCCCGTAGGTGAACGCGCTCTCCCCCGCCGCGTGCGCCACCGCCGCGAGCTCGCGCAGGGTGCGGCGGGCCATGACGCTGTCCTGGTGGTCGCCCAGGAGGGTGGTCAGGGACTTCATGGCCTTGGTCAGGGTGCGGGCGGGGGCGCCGAGCGCCTCGGTGGCGGCCTCGGCGGCGTAGCGGGTGCGCTTGGCCTTCTTGCGGGCCTCGTGCAGGGCGAGGTCGCGGTCCTGTCCCGGCGGCAGGGCCAGCGCGTGCTCCACGGCCTCGGTCAGCTTCTTCTCGTTCTTGCCCACGGCCTTGGCGAGGGCCTTCCCCGGCTTCCGGCCGGCCGCCTTGCGCAGCGGCGGGTCCGTGAGCAGGGCGTCCAGGGCGTCCAGCAGGGCCAGATGGCGGCGGGAGTCCAGCACGCCGCTGAGGTGGGCGTGGGCGCCGCCGTGCCGGGCCCGGGACCAGGCGGTCAGCCGCTCGGGGACGGGGCCGGTGATCAGGGTGGCCGGGAGCGCGTCGAGGGCGGTGGTCAGGCGGTCGGCCAGCACCTCCTGGTCGCGGTCGACGCCCAGTTCGCCGGCGAGCCACTTCAGCTCTGCGCTGACAGGGTCGGTGACGGTGCGGTCCAGGAGGGCGCCGAAGGTGCGCAGGGCGCTGCGGGCGCGCCGGGTCGCGACCCGCATCCGGTGCACGGCGTCGGGCAGGTCGCGGCGGACGGCGGGGTCCAGCTCGACCAGCGCGTCCCGCTGGGCGCGGAGGTAGGCGAGGACGTGGTCACCGGCGGTCACCGGCGGCGGGGGCCCGGCCTTCTTCCGGCGCCGGCCGCCGGCCGTCTGTTCCAGGGCACGCGCCAGCTTCGACGGCGACCGGGACGGCCGTACGCCCGCCTTGCGCAGCCGCTTCTCCAACCGGTCGAGGAGAGCCGGGTCGCCGCCGTCGGCCAGTTCCACCTCGATCTCGGTCCACTGGGCGACCCCGCCCCTGCCGCTCAGCCGCTCGGCGGTCACGGCGTCGACGCTGGCCTCGGCCAGCAGCACGCCCTCGGCGTCGACCAGGTGCCGGACGTCCCGGGCGGAGCGCAGCCGGACCAGCGGGACGAGCTCGGCGTCCCGGACGCGGGAGCGGACGAGGGCCGCGATCTCCTCGGGGACGGTGTCGGAGAGCGGGGCCTGGATCTCGTCGCGGACTCCGGGGGCGACCGGGAACTTCAGGTGCCAGCCGGCGTCCGCGCCGCCGGTGCGGCGGCGCAGGGTGAGGGCGGCGGCGGCCAGACGTTCGTCGATGGTGTCGTAGTACGTCGCGTCGAGTTGCATCAGGCCCTTGTCCAGGACGGCCGCCACCGCGCCGACGCCGGTCAGGTCCGGCAGCCCGCTGTCCTCGGACTCGTACTTGCGCTCGATCTCGCGTTTCGCATCCGCCATGCACCGAATCTAGTGTGCGGGGCGCCGGTACGGCAGAGGGCGCCGGGGCCTATGCCGACATGGGCCGTTGCACCTTGATCGACTGCAGCAGTCCCACCGCGACCCACACCGCGAACATGGAGGAGCCGCCGTACGACACGAACGGCAGGGGCAGACCGGTGACCGGCATGATGCCGAGGGTCATGCCGATGTTCTCGAAGGACTGGAAGGCGAACCAGGCCACGATCCCGGCGGCGACGATCGTCCCGTACAGCTCGGTGGAGTCACGCGCTATCCGGCAGGCGCGCCACAGGAGGACGCCGAGCAGGAAGATGATGAAGCCGGCGCCGACGAAGCCCAGCTCCTCCCCCGCGACCGTGAACACGAAGTCGGTCTGCTGCTCGGGCACGAACTGGCCGGTGGTCTGCGAGCCGTGGAACAGCCCGGCCCCGGTGAGTCCGCCGGACCCGATGGCGATGCGGGCCTGGTTGGTGTTGTAGCCGACACCGGCCGGGTCCAGGTCCGGGTTGGCGAAGGCCGCGAACCGGTTGATCTGGTACTCGTCCAGGATGTGCAGTTGCCAGATCGCGATGCAGCCGATGACACCGGCGGTGAGCAGACCGAAGACCCAGCGGTTGGAGGCGCCGGAGGCGAGCAGCACGCCGAGGATGATCGCCACCATGGCCAGCACCGAGCCGAGGTCGGGCATGAGCAGCAGGATCATGATCGGGACGGCGGCCAGGCACAGGGACTGGAACACGGTCCGGTGGTCGGGGTACGGCTTGTCGCCCGCGTCCACCCGCGCGGCCAGGAGCATGGCCATGCCCAGGATGATCGAGACCTTGAGGAACTCGGCGGGCTGGAGCGAGAAGCCGCCGATCACCAGCCAGTTGCGCTGGCCGTTGATCGTGGCGCCGAGCGGGGTGAGGACAACCAGGGCGAGGAGCACCGACAGGCCGTAGAGGATCGGCACGGCGTTGCGCAGGGCGCGGTGGCCGAGCCAGACGGTGCCGATCATCAGGGCGATCCCGATGCCGAGGTTCATCAGGTGCCGGAGCAGGAAGAAGTACGGGTCGCCCTGGTTGAGCTCGGTGCGGTTGCGGGTCGCGGAGTACACCAGCAGGGAGCCCAGCAGGGACAGGGCGGTGGCCGCGAGCAGTATCGGCCAGTCCAGCCTGCGGGTGAGCGAGTCGCGGGCGAAGATCCTGGTCCAGCCGGCCCGCTCGGGGCCGTACCCGGAGACGGAGAAGCTGTTCGCGCCGGTCATGAGGGCATCCTCCGGCTTCCCCTCCTGCGGGACCGTCTGCGGGTGTCACGGTTGCCCGTACCGGGCGAGGGCGTGGTACCCGCGGGCTGCTGGTCGTCGCCGTTGGTCGGGTTGTTCTTCTGGGCGGCCTCGGCGTCCTTCGCCGGGTCGCCGGTGACCTTCGGGGCGGCGATGGTGCCGTCCGTGCGGACCTTCGGCAGGCCCTTCTGCGGCTCGGGCAGCAGCGCCTTCTTGCTGTCGATGGAGCCGTCGCCCTGGACGCCGTAGAGCGCGCTGTAGATGTTGCGCACGGCCTCACCGGAGGCGCCGGAACCCGTACCGGCCTGGGCGATCGTCATGATCACCGTGTAGTCCTTGGAGTAGGTGGCCAGCCAGGACGTGGTCTGCTTGCCGTAGACCTCGGCGGTACCGGTCTTGGCGTGCAGCGGGATCTTGTCCTGCGGCCAGCCACCGAACTTCCAGGCGGCCGTACCGCGGGTGATGACGCCCGCGAAGGCGTCGTCCATGCCCCGGAGGGTGGCCTGGCTGACGGGCAGCTTGCCGCGCTTCGTCGGCTTGATCTCCCGCACGGTCTTGCCGTCGGCGCTGATGACCGCCTTGCCGATGGTCGGCTGGTACATCGTGCCGCCGTTGGCGACGGCGCCGTAGATCACGGCCTCCTGGATCGGGGTGACGAGGGTGTCACCCTGGCCGATGGAGTAGTTGATCGAATCGCCCTCGCGCATCTTGTTGCCTTCGAGGCAGTTCTCGTAGGCGATCTTCTCGACGTAGGAGCCGTCCTTCTTGCCGGTCTTGCACCAGGCGTCCTTGTTCGCCTTCCAGTACGCCTGCTTCCACTGGCGGTCGGGGACGCGGCCGGTCACCTCGTTGGGCAGGTCGATGCCGGTCTCCTTGCCGAGGCCGAACTGGTGGGCGGCCTTGTAGAAGTAGTCCTTCGGCTGGCCCTTCTTGGGGTTGATGCCGCCGTCCTTCTTCCACTCCTTGTCGGCCAGGTAGTAGAAGACGGTGTCGCAGGAGACCTCCAGGGCGCGGCCCAGCGGGATCGGACCGAAGTTCTCGCCCTCGAAGTTCTTGAAGACCTGGCCGCCGACCGAGTAGGAGCTGGTGCAGGGGTAGCGGCCGTTGAAGTCGTATCCGGCCTCGACCGCGGCGGCCGTGGAGACCACCTTGAACGTCGAGCCGGGGGCGGCCTGACCCTGTATGGCCCGGTTGAGCAGGGGGTAGTCCGAGTCCTTGCCGGTGAGGGCCTTGTAGTCCTTGGCGGAGATGCCGCCGACCCAGACGTTGGGGTCGTACGTCGGCGCCGAGGCCATGGCGACGATGCGGCCGGTCTTGGCCTCCATCACCACGACGGCACCGGAGTCCGCCTTGTAGTTGGTGCCGGTGATCTTGTCGAACTGCTGGCGGGCTGCCTTCATCGCCTTGTCCAGCTCGTACTCGGCGACCCGCTGGACGCGGGAGTCGATGCTGGTGACCAGGTTCGAACCGGGCTCCGCCGCGTCCGACTTGGCCTTGCCGATGACCCGGCCGAGGTTGTCGACCTCGTAGCGGGTGACGCCGGCCTTGCCGCGCAGCACCTTGTCGTACGTCCGCTCCAGGCCGGAGCGGCCCACCATGTCGGAGCGCAGGTAGGGCGAGTCGGTGTCCTTGGCCTGCTGGATCTCGTCGTCGGTGACGGGCGAGAGATAGCCGAGCACCTGCGCGGTGTTGGACTTGCCCGGGCCCGGGTAGCGGCGGACGGCCTCGGGCTCGGCGGTGATGCCGGGGAAGTCCTCGGAGCGCTCGCGGATCTGCAGGGCCTGCTTGGCGGTGGCCTCGTCGGTGATCGGGATCGGCTGGTAGGGCGAGCCGTTCCAGCAGGGCTGGGGGGTCTTGGCGTCGCACAGCCGGACCTTCTGCATGACCTCCTCGGGGCGCATGCCGAGGACGCCGGCCAGTTTGGTGAGGACGGCCCTGCCGTCGTCCTTCTGCTTCAGCAGGTCGGTGCGGGAGGCGGAGACCACCAGGCGGGTCTCGTTGTCCGCGAGGGGGACGCCCCGGGCGTCCAGGATGTCGCCGCGCACGGCCGGGTCGACGACCTGCTGGACGTGGTTGCCGGACGCCTCCTTCTGGTACTCGGCGCCCTCCCGGATCTGGAGGTACCACAACCGGCCGCCGAGCGTGCCGAGGAGGGAGAGAACGAGGATCTGGATGACGACGAGCCGGACCTGGACCCGTGGGGTCCGACCGGTCTCGGGGATGTTGGTCACTGCGGTTGTCTCCCCCTCTCAGTGCATCTGTGCGGGAACGCTTACGAAGGATGAACGACCAGCCTGTGAACCCGCGTTCCAGGAACGCTGACCCGTTCGAGTGAACTCACCGGAGGCCGACGCGCCGGAGGCCGACGTACCGGACGTCGACGCGCCGGAGGCCGACGCACCGGTGTGGAACTCCCCGCCCCTCACAGTCGCTTGACCCCCTTGATGCGGCCGACCCGGGCGGAACGCGTGCGCGCCTTGGCCTTCAGGGCGCCCAGGCCGCCGCGCTGGCTGCCGATGCGCAGGCCCGTGCCGGAGGAGAGCCAGCCCGAGGAGATGTCCCCGGCCTTGGCCGCGGGCCCGGTCTCGGTGAGCGGGTCGTTGTCGGCGCGGCGGGCCAGCCACATCACGCCGGGCACGACGAACGGGGCGAGCAGCAGGTCGTACAGGGCGGCCGAGAACAGCAGCCCGGGCAGCCCGACATGGCGGGCGGCGGTGTCGCCGACCAGGGCGCCCACTCCGGCGTAGAGCAGGGTGGAGCCGATGGCGGCGGCGACCACGACGGCCATCGGACCGGTCGCCGACTTCAGCCGGCCGTTCTCCGGCTTGACGAGCCCGGCGAAGTAGCCGATGACGCACAGCACGAGCGCGTACCGGCCGGCGGCGTGGTCGGCCGGCGGGGCCAGGTCGGCGAGGAGACCGGCGCCGAAACCGACGAGGGCGCCGCCCACGTGGCCGTAGACCATCGCCAGGCCGAGGACGGTGAGCAGCAGCAGGTCGGGTACGGCGCCCGGCAGGTGCAGCCGGGCGAGGACGCTCACCTGGATCACCAGGGCCACGACGACCAGCGGGGTCGAGAGCAGGATCCGGTTGACACGCATGGGGATACAGCTCCTACTGCTGCTCGTCGGTGGCGGGGGCGTCGGCCGACGGGGTGACCGTCACGGTCACCGTCGGCGTCGGGACCGGCTTCGGCTTGGCCGGGAGCACGGTGTCCCGCGGGTCCTGCTTCGGTGGCGCGACGACCACGCCGACGATGTCGAGCTTGGTGAAACTGACGTACGGGGTGACGTACAGCGTGCGGGTCAGGCCGCCGCCGGAGGGGTCGACGCGGGAGACCACGCCGACCGGGACACCGGGCACGAACGGCTTGTCGGCCTGCGAGCCGAACGTGACGAGCCGGTCGCCCTTCTTCACCTCCGCCTTGCCGTTGAGCAGTTCGACGCGCAGCGGGCGGTCGCCCTGCCCGGAGGCGAAGCCGAGTTCGTCGCCCGCTTCCATGCGGGTGCCGACGGTGAAGTCGGGGTCGTTGGCGAGCAGCACGGTGGAGGTGCTGGGGCCGACGGTGGTGACCCGGCCGACCAGGCCGTCGCCGTTCAGGACGGTCATGTCCCGCTTGATGCCGTCGTTCGCGCCGGCGTCGATGGTGATGGTCCAGGAGAAGCCCTGGGCCGAGCCTATGGCGATGACCTGGGCGCCCTTGATGCCGTACTGCCCCTCGCCGGCCACCTTGAGCAGCTTGTCGAGCTGCGCCAGACGGCTGCGGTTGCGGTCGTCGCTGCCGAGCTTGGCCTTGAGGGCCGCGTTCTCCTTCTCCAGCGCGGCGAGCCGGTCGTGCCGGCTGCCGGAGTCGCGGATCGCGGAGACGGCGTTGCCGACCGGGTCCACCGCGGAGGACAGCCCGTTCTCGACGGGGCCGAACACGGCCGCGGCGGCGTGCCGGGCACCGTCGACCGGTGAGTTCCGGCCTCCGCGGATGTCCACCGTGATCAGCGCGAACGCGATGGCGACCAACAGGACCAGGAGCAACCGGCTCTCTTTCGTGTCCCTCACGTGCGGCGGCCGTGCCCTTCCTCAAGTAGGAATTCGTCGGACCCCTGGAGAACGCGCGTGCTGTGACGCGGCCCAAGAGGCCCATTCGTGGGAGCTTATGCCTCTATATCAACGATCCGCCGCACGAGAGGAGAACGTCTCGTACGGCGGAATCGACACGTCGCGTCATCTGCGCGGCTGGGCGTCCAGGACCTGCTGCAGCGCCTCGAACTCCTCGACGCACTTGCCGGAGCCGAGCGCGACGCTGTCCAGCGGGTCCTCGGCGATGTGGATCGGCATGCCGGTCTCCCGCCGCAGCCGCTCGTCGAGCCCGCGCAGCAGGGCTCCGCCGCCGGTCAGAACGATTCCTCGGTCCATGATGTCGCCGGACAGCTCCGGCGGGCACTTGTCGAGGGTGGTCTTCACCGCGTCCACGATCGCGTTGACCGGCTCCTCGATCGCCTTGCGGACCTCGGCCGCCGAGATGACGACGGTCTTCGGCAGCCCGGACACCAGGTCCCGGCCGCGCACTTCGGTGTGCTCGTCGGTGTCCAGGTCGTACGCCGAACCGATCGTGATCTTGATCTGTTCCGCCGTGCGCTCACCCAGGAGGAGGCTGTACTCCTTCTTGATGTACTGGATGATCGCGTTGTCCAGTTCGTCGCCGGCGACGCGGATGGACTGTGCGGTGACGATCCCGCCGAGCGAGATGACCGCGACCTCCGTGGTGCCGCCGCCGATGTCCACCACCATGTTGCCCGTGGCCTCGTGGACCGGCAGGCCGGAGCCGATGGCGGCGGCCATGGGCTCCTCGATGATGTGCACCTGGCGGGCGCCGGCCTGGGAGGACGCCTCGATGACCGCCCGGCGCTCGACGCCCGTGATGCCCGAGGGCACACAGACGACGACCCGCGGCCGGGCCAGATACCGCCGCTTGTGGATCTTCAGGATGAAGTAGCGGAGCATCCGCTCGGTGATCTCGAAGTCGGCGATCACGCCGTCCTTCAGCGGACGGACCGCCACGATGTTGCCCGGAGTCCGGCCGATCATCTTCTTCGCTTCGGCACCGACCGCGAGGATCCCACCCGTGTTGGTGTTGATCGCCACGACGGACGGCTCGTTCAGTACGATCCCGCGACCCCTGACGTACACCAGCGTGTTGGCGGTCCCGAGGTCGACAGCCATGTCACGGCCGATGAACGACATTGAGTTCCCCATCCGGATTCATCTGGCCGTCCTGAGCCCTTGAGGGCATGTCAGGTCGGCGAGGCGGGTGCTGTGACGTGAAGGCTTCCATCGTAAACGCGCCTGCACGAACACTGCGCGAGGGTCTCCGCCATTGTCACCAGATGGCGTGCCGCCCCGCTTGTGGAGACGGGCGTTCGGGGGCGCTCGTTCCCTCAAATGCCAGGACTGTGCCGGAAAGGTCCGGGCGTGGTCCCGGACCCCCTCCGCGGCGGACGGGCGTTACGCGCGGCCCGGGAAGAAGATCTTCACCTCGCGCTCGGCGGACTCCTCGGAGTCGGAGGCGTGGATCAGGTTCTCGCGGACGATCACGCCGTAGTCACCGCGGATCGAACCGGGCGCGGCGGCGATCGGGTCGGTCGGGCCGGCGAGCTGGCGCACGCCCTCGATGACCCGCTCGCCCTCCACGATCAGCGCGACGACCGGACCGGAGGACATGAACTCCACCAGCGGCTCGTAGAACGGCTTGCCGACGTGCTCGGCGTAGTGCTGCTCCAGTGTGGCACGGTCCAGGGTGCGCAGTTCCAGCGCCGCGATCCGCCAGCCGGCCTTGCGTTCGATGCGGCTGATGATCTCGCCGGTCAGGCCTCGACGAACGGCGTCGGGCTTGAGGAGGACGAGGGTGCGCTGGCTCACGGGAGGCTCCTTACACGACTTGCGGGTGCGGTGGGACGAGGTTACAGGGCGTGTCGGGGCCTTTGTTACGCAGCGTCAGCCGTGGAGGAGGAGGACGGGTCCTGGGCCGCGAAGCGGGCCTTCGCCTCGTCCACCTTTCTCCCGAAGTGCACCGACGCCCACCACAGCGCCGCGAACACCGCGCCCAGGAAGTACATGGTCGGGACGAAGACACCGGAGGCGATCAGGGCGAGCTGCAGGGCCCAGCCGAGGGCGACCCCGCCGGGCCGGGTCACCATGCCGCACAGCAGCACGCACAGCAGCATGGCGATGCCGCTGACCGTCCACACCGTCGACGTGGACAGGTCCGGGTCCTTCATGGCGACGAGCCCGGCGAAGCCGATGACGAAGAACTCGCCGATCAGGGTCGATGCACAGAGCGTACGCATCTTCGACTCTCAGCCCTTCCCCAGCAGCAGCCGGGCCTCGCCGACCGTGATGACGGAACCGGTCACCAGCACACCGCCGCCCGCGAACTCGCCCTCCTCCTCGGCCAGCGTGATCGCGGCCTCCAGGGCGTCCGGCAGCCGCGGCTCGACCTGCACGCGCTCGTCGCCGAACACCTCGACGGCGATCGCGGCCAGCTCGTCCGCGTCCATGGCGCGGTGGCTGGAGTTCTGCGTGACGACGACCTCCGCGAAGATCGGCTCGAAGGCCTCCAGCAGCCCGCGCACGTTCTTGTCGCCGCTCGCGCCGACGACCCCGATCAGCCGGGTGAAGTCGAACGCCTCCCGCACGGCCTCGGCGGTGGCCTCGGCACCCGCCGGGTTGTGCGCGGCGTCCAGCACGACGGTGGGAGAGCGCCGTACGACCTCCAGCCGGCCCGGGGACGACACGGCCGCGAACGCCTTGCGCACGGTGTCGATGTCCAGCGGCTCGGCGCGCTGCGCGCCGACGCCGAAGAACGCCTCCACGGCGGCGAGCGCGACGGCCGCGTTGTGCGCCTGGTGGGCGCCGTGCAGCGGCAGGTACACCTCGTGGTACTCGCCGCCGAGGCCGCGCAGCGTGAGGAGCTGCCCGCCGACGGCGACCTGCCGGTCGACGACCCCGAACTCCAGCCCCTCGCGGGCCACGGTGGCGTCGACCTCCACGGCCTTCTTCAGCAGCACCTGCGCCGCGTCCACCGGCTGCTGGGCCAGGATGACGGTCGCGTCCTGCTTGATGATGCCGCTCTTCTCGCCGGCGATCTGCGCGTGCGTCTCGCCGAGCCGGTCGGTGTGGTCGAGGTCGATGGGGGTGACGACGGCGACGTCGCCGTCGATCACGTTGGTGGCGTCCCAGGAGCCGCCCATGCCGACCTCGACGACGGCGACGTCCACGGGGGCGTCCGCGAAGGCCGCGTACGCCATGCCGGTGAGCACCTCGAAGAAGGACAGCCGGTACTCCTGCTGCCCGTCCACCATCTCGACGTACGGCTTGATGTCCTGGTACGTCTCGATGAACCGCTCGGCGGTGATCGGGGCGCCGTCCAGGCTGATCCGCTCGGTGATCGACTGCACGTGCGGGCTGGTGTAGCGGCCGGTGCGCAGCTCGAAGGCGCCGAGCAGGGCCTCGATCATGCGGGCGGTGGAGGTCTTGCCGTTGGTGCCCGTGATGTGGATCGAGGGGTACGACCGCTGGGGCTCGCCCAGCACGTCCATCAGCGCGGCGATGCGGCTGACCGAGGGCTCCAGCTTCGTCTCGCCCCAGCGGGTGGCGAGCTCCGCCTCGACCTCACGCAGGGCCCTGTCGACCTCGGGGTCCTCGGGACGGGCGGGCACGTCCGCCTGCGGAGGGCCGCCCTGGGTGCGCAGGGTGCGGCTGCCGGCCTCGATGACCGCGAGGTCGGGGTCGCGGGTGGTCTCGGCTTCGATGATCTCGTCGAAGGAGTCGAGGGGGTCGGGGGTGTCGCTGGTGCCGGGCGCTTCGCTCACGGGGCCAGTCTACGGAGCGGGTGGCTGCGGCGCGGCGCCGGTATGGGGTGGCTTGTCTTGCCGGGCGGGTGCGGGCCGCCATGGGCTGGTCGCGCAGTTCCCCGCGCCCCTGAAGGGGCACGGTGAAGGCCCCGGCGCTGCACAGCACCGGGGCCTCACCCGCGTACAACCGGCTACGCCTCCGGCAGCTTCTCCAGCTGCGCGGTGATGCGGGCGATGTCCTCGTCCGCCTTGGCCAGGCGCGTGCGGATCTTGTCCACCACGTTCTCCGGGGCCTTCGCCAGGAACGCCTCGTTGCCGAGCTTGCCCGTGGCCTGGGCCTTCTCCTTCTCCGCGGCGGCCAGGTCCTTGGCCAGCCGCTTGCGCTCCGCGGCGACGTCGATCGTGCCGGAGAGGTCGAGGGCCACCTCGGCGCCCGCCACCGGCAGGGTCGCCGTGGCCGTGAAGCCCTCGCCCTCCGGCTGGAGGCGGAGGAGCTGGCGGATGGCGGCCTCGTGCGGGGCGAGCGGCGTGCCGTCCAGCGTCAGACGGGCCGGGACCCGCTGGCCGGGCTGGAGGCCCTGGTCGGCGCGGAAGCGGCGGACCTCGGTGATGACCGACTGGAGGGTGGAGATCTCCTGCTCGGCCGCCGCGTCACGGAAGCCGCTGTCGGTCGGCCAGTCGGCGATGACGACCGACTCGCCGCCGGTCAGCGTCGTCCACAGGGTCTCCGTGACGAACGGGACCACCGGGTGCAGCAGCTTGAGGGTGACGTCCAGGACCTCGCCGAGGACGCGCTTGGAGACCTCGGCCGGCTCGCCGCCCGCCTGGAAGACCGTCTTGGACAGCTCGACGTACCAGTCGAAGACCTCGTCCCACGCGAAGTGGAAGAGGGCGTCGGAGAGCTTGGCGAACTGGAAGTCGTCGTAGTACGCGTCGACTTCGGCGACGACGGAGTTGAGGCGGGAGAGGATCCAGCGGTCCGTGGCCGACATGGCCGACGGGTCCGGCAGGGGGCCGTCCACCGTCGCGCCGTTCATCAGCGCGAAGCGGGTCGCGTTCCAGATCTTGTTGGCGAAGTTGCGGGAGCCCTGGACCCAGTCCTCGCCGATCGGCACGTCGACGCCCGGGTTGGCGCCGCGGGCCAGGGTGAAGCGCAGGGCGTCGGAGCCGTACTTGTCCATCCAGTCCAGCGGGTTGACCGCGTTGCCGAAGGACTTGGACATCTTCTTGCCGAACTGGTCGCGGACCATGCCGTGCAGGGCGATGGTGTGGAACGGCGGGGTGCCGTCCATCGCGTACAGGCCGAACATCATCATCCGGGCGACCCAGAAGAAGAGGATGTCGTAGCCGGTGACCAGGACGGAGTTCGGGTAGAACTTCGCGAGCGACTCGGTCTGTTCGGGCCAGCCGAGCGTGGAGAAGGGCCACAGGCCGGAGGAGAACCAGGTGTCGAGGACGTCGGTCTCCTGGTGCCAGCCCTCGCCGGAGGGGGGCTGCTCGTCCGGGCCGACGCAGACGACCTCGCCGTCCGGGCCGTACCAGACCGGGATGCGGTGGCCCCACCAGAGCTGGCGCGAGATGCACCAGTCGTGGAGGTTGTCGACCCAGTCGAAGTAGCGCTTCTCCATCTCCTGCGGATGGATCTTGACCTTGCCCTCGCGGACGGCGTCGCCGGCGGCCTTGGCCAGCGGTCCGACCTTGACCCACCACTGCATGGACAGGCGCGGCTCGATGGTGGTCTTGCAGCGCGAGCAGTGGCCGACGGAGTGGACGTACGGCCGCTTCTCGGCGACGATCCGGCCCTCGGCGCGCAGCGCGGCGACGATCGCCGAGCGGGCCTCCAGGCGGTCCATGCCCTGGAAGGGGCCGTGGACGGTGATCACGGCGTGCTCGTCCATCACGGTGACGGCCGGCAGGTCGTGGCGCTGGCCGATCTCGAAGTCGTTCGGGTCGTGCGCCGGGGTGACCTTGACGGCACCGGTGCCGAACTCGGGGTCGACGTGCGTGTCCGCGACGACCGGGATGGAGCGGTCGGTCAGCGGCAGCCGGATGAGCTTGCCGACGAGGTGCTTGTACCGCTCGTCGTCCGGGTGGACGGCGACGGCGGTGTCACCGAGCATCGTCTCGGCACGGGTGGTGGCGACGACGATGGTGTCGTCCCCCTCGCCGTACTTCATGGAGACCAGCTCACCGTCGTCGTCCTGGTACTCGACCTCGATGTCCGAGATCGCGGTCAGACAGCGGGGGCACCAGTTGATGATGCGCTCGGCGCGGTAGATCAGCTCGTCGTCGTAGAGCTTCTTGAAGATGGTCTGGACGGCCTGGGACAGGCCCTCGTCCATGGTGAAGCGCTCACGCGACCAGGCGACGCCGTCACCGAGGCGCCGCATCTGCCCGGAGATCTGCCCGCCGGACTCGGCCTTCCACTGCCAGACCCGCTCGACGAAGGCCTCTCGGCCCAGGTCCTGCCGGGACTTGCCCTCCTTGCCCAGCTCGCGCTCGACCACGTTCTGCGTGGCGATGCCGGCGTGGTCCATACCGGGCTGCCACAGCGTCTCGTGGCCCTGCATCCGCTTGCGGCGGGTGAGGGCGTCGATGAGCGTGTGCTCGAAGGCGTGCCCGAGGTGCAGGCTGCCCGTGACGTTCGGCGGCGGGATGACGATCGTGTACGGCGGCTTGTCGCTCTTCGCGTCCGCCTCGAAGTAGCCCCGCTCTACCCAGCGCTCGTACAGCGGCCCCTCTACATCGGCCGGCGCGTACTGGGTCGGCAGTTCGGTGTCGGGCGCGGGTGGCTGCTGCTGAGCGTTCTCGGTCACGGGGGTCAGTTTAGAGGTGTCACGGGGTGGTCCCGAAACGCCTTTGTTCTGTAACGGTGCGGCCCCCGGTGCCGTGCCGTTCCCGTGCCTGGGTCAGGATGTCAGGAACACATAAGCTTCTGGAGGGGAACCCAGGAATGAGCAACAACCAGCCGGGCCCGTACGGCCAGCAGCCCCAGCAGCCGGGTCCGTACGGCCAGCAGGGGCAGCCTGGGCCGTACGGCCAACCGGGCCCCTACGGCCAGCCGCCGCAGGCTCCCCAGCCCGGCTACGGCTACCCCCAGCAGACCCCGCAGACCCCGCAGCCGGGATACGGCTACCCGCAGCAGGGCGCGCCGCAGCAGCCCGGCCCGTACGGCCAGCAGCCGAACCCCTACGGGCAGCAGCAGCCGCCCTACGGCATGCCGCAGGCACCGCAGCCGGCCGGGGGCAAGAAGAAGACGGGCCTGGTCATCGGCGCGGTGGCCGTGGTGGCGGCCGTGGCGGTGGGCGCGTACTTCCTGCTCTCCGGCAGCGGCAGCGGCGGCGTGGCGGACGACGGACCGCACAAGCTGACGACGCCGGCGACGGTGCTGTCCGAGTACAAGAAGACGGACGGCAAGGGCGACACGATGACGGAGGAGGATCTGAAGGACGCCGAGAAGTGGGGCGTGCACGATCCGAAGGACGTCAGCGCGGAGTACAAGTCCGGCGACAAGGACAACCCGCTGAGCCAGAAGGGGATCAACTTCGGTGGTGTCTACGGCACCATCGACGACCCCGAGAAGGCCGTCGACGCGATGTTCGCCTACATGAAGACCGAAGCCCAGAAGGACGGCGACAGCGAGGCCGCACTGAAGGGTGAGCCGAAGGCGTACGAGCCGGCCGGGCTCGACGGCGCGGTCCTCAAGTGCCAGCAGGCCACCGCCCCCACCGGTGCGACCAGCGGCGGCCCGAAGCAGGTGACGATGACCATCTGCATCTGGGGTGACCACAGCACCCTCGGCCTGGTCATGCCGATGGACATCGCCAACCTCGCGGCGGGCCGGAGCAGCGACCCGGCGAAGGACGCGGAACTCACCGCCAAGTTCCGCTCGCAGGTCCGCGTCAAGAGCTGACGCGTTCCCCGGCGACATACGAAGGGGCCCCGGTCGGTCGACCGGGGCCCCTTCGTGTGCGTGACGGGTGCGGCTACGCCGTCTTCTGCTCCCCCGAGCCCCGCCCCCGGGCGTCCCTCGGGATCAGGGTCGGGTTGACGTTGGAGAGGACCACGTCGGCGGTGATGACGACGCGGGCGACGTCCTTGCGGGACGGGACCTCGTACATCACACCCTGGAGGACCTCCTCCATGATGGCGCGCAGGCCGCGGGCGCCGGTCTGGCGCAGGATGGCCTGGTCGGCGATGGCCTCCAGCGCCTCGCGCTCGAAGTCCAGCTCCACGCCGTCGAGTTCGAACAGGCGCTGGTACTGCTTGACCAGCGCGTTGCGGGGCTCGACCAGGATCTTCAAGAGCGCTTCGCGGTCCAGGTTGTGGACCGACGTGATCACCGGCAGGCGGCCGATGAACTCGGGGATCATGCCGAACTTGACCAGGTCCTCCGGCATGACGTCCTCGAAGACGTCCTTCGACTCCAGCTCGCGCTTGGAGAGGATCGTGGCGCCGAAGCCGATGCCCTTGGCGCCGGCCCGCGCCTCGATGATCTTCTCCAGACCCGCGAAGGCGCCGCCCACGATGAACAGCACGTTCGTCGTGTCGATCTGGATGAACTCCTGGTGGGGGTGCTTGCGGCCGCCCTGCGGCGGGACCGAGGCCGTGGTGCCCTCCAGGATCTTCAGCAGGGCCTGCTGGACGCCCTCGCCCGAGACGTCACGGGTGATCGACGGGTTCTCGCTCTTCCGCGCGACCTTGTCGATCTCGTCGATGTAGATGATCCCGGTCTCGGCCTTCTTGACGTCGTAGTCGGCCGCCTGGATGAGCTTGAGGAGGATGTTCTCGACGTCCTCGCCCACGTAGCCCGCCTCGGTCAGCGCCGTGGCGTCGGCGATCGCGAACGGGACGTTCAGCATGCGCGCCAGCGTCTGCGCGAGGAGCGTCTTGCCGGAGCCCGTGGGGCCCAGCAGCAGGATGTTGGACTTCGCCAGCTCGATGGCGTCGTCCCGGCCGCTCGCGCCGCCGTTCTCGCCCGCCTGGACCCGCTTGTAGTGGTTGTACACCGCGACGGAGAGCGCCTTCTTGGCGGCCTCCTGGCCGACCACGTAGCCCTCAAGGAACTCGTAGATCTCGCGGGGCTTGGGCAGCTCCTCCCAGCGCACCTCGCTGGTCTCCGCGAGCTCCTCCTCGATGATCTCGTTGCAGAGATCGATGCACTCGTCGCAGATGTACACACCGGGCCCTGCGATGAGCTTCTTGACCTGCTTCTGGCTCTTGCCGCAGAACGAGCACTTGAGCAGATCGCCGCCGTCACCGATGCGTGCCACGGTGTGCTTCCCCTTCGCCTGGGAGACGCCTGGACGCTATGAGTCCAGCGGCTCCTGGTGCTGCCTTATGTCCGACGGTACCTTGCCGGGCCCGGTGTTCGGGCCCCCCTTGGCAGGGTTCACTTTGACGTGCACCGTGCCAAGAGGGGCCCCACGTGCGTGGTTGCGCTGTCAGCGGACCGCGCTGTTGTTCAGCTTGCGGGTGGAGATGATCTGGTCGACGAGGCCGTACTCCAGCGCCTCCTCGGCCGTGAGGATCTTGTCCCGCTCGATGTCCTCGCGGACCTGCTCGATCGGTCGGTTCGAGTGCTTGGCCAGCATGTTCTCCAGCTGCTCACGCATCCGGGTGAACTCGTTGGCGATGATCTCCAGGTCGGAGAGCTGACCGCGGCCGGTGGAGCCGGCCGGCTGGTGGATCAGCACCCGGGAGTTCGGCAGCGCCATGCGCTTGCCGGGGGTGCCCGCGGCGAGCAGGATGGCCGCGGCGGAGGCCGCCTGGCCCATGCAGACCGTCTGGATGTCGGGCTTCACGAACTGCATCGTGTCGTAGATCGCCGTGAGGGCGGTCATGTCGCCACCGGGGCTGTTGATGTAGATCGAGATGTCCCGGTCCGGGTCCATCGACTCCAGGCACAGCAGCTGCGCCATGACGTCGTTGGCGGAGGCGTCGTCGATCTGGACGCCCAGGAAGATCACGCGCTCCTCGAAGAGCTTCGCGTACGGGTCGTACTCGCGGATGCCCTGGGAGGTGCGCTCGACGAAGCGCGGGATGACGTAGCGGCTGTCGGGGCGGGGCCCTTCGTACATGCCGCTGGCGGCGCCGGGGAAGTTGCTCATGGGGTTCACCGTCCTGGTGGCGTTCGGGGGGCTGGTGTCTCGGCGGTGCGTGGCGTGGCCGGACCGGTCAGGCACCGGTGCCGCCGCCTCCCGGAACACCCGAGGCATGCGTGATGATCTCGTCAATGAGACCGTACTCCTTGGCCTCCTCCGGGGTGAACCAGCGGTCGCGGTCGCCGTCGCGGATGATCGCCTCGACCGTCTGGCCCGAGTGGAGGGCGGTCAGCTCCGACATGCGCTTCTTGGTGCGCATCAGGTACTCGGCCTGGATCTTGATGTCCGAGACCGTACCGCCGAGGCCCGCGGAGCCCTGGTGCATCATGATGTCCGCGTGCGGCAGGGCGAAGCGCTTGCCGGCCGCGCCGCCGGTCAGCAGGAACTGGCCCATCGAGGCGGCCATGCCCATGGCGATCGTCACCACGTCGTTCGGGATGTACTGCATGGTGTCGTAGATCGCCATGCCGGCCGTGACCGAGCCGCCCGGGCTGTTGATGTAGAGGTAGATGTCCTTGTCCGGATCGGCGGCAAGGAGCAGCAGCTGCGCGGTGATCTTGTTGGCGATGTCGTCGTCAACCTGCTGGCCGAGGAAGATGATCCGCTCGTTGAGCAGCCGGTTGTAGACCTGGTCGCCGAGGCCACCACCGATGGAAGGCTCGCCGGCGGCGGAGGGCATCAGATTCGTCACGTATCCACCTGCTCGTCTTACGACGGCGCCGGGCCGTCTCATTGTTCTGCCTTTCATGGACCCTAACGCGACGTTCCCTCCGGGGAATCCCGGTAAGTGAGCTGTTCGCTGTGAGCGCAGGTCGCTCCGCGGGGGCGCCGCGGAATGCCCGCCACGGCCGTGCCGGGGCAGGCGGCGGGCGACGGGTCCGGGGGAAGCCGACGGGCCCCGGGGGAAGCCCCCAGGGCCCGTCGTACGTGCCTCACAGGCGCCGCGGGGCCGCTCAGCCCTCGGTCTTCTCCTCGGCGGAGTCGGACGCCTCGGTGGCCTCGGCCTGGGCCGGTGCCTCCTCGGTCTCCTCCTCGTCGTCCAGGTCGACGACCTCGCCGTTGGTGTCCTTCACCGTGGCGGACTCGACCACGACGGCCAGGGCCTTGCCACGGGCGACCTCGCCGACCAGCAGCGGCACCTGGCCGCCCTCGACGACGGCCTGGGCGAACTGGTCGGGGGACATGCCGGAGGAGGCCGCACGCCGCATGAGGTGCTCGGTGAGCTCCTCCTGATTGACGTTGAGGTTCTCCTTCTTGACCAGCTCGTCGAGGACGAACTGGGTCTTGATGCCCTTGACCGCGGCCTCGCGGGTCTCGGTCTCGAACTCCTCGGCGGTCTTGCCCTGGATCTCCAGGTACTTGTCGAGGGTGAGGCCCATCTGCGCGAGCTGGTGGTGCTCCAGGTTGTGCTTGCGGGTGTTGATCTCGTCCTCAAGGAGCTTCTCGGGGACCGGGACCTCCACCAGCTCCAGCAGCTTCTCCAGGACGCGCTCCTGGGCCTGCGTGGCCTGGTCGAACTGCTTCATGTTGGTGAGGCGCTTGCGGCTGTCCGCCTTCAGCTCCTCCAGGGTGTCGAACTCGGAGGCCAGCTGCGCGAACTCGTCGTCCAGCTCGGGCAGTTCGCGGGCGGCGACCTGGGTGACCTTGACGGTGACCTCGGCCTCCTTGCCCGCGGCGGAGCCGCCCTTCAGCTCGGAGGTGAAGGTGGCCTCCTCACCGGCGGACAGGCCCTTGACGGCGTCGTCGATGCCGTCCAGCAGCTCGCCGGAGCCGATGGTGTAGGAGACGCCGTTGGCGATGCCGTCCTCCAGCACCTCGCCGTCGACCTTGGCCTCCAGGTCGATGGTGACGACGTCGCCGTCCTCGGCGGCGCGCTCGACGGGAGAGGTCGACGCGAAGCGCTCACGGAGCTGCTCCACGGACTTCTCGATGTCCTCGTCCGTCACCTCGACGGCGTCGACCTCGACCTCGATACCGGAGTAGTCCGGGATCTCCAGGGCCGGGCGGACGTCGACCTCGGCGGTGAAGTTCAGCGTCTCGCCGTCCTTCAGCTCGGTGATGTCGACGTCGGGCTGGCCCAGCGGGCTCAGCTCGGCCTCGTTGACCGCCTCGGTGTAGAACTTGGGCAGCGCGTCGTTGACGGCCTCCTCCAGCACCGCACCGCGGCCGAACCGCTGGTCGATCACGCGGGCCGGGATCTTGCCCTTGCGGAAGCCCTTCACCGTGACCTGCTGGTTGATCTTCTTGTACGCCGCGTCGAGGCTGTCCTTGAGCTCCTCGAAGGGCACCTCGACAGTGAGCCGAACCCGGGTCGGGTTCAGGGTCTCCACGGCGCTCTTCACGGTTCGGTCTCCTTGTGGCTGACTTCTCGGGTTCTGCCGGAGCCCGATGGGTCCGGCGGATTTCGCCGCCCGGAGGAGTACGTAGGCCGTGAGGGCCGGGACACACGGGCGCGCAGCTTGCATAGTAACCGCAGCCGGTCAGCGCCCCAAAAGGCGATCACCGCGACGTCACTGAGCCGGACGTCACGAGCCGGTGGTCGGGGTGGCGGGATTTGAACCCACGGCCTTCCGCTCCCAAAGCGGACGCGCTACCAAGCTGCGCCACACCCCGTCTGGTGCGACACGTAGGGTACATGCCCCGGCCCGATCCGTCGGCCGCATTCTCCGGGGCGGGACGCGCGGTGCGACGGGGCCGACTCGTTGGCCTCGGCGGCGGGCGACCCGCTACGATGCCTTACGTGCCGCGGTCACCGACCTGCGGCGCACTGCTGCGGGCGTAGCTCAATGGTAGAGCCCTAGTCTTCCAAACTAGCTACGCGGGTTCGATTCCCGTCGCCCGCTCTGGATGCCGAAGGCCCAGGTGAGAGGTTGTTCTCCTCTTCCTGGGCCTTCGGCCGTCACTGGGGCGGATCAGCCCTCCGTGCCCCCTGCGTGTGCCTTCGGCCGGGATGGAGGGGGCGCCGTCGCCGACCGCGGATCCGTCGCGGCGCATGCGGGGGACACGACCATGGGCCGATCAAACGTGGGAGTGAGATGGACGAGCGCGAGCGGTGGGATTTGCGGGCCGAGGGCGGCGTGGGGCCGCTGCGGTTCGGGATGTCGCCGGCAGAGGTTGCCGAGGCACTGACGGTCTCCGAGCCGGAGGCACGGGTGGGCGGCCCGTACGGCCAGGAGGACTTCCCGGGCGGCGTGAAGGCGTTCTACGACGCGGGCAGGCTCGCATGCGTCGCGCTGGATGCGGTCGCCGGACCGCAGGTCTTCCTGGCAGGCTTCCCGCTGGCGGGCAGCGATCCGGCGCAGGGGCACCAGTTCCTCCTGGACCACGCCGCCGAGCACGGGAACTGGGTGCTGTACACACCTGACGCATCGCTCTCCCTGACCGATCTCGGGATCCTCCTTCGTGAGCAGCGGGTCGGGGAAGCGCTCCTTACGCGCCCGCTCTTCGTGAAGGAGGAGTGGTTGGAGTCGGAGTACCACCGCGACCGCCTGCCGCTGGAAGGTGTCCCGGGCTGAGCGCTCGACGTGCGCGCGGGAAGCAGGACGCACAGGGCGCCGCCGGACAGGACGGGGACCGCCGTGGTGCTGTCGTCGCGGTCGCGGAGCGTGCCGGTGACCTTGCGGGTGCGCAGGTCGGCGGCGGCGCGCCGGACGGCGGCGGGGCCAGGTGGCGAAGGTGGTGGGCGGGTCGCCACCGGCACGAGGTGGCTCGGATGTGTCCCGGTGGAGCACTCCGGCCCGGTGGCGAGTGCGCGCGGTCGGACGGGGTGGAGCGGGCCGTGTCGGCGGGCGTGGGTGCCGAGGTCCTCGCCGGGGATCAGAGGGGCGGCCGTCCAGGGGTGCGGTCCCTCGGCGGGTGCCGTGAGGGTGTCGCGGGCGGCGGTCACCCCGCTGCGGAACCGGACGCGGCGGCCGGAGGCAGCCCGGCGCCCTACCCCGTACGTATCCCCCGTTGCCGGCGTCGTCCGGCCTGTTCAGGACCCCCGCTCCGCCGCCGGGTCAGAACCTGATCGAGTTGATGGACTCCGCTATCGAGTTCAGAAACCGGTTGATCGACGGCGCCATGCCGGTCGAGGCGAGGAAGAAGCCGAAGAGGATGGCGACGATCGCTGGGCCGGCCTTGATGTTCCCCCCTCGGATCAACACCACCAGGATGATCGCCAACAGCAGCACCACAGACAGTGAAATGGCCACAACTGATCACACCCTCGGTCGGTCCGCTCTCCCGGCCCGGAGGTACGGCCCGCGCACCCCCGCCAGAACCATCGTGCCACCAACGCGCCCCCGGTATGCGGGTCCTGACGCAACGCCGGACGGGTACACATGCGCGGGACACCTCGCACAGGAATGCGACCGGCGACGCGGTCACGAAATCCACACGAATTCCAGGGACTTCGTTTCAATAACCACGCAATGCACGGGGCGAGGAATCCGCGTACGGGACACCGAGGCGCCGTATGCCCGAATTAGTCTGTATTAATCGGTACATCCAGGGCGAACGGGCGACACCTGTGTGCCCATCATCACGTGGACCCGGATGGCAAGTTCGGTGAATTACGGGGTACCCGCGCTGGATAACCAGGAATGACAGTGCGGGTTTTACGGAATCCCACAGCCGACGCTAGGGTGCCTGAGATGTTCGACGCCGCAACGTCCCCCGGCCACAGCCGCAGGCCGCTCCCCCCGGCACAGCCGCCGGTGCGCGGAGTGCCCGACCGGCGAACCCCGACGCACACGCCGGAGCAGTCGCGGACCGACAGACCGGGCAGACAGCGTGACGCGTTCTTCGACAACGCCAAGTACCTCGCGATCGTGCTGGTGGCACTGGGGCACTCCTGGTCGGCCATCAAGACCGACAACCGGGCCCTCGAAGGCCTGTACAACGTCGTGTACACCTTCCACATGCCGGCGTTCATCGTCATCTCCGGCTACTTCTCCCGCAGTTTCGACATGCGCCCGGACCGGCTGAAGCGGCTGGTCACCGGCATAGCCGTCCCGTACCTGCTGTTCCAGATCGCCTATTCGCTGTTCCGGCGCTACGCGGGCCACGCCGACGACCCGATCAGTCTCGTCTCGCCCTACTACCTGACCTGGTTCCTGTGCGCGCTGTTCATCTGGCGCCTGACCACCCCCCTGTGGAAGCTGGTCCGCCGGCCGCTGCCCCTCGCACTGGGCATCGCCATGGTCGGATCGGTCACCCCAGGCCTCGACGACAACCTGGACCTCGGCCGCGTCCTGCAGTTCCTGCCCTGCTTCGTCCTCGGCCTGCTGCTGAAGCCCGAGCACTTCGCGCTGATACGCCGGCCCGCGGTGCGGGTGCTGTCCGTACCGGTGTTCGCCGCGGCCCTGGCCGTCGGCTGGTGGACGGTGCCGCGCGTGGACGGCGGATGGTTCTACCGGCAGAGTTCGGCGCAGGACATCGGTGCGCCCTGGTGGACCGGACCGCTGATGACGCTGGCCATGTTCGGTTGCGCGCTGCTGCTGACCGCCTGCTTCCTCGCCTGGGTGCCGGGCCGCCGGACGTGGTTCACCGCGCTCGGCGCGGGCACGCTGTACGGCTATCTGCTCCACGGCTTCGTGGTCAAGGGCACGCTCTACGCGGGCGGGTTCGACCTCGCCGAGCGGTACGGCGCCCTGGGCACGGTCGCCGTCACCGTCCTCGCGGCCGCCGCCGTCACGGTGCTGTGCACCAAGCCGGTGCAGCGCGTCTTCCGCTTCGCGATGGAGCCGAGGATGGAGTGGGCGTTCCGGGAGGACGCGGCCGAACTGGCCCGCGAGCGGCAGAAGCCGCGGGAGACGGTCGGCGTCTAGCCGGCCCCGCCCCGTCCGCAACCCGCCCGTCAGCTACCCTGCCCGTCCGCAACCCGCCCGTCCGCAACCCGCCCGTCCGGAACCTCGCTCAGGCCCGGGAACCGAGAAGTGCGCGTGTCCTGGCGTACTTCTCGGTCAGCCGTTTCCGGGTCGGCTCGTCGAGCGCCGCCAGCCGCCGCGGGTCGGCGTTGTGCGCCAGGTCGGCCTCCTTCACCAGCAGCGCGCCCGGGGTGGCGAGGATGCGGCGCGTGTACGCCTCCAGTTCCTCCCCGGGCCGCTTGGTGAGGGCGTCCACGATGGCCTTGGTGCGCGGGGTCAGGGCGGCGGCGGCCAGCCATTCCCGGCTGAGCGCGTCGTCCTCGACGGAGTCGTGCAGCCAGGCCGCCGCGATCTGCTCCGGGTCGCCGCCACGGGCCCGCACTCCCTCGGCGACGGCCGCGAGGTGTTCGGCGTACGGCTGCCCCGCCTTGTCGGTCTGCCCCTCGTGGGCGGCCCGCGCGACGGCCTCGACCTCCGCGAGCGTGAGCTGGGTCATGGCTCCAGTGTCCCTCTGCCCCCGTACCCGGCGCCCCCGCGGAGAGCGACCCGGCCCGGTGAGCGGGTCAGCGGCCGTTCGCCGTCGGCTGGCGGCAGATCAGGAGCAGCGCGCGGTCGTCGTTGACGTCCTTGGCGACCGCCTCGATGAGGTGCCAGGCGGCGCCGTGGAAGCCGCCGGCCACATAGCGGTCGGCCTCGCCGGTGAGCCGGTCGATGCCCTCCACGATGTCCCGGTCGGAGGTCTCCACGAGTCCGTCGGTGAACAGCATCAGCACGTCACCGGGGCGCAGCGAGCCCTTCACGGGGTCGAACTGGGCGCCGTCGTACACGCCGAGCAGCGGCCCCTCGGCGGTCTTCTCCTCCCAGCGTCCGCTGCCCGCGCTGAGCTGGAGCCCCGGCGGGTGCCCGGCGGAGTACAGCTCGTAGTCCCCGGAGTCGAGGTCCAGCACCAGGTGGATGGAGGTGGCGAAGCCCTCGTCCCAGTCCTGGCGGAGGAGGTAGCCGTTGGCGGCCGGGAGGAAGGCGTGCGGCGGGAGCGAGCCCAGCAGGCCGCCGAACGCGCCGGACAGCAGCAGGGCGCGCGAGCCCGCGTCCATGCCCTTGCCGGACACGTCGGTGAGCACGGCCTCCAGCGTCCGGCCGCCGTTGGTGCGGGCGGCGACGACGAAGTCACCGGAGAAGGACTGGCCGCCCGCCGGGCGCAGCGCCATCTCGTGGTGCCAGCCCTGCGGCAGTTTCGGCAGCTTGCTCTGCACCCGGATCCGCTCGCGCAGGTCGAACAGCATGGTGCCGCCGCGCCGCCAGGGCACGCCGACCCGGCTGCGGAACTGCGCGGTCAGCAGCCCGAAGAAACCGCAGGCGGCCACCACCAGGACCACGCCCGGGGTGACCCGGGAGGGACCCTCGGTGTACGGGCCGAGCTGTACCGACTCCACGATCAGCGCGGTGGCCGCCGCCGCGTACAGGCCGAGCAGGCTCGCCGGGCGCAGCAGCAGGCCGCCGGCGACGATCGGCAGCACCAGGGTGGCCGGGGAGCACCACACGGAGTCGAGGAGGGTCATGGTCGCGAGGACCGGGATCATCAGCAGCAGTCCGGCGAAGGCGATCCAGTCGGAGCCGTCCCCGCGGAAGTAGTCCACGGCGCTTCTGCGCAGCCCGACGCGGGCCCGGTGCCACTGCATCTTCCACCGGGCCGTGAACGTCTCGGCCTTCGCGCGCCGCTGTCGTCCTGCTGCCATCAGTTCGCGACCCTATCCAGCGGACCGGCTGCTTGGCACGGGAGGTCCCACTTGTCCCCCTGTGGGATTCCGCTTCGCCGCTCGTCGGCCGGGTTCCGGCGGGCCGGGCCGGGGCGAAAATCACTGGCTCGTCCCCCTTCGCCCTGATAGGCATGGCGCATGGGGACTGAGAGCGGGACCGAGTTGAGGACACTGCGCCCGGAGGAGTTCGACCCGTGGTGGGACCATCTGGTCCGCGCGTTCGGCGGCGGGGCGGCCTCCGCCGAGGAACGGGAACTGGACAAGTCACTCACCGAGTTCCACCGTTCCCTGGCCGCCTGGGACGGGGACGCGCTCGTCGGCACGTCCGGGGCCTTCAGCTTCCGGATGACCGTGCCGGGCGGGGCGGTGGTGCCCACCGCGGGCGTGACGATGGTCAGCGTGGCCGCGACGCACCGGCGGCGCGGGGTGCTGACGTCGATGATGCGGCGGCTGCTGGACGACGCGCGTGGGAAGGCCGAGCCGCTGGCCGCGCTGTTCGCCTCCGAGCCCGCGATCTACGGCCGCTTCGGGTACGGCGCGGCGACCTCCCAGCTCATCGCCGAGATCGACACCGGCCGGGTGACCCTGGCGGTGCCCGAGGGCACCGATGAGCCGCGCCTGCGCTACGCCGCGCCCGCCGAGGTGCTGGCGCAGTGCGAGGCGGTGTACGCGGCCCTGGTGCCCCGGCGCCCGGGCATGTTGGCACGGCAGCCCGGCTGGGAGCGGGCCGCGCTGCTCGACCCGGAGAGCGAGCGGGAGGGCGCGTCGGCCCTGCAGTGTGTGGTCGCCGAACGGGACGGTGAGATCACCGGCTACACGCGCTTCCGTACGAAGATGGGCTGGGGGCGCAGCGGTCACGACGGCACGGTGACCCTGGAGGACCTGGCCGCGCTGGATCCGGCGAGCGAGGCGGCGCTGTGGCGCTTCCTGTTCGGCATCGACCTGATGACGACGCTGAAGATGCGCGCCCGGCCGGTCGACGACGCCTGGCAGTACCTGGTCTCCGACATCCGCCGCTGCCTGCCGCAGCAGCGGGACGCCGGGTACGTCCGGCTGGTGGACGTGGGAGCGGCCCTCACGGCCCGTACGTATCTGACGCCCGTCGACGTCGTGTTCGAGGTGGAGGACGCCTTCTGCCCGTGGAACGCGGGGCGTTGGCGGCTGACCGGCGATCCGAAGGGCGCGTCCTGCGAGCGGACGGCCGACGCGGCCGATGTCGCCCTGTCGGTGCGGGAGTTGGGCGCGGCGTATCTGGGCGGGGCGACCCTGCTGTCGCTGGCGGCGGCCGGGTGGGTGCGGGAGCTGCGGCCGGGGGCGCTGACGGAGGCGTCGGTGGCGTTCGGCTCACCGGTGGCCCCGTGGCTGCCCCACGGCTTCTAGGGTCTATTTGGATCAGGCCGGATCAGCGAGCCCGGCGTGATCCCAACGAGAGGCCCTAGCCAGGCCGGCGCCTCCGGCGGGTCAGGGCGCTCTGGCTCAGCGTTTCTGGCAGGTCGGGCACCAGAAGAGGTTGCGGGCGGCGAGGTCCGCGGTGCGGATCCCGTCGCCGCAGATGTGGCAGGGCAGGTTCGCCCGGCGGTAGACGTACACCTCGCCGCCGTGGTCGTCGACGCGGGGCGGGCGGCCCATGGCCTCCGGGGTGTGCTCCGGGCGGACGGTGTCGATCCGGTTGTTGCGGACGCCTTCCCGCATCAGCGCGACCAGGTCGGCCCAGACCGCGTCCCACTCGGCCGGGGTGATGTCCCGGCCCGCGCGGTAGGGGTCGATGCCGTGCCGGAACAGCACCTCGGCGCGGTAGACGTTGCCGACGCCGGCCACGATCTTCTGGTCCATGAGCAGGGCGGCGATCGTCGTACGGCTGCGGGAGATCCTGCGGTGGGCCGTGCCCGGGTCGGCGTCCGCGCGCAGCGGGTCGGGGCCGAGCCGGTCGTGGACCGCCCGCTTCTCGGCGTCCGTGATCAGGGCGCAGGTGGTGGGGCCGCGCAGATCGACGTACGACGTGCCGTCGGCGAGCCGGAGCCGGACGGTGTCGGCCGGCGGGGGCGCCGGGGCGTCCCCGAAGCCGACCTTGCCGAAGAGCCCCAGGTGGATGTGGACCCAGTCGCCGTCCCGGAAGCCCAGGAAGAGGTGCTTGCCGTGGGCTTCCGTGGCGGTCAGCTCGGTGCCGTCCAGGAGGGCGGCGGCGTCGGAGAACTTGCCCTGGGGGCTGGTGACGCGGACGGCCCGTCCCGAGAAGCGCTCGGCGTAGTCCTGGGCCAGCCGGTGGATCGTGTGCCCCTCTGGCACGGGTCCCGTTCCTTCCCGCCCCCTGGGGGGCTCAGTCCTGCTGCGGGTGGTGGGCCGGGATCGGCGGGAGGTCGCCCGTGGTCTCGTACGCCGACAGCATGTCGATGCGGCGGATGTGACGCTCGTCACCGGAGAACGGGGTGTTGAGGAAGACCTCGACGAACTTGGTCGCCTCCTCCGTGCTGTGCATGCGCGCGCCCACGGCCACCACGTTGGCGTTGTTGTGCTGCCGGCCGAGCGTCGCCGTCTCCTCGCTCCAGGCCAGCGCCGCGCGCACGCCCTTCACCTTGTTCGCGGCGATCTGCTCGCCGTTGCCGGAGCCGCCGATGACGATGCCGAGGGCGTCCGGGTCCGCGGCCGTCCGCTCCGCGGCGCGGAGGCAGAAGGGCGGGTAGTCGTCCTGGGCGTCGTAGATGTGCGGCCCGCAGTCGACGGGCTCGTGGCCGGCGGCCTTCAGCCACTCGACGAGGTGGTTCTTGAGTTCGTAGCCCGCATGGTCGGAGCCGATATACACGCGCATGCCACGAGTGTGACACGCCCGTATCGGGGCAGCAGCCTCAGGGTGTCGGCGGGCACCCGGGGCGGAAATTGTGAGACAGGCCATAGATCCTCAAGGGAACCTCAAGTAACGATACGGATTCAGAGGTTCCCGAATTCGTTCACCTCGGATTCACTGGACCGACTCGTACACCGCTCGTACGGGCAGCACTACCTGGCGCAAAGGAAATCCGTCCATGACCCCTGGTTCGGGCCTCCAAGCAGGACTGAAAAACCGCCACCTTTCGATGATCGCGATCGGCGGTGTCATCGGAGCCGGCCTCTTCGTCGGTTCCAAAGCCGGTATCGCCACCGCGGGACCCGGCATCCTCCTGTCCTACGCCCTCGTCGGCACGCTCGTCGTGCTCGTGATGCGCATGCTCGGCGAGATGTCCGCCGCCAATCCGACCTCCGGCTCGTTCTCGGCCCACGCCGACCGCGCGCTGGGCCGCTGGGCCGGGTTCTCCATCGGCTGGCTCTACTGGTTCTTCTGGGTCGTCGTGCTCGCCGTCGAGGCGACCGCCGGTGCCCAGATCCTCGAAGGCTGGATCCCGGCCGTCCCGCAGTGGGGCTGGGCGCTCATCGTGATGACCGTGCTGACCGCGACCAACCTGGTCTCCGTCGGCTCCTACGGCGAGTTCGAGTTCTGGTTCGCCGGCATCAAGGTGGTGGCGATCGGCGCGTTCATCGTCGTCGGCCTGCTGGCCATCTTCGGCGTCCTGCCGGGCGTCCACGCCGACCAGGCGAGCTTCGGCAACCTGACCTCGCACGGAGGGTTCCTGCCGCACGGTCCGGGCTCGATCCTCACCGGTGTGCTGCTGGTCGTCTTCTCCTTCATGGGCAGCGAGATCGCCACGCTGGCGGCCGGCGAGTCCGAGGACCCGCAGCGCGCGGTCACCAAGTCCACCAACAGCATCATCTGGCGGATCGGCGTCTTCTACCTGGGCTCGATCCTGGTCGTGGTCTCGCTGCTGCCGTGGGACGACGCGTCCATCGCGAAGGACGGTTCCTACGTCGCCGCGCTGAACTCGCTGGGCATCGCGCACGCCGGTCAGATCATGAACTTCATCGTGCTGACCTCGGTGCTGTCCTGTCTGAACTCCGGCCTGTACACGGCCTCCCGCATGGCCTTCTCGCTCGGCGAGCGGGGCGACGCGCCGAAGGCGTTCGCTCGGGTCAACGGCCGGGGTGTGCCGATGACGGCGATCCTCGTGTCGGTGGTGTTCGGCTTCGTCGCCGTCTTCTTCAACTACCTGTCCCCGGACAAGATCTTCCTCTTCCTCGTCAACTCCTCCGGCGCGGTGGCCCTGTTCGTGTGGCTGGTCATCTGCTTCTCGCAGCTGCGGATGCGGAAGATCATCCAGCGCGAGGCGCCGGAGAAGCTCGTCGTGCGGATGTGGCTGTACCCGTACCTGACCTGGGCGACGGCCGCGCTGATCGTGTTCGTCCTCGGCTACATGCTGACCGACACCGAGCACGACGGCCGCGAGACCGTGCTGCTGTCGCTGCTGGTCGCGGCGATCGTGCTGGTGATCGCCGTGGTGAAGGAGCGGATCCGGGCCGGCCGCCCGGCCCCCGCCGCCGAGGCCCCGGCCGACAAGGTGTCCGTCGGCTGATCCGGCCCCGCACGGCCGCACGCCCTGGCCGCATAACCTGACGGAAGCTGTCAGGTTATGCGGCCATGCTGCGTTCCATGACGCACACGGACCGGCGCACCGACCTGACCCTCCTCCGCCCCGGCGACGTCGGCCACGACGACGAACTCGCCGCCTTCCAGCTCGGCTTCGTCCAGCGGCCCGAGGTGATCGCGCCCGCCCGTACCGCGCGGGACGTGGTAGCCGCCGTACGGTACGCCGCCGGGCGCGGCCTGCCCGTGGGCGTGCAGGCCACCGGACACGGACTGCCCGGCGGCTACGAGGGCGGGCTGCTGGTGACGACGAAACGGATGGACGGGATCACCGTCGACCCCGGGGCGCGTACGGTCCGGGTGGGGGCCGGGGTGCGCTGGGGGCAGGTGGTCCGGGCGGCCGAGCCGTACGGGCTGGCGCCGCTCAACGGTTCCGCGCCGGGCGTGGGCGCGGTGTCGTACACCCTGGGCGGCGGGCTCGGCATCCTGGCCCGCGAGTTCGGGTACGCGGCCGACCACGTGCGGTGGCTGGAGCTCGTCACCGCCGACGGCACGCTCCGCCGGGTCACCCCGGACTCCGACCCCGACCTGTACTGGGCGCTGCTCGGCGCCGGGCAGAACCTGGGCATCGTCACCGAGCTGGAGATCGGCCTCGTCCCGGTACGGACGCTGTACGGCGGCTCGCTCGCCTTCGACGGGCGGACGGTGGACCCGGCGGCCGCGCTGCGGGCGTACGAGGCCTGGACGCGGACGGTGCCGGACGGGCTGACCTCGTCCTTCGCGGCCGTACCGTACCCGGACGTGCCCGCGCTGCCGCCGCACCTGCGCGGCACGTACGTGGTCTCGGTCCGGGTCGCCCACACGGGTCCCGGCGGCCCGGACATCGTCGCCCCGCTGCGGGAGATCGGCCCGGTGCTGTCGGACTCGCTGCGCGAGATGCCGTACGCCGAGAGCCACACCATCCACAGCGACCCGGACTTCCCGCACGCCTACTACGGCGACAGCGCGGTGCTGCGGGAGCTGGACGTCGAGCGGGCCGGTGAGCTGCTGCGGCGGACCGGGCCGGCGGCGGACCTGATGTGTGTGGTGCAGGTCAACCACCTGGGCGGGGCGCTCGCGCGGCCGGCGCCCAACGCGGTGCCGTACCGGGAGGGGCGGTTCCTGGTGCGGGTGCTGACGGTCGGGGACCGGCAGCGGGCGCGGGCCGTGCTGGACCCGGTGTTCGCGCTGCTGGCCGACGACACGCTCGGCCGGTCGCTCAACTTCGCCTTCGGCGCGGGCGACCGGGGCGCGGGGCTGTACGACGCCGAAACGCGAAAGAGGCTCGCCCGGGTGAAGGAGACCTACGACCCGGCGAACCTCTTCCGCAGGAACTACGGCGTCAGAGCTTGTTGACCAGCTTCCACGCGGTGGGCAGCGCGCCCATCGCCAGGGCGGCCTTGAGGGCGTCACCGATCAGGAACGGGGTGAGGCCGGCCGCGACGGCCTGGGACGCGGACAGGTGGGCGGCCAGGGCGAGGTAGGGGACGCCGACCGCGTAGACGACGGCCTCGCCGAGGATCATCGTGCCGGCCATGCGCAGCGGGGAGCGGTCGGCACCGCGGCGGGCCAGGGCACCGACGAGGGCGGAGGCGAGCAGCATGCCGAGGACGTAGCCGAAGGAGACCATGCCCGCGCCGGAGGCGCCCTGCGCGAACCACGGCACGCCCGCCACGCCGGCCACCGCGTACAGCGCGAGGGAGAGGAAGCCGCGGCGGGCGCCGAGCGTGGTGCCGACGAGCAGCGCGGCGAAGGTCTGGCCGGTCACCGGCACCGGGGAGCCGGGCACCGGCACGGAGAGCTGGGCCGCGAGACCGGTGAGCACCGCGCCGCCGACGACGAGGGCGACGTCACGGACGCGGGACGCGGGCAGCAGGTCGGCGAGGACGGCGCCGGGGCGGGCGGCGGCGGTGGCGGTGCTCATGGGGACTCCGCGGGTGACGGGGACATGCTGGGACAGGGTGACGCTATCCGAGCCGGCCGCGGCCGATCACCGTCAGCGCCCGACAAAGGACGGAACGAGAGCTTCGTGGGCTCCGGACAAAGAGTGCCGGCTACACCGGTCGGGGCGTGACCCTGATCACTGAGGCAGGGACGTTTCGCTCACGTGAAGCCGGTGCCGACGGAACTGTGCGGTCTCACCAAACGGACCGTGGTCGTCTGTCGGATTCGTTCCACCTGCCCTACCCTTCAGCCATGGTTGCCCAGGCCCGTTATCTCACCTCGCGTCGCTATGTCGATCTGCGACGCCAGGGCACGGCCACCTGTCGCCGTCCGGGATAGCGGCGGGCCGTCCGGCACGCCTCATCCCCTCCGAGCCTCCGAGACGTGTCGGCCCCGCTCCCGAGGACGGTCCTCCATGCCCCGTACCGCCGTTCCCACCCTGCCCTCGCCCGTGCCGCGTGCCGCCGACAGCGACCGGCGGCGCACCAGCGCCAGCGTCGTGCTGCGCTCCGTGCTGGAGCACGGCCCGGTGGCGCGCAGCACCATAGCCCGGCTGACGGGACTGTCCCCGGCGTCGGTGACCGAGCACTGCGCCCGGCTGGCCGAGCGGGGCCTGATCCGGGAGTCGGCCGCGCCCCGCCGCTCGAACGGGGTCGGCCGGCCGCACGTGCCCGTCGACCTGGACGACACCCGTTTCCTGGTCGCCGGGGTGCACGTGGCCGTGCCGTACACCACGGTGGCGCTGCTGGACCTGCGGGGCCGGGTGGTGGCCCGGCGGGAGCTGCGGCACGAACGGACCGATCCGGCCTGGGTGGTGGCGCGGGCCGCCGACGGCCTCGCGGGGCTGCTCGCCGGGGTGCCGGGCCGGCGCCCGCTGGGCGTCGGGGTGGCGGTCGGCGGCTGGGTGGACCGGGAGACGGGCACCGTGGTCGAGCACGAGCTGCTGGGCTGGCGGGACGTGCCGGTGCGGGAGCTGCTCGGCGCCCGCACCGGCCTGCCGGTCGAAGTGGACGGGCACGCGCGGGCGCTGGTGCACGGGGAGCGGCTGTTCGGGCGGGCCCGGGGCAGCCGGAGCGTGCTGCACCTGTTCGTCGGCAACGTGGTGGACGCCGCCTTCGCCACCCGTGACGGGGTGCACTACGGCCCCCGGTCAGCGGCCGGCGCGATCGCCCATCTGCCGGTGCCGGGCGGCACCGAGCCGTGCGCGTGCGGCCGTACCGGCTGCCTCCAGGTGGAACTGAGCGAGCGGACGTTGTGCCGGCGGGCGCGGGCGGCCGGGGTGGCCGACTCGGCCAACCCGATGCGTGTGGTGGCCGCGGCGGCGGGCGGGGACCCGGTGGCCCGGCGGCTGTTGGTGGAGCGGGCGCGTACGACCGGGCGGGCGGCCGGACTGCTGCTGGACGTGCTGAACCCGGAGACGGTCGTCGTCACCGAGATCGGTGTCATCCATGTCGAGGGCTGCCTCGACGCGTTCCGGGACGCGGTCGGTCCGGCGCGTTCCGCCGCTGTCCTCCCGACGAGTTTCCCGGATTCCGTGCTGGCGGTGGCGGGCGGGTCCGTCGTACTGGACGCGTTGTTCCGGGATCCGCTGGGCGCGTCACCTGAGGGTATTTAATTCAGAAACTCGGAATGTTGACAGGGGTCGAGCATGGCCGCGAACATCCTGGTCATGAGCCATCTCACGAGCTGTCGCACTCTCTGTTGCTGACATGTTGCCGCGCATGAAGCGCGTGTTTCCCGCTGCGTGAGTCCTCTTCCTCCGGCCTGCTTCCCCCGGAATTCCTCCTGCTTTTCTCTTCGTTTTCTCCTGGGAGTCTTCCCATGCACCGTCGTGCCTTTCTCACCTCCGTTTTCGGTGCGTCCGCCGCCGTCGCCGGACTGTCCGGCTGCGCACGGGGCGATGCCGCCGCCGACACCCGTGGTGCCGCCACCGAGCCGCTCGCCGACAAGGTCCCGGCCGGTACCAGCCTGAAGATCGCCTCCTATCTGAACCAGCAGCAACTCCAGTTCCGGCTGGCGAAGCTGCCCCCACTGCCGTTCAAGGTCTCCGCCTGGGTGAACATCGGGGCGGGTCCGGACGTGATCAACGCGTTCCGCGCCCGGTCCCTGGACCTCTCCAACAACGCCGGCATCCCGCCGATCCAGGCCCACTACCAGGGCTTCGACGCGAAGATCGTGGCGATCGGCATCACCCGCAAGCCCAACTACCTGTTCGCCACCAGGCCCGGCAGCGACATCCGCGCGGTCACGGACTTCAAGGGCAGGAAGCTCGCCTTCTCGCAGGGCCAGGCCCAGGGTGTGGTGCTGCTGCGGGCGCTGAAGAAGGCGGGCCTGGCCTACGACGAGGTGAAGCTGGTCCCGCTGACCAGCAACCAGTTCCTCACCGCCCTCCAGTCCGGGCAGGTGGACGTGGCCCCGCTCGCCATCAACCAGGCGCCGGCCTACCTGAAGCAGTACGCGTCCAAGGGCGCCCGCTCCATCCCCACCGACGTCGTCGACCTGCTCAACCTGCTGTGGGCGCCGCAGTCCGTGCTGAACGACCCGGCCAGGGCAGCGGCGATCGCCGCCTACATCCCGCAGTGGGCCAGGGGCCAGGTGTGGCAGTACGAGCACCCGGACGTGTGGAACGAGGAGTTCTACGTCAAGACGCAGAACCTGACCCTCGCACAGGCGCGGGGCATCACCGAGCTGGCCAACAAGCCGCTGTTCCCGCCCAGCTGGGACGAGGCGGTCAAGTGGGAGCAGGAGACCGCCGATCTGCTCGCCGAGGGCGGCTTCGTGAAGAAGTTCGACGTGTCCTCGCTCTTCGACCACCGCTTCGAGTCCATCGCCGCCGAGGCCGTACCGGAGGAGTACCGGAGGTGACCGCCGTGACCACCACGACCGCCGTTCCCCGGACCGCCGCCGGGGACCTCCCCCAGGTCCGCCGGCGCCGCCGGCTCTCCCCCGGCCGCCGACTGCCCGCCGCCCGGCTCATCGGACCGCTGGTGCTGTTCGCCGTGTGGGCCGCCGCCTCGGCCGCCGGAGCGCTGGACCCGGGGGCGATCCCCGCGCCCTGGACCGTCCTGCGCACCGCCGGCCACCTGTGGACCGACGGCACCCTGCCCACCGATGTGCTGACCTCCCTCAAGCGGGCCGGCTACGGCTTCGCGATCGGCCTGAGCGCCGGGGTGCTGCTCGCCCTCGCCTCCGGTCTGAGCCGGGCCGGCGAGGCACTGATCGACGGGACGGTGCAGCTCAACCGGGCGATCCCCACCCTCGGCCTGATCCCGCTGTTCATCCTCTGGCTGGGCATCGGCGAGACCTTCAAGATCGCCATCATCGCGATCGTCGTCTACGTCCCGGTCTACCTGAACACGCACGCCGCGCTGTCCGGCATCGACAGCCGCTTCGTCGAACTCGCCGAGGTGCAGGGCCTGTCCAGGCTCGCCTTCGTCCGCCAGGTGGTGATCCCCGGCGCGCTGCCCGGATTCTTCGTGGGACTACGGCTCGGTGTGACCGGCTCCTGGCTGGGCCTGGTGGTCCTGGAGCAGATCAACGCCACCAGCGGGCTCGGCTACCTGATGTTCCAGGCGCAGAACTACGGCCAGACCGACGTCATCCTGGTCGGCCTGCTGATCTACGGCGTGTTCGGCCTGGTCTCCGACAGCGTGGTCCGTCTGATCGAACGGAGGGTGCTGTCATGGCGCCGCACACTGAGCAACTGACCCGGCCCGCCGTCCGACTGCGCGGTCTGACCCGGTCGTTCGCGGGCCGTACCGTCCTCGACGGCATCGACCTCGACCTGCCCGCCGGACAGTTCACGGCCCTGCTCGGGCACAGCGGCTCCGGCAAGTCGACCCTGCTGCGGGCGGTGGCCGGGCTCGATCACGGCGTGGCCGGCGGCGGGCGGCTCACCGCGCCCGAGCGGGTGTCGGTGGTGTTCCAGGACTCACGGCTGCTGCCCTGGCACCGGGTGCTGGACAACGTCCTGCTCGGCCTGGACGGCAAGGACGCCGTCGCACGCGGCCGGGCCGCCCTGGCGGAGGTCGGCCTCGCGGGCCGGGAGCGGGCCTGGCCGGGTGAGCTGTCCGGCGGCGAGGCCCAGCGGGCGGCGCTGGCCCGCTCCCTGGTCCGCGAGCCGGAACTGCTGCTGGCGGACGAGCCGTTCGGGGCGCTGGACGCGCTCACCCGGATCAGGATGCACCACCTGCTGCGCGAGCTGTGGACGCGCCACCGGCCGTCCGTCCTGCTCGTCACCCACGACGTGGACGAGGCGATCGTGCTCGCCGACCGGGTCCTCGTCCTGGACCGGGGCCGGATCGGCCTCGACCTGACCATCGACCGTCCCCACCCGCGCTCCTACCGCGAGCCGCTGCTGGGCGAGTACCGCGAGCGGCTGCTGGCCGCCCTCGGCGTCACGGAGGACCACCGGTGACCGGAAGACAGCTCCACCTGAACGCGTTCCTGATGAACACCGGCCACCACGAGGCGTCCTGGCGGCTCCCCGAGAGCGACCCGCACGCCCACGTGGAGCTGAGCCACTACGTCCGGCTCGCCCGGACCGCCGAACGCGGCACCTTCGACTCCCTCTTCCTCGCCGACGGCCCCCAGCTGTGGAGCAACCTCGCCCAGCGGCCGGCCGGCGCCCTGGAACCGCTCACCCTGCTGACCGCGCTGGCGACGGCCACCGAGCACATCGGCCTGATCGCCACCGCGTCCACCTCCTACAACTCCCCGTACAACCTGGCCCGCAGGTTCGCCTCGCTGGACATCGTCAGCGGCGGCCGGGCCGGCTGGAACATCGTCACCACCGCGGGCAAGGAGGCCGCCCGCAACTTCGGGCTCGACGAAGAGCCCCCGCACGCGGAGCGGTACGCGCGCGCCGCCGAGTTCCTGGACGTGGCCCTCAAGCTGTGGGACAGCTGGGAGGACGACGCGATCGTCGCCGACAAGGCGGCCGGTGTCTGGGGCGACGACAGCAAGATCCACCCGCCCCGGCACCGGGGGACGTACTTCAGCGTCGCCGGCCCCCTCAATGTGCCGCGCACCCCGCAGGCGTACCCGCTGCTCGTCCAGGCCGGTTCGTCGGAGGACGGCAAGGCCTTCGCCGCCCGGTACGCCGAGGCGGTGTTCACCGCCCAGCAGACCCTCGCCGGCGCCCAGGCCTTCTACGCCGACCTCAAGTCCCGGGCCGCACGGGCCGGCCGGGACCCCGGGCACCTGAAGGTGCTGCCGGGGATCGTCCCGGTGCTCGGGTCGACCGAGGCCGAGGCACGGGCCGCCGAACGGCTGCTGGAGGACCACATCGTGTACGAGCACGGCGTGGACCGCCTGGAGAGCCTGCTGCGTCTGCCGGCGGGCACGCTGGAGCTGGACGGTCCGCTGCCCGACGACCTGCCTCCCGAGTCCGCCATCGAGGGCGCCAAGAGCCGCTACACGCTCGTCGTGGAGCTGGCCCGGCGCGACCGGCTGACCGTCCGGGAGCTGATCGGCCGGCTCGGCGGCGGGCGCGGGCACCTCACCTTCGCCGGGACGCCCGAGCAGGTCGCCGACCGGATCGAGACCTGGTTCACGCGCGACGCCGCCGACGGTTTCAACGTCATGCCGGCCGTGCTGCCCTCCGGCCTGGACGCCTTCGTCGAGCACGTCGTACCGCGCTTGCGCGCCCGCGGCCTGTTCCGCGCCGAGTACGGGCCCCGGCAGACCCTCCGGGAGCGCTACGGCCTCCCCCGCCCCGCCAACCAGTACCTGACCCCCGCCTTCAGCTGAGAGGAACCCCGATGTCCATCGAGATCACCAAGGTCACCGCCCGTATCGGCGCGCGCGTCTCCGGAGTCGACATCACCCGGCCGCTCGCCCCGGAGGAGGTCACCGCGATCCGTGAGGCCCTGGGCGTCCACAAGGCGCTCGTCTTCGACGCCGACGGCCTGGACGACACCGGCCAGCAGGCCTTCGCCCGCCACTTCGGCAACCTGACCACGGCGCACCCGACGGTCGGCGCGGTCGACGGCGCCCCGAACGTGCTGCCGGTCGACAGCGAGCGGGGCCGCGCCAACCACTGGCACACGGACGTCACCTTCGTCCTCAACCCGCCGCAGGCCAGCACCCTGCGCTCGCTCACCGTCCCGCCGTACGGCGGCGAGACGCTCATCGCCAACGCGGCGGCGGCCTACCGGGACCTGCCCGAGCCGCTGCGCCGGCTGGCCGACACCCTGTGGGCGGAGCACACGAACGACTACGACTACGCGGTGCCGGACGAGGAGATCGACGAGGAGAGGGCCGCCCAGCGGGCCCAGTTCACCTCCATCAGGTACCGCACCGCCCACCCGGTGGTCCGCGTCCATCCGCTGACCGGCGAGCGCGGGCTGTTCATCGGCGGGTTCGCGCAGCGGATCGTCGGCCTGTCGGCGGGCGAGTCCCGCAAGATCCTGGACCTGCTCCAGGCGTACGTCACCCGCCCGGAGAACGTGCTGCGCCACCGCTGGTCGGAGCGCCAGCTCGTCCTCTTCGACAACCGCATCACCCAGCACTACGCCATCGACAACTACGACGGCCTGCCGCGCCGTCTGCACCGGGTGACCGTCGCCGGGGACGTCCCGGTCGGCATCGAGGGCAAGGAGAGCCACTCGATCGAGGGCGACGCCTCGCACTACACGCCCGTGGCCGCGTAACCGGGAATTCACCCTGCGTACGCCGGGTGTCCGGATGATGGGCGGCCCTGTCGTGCGAGCGGACGGGCCGCCCACACTGGCGGGGTTTTTGCCCGCCCATACGCACTGGGAGAGCCGCCCCCCATGCCCAGCAGCACGACCACGGAGACGCCACCGCAGCAGCGGGCGGACGCCTCCCTCTCCCACGGCCTCAAGCAGCGCCATCTGTCGATGATCGCCCTGGGCGGGGTGATCGGCGCGGGCCTCTTCGTCGGCTCCGGCGCGGGCATCGCCGCCGCCGGCCCGTCCATCGTGATCGCCTACACCCTTTCCGGCGTCCTGGTGATGCTGGTGATGCGGATGCTCGGCGAGATGTCGGCCGCCTACCCGTCCTCGGGCTCCTTCTCCGCGCACGCCGAGCGGGCGATCGGCCCCTGGGCGGGCTTCGCCGCGGGCTGGTCCTTCTGGGTCCTGCTCTGCACGGCGGTGGGTCTGGAGGGCATCGGCGCCGCGAAGATCGTCCAGGGCTGGCTGCCGGGCACCCCGCAGTGGATGTGGGTCGCGCTGTTCATGGTCGTCTTCTGCGGGGCGAACCTGGCCGCCGTGAAGAACTTCGGTGAGTTCGAGTTCTGGTTCGCCGCGCTGAAGGTGGGCGCGATCAGCCTGTTCCTGATCCTGGGCGGGCTGGCCATCGCGGGTGTGCTGCCCGGCACCGACTCCCCCGGCGCGTCGAACCTCACCGACTTCCTGCCGCACGGCAGCGAGGGCCTGCTGGTGGGCCTGCTCGCCTCGGTCTTCGCGTACGGCGGCCTGGAGACGGTCACCATCGCGGCGGCCGAGTCGGAGGACCCGGTGCGCGGTGTCGCCTCCGCCGTCCGCACGGCGATGTGGCGGATCGCCCTGTTCTACATCGGCTCGATGGCGGTCGTCGTCACCCTCGTCCCCTGGAGCTCCGAGGAGGTCGTGGCGAAGGGCCCGTACGTCGCCACCCTCGACCACCTGGGCATCCCCGGCGCGGGCCAGCTGATGAACGTGGTCGTCCTGGTCGCCCTGCTGTCCGCGATGAACGCCAACATCTACGGCTCGTCGCGCATCGCCTACTCGCTGGTCGAGCGCGGCCAGGGCCCGAAGGCGCTGGCCAGGCTGTCCGGCGGGGTCCCGCGCGCCGCCGTCCTCACCTCCTGCTTCTTCGGCTTCGTGTGCGTGCTGCTCAGCTACTGGCGCCCGGACGACGTCTTCCCCTGGCTGCTGAACATGATCGGCGCGGTCATCCTGGTCGTCTGGATCTTCATCGCGGTCTCCCAGCTGCTGCTCCGCCGCCGCATCGAGCGCGAGGCCCCCGAGAAGCTGGTCGTGCGCATGTGGGGCTTCCCGTGGCTGACCTGGGTCGCCCTGGCCGGAATGGTCGCGATCTTCGTCCTGATGGCCCGCGAGCCCGGCACCCGTGTCCAGCTCTGCTCGACGGGCGGGATGACGCTGGTCCTGGCAGCGGTGGGGTACGCCTGGCAGCGGGCGCGGGCCCGGCGCTGACCACCGCACCCCCGCGAGGCCCCCACGTGCGACACGTGGGGGTCTTTCTGTTGCTCCGACGCTGTTGTTGCTAGCGTGTAGTTGCAAGATACTTGCAATAAGGTTCCGGAGGGGATCACCCATGCCCGTCTACACGCTGCCCGACCTGCCCTACGACTACGCGGCGCTCGCTCCCGTGATCAGTCCCGAGATCATCGAGCTGCACCACGACAAGCACCACGCGGCCTATGTGAAGGGCGCGAACGACACGCTGGAGCAGCTCGCCGAGGCGCGGGACAAGGAGTCGTGGGGCTCGATCAACGGCCTGGAGAAGAACCTGGCGTTCCACCTGTCCGGGCACATCCTGCACTCGATCTACTGGCAGAACATGACGGGCCCGAAGGACGGCGGCGGCGAGCCGCTGGCCGCCGACGGCGTGGGCGAGCTGGCCGAGGCGATCAAGGAGTCCTTCGGCTCCTTCGCCGCCTTCAAGACCCAGCTGTCCAAGGCCGCCGCGACCACCCAGGGCTCCGGCTGGGGCGTCCTCGCCCACGAGCCGCTGAGCGGTCGGCTGGTCGTGGAGCAGGTCTACGACCACCAGGGCAACGTCGGCCAGGGCTCCACCCCGATCCTGGTCTTCGACGCCTGGGAGCACGCCTTCTACCTGCAGTACAGGAACCAGAAGGTCGACTTCATCGAGGCCATGTGGCAGGTCGTCAACTGGCAGGACGTCGCCAAGCGCTACGAGGCGGCGAAGTCCCGCGCGAACGTGCTGCTCCTGGCCCCCTGAGAACGTCCTGCCTCGTGATCGTCTTCTCACCCTTCACGACGGCAGGCGGATGAGAGGAGACCCCCGTGAGGACGTGACTCACGGGGGTCTTCCCCTGCGCGGGACGGATCGGGCTACAGGTTGCTGAAGTCCGGGCCCTTGGTGCGGGTCCGCTTGATCTCGTAGAAGCCCGGTACCGAGGCCACGGCGATCGTGCCGTCCCACAGCCGGGCCGCCTCCTCGCCCTTCGGGGCCGGGGTGACCACCGGGCCGAAGAAGGCGATCTGCTCGCCGTCGGGGCCGGGCACCGCGATGACCGGGGTGCCGACGTCCTGGCCGACCTTCTCGATGCCCTCCTTGTGGGAGGCGCGCAGCTCGGGCTCGTACGGGGTGGAGTCCCAGTGGTCCATGAGGGACTCGGGCAGCCCCACGTCCTTCAGCGCGGCGGCCACGGCCGACTTCTCCGGGCCCTCGCCCTGGTTGTGGATGCGGGTGCCGAGCGCGGTGTAGAGGTCGCCGAGCACCTCCGCGCCGTGCTCCTGCTGGGCCGCGATGACGACGCGGACGGGACCCCACGCCTTGGTCGCGAGCATCTCCCGGTACTCCTCGGGCAGCTCGTCGAGCCTGTTCTCGTTGAGCACGGCGAGGCTCATCACATGCCAGCGGACCTCGATGTCCCGGACCTTCTCCACCTCCAGCACCCAGCGGGAGGTCATCCAGGCCCAGGGGCACAGCGGGTCGAACCAGAAGTCGACGGGGGTCTTGTCCGACATGTCTCTCCTCACGGGGAACACTTTCTGAGAGAAACGCCGCCGCCGGCCGTGCCATTCCCCGTCACCCCCGTCAGGAGCACATGGCAGGATCGGTGCTGTTCAGCCGCCATCCACGCGATCACGAGGGAGTGCCGTCCGTGCCCGGTGAGAATCTGTCCCGCGACGAGGCCCGGGAGCGGGCCGCCCTGCTGTCCGTCGAGGGCTACGAGGTGTCCCTGGACCTGCGGTCAGCCGTCGGCGACGCGGGCGGCGAGCCGCGCACGTTCCGCTCGGTGACCGCCATCCGCTTCCGCTGCAACGAGCCGGGCGCGTCCAGCTTCGCCGATCTGGTCGCGCCCGGCGTGACCTCCGTGTCGCTGAACGGACGGGACCTGGACCCGGGCGAGGTGTTCGACGGCTCCCGGATCACGCTGGAGGACCTGGCCGCCGAGAACGAGCTGGTGGTGGACGCGCGGTGCGCCTACTCCCGCACCGGCGAGGGTCTGCACCGCTTCGTCGACCCGGAGGACGGCGAGGTCTACCTGTACACGCAGTACGAGCCGGCCGACGCCCGCCGCGTGTTCGCGAACTTCGAGCAGCCGGACCTGAAGGCGCCGTACCGCTTCGAGGTGCGGGCGCCGGAGGGCTGGACGGTGTGGAGCAACGGCGCCGGTGAACTCGCCGACGGCGTCTGGCGGTTCGCGGAGACGAAGCCGATCTCGACGTACATCACGTGCGTGGTGGCGGGCCCGTACCACTATGTGACGGACTCCTACACCCGGACCTTCGAGGACGGCACGAAGCTGGAGATCCCGCTCGGCGCGATGTGCCGCAAGGGTCTCGCGCCGCACTTCGACGCGGACGACGTGTTCCTGGTGACCAAGCAGGGCCTGGACTTCTTCCACGACCACTTCGACTACCCGTACCCGTTCGGGAAGTACGACCAGGCGTTCGTGCCCGAGTACAACCTCGGCGCGATGGAGAACCCGGGCCTGGTGACCTTCCGCGAGGAGTACATCTTCCGCGGAAAGGTGACGCAGGCGTCGTACGAGGCGCGGGCCAACGTCATCCTGCACGAGATGGCGCACATGTGGTTCGGCGACCTGGTCACCATGGAGTGGTGGGACGACCTGTGGCTGAAGGAGTCCTTCGCGGACTTCATGGGCACCTTCGCCAACGTGGGCGCGACCCGCTTCAAGGACGCGTGGATCACCTTCGCCAACCGCCGCAAGGCCTGGGCGTACCGCGCGGACCAGCTGCCGTCCACGCACCCGATCACGGCGGACATCCGCGACCTGGAGGACGCCAAGCTGAACTTCGACGGCATCACCTACGCCAAGGGCGCCTCGGTGCTCAAGCAGCTGGTGGCGTACGTCGGCCAGGACGCGTTCCTGGAGGGCTCCCGGCGCTACTTCAAGCGGAACGCGTACGGCAACACGCGCCTCGGCGACCTGCTGTCGGTGCTGGCGGAGACCAGCGGCCGGGACATGACGGCGTGGGCGGCGTCGTGGCTCCAGACGGCCGGGGTGAACTCGCTGACCCCGCAGGTGCTGCTGGACACCGAGGGCGGGAGGATCGCCGAGCTGGCGATCCTCCAGGAGGCCCCGGAGTCGCACCCGGAGCTGCGTCCGCACCGGATCGCGCTGGGCCTGTACCGGCGTACGCCCGAGGGCGCGGTGGAGCGGTACGCGCGCGTGGAGACGGACGTGCACGAGCCGCGCACGGTGGTGGCGGAGCTGGCGGGCGCCGAGGCACCGGAGCTGGTGCTGGTCAACGACGACGACCTCACCTACTGCAAGGTCCGGTTCGACGAGACCTCGCTGGCCACGCTGCGCACGCACCTGGGCGCGCTCACCGATCCGCTGGCCCGCGCCCTGTGCTGGTCGGCGCTGTGGAACATGACCCGGGACGCACTGCTGCCGGCGCGGGACTTCATCGATCTCGTGCTGCGCTTCGCGGGCCGCGAGTCGGACATCGGGGTGCTCCAGATGCTGCACGCCTGGGCGAACTCCGCGCTGGCGCACTACGCGGCGCCGGACTGGCGGGAGACCGGCGGGGAGCTGCTGGCCGAGGGGGCGCTGCGGGAGCTGCGGGAGGCGGAGCCGGGCAGCGAGCACCAGCTCGCGTGGGCGCGGTTCTTCGCCTCCGTGGCGTCCGCCGAGCCGGACCTGAAGCTGCTGACGGACCTGCTGGACGGCACGGTCGAGATCGACGGGCTGGAGGTGGACCAGGAGCTGCGCTGGGCGTTCCTGGAGCCGCTGGCCGCGCACGGGGCGGCGGACGAGTCGGTACTGGCTGCGGAGCTGGTCCGGGACGACACGGCGTCCGGCAAGCGGCACCAGGTGCGCTGCCTGGCCGCGCGGCCGTCGGCGCCGGTCAAGGCGCAGGCGTGGGCGCAGGTGGTGGAGTCCGACGCGCTGTCGAACGCGCTGGTGGAGGCGACGATCTCGGGCTTCCAGCAGCCGTCGCAGCGGGAGCTGACCGCGCCGTACGCGCAGCTGTACTTCGCGGCGATCGAGCGGGTGTGGCGGGAGCGGTCGATCCAGATCGGCATGGACGTGGTGCGGGGTCTGTTCCCGGCGTACCAGGACCGGCCGGAGACGCTGGACGCGACGGACGCGTGGCTGGAGGCGCACCGGGACGCGGCGCCGGCGCTGCGCCGGCTGGTGCTGGAGGCGCGGGACGACCTGGCGCGGGCGCTGCGCGCGCAGGAGTGCGACGCCGCGGCCGGCCGGTGAGCTTTGGCCTGAGCTTGCCCGGCCGGTGACCGTTACGAAATTCGGTCAAACATAGCCGTAACCCCTGGTCCGCACCCGATCGGACCAGGGGTTTTGCTTCCCTACTCGGCATCCGAACACCTGACCTTTAGTCCCGTCTTGTCCGCATTTCTCGACGGCCGTGTAACAGTGGTTACGGTCCGCACCGGGGGCGGGAATCCCGAGGCCATGACCCACAACACCCCGCTCTCCCCCCGCCCCCTGAGCCACCTCTCCGACGTCCACCGCCGCGTCCTGACGGCCGCCCAGTTGCGCGCCCACGGCGTGAGGACGGCGGAGCTGGCCGAGCAGTGCCGCCCCGACGGCCCCTGGCGGGAGCTGCTCCCCCACGTGATCCTGCTGCACCCCGGCCCGCCCACCGGCGAGGAGCGGCTGCACGGGGCCCTGCTGTACGCGGCCCGCGCGACGGAGCCGGGCGTCCCGGTCCAGCCGACGGCCGGGAGCCCGCACCGGCCGCTGTACCAGGAGGCGGTGCTCACCGGACTGGCGGCGCTGACCCTGCACGGCTTCTCGTCGACCCCGCCGCTGACCACCCTGGACCACGTGGACGTCCTGGTCCCGCGCCAGCGCCGGCTGCGCTCCGCCGGCTACGTCCGCGTCCTGCGCACCTCCGACCTGCCCGCCCCCCAGGCGGTGACCGGCCTGCCGGTGGCACCGGTGCCCCGGGCGCTGGCGGACGCGGTCGCGGAGCTGAGGGACGCCGAGGCGGTGCGGCGGCTGCTGACCGAGGCGGTGCGCGGCGGCCACTGCGAACCGGCGGCGGTCGTCCGGGAGCTGACCTGCGCCAAGCTGCTGAACCGCCCGCACGTGGTGGACGCCGTGGACGCGCTGCTCGCGGAGGGCCGCTCGATCGCCGAGGACCGCCTGTACCGGATGGTCCGTGAGTACGGCCTGCCCGACCCGGTCTGGAACGTCGACCTGCGCCTGCCCGGCGGCCCGCATCTGGGCGGCCTGGACGCCTACTGGCCGGACCAGGCGGTCGCCGTGGAACTCGACACCCGCGCGCCCCGGCAAGGCCATGGGCAGGGCCGGGGGCAGGACGACGACGCGCTGTGGTCCGAGTACGCCCGCAAGCGCGAGCACCTGGAACGTCTCGGCATCACGGTCGTGTACATCACGCCCAGGAAGCTGCGGGACTCCATGGAGCAGCAGGCCGCGGTGGTGCGGACCGCGCTCATGGCGTCCGGGGACCGCGACCCGGCCGCGTACGTCGTGGTGCTGCCCCGTTAGCGACGGCCGCCTGCTTGTCCTGTTCTGCTGCGCCGGCCGGGTGAGCAGTCACCGGAACGGACGAGCAGGGCGGGCGGGGCGGGGGCGGGCCACGGTACAGGAGAGTCATGAGACACCCCCGAATAGCGGCAGGCGCGTGCTCCCTCCTCCTCGCGGCCGCGTGCGCGTTCGCCGATCCCGCGACGGCACAAGTGGCGCCCCGCACCGTGGCCGGCGGCTACGTGGCCCTCGGCGACTCCTACTCCTCCGGTGCCGGAGCCGGCGACTACCTGGACTCCGGCAAGGAGTGCAAGCGCAGCAGCCGGGCCTACCCCGTGCTGTGGGCCGAGGCCCACGCACCGGCGTCCTTCACCTTCGCCGCGTGCAACGGCGCCGGCGCCGACGATGTCCTGACCAGCCAGCTCGGCCACCTCAGCCCGCGCACCGGGCTGGTCACGCTCACCGTCGGCGGCAGCGACTCGGGCTTCGTCTCCGTCATCGCGAAGTGCGCGCTGGGCGGCAGCGGCGGCTGCCGGTCCGCCGTCTCCACGGCCCGCACCACGATCGACGGGTCCCTCTCCGCCGCCCTCGACCGGCTCTACTCGGCCATCCGGGACCGGGCCCCCGCCGCCCGTGTCGTGGTGCTCGGCTACCCGCACCTGTACCACCTCCAGGGCGCCTGCGCGCTGGGCCTCCCGGACGGCGAACGCGCCACGCTGAACGACGCCGTGGACCACCTCAACGCCGTGATCGCCCAGCGCGCCACCGCCCACGGGTTCACCTTCGCCGACGTCACCGCCGCCTTCGCCGGGCACGAGATCTGCTCGTCCCGGCCCTGGCTGCGCGGTGTCGACGTGCTGGCGATCACCGAGTCGTACCACCCGACGGCGCCGGGGCAGTCCCTCGGCTACCTCCCGGTGCTCAACCGGGAGGCGTGACCGCTACAGCGGCTCGGGCAGGCGCGAGGCCTCCGTGTGCACGCCGTCGAGCAGGGCGGCGTACGCCGCGATCATGCGCGTACGGCTGAAGCGTTCGCGGCTCGCCGCGAGCGCCGGGGCCAGTACGGCTCGGTCGGCGACCGCGGCCGACCAGGCCAGGGCGATGGCCTCGGGGTCCTGCGGGGTCACGAACCCGTGGCCCCGGACGATCTCCGCGCTGTCGCCCACGTCCGTCGTCACCGGGACCGCGCCGCACATCATGCCCTCGATCAGGCACAGCGGCGCCGCCTCCCCGGAGGCGGAGGTGAGGGCGACGACGTCGGCGGCGGCGTACACGGTCTCCATGTCATGGCGTACGCCGAGCAGGCGCACCCGCTCCGCGAGGTGCCGGTCCGCGCCGAACGCGATCTCGATGTCGGCCCACAGTGCCGGGTTGCTGCCGTTCATGCCCGCGCCGCACATCAGGACGTGCCCCTCGGGCTCGCGGGCGAGCCAGGCGCGGGCGGCGCGCAGGAAGAGCGGGACGTTCTTCATCGCGGCGTAGCGGGCGGCGAAGACGGTCACCGGTGCGTGGGCCGGGATGTCCAGGGAGGCGCGGAACGCCACCCGGGCGGCCGGGTCCGGGCGGAAGCGGAGCAGGTCGACCCCGTTGGGGATGACGTGCAGCAGCTCGCGCGGGACGCCGGCCGCCGCGTAGGCGTCCCGGGTGGACTCGGCGCAGCACACGCAGGCCACCACGGTGCCGTCGGCGATGGCGGCCTTCAGCTCGGTCAGCGCCGGTCCCTGGTTCTCCGGGTCGGAGCGGTGCAGGCAGACCACGACCGGGCGGCGGGGCAGTCCGGCCTGGTCGATCAGCGCCAGCGGCTGCTCCTTCAGCGACAGGATGACGTCCGCCGCGGCCATGGACCGTGCCGTTTCGGCCAGCTCGGGCCCGCTGAAAACGTTCGCCGCCAGCGTGCCGTCCACCAGCCCCGCGGTGCGGCCGAGCGAGGTGACGCCGACGCCGCCGGCGGTCAGCGCCCGGTAACAGGCGTCGTCCTCCATGCGCTGCCGGGTGGCCTCGCGGTGGACCTCGCCATGGATGCTGAGTACCTGATGGGACTGGCCGCCCTCGGCCAGTCCCAGAACGACGTCGGAGTGCACGATCCGGGCCCCTCCGGAGAAGAAGCCCTCGTAGACCGACAGCACACGCAGTCCGTGCCTCGCGCGCACACGACCACCCGCCTTGCACAAAAATCGAGCCATCCCCGTGAACAGCGGGTTAGCCGATATGAGGCGGTACGGACATTGCGCGCGAGTTAACGCGGAACTACACGTACGAAACGTTGGCTAACAGAATTCCTTCTCCAGCACGTCCACCGTGTCCCCGGCCCAGTCCCCGTTGAAGTTGACCGCCACGGAGTGCCGGCCGTCCGCCGTCGACGCCCCCTCGGACGCCGAGCCGTGAATGCCGCCGTCGTGACCCCAGACGCGAACGCCGCAGCTCAGCTCGGTGTTCATGAGCCCGAGGCCGTACCGGACGCGGGGGGTGTCGGCCTCCGTGGCCACCGTCGTCTTCATCTCCTTCAGCTGCCGGGCCGGGAGCAGCTCGCCGCCGAGCAGGGCGCCGTAGAAGCGGGACAGGTCGGCGGAGTCCGAGATCATCTCTCCGGCGGAGGAGGCGATGGACGGGTTGAGGTCCGTGACGTCGTACGCCGGGCCGCCGCGGACCCTGAACGTCGAGTACGCCCTGCTGCTCGGCCGGGGCAGGGTGACCCGCGTGCCGGGCACGGAGGTCGCCCGCAGGTGCAGCGGGGCGATGATCCGGCGGTTGATCTCGGTGGCGTACGGCCGGCCGGTGACCTCCTCGATCACCATCCCGGCGAGGACGTAGTTGGTGTTGGAGTACCGCCAGGAGGTGCCCGGCGCGAAGTCCGGTGCGTGCCGCATGGCGAGGTCCACCAGGTCCTGCGGGGTGAGGGTGTCGTAGCGGTGCCGGAAGAATCCTTCCTTGGTGAAGTAAGCGCTGCTGAAGCCGGGGTCGGCGAGGTAGTCGTGGATGCCGCTGGTGTGGTTCAGCAGCTGCCGGACGGTGATCCGGCGGCCGTCGTGGCCGTGGCCGCGGACCACGCCCGGCAGCCACCGGTCCACCGAGTCGTCGAGCGAGAGCCGGCCCTCCGCCTCCAGCTGGAGCAGGACGGTGGCGACGAAGGACTTGGTGATGCTGGCGACGCGGAAGCGGTCGGCGGGCGAGCGCGGCGCACCCGTGCGGGTGTCGCCCACCCCCGCGGTGGCGGACCAGACGCCGTGGCCGTCCCGCGCGGTGACGGTCGCGCCGGGGACACCGGCCGCGACCGCCGCCTCGACGGCTTCGCGGGTGCGCTCGTGGGGCGCGGGTCCGGCCGCGACGGCCGGCCCCGCCAGGGCCGCCGAGAGGAGCAGGGCGGTGCCGCCCACCAGAGCTGTGCGTGCGCGCATGTCTTCCCCAACCTGTGGTGTGTGGGTGCGGTCGGGGGAAGGGACCGGGGAGTGTTCTGCGAAGGTTGCCTGGTTGTAGGCCGGTTGAGTGAATATCAGCCCTTCTTCAGCACCAGCTCGGTGTTCCGGTCCGCCTCCTTGCCCGCGAACGTCTTGCCGGCACCGGGGGCGTTGAAGGACAGCTCGCGGTAGAGCGCGGCCAGGCCGGTCTGCGAGAGGTCCGCGAAGTCGGTGCGGTGCGGGGCCGCGGACTCGATGAGGGTGGTGAAGACGGAGAGCGTGCCGTCCTTGTTGTCGACCAGCTCGACGACGCGGGCGAGCTGGGGGTAGTCGATGTGCGAGGCGGTGGAGATCTCCCAGAAGGAGCGGCCGCCGGAGGCCGCGTGCGGGGTGATGATGTTCTTGTGGACGTGGCCGTTCACCCAGGCGAGCACATTGCGGTGCCGGGAGAGGAGGGCCACCAGCTCCTCGCCGGTGTGCCGGCGCTCGCCGGGGCGGGCCGGGTCGGGGCGGGTGTTGGTCATGGTCTTGCTGGTGTGGTGGCTGAAGACGACGGCGTAGGAGTCCTTGTTGTCCGTCAGGGTCTTGTCCAGCCACTTGAGCTGGGCGGTGCCGAGGGAGCCCTCGAAGTGGCCGCCGGCGTCGTTGGTGTCGAGGCTGATCCCGATGACGTCGTCGGAGACGCGGAAGGAGTAGTACTGGGTCCCGGCGTCGAGGTTCGCGGAGGAGTAGCCGTGCCCGACCGGGCCGACGCCCTGGTGGGCGGGGTCGAGGTGGGCCTTGAGGTAGTCGGCGGGCGTGTACGGTGCCCGCTTCTCGTCGGGGGTGACGGAGCGCATGGCGCGCGCGTGCGCCTTGAGGAAGTCCCGGTAGCCGGTGCCCCGCGGGTCCCGGGCGTTCTTGTTGGTGTCCCGGAACTTCTCGGCCTCGGCGGCGGAGACGGTCATCAGCTTCCTGCCGCCGATGGCGGCCTCGGCCAGGTAGGAGTCGCCGTGGGAGCCGTAGACACCGAGCTGGAGCATGTCGTGGTTGCCGACGGTGGAGTACCAGGGCAGCTTGAGGCCGGGGCTGCGCACCTCGCGGATCGCGGCGGCCAGGAAGCCCTCCAGGTGCGGGAAGCCGAGCGCCTTGTCGTTGTCGCGGAGGGCGGCGTCGGGCTGCCAGTACAGCTTCAGGCCGCTGTTCTGCACGCCTTCGTAGCGCGCCGGGTCACCGGAGTTCGGGGTGAAGCGGCCACCGCTCATCACCTTCATGTACCACTCAAGCTCGCACAGCGCGTTGTTGTCGGTGTTGTCGCCGGTGGTCATGACGAAGTGCAGCGGAGCGCCGGTGACGGGCCCGCCGCGCAGCGCGTTGACCCGTTCGACGAACGCGATGGCACCCTGCACGGTCAGCGCCTCCTGCGGGCGCCAGGCGTGCGGGTCGGCTGCGCGCACGAACTCGGCGCGCAGGGGGTGCTGGACATCCGTCAGGTGCATGTCAGTGAATTGCACGAACGCGGCGAAGGGCTTGCGGCGGCCCGCGCGGCCGGCCTTGGGCGTGGCCAGCTCGCCGCGCACGACCCGCTTCCAGCCGGGGCCGTCGCCGAGGCGGCGGTAGCCGGAGCTGTTCCGGGGAGCGGCGACGGAGGCGAGTGTCGTGCCCTTGGTGTAGGGGGCGAGCGGGGCGGCCGCGGAGGCCCGCCCGCTGTGGGCGACGGGCTCCTCGGCGGCGGTGACGGCCTCGCCGTCGGCCGGGCGCAGGGCGTAGCCGACGCCCGCGGAGAGCGAGACCGCTCCGGCGGCGGCGAGGACGGTACGGCGGTTGACCCCCGCGGCGGAGGTGGCGACAGAGCGTATGCGCGACATGCGCGGTCTCCCCGGGTGCGAACGCGTCGGCAGTGGTCGCGGGCCGTCACGGACGCGAACGCCCCGCTCACTGTGGATCGTTGGCACCGGGGATGACCTGCGCGTGAACGGGGCGGCAACGCGCAGCGCCAATCACCGTACGTGGATCACGGGTCACCGGGCGCGGTCATGCAGCCGATCGCCGGTGGACCGGGACCGGTCACTCCTCGTTCAACTGCCGGGGTAGCGCAACACCCTCCAGGTGTCCGTGCGGCGGCTGTTCGCGCCACAGCCGCAGCGCGGTGTCGACCAGCCGCACCCGGGTCAGCGTGGGTACGGCATCGAGGTCCTGCCAGGCGGCGAAGTCGGTGGAACCGCCCACCTCGTAGCGGAGTTCACCGCCGACGACCTCCCCCGTGTAGAGGATGCGCACCCCGTGGTGGTCGGTGCGGCGGCGCGGGCGCCCGCTGGGGAGGACATGACGGGAGGAGTCGATGCCCAGCAGACCGGTCACCTCGATGCGGTAGCCGGTCTCCTCGTCGACCTCGCGGCGGACGGTGTCGTACGGGTCCTCGCCGTGCTCCATGCCACCGCCGGGCAGCACCCACTCCGGGGTGCCGTCCGGTGCGGGTGAGCGGGCGAGCAGGAGCTGTCCGTCGCGGACGCACACGGCGTAGGCCGCCACCCTCAGTTTCCGTCGCATGGACGGACGTTAGCGCGGGTTGTCCGGGTTGGCGGGCGAATACTCCGGCGCGGACCAGCGCAGGGGCAGGGCGGCCGGGGTGCACCGGGCCTCGGTGAGCGTGAAGCGGACGGTACGGGCGCCGTCCCGGGCGAACTCGGTCCGGGCCTCGCCGGTGAGCTGGAGGGTGGTGCCCGTGTCCCAGTCCAGGAAGAGCAGGCCGGCGCGCGGGTCGGTGCGCAGGTTGCCGAGGCTGAGGAACATGGCGTTGCCGGGGTAGTCCGGCCAGGTCAGCTCGCGCGGGGACGTGACCTCGACGAAGCCGGGGTTGCCGCCGCGGTGGCTGGCGTCGGCACCGGCTCCGTGCACGGTGGCCAGGAAGAAGGTGTCGGCGGAGAGGACGAGGTGCGCCTCCTCCTCGCCGAGGACGGTGAGGCGTCGGGGGGCCTCGGGGGTGCGGTCGACCGTTTCGTACGACTCCCTCCGCTGGATGTGTTTCGGGCAGTTGGCGAAGACCTGGTCCGCTTCCACGGTGAAGCCGGTCGCCGTGGGGTGCAGTCGGCCGTTGAGGCGCATGCGGCGGCGGGTTCTCGGGTCGAGGGCGATGGTGCCCACGGCCCGGGGGCCGCCGGCCGGGAGGCCGGTTGCGGCGAATGCCCGAGCGGCGTCTCCGTCGACGGACATCCGCCGGGGCCCCGTCGCCCGTACGAAGCCCGGCGCTCCCGTGAGTGCCGAGGCCCACACCCTTCCCGTCCCCGGATCCGCCGCGCCCACGATCAGCAGGGGCTGCTGCTCCAGGAAGGCCGCCGCGACCGGCTTGATGTCCTGGCCGAGGGAGCGGCCGACGTGGTCGGCCCGGTCGCGGACGCCGGCCTGCTCCTGGAGGGCCCGCGAGCCCGCGTGATACACGCTCATGACTAGAAGAAACCGCAGGTCGGAGCGGCGGCGTGCGGGGCGGGGGCCTGCTCGGCGCCGTGCGGGACGGAGATCTCCAGGCGGGTGCCGTCCGGGTCGTGGAAGAAGATCCCGCCGGAGGCCGCTCCTTCCCGGTGGGCGACCACGCCGTCGTGGGCGAAGTCGGCCCCGGCGGCCCTGAGCGCACTCTCGTACTCCCGGACCCGGTCCATCGTGTCGGCGGTGAAGGCCAGGTGGTGCAGTCCCGCCCGGTCCCGGTCGTACGACCCCCGCGCCTGCTGCCAGAGGGTGAGGAGGGGCTGGTCACCGCCGTTGCCGAGGAACGCGTAGCGCCGGTCGTCCTCCTTGCCCTCGGCGAGCACGGTGAAGCCCAGGACGTCCCGGTAGAAGGCGAGCGAGCGGTCGAGATCGGTGACGTTCAGGCCCGTGTGGCCGGTGCTCAAGGTCATGGCTCTTCCCTTCGGCGTGCCCTCACCGGGCATCTCTAACCTTCGTATTTCACGTTAGGGGGTTAGATTCGACGGAGTCAACCGCTCACGTACGCTTGAGCGGTTAGTCGAGGAGGAGTGTCCGATGTCCAGCGCCCGCGATCCCCGCCCGCTCACCGGCGAGCCGCTCGCGCTCGACCTGCTCAACACCCGGTGGAACAGCGACGGCGTCACCCAGGACCTGCTCGCGGACACCGAAGGGCTGGCGGTCTGGCTCGCGAGCAACGGGCTGGCCGGAACCCACCCGGCCGACGCGGCGGCGCTGCGCCATCTGCGCGCGGCGCGCGAGGCGATCGAGGCGGCCGTGGACGGGTCACCGGAGCGGGCGGCGCCGCTCGTGGACGCCGTACTGGAGCACGGCCGCATCCGCGCCCGGCTCACCGCCGGCGGTCCGGCCGAGGAGCCCGAGTTCACCGACCCCGCCTGGGGCCCGGCCTGGCTCGCCGCCCGGAACTACCTGGACCTGCTCACCCGGGCCCCCGAGCGGATCCGCACCTGCGCCGGCGGCGGCTGCATCCTGCACTTCTTCGACACGTCCCGGAACGGCACCCGCCGCTGGTGCTCGATGGCCGCGTGCGGCAACCGGGCCAAGGCCTCCCGGCATTACGCCCGTTCCAAGGAGGGGTGAGCGAATTCCGGTCCATACCGGCCGGATTCACTCATATCCCATCGCGGGTTTTCCCCATACCTTGATTTCGATTCGGTCAACGGTCCCCAAAATCGCAACACTTCGGTCAGGCTGAGCGCTCCCGTCCGCTCGTTCCTTGACCTGAGGGATGCCGATGACCCACATGCCCGAGCGTGATCCGATAGCCGGTCCGAGACGCCTGGCCCGCATAGCCGTGGCCGTGGGCGTCGTGGCCGCTCTCTCCGCGGCGGGGCCGGTACCCCTGGCCCTCGCCGCGGACCCGGCCCCCGCCCCGGCCGCCGACTCCGCCGTCAAGTCCGCCCACGACAAACTCGGCTCCGACGACGCCGCCCTGCTCGCCGAGGCCAAGGCCGACGGCGACAAGAGCGTCACGATGATGATCGCGACCTCGCCCGGGAAGACGGAGCAGGTCGCCGGGCAGCTGGACGCGGTCGAGGGCGGCCTGGTGGGCCGTACCGACGACAAGCTCGGTTACGTCCGCGCCACCGTCCCGACGGGCCGGGCGGACTCGGCCATCGCCGCCGCCGCGAAGCTCTCCTCCGTCCAGGCGATCGACCTCAAGCAGGAGATCCCGCTCGACGACCCGACGCCGAACGGCACCAAGTCCTCGGCGGCCAAGGGGACTTACCCGGCGCCCGGCAAGAAGACCCCCGCCGAGAACCCGTACAACCCGTCCTTCGAGACGGGTGCCGTCGACTTCGTCGAGGACCACCCCAAGGCGGACGGCCGCGGCATCACCATCGGCATCCTGGACTCCGGCGTCGACCTCGGCCACCCGGCCCTGCAGAAGACCACCACCGGCGAGCGGAAGATCGTCGACTGGGTGACGGCGACCGACCCGGTCGTGGACGGCGACGGCACCTGGCGGCGGATGACCACCGGTGTCGCGGGCCCGTCCTTCTCCATCAGCACCGCCTCACAGGGCACCGAGAAGTTCACGGCGCCCAAGGGCTCGTACAAGTTCAACTACATGTACGAGTCCGCCACCGCGGGCGGCGACGAGAAGGGCGACCTCAACCGGGACGGTGACACCACCGACGCCTGGGGCGTGCTCTACGACCCGGCCGCCGGCACGGTCCGCGTCGACACGAACGACAACCTGGACTTCACCGACGACCCGGCGATGAAGCCGTACAAGGACGGCTACCAGGTCGGGTACTTCGGCACCGACGACCCGGCGACGGACGTCGTGGAGCGCGTCCCCTTCGTGGTCGAGACCCGCAAGGACGTCGTCTACAACTCCTCCGGCGCGAAGGCCGACTACGTCAACATCGGCGTCATCGAGTCCGAGCACGGCACCCACGTCGCCGGCATCACCGCCGCCAGCGGCCTGTTCGGCGGCAGGATGAACGGCGCGGCGCCCGGCGCCAAGCTGGTCTCCTCACGGGCCTGCACCTGGACCGGCGGCTGCACCAACGTCGCCCTCACCGAGGGCATGATCGACCTCGTCACCAAGCGCGGGGTCGACATCGTCAACATGTCGATCGGCGGCCTGCCCGCGCTGAACGACGGCAACAACGCGCGCGCCGAGCTGTACACCCGGCTCATCGACACCTACGGCGTCCAGCTGGTGATCTCCGCCGGCAACTCCGGTCCCGGCGCCAACACCATCGGCGACCCCGGCCTCGCCGACAAGGTGATCTCCGTCGGCGCGACCATCTCCAAGGAGACCTGGGCCGCCAACTACGGCTCGGTCGTGGAGAAGAAGTACGCGATGATGCCCTTCTCCTCGCGCGGCCCGCGTGAGGACGGCGGCTTCACCCCGACCCTGAGCGCGCCCGGCGCCGCGATCAACACCACCCAGACCTGGCTGCCGGGCTCCCCGGTCGCCGAGGCGGGCTACTCGCTGCCGGCCGGCTACTCCATGCTCCAGGGCACCTCGATGGCGTCCCCGCAGGCCACCGGCGCCTCCGCGCTGCTGCTGAGCGCCGCGAAGCAGAAGGGCATCGACCTCACGCCCGCCGGGCTGCGCACCGCGCTGACCTCGACCGCCCACCACATCAAGGGCGTGCAGGCGTACGAGGAGGGCGCGGGCCTCATCGACATCGTGGACGCCTGGGAGGCCGTCAAGGACGGCGCCACCGCGCACGACTACACCGTGAAGGCCCCGGTCGACACCGCGATCGACTACGCCCTGAAGACCCCCGGCTTCGGCACCGGCCTCTACGACCGCGAAGGCGGCCTGAAGGCCGGCGAGAAGAAGACGTACGACGTCACGATCACCCGCACCTCCGGCCCGGACAAGGCGGTCCGGCACGAGCTGCGCTTCGCGAACAACGCCGACGGCACCTTCCGGATCGTCGGCGACGACGACGTCAGACTGCCGCTGAACCAGCCGGTCACCGTCAAGGTCCAGGCGGCCCCGAGGTCCGAGGGCATCAAGAGCGCGATCCTGGAGGTCGACGACCCGCGGACCGAGGGCACCGACAAGCAGATCCTGTCCACCGTCGTGGTCGCGGCCCCGGTGAAGTACGCCTACTCCGCGTCCGGTTCGGTGCAGCGCAACAGCACGCGCTCCTACTTCCTGACCGTGCCCGAGGGCGCGACCTCGCTGGAGGTCGCGATCGGCGGGCTGAAGGACAAGAGCCAGACCCGGTTCATCGCCATCCACCCGTACGGCGTCCCGTCCGACAACACCTCGACCCCGTACTGCTACAACAACTACCTGGACGGCAACGGCTGCAAGCCCGACGTGCGCTCCTACGCCGACCCGCAGCCCGGCGTCTGGGAGGTCGAGGTCGAGGCCCGGCGGACCTCCCCGCTGCTCGACAACCCGTACCGGCTGGACGTCACCGTCCTCGGCGCCGCCTTCGACCCGGAGACCGTGACCGTCCCCGAGGCCAAGGCGGGCACCCCGGCCACCGCCTCCTGGAAGGTGACCAACGCGTACGCCGCGCTGGACGGCAAGCTGGTCGGCGGCCCGCTCGGCTCCGCCAAGACCGCCCGCCCGGCCATCAAGGAGGGTGAGACCCAGACCACCACGGTGGAGGTCCCGGCCGGCGCCACCTCGCTCGACGTCGCCATCGGGGGCGTCTCGGACACCGCGGCCGACCTGGACCTGACGGTGTACGACGCGTCCGGCAAGGAGGTCGGCAAGTCCGCCGACGGTGACTCGGAGGAGGCGGTGTCCGTGCCGTCCCCGGCCGCCGGCACCTACACCATCGAGGTCGTGGGCTACTCCGTCCCGTCCGGCTCGACCGACTACGACTACCGGGACGTGTTCTTCTCCACCGCGCTCGGTTCCGTCACGGTCGACGGCTCGGCCCCGGTCAAGCTCGGCACGGGCGACTCGGCGACGGTGACCGGCCAGGTCACGGCCGCCGCCCAGGCTCCGGCCGGCCGCGAGTTCTTCGGCCGGGTCCAGCTCGTGAACGCGCACGGCACGGTCGCGGGCAGCGGCAGCGTGAAGATCGAGAAGGTCACGCCGTAACGGGGTGACACGCACGGAGAGGGGCGGGCGTCCTGACGGACTCCCGCCCCTCTTCGTGTCACCCGCGGCCGCGGCGCGGGCCACCGACCCCTCGGCGCGCAGACTGACCGCCTCACCGCCGTCGACGTCCACGTGCCCCTCCGCGAGACGCCGGAGGAGCGGGAGGCGTTCGGCGCGGCCGGACCTCTGCGCGCCGGGTCGGCCCTGGAACGCCGGGGCAGCGCGAGACGTTCGGTGCGGCCGGACCTTCCTCCCGGCTCAGGAGCCGCCGTCGGAGGGGCAGGTCAGGCCCCGGGACCCGGGCAGGGCGTCGGTGATCCACGCGCGCTCGGCCGCCACCCGCCGGTCGCCCACGGCCCACAGGCTCGCGTACCGCTCGCCCCGGCCGACCCGTACGAGCACGTGCTGTCCCGCGCGGGGTGCCGGCCGCGCCTCCGCGTCGAGCAGGAAGCGGACCTCGGCCGGGCCGTGCGCGGGCCGGTAGGAGCGAGCCACGGTCAGCGTGACCCGGCTGCCGGGGCCCCCCTCGTCCCGTTCCACCCGCGCCACGGTGCCCTCCACGACGAGCCGGGAACAGGCCAGCTCCCGCTCCGGGGCCGCCGGCCGGCCGCCGGCCCCGGCCTCCTTGCCCGTCGCGTCGGCATTCCCCTTGGCCGCTGACGAGGCCCCGCTCTTGTCGTCCGCCCCGCCGCCACCGCCCTCGGCCACCAGCCAGCCGAAGCCCAGGACCAGGGAGAACGCCGCGGCACCGGCGAGCGAGCCGAGTGCGATCCGCAGGGCCCGGCGCGGCCCGCCCGCCCGTCCGGGGCGAGGCGGCCGGGCCGGCCGGGTGGGAACGGAGGGGCGGGTACGGTCGCGGGAGCGCCGGGCGGTGGACAGGGCGGGGCGCAGGGCGGAGACGGGGTCCGGGGACGACTCGGCCTCCTCCACGGTGTCCTCCCCCGTCAGCGCCCCGGCCAGCCGCGCGAGCTGGTCCCGCAGCACGGCCACGTCGGCCTCGGCCGCCCGGTGTTCGGCGAGGAGGACGGGGTCCCGCCGGGCCTCCTCCGGCAGGGGGTCCCCGGTGATCGCGGCCATGAGGGCGTCCATACCGTCGTACCCCCCGTGCTCGCGGTCCTCGCCGTTCCCGCACTGCTCCCCGCGCTCGCCGTACTCGGGGTTCCCCCGCTGCCTCCCGGGCTCCGCGTGCTCGCCGTTCTCCAGCTGCCCCCCGGGCTCGCCGTACTCGCGGTTCCCCTGCTGCCCCCCGCGCTCCTCGTGCTCGCGGTCCCCCCGCGGCCGCCTCTGCTCGCCGTACTCGCCGTCCCCCCGCTGCTCCCCCCGTTGTCCGTGCCCCCGCTGCTCCCCACGCTGTCCGTGCTCCCGCTGCCCCCCGCGCTGTCCGTGCTCCCCGTGCTGTCCGGCGCTTCCTGCGCCCCGCGCGTCCTCGTGTCCGGCGGTCATGTCACGCCACCTCGTCCTCGTGCAGCCGGTCCCGCAGTGCGCGGACCGCCGTGTGCAGCCTGCTCTTGACCGTGCCCTCCGGGATGTCCAGCTCCTCGGCGATGGCCCGCACCGGCAGGTCGGCGAAGAAGCGCAGCACCACCACCTGCCGCTGGGCGGCGGGCAGCTCGTCCAGTCCCCGGGCGACGGCGAGGGACAGCAGACTGGTCTCCTCGCCGGAGGCGTGCGCGGGTGCGCGCAGCGCGGCCAGCCGCTCCCCCAGCCGTTCCTGGCGCCGCTTGGCCCGGTGCCAGTCCATGGCCAGGTTGGAGGCGACCACCGCCGCCCACGCCGACACGTCCCGCGGCGCCTCGCGCCCGCTCGCGGCCCGCTCCAGCAGCCGCAGCCGGACCTGCTGCACCCCGTCCGGCAGGTCCGACTGCGGCACACCGCCGAGCGCGAGCACCGCCCGCACCCGGCGTTCCTGGGCCGCGTCCAGCGGATCGTCGCCGGCACCGTCCGTGCCGGCGGCGTACGCCGCCCCTCGGTCGCGGCGCGCCTTTCCGCGCAGCACAAGCCACCCCCTCACGCGTTTGCCCCTACGACGTGGCGGCGGGCCGAAACGTTCGGCCGGCGCCGGAAGTCTTCAGAGGCGTACGTCACACCCTCGTATGGCCGGGACCCGGACGGGCAGGGACGGGACAGCACAGCTTCCGGCGCGGGCCCCCGGCGGAGGGAATTCCTGCAGCTCAGCCGGGTGCCCGGCGGAGGTCTGGAACCGTCCGGCGGGTGATCGTGTCCCACTCTTCGGGCACACATGACAAAGAATTGGACAGGTGGACCGGGGTCGGCCGCATGATGGAAACGCCCCGGTCAGGCAAGAGACACATAGAGGGAGTCGCTGTGAGGGTCGGAATCGTCGGAGCCACCGGTCAGGTGGGCACGGTCATGCGCAGGATCCTCACGGAGCGGAACTTCCCGGTCACGAAGCTGCGCCTGTTCGCCTCGGCCCGTTCCGCCGGGACCGTGCTGGACGGCGTGACGGTGGAGGACGCGGCGACCGCCGACTACACCGGCCTGGACATCGTCCTCTTCTCCGCGGGCGGCGCGACCTCCAGGGCACTGGCCGAAAAGGTCGCCTCCCAGGGTGCCGTCGTGATCGACAACTCCTCGGCCTGGCGCAAGGACCCCGAGGTCCCGCTGGTGGTCTCCGAGGTGAATCCGCACGCCATCGCCGACCGCCCCAAGGGCATCATCGCCAACCCGAACTGCACCACGATGGCCGCGATGCCGGTGCTCAAGCCGCTGCACGAGGAGGCCGGCCTGGAGGCGCTGGTCGTCGCCACCTACCAGGCGGTGTCCGGCTCGGGCCTCGCGGGCGTGGCCGAGCTGCACGGCCAGGTGCAGAAGGTGGCCGCCGAGGCCGACAAGCTCACCCACGACGGCGCCGCGGTCGACTTCCCCGAGCCGCAGGTCTACAAGCGCACCATCGCCTTCAACGTGCTGCCCTTCGCCGGCAACCTCGTCGACGACGGTCTCAACGAGACCGACGAGGAGCAGAAGCTGCGCAACGAGTCCCGCAAGATCCTGGAGATCCCCGGCCTGAAGGTCTCCGGCACCTGTGTGCGCGTGCCGGTCTTCTCCGGCCACTCCCTCCAGGTCAACGCCCGCTTCGCCCGCCCGCTCCCGCCGGAGCGCGCCACCGAGCTGCTCGCGAAGGCGCCGGGCGTGGCCCTCTCCGACATCCCCACCCCGCTCCAGGCGGCCGGCCAGGACCCGTCGTACGTCGGCCGTGTCCGCCGCGACGAGACCGTGGAGAACGGCCTCGCCCTGTTCATCTCCAACGACAACCTCCGCAAGGGCGCCGCGCTGAACGCGGTCCAGATCGCGGAACTGGTGGCGGCGGAACTCTCGGCGAAGTAACCCGCACCTCGCAACAAGGGGCGGCCCCTCCCGGCCGCCCCTTTCCCGTGTCCCGGCCGCCCCCTTCCCGCGTCCCCGTGCCACGCTGACGTCACGGACGCCGGTGGCGCTCCCGCCTGCCCCGCCACCACGTCCGCAGCCACAGCACCTGGACCCCGCCGAGGGCGAGGACTACCGCCAGGGAGTCCAGCCACTGGGCGAGCGGCCGGCCCGGTCGCAGACGGGCTGCGGAGCGGGCGAGGAGAGCGATGTCGGCGGGCAGGGTCACGGTGGCCAGGAACCCCAGGCACAGGGCGGTGCCGAGCACGAGGACCAGGCTGTAGGCGGCCTGGGCCGTCCCGGCGGTGAGCGATCCCCGTCCCTCGCCCGAACCGCGGCGCGAGATCGCGCAGGCGGCCGGGCTGCTGCTGGCCCGCACCGGCGAGCTGAAGGCACTGCTCGGGGGCGCCCCGGCCGACGGCGTACCCGAAGACCTGCTGCCCCTGCGCACCGCCGCCCGGGAGCTGCTGGACGTGGCGCCGTCGATCGCCGCCGGCTGGGCCGGGGAGCGCGCCGGCTCCCGGGGTCATTTCGCCACCCTCGCCGTGGCCGCCCGCCGCATCCCGCTGCGCGCGGCGGCCATGATGCGCCGTGCCCTGTCCACCACCGCCCCCGGCACCGCCGACGCCCTCACGGACCTGGTCCGCGAGTGGTGCCGGGAGCTCGACAAGACGTACGAGCCGCGCTGGATCCCGGTCTCCGCGCAGACCGCACTGCACCTGCGCACCATGCTGGACCTCGCCGACCGGCTGTGCGGGTGACAGGACCGTCGCGGCCGGCCGCGCGGGGGGGCGAGGCGGCGGCCCGGTCCGCACCGTCGGCCACCGCGCCCCGCACCCGTCCGGCCTACCCCCGTCGCACCTCGTACAGGAAGCACCCGTACTCCACCGCCCGCACGTGCACCACCGCCACCTCCGGGTCGGCGAGGGCCTCCGTCAGGGCGGGGCCGAAGGCGTCCGCGTGCTCCACCAGGCGGCCGCCGAGGATGCGGCCGTCGGCCGAGTAGCGGCGCAGGACGCGGTGGGAGTTGGTGAAGGGCAGGGCGTCGCCGGCCGGGCCGGGGCACTCCTCGGCGTGGATGAAGACGGGGCCCTGTTCGTCGTAGGCCCCCGGGTCGGCGCCCGTCGCGGCCGCCCAGCGGCGCAGCGGCGCGTACGAGACCAGGGCGATCAGCTCGCCCGGCGTGCTGTGGCGCAGGCAGCAGCGCAGCGGGGCGCCGCCCTCCGCGTCCGGCACGGCGGCCATGGGGCGGCCGGCGTCGTCGGCGGTGCGCAGCTCCTTGAGGACCTCGGCCGGGACGGGCCGTGCGGTGTACGTCGTCATGCGCCCAGCGTCCCGCCGCGGCGCCGCGCCGACCGGCGGGATACGGACATCGCGGTCCCCCTCGATCCCATGGAAGGATGACGCAACCGACACATAACGAGGAGATGACCGCGTGCCTGGCACAAACCTGACTCGCGAAGAGGCGCAGCAGCGGGCCGAGCTGCTCACCGTTGACTCGTACGAGATCGATCTCGACCTCTCCGGCGCGCAGGAGGGCGGTACCTACCGGTCCGTGACCACGGTGCGCTTCGACGTGGCCCGCGGTGGCACCGAGTCCTTCATCGACCTGGTGGCCCCGGCCGTCCACGAGGTGGTCCTCAACGGTGACCACCTGGACGCCGCCGAGGTCTTCAAGGACTCGCGGATCGCGCTGCCCGGGCTGCTGGAAGGGCCCAACGTCCTGCGGGTCGTCGCGGACTGCGCCTACACCAACACCGGCGAGGGCCTGCACAGGTTCGTCGACCCGGTCGACGACCAGGCCTACCTGTACACCCAGTTCGAGGTCCCGGACGCCCGCCGCGTCTTCGCCTCCTTCGAGCAGCCGGACCTGAAGGCCACCTTCCAGTTCACCGTGAAGGCGCCCGAGGGCTGGACGGTCATTTCCAACTCGCCGACCCCGGAGCCCAAGGACAACGTCTGGGTCTTCGAGCCGACCCCGCGGATCTCCACGTACATCACCGCGCTGATCGTCGGCCCGTACACTTCCGTGCACAGCGTGTACGAGAAGGACGGGCAGTCCGTGCCGCTCGGCATCTACTGCCGGCCCTCGCTCGCCGAGTTCCTGGACTCCGACGCGATCTTCGAGGTCACGCGGCAGGGCTTCGACTGGTTCCAGGAGAAGTTCGACTACGCCTACCCGTTCGAGAAGTACGACCAGCTCTTCGTGCCCGAGTTCAACGCGGGCGCGATGGAGAACGCGGGCGCGGTGACCATCCGCGACCAGTACGTCTTCCGGTCCAAGGTGACCGACGCGGCGTACGAGGTCCGCGCGGAGACCATCCTGCACGAGCTGGCCCACATGTGGTTCGGCGACCTGGTCACCATGGAGTGGTGGAACGACCTGTGGCTGAACGAGTCGTTCGCCACCTACACCTCCATCGCCTGCCAGGCCGCGGCCCCCGGCTCGCGCTGGCCGCACTCGTGGACGACGTTCGCGAACTCGATGAAGACCTGGGCGTACCGGCAGGACCAGCTGCCGTCCACGCACCCGATCATGGCGGACATCCGCGACCTGGACGACGTCCTCGTCAACTTCGACGGCATCACGTACGCCAAGGGTGCGAGCGTGCTGAAGCAGCTCGTCGCGTACGTCGGTGAAGACGCGTTCTTCAAGGGCGTGCAGGCGTACTTCAAGGCGCACGCGTTCGGCAACACGCGCCTGTCCGACCTGCTGGGCGCCCTGGAGAAGACCTCCGGCCGCGATCTGAAGACCTGGTCGAAGAAGTGGCTGGAGACGGCCGGGATCAACACCCTGCGCCCGGAGGTGGAGACCGACGCCGAGGGCGTGATCACCTCCTTCGCCGTCCGCCAGGAGGCCCCGGCGCTGCCGGCCGGCGCCAAGGGCGAGCCGACCCTGCGCCCGCACCGCATCGCGATCGGCCTGTACGACCTGTCCGACGCGGGCAAGCTGGTGCGCGGCGAGCGGATCGAGCTGGACGTGGACGGCGAGCTGACCGCCGTACCGCAGCTCGCGGGCAGGCGCCGCCCGGCGGTGATCCTCCTCAACGACGACGACCTGTCGTACGCGAAGGTCCGCCTGGACGAGGAGTCCCTGAAGGCCGTCACCGAGCACCTCGGCGACTTCGAGGCGTCCCTGCCGCGCGCCCTGTGCTGGGCGTCGGCCTGGGACATGACGCGGGACGCCGAGCTGGCCACCCGCGACTACCTCTCCCTGGTGCTGTCCGGCATCGGCAAGGAGTCCGACATCGGCGTCGTGCAGTCCCTGCACCGCCAGGTCAAGCTGGCCATCGACCTGTACGCCGCCCCGGCCACCCGCGAGGCCCTGCTGACCCGCTGGACCGACGCCACGCTGGCCCATCTGCGCGCGGCCGAACCGGGCAGCGACCACCAGCTGGCCTGGGCGCGTGCCTTCGCGGCGACCGCGCGCACCCCGGAGCAGCTCGACCTGCTGGAGGCCCTGCTCGACGGCACGCAGACCGTCGAGGGCCTGGCCGTGGACACCGAGCTGCGCTGGGCGTTCGTCCAGCGGCTCGCGGCCGTCGGCCGGTACGACGAGGCGGAGATCGCCGGCGAGTACGAGCGGGACAAGACGGCGGCCGGCGAACGGCACGCGGCCACCGCCCGCGCGGCCCGCCCGACGCCGGAGGCCAAGGCGGAGGCCTGGTCCTCGGTGATCGACTCCGACAAGCTGCCGAACGCGGTGCAGGAGGCCGTGATCGGCGGCTTCGTGCAGACCGACCAGCGGGAACTCCTCGCGCCGTACACGGACAAGTACTTCGAGGTCGTCAAGGGCATCTGGGACTCCCGTTCGCACGAGATCGCCCAGCAGATCGCGATCGGCCTCTACCCGTCCGTCCAGGTCTTCGAGGAGACCCTGGCCAAGACGGACGCCTGGCTGGCCTCGGCCGAGCCGACCGCGGCCCTGCGCCGCCTCGTCTCGGAGTCCCGCGCGGGCGTCGAACGGGCCCTGAAGGCCCAGGCGGCGGACGCGGCGGGCTCCGCCGGGTAACGGCCGACACGGCGACGGGGGCGCCCGGTACGACACCGGGCGCCCCTGTGCGTCGGTGGTACCGGCGCATGCCGATGCCGGGCGGGCAGGAGCCCGTCCGGCATCGGGTCGGGTTCAGCGGTCCGGGACCGTCACCGGCTTCTACGGTCCGCTTCACCGGTTCTGCGGTCCGGGACCGTGATCGGCTGTCAGTTGACGACGACCACCACGGCGCCGCCGCCTCCGTAGCCGTAGCCGTAGCCGCCGTAGCCGTAGCCGCCGTAGCCGGGGACGAAGCCCGGGCCGTAGAAGCCGTTGCGGAAGCCGCCGTAGAAGCCGTTGCCGTAGCAGTTGTTGAACCCGAAGCCGCGGTCGAAGCAGCCGCGGTTGATCGTGACCTGATGCGGGGTGGCCGCCGAGGCCGTACCCGCCGTACCGATCGCGGCACCACCCGCCAGGAGGACGCCGGCGGTGGACACCGCGAAGAGACGCCTCACGCTACGTGCTGTCATGGGCTACCTTCCTTCCACGCCCTCGCGGGGTTTCCGGTCCGGGGGCGATGGCCGCGGCCGCGGTGCGAACGTGGCACGGCGCGGTCGTAGGTGTTGCCGCGGGGGACGAGCAGCAGCCCTGGCCACAACGGCTGCCGCCCCAGTGGTACGGGGATCTCGCCGCCTGCGGCGGGCACACCCCTGATCGCGGCCCTTTTACTTCACGCTAACCGGCCTCCGCTGAGTCAGCATCTCGGACCGCGACGGACCGTGACCGCCCGGCCGCCGCCGCTTCCGTCCGGTGAACGCTCCTCGCCCGCCTCCCCCCTGCCCCGCCACCGTCGCCCCGAACGCCAGCGCCAAGCCCGCGAGCTGCACCGGGGTGAGCGTCTGGCCGAGGGCCGCCCAGCCGGTGACCGCCGCGGTCAGCGGGGAGAGGGGGCCGAGGAAGGCGGCCTGGGTGGCGGAGAGCCGGCCGATGCCACGGAACCAGAGCCAGTAGGCGACGGCCGTGTTGGCCAGGGCGAGGTAGAGGTAGCCGCCGGCGGCACGGGCGTCGAGGGCGGGCGGGGCGCCCTCGGCCAGGAGGGCGACCGGGGCGATGAGCAGGCCGCCCGCGGTGAGCTGCCAGCCGGTGAGCGCGAGCGGACCGACCCCGTCCGGGCGGCCCCAGCGCTTGGTCAGCACGGTGCCGGCGGCCATGGCCGCGGTGGACGCGACGGCCGCGAGGACGCCGACGAGGTCGAGCGCGCCGGCCCCCTTGAGCACGACGAGGCTGACGCCGAACGCGGCCACCAGCCCGGTGAGCAGCGTGCGCCGGGTCGGCCGCTGCCCGAGGAGCAGGGCCGAGAGCCCGACGACGAACAGCGGGCCGGCCGAGCCGACGACCGCGGCCATCCCGCCGGGCAGCCGGTACGCCGCGACGAACAGCAGCGGGAAGAACGCGCCGATGTTCAGCGCCCCGAGCACGGCCGCCTTGGCCCACCAGGCACCGCGCGGCAGCACCCGGGTGAGCGCGAGCAGCAGCAGCCCGGCGGGCAGGGCCCGCGTCAGGGCCGTGAACAGGGGGCGGTCCGGCGGCAGGAACTCGGTGGTGACCGCGTAGGTGGTGCCCCAGGAGACCGGGGCGAGGGCGGTGACGGCGATGACTGGGGTGAGGGGACGGGTCGGCATGGGAGGGTCCCTTCCGGGCGTGGCTGCCTGGTGGCTCGCCTCTAAGTAGCTTAGCTCTAAGCTACTTACCGTCAAGTGGCTTTCTTGCGGGCGAGCGGAACTGGGCCGATACTCTGCGCATGCAGCCACAGCCCGCGGACCCCGTCGACGCGATCATCGAGCAGTGGGCGCGCGTGCGGCCCGACCTGGACACCCGGGCGATGGAGGTCTTCGGCCGGATCTTCCGGCTCTCGCGCGCGATGGGCGACCGGATGGAGAGGGCGTACAAGCCCTACGGCATCTCCCGCGGTGAGTTCGACGTCCTGGCCACCCTGCGCCGGTCCGGCGAGCCGTACACCCTCTCGCCCCGCGAGCTGTCGGCCACGCTCATGCTCACCACCGGCGGCATGACCGGCCGGCTCGACAAGCTGGAGCGCGCGGGACTGCTGCGCCGCTCCCCCGACCCGCACGACCGGCGCGGCCTGAGGGTGACCCTCACCGAGGAGGGGCTGCGGCTGATCGACGAGGCGGTGGGCGCCGGACTGGCCCAGGAGAGCGCCGCCCTGTCCGCCCTGGACGCCGAGGAGGCCGGCCGGCTGGCCGGCCTGCTGCGGAAGCTGCTGGACGTGACGGCCGAGCAGTCGTCGTAGCCGTCACCGCACGTCACTCGGTGGGGCCGGCGGGAGCGGCGGGGCCGATGTGGTGGGCGAGCGCCGCCTCGATCCGTGCCGGGCCGGCCGAGTCGGCGGCCCAGGCCGCGTGACCGTCGGGGCGCACCAGCACGGTGGTACGGCGGCCGGACGCCCACCGGGCCACGGCCAGGCGGTCCGCGCGGCCGGCCCCCGCCCCGTAGGGCTCCGGGGTGATCAGCACGAACCGTCCGCCGCGCAGCGCCTCGTACAGCCGTCCGCCGCCGGCCAGGTCCACGTCCGGGACGCGGGCGCCGGTGAGCGGGTGGGCGCCGCGGGGCGCGGGGTAGCGGTGGCCGATGCCGGTGATCTGGCCGACGACCCTGCGCCGGGCCGGGCCGACCGCGTCGAGGAACGCGGTGAGGGCCCCGCGCGCCGCCAGCGTCCAGGGACGCTTGGCCATGGCGAGGCGGACGATCCCGCCGCTGCTGCGCAGCACCGCCCGGCCGACGGGGTGCCGCTCGGCCTGGTAGGTGTCGAGCAGCGCGGGGTCCGCGTGCCCGCCGGCCACCGCGGCGAGCTTCCAGCTCAGGTTCGCGGCGTCCTGGAGCCCGGTGTTCATGCCCTGGCCGCCGGCCGGGGTGTGCACGTGCGCGGCGTCCCCGGCCAGGAAGACCCGCCCGACCCGGTAGGCCGGCGCCTGGCGCTCGTCGCTGTGGAAGCGGGACATCCAGCGGGCGTCGTGCATCCCGAAGTCCCGGCCGAGGGCGAGGCGGGTGATCTCCTTGATCTCGGCGAGGTCCAGCGGCTCACTGTCCGGGACGTCACGGCCCCGGTGCCAGCCGATCACCCGGTGGTAGCCGTCGCCGAAGGGGGCGAGGAAGGCGAACGCGTCGCCGACCGCGTTGACCGTCAGCAGGGTCGGCGGCTGCTCGGCGAGCCGGACGTCGGCGAGCACGACGGACCGGATCACCGACCGGCCCGGGAACGGCAGCCCGATCGCCTGCCGCACGGCGCTGCGCATGCCGTCCGCACCGACGACGTACGCGGCCCGCAGCGTCTCCGTACGGCCCTCCGGCCCGCCGGCCTCGACCGTCACCCCGTCCGCGTCCTGGGTGAGCCCGGTCAGCTCCGTCTCGTACCGGAACTCGGCCCCCGCCTCGACCGCCCGCCGCTCCAGCGCCTTCTCGACCTCGTACTGCGGGAGGACGAGGAGGTGGCGGTAGCGGGAGGGGAGCGCGGAGAGGTCGACGGTGAGCCGGCCGAAGAGGCGGAGCCGGTCCAGGGGCTGCCCCACGGACTCCAGGCCGTCGGCGAGGCCCCGCGCGTCGAGCTGTTCGAGGGTGCGGGCGTGCAGGACGAAGGCGCGGGAGAGGTTGCTGATCCCGTGCGGGCGCTTCTCGACGACGGTGACCGGGACGCCGGCCGTGGCGAGGTCACCGGCGAGGAGGAGGCCGGTGGGGCCGGAGCCGACGACGAGGACGCGCGGGGCGGGGGTGCCGGTGGTGCCGTCAGTGCTGGTGGAGCCCGTGGTGCCGGTCATGGTGACCTCCTGGGGTGCCTACACCTGTTGGCCAACGAGTGTTGGCCCACGCTAGTTGGCCAACGAGCGTTGGTCAACGCTTGTTGGCAACCGTAGGCCCGGCCCGGAGGTGGAGTCAACACTTGTTGGCCAACAGCGGTTGGCCTACGCTCGTTGGCATGACAGCACGCCGCTCCGACGCCACTCGCGCCGCCATCCTCGCCGCCGCCCGCGACCGCTTCGCCGCCGACGGCTACGAGCGGGCCACCATCCGGGCCATCGCCAGGGACGCGCGGATCGACCCGTCCATGGTGATGCGGTACTTCGGCAGCAAGGAGGGCCTGTTCGCCGCGGCCGTCGCGCTCGATCTGCGCCTGCCCGACCTGACGCCGGTGCCCCGCGAGGAGGTGGGCCGCACGCTGGTCGGCCACTTCGTCGACCTGTGGGAGGAGAACGACGAGCTGACGGCCGTCCTCCGGGTCGGGGCCACCAACGACGCCGGGGCCGAGCGGATGCAGGGCATCTTCCGGGAGCAGCTGCTGCCGGTGGCCCGCCAGGTGTGCCCGGACCCCGAGCAGGTCCCCGCGCGGGCCGCGCTGTGCGCCGCCCAGCTCCTCGGGCTGGCCCTCACCCGTTACGTGCTGCGGCTCCCGCCGGCCCGCGCGCTCCACCGCGAGGAACTGGTGGCATGGCTGGGCCCGACGGTGCAGCGCTATCTGACCGCGCCGAGCCCCTGACCGGCCGGGCGGGGAGAAACGCCGGGGGCGCCGGTCCCACCCGGGTACGGCTTGCGCGCGTACCGACGGGAGGACCGGCGCCCCCGGCGAACGGACCGACGGTCGCTCAGGCCTTGGCCCGGGCGTCGGACTTGACGTTGATGTTGGACGAGGTGGTGTCCTTCTTGGCCCGGGACTTGTCGAGGGCCATCACCAGACCGGCGATGACCAGGAACAGCACCACCGGGGCGAAGACGTAGAGGCCCAGCGTCTCGATGACGCTCAGGCCCTTGCCGGGGTCGTCACCGTCGTCGCGGGTCAGCGCGAGCGCGGGGGACGACATGAGCAGCATCATCAGCGTCGTACCGGCGGCCAGGGCGCCGGCGCGCAGGGCGTTCTTCTTGTCCACGGAATCACGTTAGCGAACCGCCGTCGGGGCCGCGCGGCCGGGGTGCCCGTACGGGGACGGGGGCGGTCAGCGCAGCACCTCCAGCAGGGCCCTGAGCCGGGGTGAGGCCACCAGTTCCTCCAGCGGCACCGGGCGGCCGTCGGAACCCGCGACCGGCAGCCGCCAGTTCGGGTACTGGTCCCAGGTGCCCGGCAGGTTCTGCGGGCGGCGGTCGCCGACGCCGTCCGGGAGCCAGACCCCGATCAGCCGGGAGGGGGTGCGCAGCAGGAAGCGGTGGACGGCGCGGATCTCCTCCTCCTCGTCGGAGCCGGGCGGTCCGGCCGCCGGGCTGTCCAGCAGACCGAGGCTGCCGAGCAGGGCGAGCCACTCCGCGGTGTCGGCGGCGGCCTCCGCGCGTTCCTCGGCGGCCGAACGGGTCAGCAGACCGAGGCGGTCGCGCAGCTCGACGTGGTCGCCGGTCAGCCGGGCCGCGGTGGGCGGCAGGTCGTGGGTGGTGGCGGTGGCGAGGCAGTCGGCGCGCCAGCGCTCGGGCGGCAGCGGGTGGCCGTCGCCCTCCCAGTCCCGTTCGAACCAGAGCACGGAGGTGCCGAGCACCCCGCGCCGCTGGAGCGTCTCGCGCACGCCGGGTTCGACGGTGCCCAGGTCCTCGCCGATCACGACGGCGCCCGCGCGGGTCGCCTCCAGGGCCAGGATCGCGAGCATGGCGTCGGCGTCGTAACGGACGTAGGTGCCGTCGGTGGGCGGGCTGCCCTGGGGGACCCACCAGAGCCGGAACAGGCCCATGACGTGGTCGATGCGCAGGGCGCCGGCGTAGCGGAACAGGGCGCGCAGGAGGTCGCGGTAGGGGGCGTGGCCGGTCGCGGCGAGCCGGTCGGGGCGCCAGGGCGGCAGGCCCCAGTCCTGGCCGCGGGCGTTGAAGGCGTCCGGCGGGGCGCCGACGGACATCCCGGCGGCGAACACGTCCTGCTGGGCCCAGGCGTCGGCGCCCGCCGGGTGCACGCCGACGGCGAGGTCGTGCACGATCCCGACCGGCATGCCGGCCTCACGGGCGGCGCGCTGGGCGGCGCGGAGCTGGCCGTCGGTGAGCCAGGCGAGGCGCGTGTGGAACTCCACCCGGTCGGCGAGCTCCCCGCGCGCCCGGGCGGTGGCGGCCGAACGGGGGTCGCGCAGCCCGTCCGGCCAGTGGTGCCAGTCGGAGCCGTGGACCTCGGCGAGGGCGCACCAGGTGGCGTGGTCGTCCAGGGCCCGGCCGTGGGCGGCGCGGAAGGCGTCGTAGGCGGCCTGGCGGCCGGGCCCGAGGGGCACCCGCGCGACCAGTTCCAGCGCCTCCCGCTTCAGCTCCCACACGGCGTCGCGGTCGATGAGGGCGCCCTTCTCCAGGACGGCGGCGCGCAGCCGCCCGGCCCGCTCCAGCAGCTCGCCGAGCCGCTCGCGGTCCTCGACGTACGCGTACTCGGGGACGTCCTCGACCCGCAGGTGGACGGGGTCGGGGAAGCGGCGGGAGGAGGGACGGTACGGGGAGGGGTCGGTGGGGGCTCCGGGTACGGCCGCGTGCAGCGGGTTGACCTGGACGAACCCGGCGCCGGCGGTGCGTCCGGCCCAGCCGGCCAGCTCGGCGAGGTCGGCGAGGTCGCCCATGCCCCAGGAGCGGTGGGAGAGCAGGGAGTAGAGCTGGACGAGGAGGCCGTAGGAGCGGCCGGGCGGGGCCGGCAGCCGGTCCGGGGCGACGACGAGACACGTCTCACCGGTCCGCCCGTCGGGCGCGGTGGCGGTCAGCCGGTGGACGCCGAGCGGAAGATCCCCGGCGCCGTCCCGCTCCTGCCCGTCCTCGGTCTCGACGCGCAACCGGGTGCCGGCGGGCAGCGCGGTGAGGGCGGCGGGCGGTTCCGCGCCGGCCCACTGGACCAGCGTCGGCGGCAGCAAGCGCTCGCGCAGCTCGCGTTCCCGGGCGGCGAGGGCGGCGCGTACGGCGTCCGGGCCGGCCGTGTCGACTCCGAGGGCGGCGAGGGCGGCGGTCACGGCGGAGGCGGGGACCTGGACGGTACGGTCCGGGGCGGGGCGGTAGGACGTGGCGACCCCGTGCAGCTCGGCGAGCCGGGCGAGGTCCGCGGTGGGGTGCTCGTCGGGCGCCGCGGCCATCTACAGCCCCGGCGCGAAGGAGTCCGGGACCGGGTCGGACTCGCTGGTCAGCGGGGCGGCCTCGGCGAGTGGGGGCTCACTGGTCAGGGGCTCGGCGTCGGGCAGCGGCGGCTCGCTGGTCAGCGGTGCCTGGGCGCAGGCGCTCTCCGCGCTGAAGACGCACAGCGACGTCGTGTCGGTCTCGGCGGACGGCTCCGCCACGGGTTTGAGCTGGGCCGGGATCGTGAGTCGGGCCGGTGCGGCCACGGGGGCCTCCCTTGTCGGTGCGGATGCTGCGGCTTGGGACGGTTACGGCAGGCCTACCCCGTGAGCCCGCCGCCACGCGCGGCAAAAACCGGCGCCGGGGGTGATCCGGCACCGGTCCGGTGATCGATAGAGGGGGTGTGAGACTGTTCCGCCCCATGGGGGGCCAGCGGGAGAAGGACGACGGGAGCGGCGGGGACGCGGCCCTGTTGCGGGCCGTCGCGCACGGGGACGCCTCGGCGATGGCCGCCCTGTACGACCGGCACGCCGGGTGGCTGCACGCGCGGCTGACGCGCCGGTGTGCCGACCCCGAGCTGGTGCGGGAGGTGCTCCAGGACACGTTCGTCACGGTGTGGCGGTCGGCGGCCGGACACCGCGGGCAGGAGGCCGGCGGCTGGCTGTGGACGATCGCCGCGCGCCGGCTGGTCGACGCGCGGCGGGCGCAGGAGCGGGCCGCGCGGGCCTCGGCACCGTTGCCGGAACCGGGATCCTCCGGACGGTACGAGTCCGCCGCCGCGCCGTCCGCCGAGGACCGGGTGCTGGCGGGTCTGGAGTACGGCGACGTGGGCACCGCGCTCGACCGGATCTCCCCCGAGCTGCGGGAGGTGCTGCGGGCGACGGTCGTCGACGGGCTCAGCACCCGTGAGGCGGCCCGGCTCCTCGGCATCCCGGAGGGCACGGTCAAGTCCCGGGCCCGCCGCGCCCGCGTGGAACTGCGCGAAGCGCTGGCCCAGCTGAACCCGTCCCCGTTGGGAGGCACGGCATGACCCCCCGCGACAGCCACCCGTGGCACGTCCCCGACGACCAGGTGACCCACTACGCCGAGGGTTCCCTGCCGGACCCGGACGCCTGGTCCCTGGAGAAACACGTGGAGGACTGCGCGAGGTGCGCGTCCCGGGTGTCGGCCGCGGTGGCCGGCACGGCGGCGGGACCGGTGCTGGCGGCGGTACGAGCGGCGGTGTTGGAGTCGGCCCCGGGGGCGGTCGGGGCGAAGGGAACGCTCCCCGGCGGGGCGACGGTGCCTCAGCCTGCGCCGGGGGCGGTCGCCGCGACGGAACCGGCGGCCGGCCGCGCCTCCGGGCCGGAGTCGGCACGGGCGGCGAAGACGCCCGCACCGGGGACGGCCGTACCCGCGCGGCCGTCGGTCGGCGCGGTCGGCGGGCGGCCCGTGGTGTCGCGGCTCGCCCGGCTGCTGTGGGCCGCAGGGCCCGCCGTGCGCGGGGCCTGGCTGCCGGCCGTGCTGGGCGTGGCCGTGGCCGCGCTGGCCCTGTCGTACGGGGCCGGGTTCCCTGGGGCACGCGCGCTGCTGCTGGCCATCGCTCCCGTGGTGCCCGTCGCCGGGGTCGCCCTGTCCTACGGCCCGCACGCGGACCCCTTGCACGAGGTCACCGCGGCCACACCGGGTGGCGGGCTGCGGCTGGCGCTCACCCGTACGGTCGCCGTGCTGGCGGTGAGCCTGCCGCTGCTGACCCTCACCGGGCTGCTGCTGCCCGCCTCCGGCGCCCCGGCCGCGGCGGCCTGGCTGCTGCCCGGGCTGGCGCTGGCGCTGGCCTCGCTGGCCCTGGCCTCCTTCGTCGGGTGCCGGGCCGCGGCCGGGGTGACGGGCGGTGGCTGGCTGTGTGCCGTCCTGGCACCGGTGGCCGTCGCACCGGGCGGTGCGGCGACCCTGCGGCTGGCCGAGCAGCTCTCCCGCTGCCTGGACGGCGTCGCCGCGCAGAGCGCGTGGGCGGCGGCGGCCGTCCTGAGCGCCACCCTGCTGACGGCGCGGCGTCCGGCGTACGACCGCCCGTTGCGCCCGTGACGGCCTCCGCACCGCTCCCCCCGACGAGTCCCGCACCGCAGCCACGCTGACCAGGCTGACCAGGCTGACCAGGGGCTGTCGCCCCGGTCGCTGCCGGCCACGCCCGGAGCCGCCGGTGGCCATGCCCCGCGCACGACCACCCGTCACACCCCGGACCCCTGACCGACCCCGGCCCGCGCAACCACCCCCGCACCCCGCCCCCGACGGCCCTGCTCACAACCACAACCACCCACCACGCCCCCGATGCCGCCGCTCACGCGCGGCCCCGACCGGGTACCGGGGCCCGCCGACGGGTCCCCGTGCCCTCCCCTGGAGAGACGATGAGTTCCATACGTGTGACCGGCCTGCGGGTCCGGCACCGCAAGACGCTTGCCCTCGATTCGCTCGACCTGGTGCTGGGCACCGGTGTGCACGGGCTGCTGGGGCCGAACGGGGCCGGGAAGACCTCGCTGATCCGGGTGCTGGCCACGGTGGCGCGGCCGGACGCCGGCCGGGTGGAGCTGCTCGGGGAGGACACCGCCGGTCACCGAGGGCTGGCCGGGGTGCGGCGCCGGCTGGGCTACCTGCCCCAGGAGTTCGGCTACTACCCGGGCTTCACCGTGCGGGAGTTCGTGGCGTACGTGGCCTGGCTGAAGGAGATGCCGGCGGCGGACGTGCCGGCGGCCGTGGAGCGGGCGGTGGCCCGGGTCGGCCTCGCGGACCGTATCGACGCCAAGGTCCGGACGCTGTCCGGCGGCATGGTCCGCCGGGTCGGCATCGCGCAGGCCGTCGTCAACGACCCCGCCGTGCTGCTGCTGGACGAGCCGACCGCCGGTCTGGACCCGGAGCAGCGGGTGGAGTTCCGCGAGTTGCTGCGCGAGCTGGGCGCCTCGGCGACGGTGGTGGTCTCCACCCACCTGGTGGAGGACGTGGCCGCCGCCTGCACCGAGGTCACCCTGCTGGACGCGGGCCGGATCGCGTACCGGGGCACGCCCGAGGCGCTCACCCGGCTCGGCGAGGCGTCGGACGGGCCGGGCGACCACCCGATCGAACGCGGGTACACGGCGGCGCTGCGGGCGCACCGCGCGCCGGCTGCGCGGGAGGCGGTGCGATGACCCTCGTCACCGAGCAGGTCACCGAGCCGGCGGCGGCCCCGCGTGCGCCGCACCCGCTGCGCGCCGAGTGGGTGCGGGGTTTCGCCCCGTGGGCCGGGGCCGCCGTACTGCTGACGGTCGGCGTGACGCTGTGGGCGAAGGCGGACCAGTGGCAGGGCGGCTGGTCGGAGACCGCCGGCCAGGTGCACTCGGCGATGCTGATCGCCCTTCCGCTGGCCGCGGCGGCGGGCTGCTGGCAGGGTGGCCGGGAGCGCCGGCGCCGTACCGAGGAGCTGTGGGGGACGACCGTACGGCCGCCGCTGGCCCGTCTGCTGGCCGCGGCACTGCCGGTGACGGTCTGGGTGGCCGTGGGCCACCTGCTGACCGTGGCCCTGGCCCAGCTCGCCACCTGGCCGTACGCCCAGGGTGACCGCCCCCACCTGACGCTGGTGCCCGGGGACACGGTCGCCCTGGCGGCGGGCGCGCTGACCGGGCACGTGGTGGGCCGGGCGGTGCCGACGCGGCTCGCGGCGCCGCTGCTCGCGATGGCCGGCTATGTGGGCCTCGGGATGGTGACGACCGACCTCTCGGCCCCCGGCCGGGTCCTGAGTCCCACCGTCCCGCCCTTCGCCGGCGGACTGCCCGTGTGGTGGCAGCCGTGGGCCATGGCGGTGTGGACGGGCGGACTGGCGGTCGCCGCCGCGCTGGCGTACGCGGCGCGGCGCCGGGTGACGGCCGTGCTGCCGCTGGCCGCCGCGCTGGCCGCGGGCACCCTGCTCGCGCAGACCGGGAACGGCCTGTGGCACGCCGACCCGATCGCCCGCCGTCAGGTGTGCGACACCTCGGTCACCCCGGCGGTGTGCGTCAACGCCCGGTACGCCGGGATGCTCCCCCAGGTCAGGGACGCGCTGTCGGGGGTCACGGACAAGCTGGACGGCGTGCGGAACCTGCCGGTGCGGTGGGCGGACCACAGCGGCGCCCCGCGCGCCGGCGAGGCCCAGCTGCCGGGCATCACCCCGCTGGGCTGGTCGGCCGTACGGGGGCGGCTGACCGATCCGGAGCAGTTCGCGTGGGAGGCCGTCGCCGCGCTGGAGGGCTACGACTGTCCCGGGCAGACCCGGACGGCCCGGGGGGCGCTCAGGGCGGACGACGCGGTGGAGTACTACCTCGCCCCGACCTCGGCGCGGAAGACGATCGACGAGGACGACTCCCGGGGTGACGCGGCCCGGCGCGCCGACCTGCGCGAGCGCCGCGCCGCCCGGGCGCGGCTGACCGGCATGGACGAGCGGACGCGCCGGGAGTGGCTGTCGGCCTACTTCGCGGCCCGCGCCGACTGTGACGCCAAGGGGGTGCCGGCCCTGTGACCGGACTGGGCTCGAAGGAGGCGCCGGCCCCATGGCCGGACTCGGCTCGAAGAAGGCGCCGGCCCCATGACCGGACTCGGCTCGAAGGAGGCGCCCGCCCCGTGACCGGACTCCTGCTGTACGCCCGTTCCCGGGCGCTCCCCGCCACGCTGGCCGCGCTCGTCGGCACCGGCGCCTTCGCTCTGTGGGCGGCCGGCCGGCTGGACGCCTACCTCGATCCCGACCGCCGGGTGCCGATCGTCGCGCTGGCGCCGCTGCTGGCGTCGGCGGTGATCGGAGCGAGCCTGTACAGCGCCTCGGAGGAGCTGGACCGCACGGCCGTGCGCCCTTGGTGGCCGCGCCGGCTGGCCCAGCTGACGGCCCTGACCGCGCTGGCGGCCCTGCTGGTCGTCCCGGCGGTGCTCGGCCACGCGGAGAACTTCGGCCCGCCCGCCGTCGTCCGCAACACCCTGGGCTGCACGGGCGTCACCGCGACGGCCGCCGTCCTCCTGGGCGCCCGCCTGAGCTGGCTCCCCGCGTTCGCCTACGTGTCCGCCGTCTACCTGGGCTCGTCCGCCGCCCGTGGCCGGGCCGCCACGGTGTGGGCCTGGCCGATGCAGCCGGGCGCCGCGCCGGGTGCCTGGGCGGTGGCCCTCGCCGCGTTCGCGGTGGGCGCGGCCCTGTACGCGGCACGCGGTGCCCGCCCGGAGGGGCCGCGGGTCTGAACTCCGCGCACCGGACTCCGGGCTGCGGAGCCGGCCTGAAGGGGCGCGGGGAACCGCGCGAAGGCGTCCCACGCGCCCGCGGCCGCCGACGGACGACCGCCGCCCCTTCTTGTAGGCGCGGACTCGTAGGCGCGGACTTCTGTAGGCGCAGACACATCGGCCCGGACCGACTAGGCAGAGATGCCGTCGATCCGGGCCAGGGCGTCGTCCGCGCCGTACGGCTGCAAGTACGGCAACCAGCGCGGGTCACGATGCCCCGTGCCGATGATCCGCCAGGCCAGCCCCGTCGGCGGGGCCGGTTTGTGCCGCAGCCGCCAGCCCAGTTCCACGAGGTGACGGTCGGCCTTGACGTGGTTGCAGCGGCGGCAGGACGCCACCACGTTGTCCCAGACGTGCTTGCCCCCGCGACTGCGCGGGATGACGTGGTCGACGCTGGTTGCGACGCCACCGCAGTACATGCACCGGCCCCCGTCGCGCGCGAACAGCGCACGGCGGGTCAGAGGAACAGGCCCCCGATAGGGGACCCGGACGAATCGCTTGAGCCGGACCACGCTGGGTGCGGGGAGGGTGACGGTTGCGCTGTGCATATAGGCGCCGGACTCCTCCAGGGAGACTGCCTTGTTCTCCAGGACGAGGACGAGCGCGCGGCGGAGCGGTACGACGCCGAGCGGCTCGTACGACGCGTTGAGGACCAGGACATGCGGCACGGGTGCCTCCTTGGGCGTCGGCGGCGCGTGGCTCGCGCCGGGACGATCTGCAGTCAGTCTCTCCTCATGCCTGGTGGACGCGCCACCATGTCCCGGTAACGGGCTGGGAGTGTTTTCGACCACACCCTGATTCATCCCCCGGATCATGGCCTGTTCAAGCCCGCGTGAGTCGCGTCTCTCCTGCACGCCTCCTGTGCGGATCGGCCCAGGGCATTCACAATGCCCCGTTAGTGTGGTGGTCCCGTCCGTCCGGTGACCTTTTCGTGACCTTGACCGCCCCGCCGGTACGGACCGCGCAGCACCTGGGAGGTACCTGCCGTGTCGTCCCTGCCCGCCGCCGTCCTGGCCGCCGGCGCATCGCCGTCTCCTTCGCCGTCTCCGTCGGGATCGACGGCCCCGGCCGTGCCGACGCTCCAGGACGCCCAGGAGAGCGCGACGAACGCGGCGAGCTGGGTCGAGCAGAACTGGTCGACCTGGCTCGCGATGGGTCTGCAGATCCTGCTGATCCTGGTCGTGGCGGTGGCACTGCGGGCGGTGGTGCGGCGGGCGATCACCAAGCTGATCGAGCGGATGAACCGCACCGTGCAGGCCGTGGACGGCAGTGCGCTGGGCGGGCTGCTGGTCAACGCCGAGCGGCGGCGGCAGCGGGCGGCGGCGATCGGTTCGGTGCTGCGGTCGGTGGCGAGCTTCCTGATCCTCGGCACGGCCGCGCTGATGGTGCTGGGCACCTTCAAGATCAACCTGGCGCCGCTGCTGGCGTCGGCCGGTGTCGCGGGCGTGGCGATCGGTTTCGGCGCGCGCAACCTGGTCACGGACTTCCTGTCCGGCGTGTTCATGATCCTGGAGGACCAGTACGGCGTCGGGGACGTGATCGACGCGGGTGTGGCGACCGGCGAGGTGATCGAGGTCGGGCTGCGCGTGACCAAGCTGCGCGGCGACAACGGGGAGATCTGGTACGTCCGCAACGGCGAGGTCAAGCGGATCGGCAACCTGTCCCAGGGCTGGGCGACGGCCGGGGTCGACGTGACCGTGCGGGCGAGCGAGGACCTGGACCGGGTGAAGGCCACGCTGGACGAGGTCGCCGAGAAGATGGGCAAGGAAGAGCCCTGGAACGAGCTGCTGTGGAGCCCGATCGAGGTGCTCGGACTGGACTCCGTGCTGATCGACTCCATGGTGGTCCGGGTCTCGGCCAGGACGATGCCGGGCAAGTCGGTCACGGTGGAGCGGGAACTGCGCTGGCGGATCAAGCGGGCGTTCGACGCGGCGAGCATCCGCATCGTGGGCGGTGCGACGGCCGTCGAGGACCAGGAGGACGCCCCCGACCCGACGGCCACGGTCGCGGCGCCGTCCGTGTACGCCAACGCGGACTCCCCTCAGTCGACGGCGGCCACCCCGATCGCTCCGCAGCGGTCGGCACCCTCGGGGAAGTAGCGGAACGGTTCGGCACACACGTTCGAGTGAACGGGCGGGGCATTCCGGCGCACGGTGCGCGCGGGGTGCCCCATCGTTCCGCCCCATGAACACCGACCGTCCCGGGGAGCCGGACCTCATGGCCCGCATGGGCCCCGTCCAGCTCCTGGCGGCGTACGAGGCGGTCTCTCCCATGCCCGTACGCGCCGAGTTCATCGAAGGCCGGGCCCACCTACCGCTGGCGCCGCCCGGTGACGGGCACAGCGACACGGTTCTGGAACTGTGCTTCCAGCTCCGATCGGCAGCGGTCCCTCATGCCGGCATCGGCAACGGCTTCCGGTTCGCCGACCGGGCCCACGGCACGACTGCCTTGATCATCCCCGACGTACACGTCATGCGCCGAGAGCCGACGAGTACGGACGAGGCGCACTTTGCCGCGCATCCCGGCTGGTACCCCATCGACATGCTCGCCCTGGTCGGCGAAGTCACCTCCACCAACCACGAGACCGACACCGGCCCCAAGCTCCGTACCTACGCCGCCGCCGGCATCCCGGTCTACGTCCTCATCGACCGCCACTCCAGAACGGCCCACTGCTGCACGGCCCCCGTCCTCCCCGGTGACGACCCCACCGAGGCGTACCACGCCACCGACATCAAGGTGGACCTCGGCGAGCCCCTTCCGCTCCTGGCGCCCTACCCGACTCCGGACACCTCCCCCTTCATCGAGGGCTGAGCGGGCCGCAGGCCAGCTGGTAGGCCTCGCGGATCCATGCCTCCCCACCCGGGTCGGCGCCGCAGGACAGGGACGCGCCCTGGGTGCCGGTGAGCCAGGTCGTGACGCTGCCGTAGTGCGTGCCGTCGGGGCAGCTCACGGCGAAGCTCGCGTCCACCACCTTCACGGCCTCCGCGGTGACGAAGCGGCCGGCGCCGTCGAAGTCGATCCGGTCGTGGTGCCGGGGGTGGTGGGCGGTGTCCTCCCCCGGGGCCATCAGGTCGCCCGTGTCGTAGCCCAGGTGTCGCGCGAGCGAGGCCATCGCCCGCCGCCGGGACAGCCCGACGCCGTTCGCCCGGACCGAGGCGGCGACCGTGCGCACGGGCACGTTCCGGAACGTGGTCCAGCCGTCGTCCTCGCCGAGCGTCACCACCGGGGAGACACCGGTCAGCCGCGTCTCCTGCCGTACCGCGCCCCAGCGGAAGGTGCCGGAGCCGCAGGACGGCGCCGCGGGCTTCGCCGAGGACGCCGCCCGAACCTGCCGCGGCTGCTGCGCCGTGCACGCCACCGCTCCCAGCAGCAGCACGACCGCCACCGCCGTCCGGCCGCCTCTCACCCGGTCAGCCCCACTCTCGTCACCTGGCACAGCGCCACGAACGCGCTCGCCACACGCTGCCCCGGCATGCCCATCAGTCCCTGGTCCGCGCGCAGCAGGACCCGGGCCTCACCCGACGACCGGTCCACCGTCAGGGAGCCGGTGACGGCGTGCCGGTTACGGAACGGGCGCCACTGGAAGTCCCACGCCCCCGTCTCGCCCGTCACGTCGTACGCCCGCCCGGATGCGGCGATCCCCGCCCTCAGCCGCTCCGCCTCCGCCGCCGGGAACACCCGCTCCTGCGTGGCCCGGAGGGCGTCCACGGTGACCGGGATGCCGGTGCCGCGCGCCCGGCGGACCAGGGCCGCGTACACGTAGAGGGCGGCGAGCAGGCTGAGGGCGGCCCAGACGAGCGGGGTGAGGAGGAGGTCCTCGGCGAACGAGCGGGACAGGCCCTCGCCCAGGAAGTCGCTCAGGCCCACAGTGACCAGCAAGGGCACGAAGCCGGACATCGTGACCAGCCACAGCCTCCAGAGCAGCCTCCGGCCGACCGTCCCCATCGTCCCCCCGCCCCCGCGTCCGTTCGTCGCCCGAATGTAGGCCCCGTGACCAGCCAAAACCACATCCGTGACGCACTCGTGACGCACACTTGACCCTCACCCGAACACAGATCGTCTTCACCGGAACCCCGCGTTCCCTCCGCATTCGGTGATCGTCTAGGGTCGCCCCCACAGCGGGCCCTCGTTCTGGAGCGCGACACCGCCCGGGGCCCGTGTCGAATGTGGGGAAACATGCGCAAGCTCGCCATCGGTACCGCCCTGTCCGGTGCCCTGGCCCTGGCCGGCCTGGCCGCTCCCGCCGCGTCGGCGGCCGGTACGCCGGACCTGACGTTCGCCGGTGTGACCGTGAACAAGGGCAAGCCGATCGTGGTCGGCACCACCAAGGCGGTGAACGTGCCGGTGTCGTACACCCTGACCCGGCCGAAGGACCTGGTCATCGACCAGGAGAAGACGGTGCAGGCCGTGCTGCTGTACCGCGGCACGCTGAAGTCGCCCGACAACGAGCTGGGCCCGCGCAAGGCGCCCGTCTGCACGACCGCTTCCACGACGGAGACGACCGTCACCGAGAGCTGCACCGAGACGATCGTCGCCGTTCCGGACCGGGAGCTGTACGAGGCCACCGACGCCGGCACCTGGAAGGCGGCCGGTGTCTACGCGCACAGCGACGGCAGCGCCTCGGACGACTACCTGCACAGCGAGAACGACCTCACCATGTGGGGGAACCTCGCGTCGACGCAGGTCAAGCGCGCCGCCCAGGTGACCGTGGACGCCGCCCCGGAGCCCGTCGTCAAGGGCCGGACGCTGACCGTCAAGGGGAAGCTGACCCGCGCCAACTGGGCGACCGGCACGTACACCGGGTACAAGGACCAGAAGGTCGTCCTGCAGTTCAAGGCGGACGGCGGTGCCTACGCGAACGTCAGGACGATCACCTCCGGCACCGGCGGCGCCCTGTCCACCACCGTGAAGGCGGGCAGGAGCGGCACCTACCGCTTCGTCTTCGCCGGTACGGCCACCACAGGCGCGAAGACGTCCGCCGGTGACCACGTGACCGTGAAGTAACCGCGGGCACTCCCCGTACCGCAGCGCCCCCGAGGTAACGACTCTGTTGCCTCGGGGGCGTTGTCTATTGACGCCCCCTTCGTCCTCGGCTTACGTTCCTCCCACCCCAATAGGAAAGTTTCCTAACAGTGATCTCCGGGCGGCCGTCGATCAAGACTGGACGTCATGCCCAGGTCACTGAAAAGCTGGGCGGCTGGAAAGGCAGGTGTCGACCCCCATGGCAGGAACCGCCGGTACGCCGGGCACCCCGCGCGTCCTGCGCGCCATGAACGACCGCGCCGCCCTGGACCTGCTGCTGGAGCACGGGCCGCTGTCGCGCACCCGGATCGGCAAGCTCACCGGTCTGTCCAAGCCCACCGCCTCCCAGTTGCTGGCCCGCCTGGAGGCGGCCGGACTGGTCCGGGTCACCGGCACCAGCGAGGGCCGGCCCGGCCCCAACGCCCAGCTCTACGCGGTCAACCCCACGGCCGCGTACGCCGCCGGGCTCGACGTCACCCCGCACCGCATCCGGGCCGCCGTCGCCGACATCACCGGCCGCACGGTCGGCGAGTACGAGCTGCCCACCCCCGGCCGGCGCCCGGCGCACCCCGTCGTCCGGCAGGTCACCGACGCCCTCGACGGCGCCGTCAAGGCCGCCGGGCTCGCCCGGTCCGACGTGCACCGGCTGGTCATCGGCACACCCGGCGCCTTCGACCCCAACACCGGGCGGCTGCGCTACGCATCCCACCTGCCGGGCTGGCACTCCCCCGCACTGCTCGACGACCTCGCGGCGGCCCTGCCGATGCCGGTCGAGTACGAGAACGACGTCAACCTCGTCGCCATCGCCGAACAGCGGCTCGGCGCGGCCCGCGGCCACGCGGACTTCGTGCTGCTGTGGAACCAGGAGGGCCTCGGCGCCGCCCTGGTGCTCGGCGGCCGGCTGCACCGCGGCTGGACCGGCGGCGCCGGCGAGGTCGGCTTCCTGCCGGTGCCGGGCACCCCGCTGGTACGGCAGGTCACCAAGGCCAACAGCGGTGGCTACCAGGAGCTGGCCGGCTCCCAGGCCCTGCCGAAGCTGGCCCGGGAACTCGGTGTCGAGGACGTGCCCCCGGGGCCGTACACCGAAGCCGCCACCACGCTCGTCGCCCGCGCCGCCGACCACGCGAGCGGCCCGCACCGGGAACTGCTGCGGACCTACGCCACCCGGCTGGCCACCGGTCTCGCCTCGCTCGTCTCCGTCCTCGATCCCGAACTCGTCGTCCTCAGCGGCTCCGCCCTGACGGCCGGCGGCGAGGTGCTGCGCGCCCTCGTCCAGGCCGAGCTGGAGGAGCTGGCCGCGGCCCGGCCCCGGCTGGTCGTCGGCGACGTCCAGGAACACCCCGTGCTGCGCGGCGCGCTGGAGTCCGCGCTCGCCGCCACCCGCGACGAGGTCTTCGACACCTCGCGCTGAGCGCCCCCTCTTTTCCCGACCCCGTCCCCCTGGGAGACCTCGCCATGCCCACAGCCATACCCGGAGTCGCCCGAAAGGCGGCTTTTGCCCTGACTGCTTCGGCCGTGCTCCTCACCGCCGCGTGTACCGGCCAGTCCGACTCCGGTGCCACCGACGACCCCTCGAAGGACACGACGATCAACTTCTGGCACGCCTGGAGCGCGCCGAACGAGGTGAAGGCCGTCAAGTCGCTGGTCGCCGGCTTCGAGCGGGCGCACCCCAACATCCACGTGAACGTCGTCGGCAACATGACCGACGACAAGATCAACCAGGCACTGCGGGCGGGCGGCGAGAAGGCCCCGGACGTGATCTCGTCGTTCACCACCAACAACGTGGGCAAGTTCTGCTCCTCGGGCGCGCTGGTCGACCTGAACCCGTTCTTCCAGAAGTCGGGGATCGACCCGGAGAAGACGTTCCCGAAGCCGATGAACGAGTACACCCAGTTCGACGGCAACCGCTGCACGGTGCCGCTGCTCGGTGACGCGTACGGGCTCTACTACAACAAGACGGCGTTCGAGAAGGCGGGCATCGCGCACCCGCCGAGGACCTGGTCCGAATTCGAGGCGGACGCCAAGAAGCTGACGATTTCCCAGGGCGACGGCTACAAGCAGCTCGGGTTCATGCCGAACTACCACGGCTGGGAGTCCACCACCGAGCACTACCTCGGCCAGTTCTCGCCGACGTACTTCGGCAAGGACGGCAAGTCGAACCTCGCCAAGGATCCCGCCTTCGAGAAGGGCTTCACGCTCCAGAAGAAGCTCGTGGACGAGCTCGGCGGGTTCCAGAAGCTGGAGAAGTTCCGCGCCACGCTGGGCGACGAGTGGGGTCCCAAGCACCCCTTCCACACCGGCCAGGTGGCCATGCAGCTCGACGGAGAGTGGCGGCTCGGGATGGCCGAGGAGGCGAAGCCGGACTTCGAGATCGGGGTGGCCCCGCTGCCGGTCCCGGACGACCAGGCCGACCAGTACGGCAAGGGCTACATCACCGGCACCATCGCGGGCATCGCCGCCACCAGCCACAAGCAGAACGCGGCATGGGAACTGGTGAAGTACATGACGACGAACACGGACGCGGTGGTCGGCTTCGCCAACGACATCCACAACGTGCCCTCCACGCTGGCCGCGCTGAAGTCGCCGAAGCTGAAGTACGACCCGCGCTTCAAGACCTTCCTGGACATCGCCGCCAACCCGCACTCGACGACGACTCCCGCCTCGATCAACGGCGGTGTGTACCTGGTGACGGTCCAGCAGTTCGGCTACGACTACGAGAGCGGCAAGGTCTCCGATCTCAAGGCCGGACTGAAGAAGACGGCCGCGCAGATCGACACGGACATCGCGCAGGCGAAGTGATGAGCGCCGTGACCCTCGCGTCGAAACGCCGGCGCTCGGCCCTGCGCACGCTCGCCTTCATGTCCCCGTGGCTCATCGGCTTCGCGGTCTTCTTCGCCTACCCGCTGATCTCCACGGTCTACTTCTCCTTCATGCACTACGACGGCTTCCGGCCGCCGACGTGGAGCGGTGGGAAGAACTGGACGTACGTCTTCGAGCACTACCCGCTGTTCTGGCCCGCCCTGCGCAACACGCTCTGGCTGGTCGTGGTCATGGTGAGCCTGCGGGTGCTCTTCGGGCTGGGCGTCGGACTGCTCATCACCAAGATCAAGACGGGTACCGGCGTCTTCCGTACCCTGTTCTACCTGCCGTACCTCGCCCCGCCGGTCGCGGCCACCATGGCCTTCGCGTTCCTGCTCAACCCCGGTACCGGCCCGGTGAACTCGATCCTGGAGAAGGCCGGGCTGCCGGCGCCGGGCTGGTTCAACGACCCCACCTGGTCCAAGCCGGCGCTGACCCTGCTGGCCCTGTGGGGCGTCGGCGACCTGATGGTCATCTTCATGGCCGCGCTGCTCGACGTACCGACGGAGCAGTACGAGGCGGCGGAGCTGGACGGCGCCTCGGCCTGGCAGCGCTTCCGGTACGTGACCCTGCCGAACATCTCCCCGATCGTGATGTTCGCCGTGGTCACCGGCGTGATCCAGACCATGCAGTACTACACCCAGCCGCTGGTCGCCGGGAAGGTCGCCTCCGGCGTGATCCAGGGCGCCGGCACCCAGTTCGAGCCCGGCTACCCCGACAAGTCCACGCTCACCCTCCCCCAGCTCGTCTACAACCTCGGCTTCCAGCGCTTCGACTACGGCTCGGCGTGTGTGGTGGCGCTGGTGCTGTTCGCCCTGTCGATGGCGTTCACCGCGCTGCTCATGCGGCGCCGGGGCGGCCTGATCCAGGCAGGTGACTGACCATGACCCAAGTACTGGACCAGCCGGTGAAGCCGGCGCCGCTCGTCACCGGGGCCGAGCGCACCGCCCGCCGCCGGGCGCTGCTGGAGTGGATCGCGGTCCACTCGCTCGGTGTCGCCGCCGCGCTGTTCTTCACGCTGCCGTTCGTGTTCGTGTTCCTGACCTCGCTGATGAGCGACAGCCAGGCCCTCAGCCGGGACCTGATCCCGCACACCTGGGAGTGGGGCAACTACCGGAAGGTGTTCGACACCCCCGGCTTCCTCACCTGGTGGAAGAACACGCTGCTCTACGCCGGCCTCGGCACCGTGCTGACGGTGGTGTCCTCGATCCCGGTGGCGTACGCGCTCGCCAAGTTCCGCTTCCGGGGCCGCAACCTGTCGCTCATGCTGGTGATCTCGATGATGATGCTGCCCCCGCAGGTGGTCGTCATCCCGATGTACCTCTTCTGGGCGAAACAGCTCGACCTGTCGGGCACCCTGTGGCCGCTGATCGTCCCGATGGCGTTCGGGGACGCGTTCTCCATCTTCCTGCTGCGCCAGTTCCTGATGACGATCCCCAACGAGTACCTGGACGCGGCGAAGGTGGACGGCTGCGGCGACCTGCGCACCCTGCTGCGGGTCGTCCTGCCCATGGCGAAGCCCGGCATCGCCGCCGTCGCCCTCTTCCAGTTCTTCTACGCCTGGAACGACTACTTCGGGCCGCAGATCTACGCCTCCGAGAACCCCGGCGCCTGGACGCTCTCCTACGGCCTGGAGTCCTTCAAGGGCGCCCACCACACCGACTGGAACCTCACCATGGCCGCCACCGTGCTGGTCATGGCCCCCGTGATCCTCGTGTTCTTCTTCGCCCAGAAGGCGTTCGTCGAGGGCGTCACCCTCACCGGAGTAAAGGGTTGAACTGGCTATGAAACTCACCGTGGTCGGCGGCGGCTCGACCTACACACCGGAACTCATCGACGGCTTCGCGCGGCTCAGGGACACCCTGCCCGTCGAGGAACTGGTCCTGGTCGACCCGGCCGAGGACCGTCTGGAGCTGGTCGGCGGCCTGGCCCGGCGGATCTTCGCGAAGCAGGGCCACGGCGGCCGGATCGTCACGACGTCCGACCTGGACGCGGGGATCGACGGCGCCGACGCCGTCCTGCTCCAGCTGCGCGTCGGCGGCCAGGCGGCCCGGCAGCAGGACGAGACCTGGCCGCTGGAGTGCGGCTGCATCGGCCAGGAGACCACCGGCGCGGGCGGCCTGGCGAAGGCCCTGCGCACGGTCCCGGTGGTCCTCGACATCGCCGAACGGGTCCGCCGCAGCAACCCGCGCGCGTGGATCATCGATTTCACCAACCCCGTCGGCATCGTCACCCGCGCCCTGCTCCAGGCCGGGCACCGGGCGGTCGGCCTGTGCAACGTGGCGATCGGCTTCCAGCGGAAGTTCGCGGCCCTGCTGGGCGCGGCCCCGGCGGATGTGCATCTGGCCCATGTGGGCCTGAACCACCTCACCTGGGAAACCGGTGTGCGTCTGGGCGGACCGGAGGGCGAGAACGTCCTGCCGAAGCTCCTGGCCGAGCACGGCGAGGCCATCGCGGACGACGTCCGCCTCCCCCGCCCCCTGCTGGACCGCCTCGGCGTCGTCCCCTCCTACTACCTGCGCTACTACTACGCGCACGACGAGGTCGTCCGGGAACTGCGCACCAAGCCGTCACGGGCGGCCGAAGTTGCGGCGATGGAGCGCGAACTCCTGGCGATGTACGGCGACCCGGCCCTGGACGAGAAACCGGCCCTGCTCGCCAAGCGCGGCGGTGCCTTCTACTCGGAGGCGGCCGTGGACCTGGCGGCGGCTCTGCTGGGCGGCGGGGGCAGCCCGTACCAGGTGGTGAACACGCTCAACCGGGGAACGCTGCCCTTCCTCCCGGACGACGCGGTGATCGAGGTGCAGGCGGCGGTCGGCCCGGCCGGCCCGGTACCGCTCCCGGTCCCCGGCCTGGACCCGCTCTTCTCGGGCCTGATCGCGAACGTGACGGCCTACGAGGACCTGGCCCTGGAGGCCGCCCTGCGCGGCGGCCGGGACCGTGTCTTCCGCGCGCTGCTGGCCCACCCCCTGATCGGCCAGTACGCGTACGCCGACGCCCTCACCGACCAGTTGATCGCACACAACCGGGAGCACCTCGCGTGGGCCTGACCGCACCCGACCCCCTGACGGTCCTCGCCATCGACGCGGGCAACAGCAAGACCGACGTGGCCGTGGTCACCGCCGCCGGGGAGGTGCTGGCCACCGCTCGCGGCGGCGGTTTCCGGCCGCCCGCGGTGGGCGTGACGGCGGCGCTGGACGCGCTGGCGGAACCGGTGGCCCGGGCGTTCGCGGACGCCGGGGTCACCTCCGTCGGCCATGTCGCAGCCTGCCTGGCCAACGCCGATCTCCCGGTGGAGGAGGAGCAGTTGGCGGCCGCGCTGCACGCGCGCGCGTGGGGCGCGTCGGTGGAGGTCCGCAACGACACCTTCGCGATCCTGCGCGCGGGTGTGGCCGAGCCGCGCGGGGTGGCGGTGGTGTGCGGCGCGGGCATCAACTGCGTGGGCATGCGGCCCGACGGCCGTACCGCCCGCTTCCCGGCCATCGGCCGCATCTCCGGCGACTGGGGCGGCGGCTGGGGCCTGGCGGAGGAGGCCCTGTGGCACGCGGCCCGAGCGGAGGACGGGCGCGGCGGACCGACGTCGCTGGCCCGCACCCTGCCCGCGCACTTCGGCCTGCCGACCATGTACGCCCTCATCGAGGCGCTGCACCTGGAGCACCTGGACCACGACCGCCGGCACGAGCTGACCCCGGTCCTGTTCGCCACGGCGGCGGACGGCGACCCGGTGGCCCGCTCGATCGTCACCCGGCTCGCGGAGGAGGTCACGGTGATGGCCACGGTCGCCCTGACCCGCCTGGACCTGCTGGACGAGGAGACCCCGGTCCTCCTCGGCGGCAGCGTCCTCACGGCCGGCCACCCCCAGCTGAACGACACCGTCCGCACTCTGCTGGCGGCCCGGGCCCCCAAGGCCGACGTCCGCGTGGTGACGGCGAGCCCGGTGCTGGGCGCGGTCCTGCTGGGCCTGGACCGGCTGGGGGCGGACGCGGGGGCGCAGGAGCGGGCGCGGGGTCACTGGGAGGCGGGCTGATCCTGGGTCGTCCCGGGCGCGGAGCGGGGCAACAATGTGACCAGAGGTGCGGGCCCTACCTCGGGAGGCGTCATGAGCACATCAGCCGAGCCAAGAGTGTCCGGTCTCGAAGTCCGGTCCATCGACTACGTCCCGCTGGACGAGCGGCACGGCAAGCTCTGGCATCTGGGCCCGCTGTGGTTCATGTCCAACGCCCAGATCGCCACCCTGGCGGTCGGGCTGGTCAGCATCACCCAGGGCGGCAACCTCGTCTGGTCACTGCTGGCCATCGTCTCCGGCACCGTCATCGGCACCTTCTTCATGGCCTTCCACTCCGCCCAGGGACCCCAGCTCGGGCTGCCGCAGATGATCCAGTCACGGCCCCAGTTCGGCTACGTCGGCGCCCTGCTGGTGTGGCTGTTCGCCTATGTGCAGTACGCCGGGTTCAACGTCTTCAACAGCATCCTCGCCGCCGGCGCCCTGCACACCACGCTGCACGGCGGGGTCAAGCTGTGGGTCGTCGTGGTGACCGTCGTCGCGCTCGTCATCGCGCTGGTGGGCTACGACATCATCCACAAGGCCGAGCGGATCCTGACGTACACCTTCCTGGTGATCTTCGGGATCTTCACCGTGGGCGTCCTGGTCACCCTGCACTACCCGGCGGGCTCCTTCGACCTCGACGGCTTCCGGTGGACACCGTTCCTCGCGCAGTTCGGCGTGGTCGCGGGCTACCAGATCAGCTGGGCCATCTACGTCTCCGACTACTCCCGTTACCTCCCCCCGGACGTGACCGTCCGCAAGACCTTCTACTGGACCTACTTCGGCTCCGCGCTGGGCGGCATCTGGCTGATGGTGCTCGGGGCGCTGCTGGCGGCCTGGGCGGGCCCGAAGACCTTCCAGACGATCCCGGCGATCGACGCCGCGGGCGACAGGGTGTTCACCGGCTTCGGCGCCGTCGTGCTGCTGTTCTCGGCCCTCGGCCTGGTCTCGGTGACCGCGCTGAACATGTACGGCGGGTCCCTCACGCTCATCAGCGCCATCGACTCGTTCAAGCGCGTCCGGCCGACGCTCGCCGTGCGGCTGGTCACCCTCGGTCTCACCGCGGCGCTCTCCCTGGTCGGCGCGCTGGCCGCGACGTCGAACTTCCTGGCGAACTTCGAGAACTTCCTGCTCCTGGTGCTCTACCTGTTCATCCCGTGGACCGCGGTCAACCTCATGGACTACTACGTGGTGCGCCGCGGGCACTACGCCATCGCCGAAATCTTCAACCCACACGGCATCTACGGCCGCTGGGGCTGGCACGGCATCATCGCCTACCTCGTCGGCTTCGCCGCCATGGTCCCGTTCTTCTCCGTCGGCACCCTGTTCACCGGTCCCGCCGCGAGGGCGCTGGGCGGCGCGGACATCTCCCTCTTCGTCGGCCTCCCCGTCAGCGCCCTGCTGTACTGGTGGCTGACCCGCTCGATCGACGTGGCGGCGGAGACCCGGCTGGCGGAGGCGGAGGCGGCAGCCCTGGAACAGGCCGCCCACGAGCACCGCGAGCCGTGAGGCCGTCCCCGGCCGGCCCGTCGCACGGGGAACCGATCCCCCGTCACCAGCGTGTTCCAGCACGGGGGGTGGTGCGTCCGCCGGCACGCGCCCCCGGGCACGCTGCGATCCGATCAAGATCCAGTGAAGGCCGGTGCGCGATGTCAGTGCGGGCGGTGATACTGGGCGGCGTACGGATGACCATGGGGGAGGTCGAGTGACACACCCGCCGAAGAGCAGCGCGGCGCCACCGCCGGCCGGGCCCGCCGGTGTGGCCGGTGTCCCCGGCATCCCCGCCCAGCCCGGTCCGCCCGGGTTCGCCGCGGCCGTCGGTCCGGGGGTGCCGCCCGCGCGCCGGACCGCCTTCGCCGAGGGTGCCGAGCGGCTGCGGGCCGCCGCCACGACCGAGCCGGGGCGGTTGCGGATCATCGGTGCCGTCCTGGCGCTGCTGGTCGTCGCCTTCGGGGCGGTCACCGCCTGGCAGACCAGTGCCCGCTCGGCCGCCGCCGACGACGTGCTGCACCGCAGCCAGCCGCTCAGTTACGGCGCGGCCGGCATCTACCGGTCGCTGGCCGACGCCAACACCGCCGCTTCCAGCGGGTTCCTGGCGGGCGGGCAGGAGAGCGCGCAGTCCAGGGACAGCTACGAGAAGGACATCCGCACCGCCGCCGCCGGGCTCGTCACCGCCGCCGCCAACGCCGAGCCGGGCTCCGCTTCCGAGCAGACCATCGCCGAGCTGAACCGGCTGCTGCCCGAGTACAAGGGCCTCATCGAGCGGGCCCGGACGTACAACCGGCAGGGCTATCCGGTCGGCGGCGCCTATCTGCGGTACGCCAACGAGAAGATGCAGAAGGAGATGCTCCCGGCCGCGGAGGACCTCTACACCACGGAGAACCGGCGGCTCGACGCGGACTACGCGGACGCGACGCCGTACCCGTGGGCCGCCATCGGGCTCGGGCTGCTCGCGCTGGCCGCGCTCGGCTGGGCCCAGCACCGCACGTACCGGCGCACCCACCGCGTCCTCAACCACGGCCTGGTCGCCGCCAGCGCCGCGACGACCGTCGTCCTGCTGTGGCTGGTCGTGGGCCACACGGTCGCCCGGTCGGGGCTCGACGGCTCGTACGAGCACGGCATCCGCTCGCTCAACGTGCTCCACGACGCCCGGATCGCCTCCCTCAAGGCCCGCGGCAACGAGAACCTGAGCCTGGTGGCGCGCGGCGCCGAGACCGTCACGGTCGACGGCACGACGTACGACGCCTACTACCGCGACTTCGACCAGGACATCGCCGTGCTCGGCAAGGCGCTGACCGAGGCGGCGCGGCTCGCCGACGACCAGGGGGGCACCGCACCGGTCAAGGCGGCCGAGGGCGACATGGCGGTGTGGAAGCAGCGCCACGCCACGGCCCGCGCCGAGGACGAGAACGGCAACTACCAGCAGGCGCTGGACAAGGTGATCGGCGCGAAGGGCGCGACCGCCGAGTGCTTCGACGGCGTCGACCGCAGCCTGGCCCGGGCCATCGCCCATGAGCGGGCCGAGTTCCAGCGGGCGGCCGGGGACGGGCGGGACGCCATGACCGGGCTGCCGGAGGGCGCCGCCGTCCTCGCGGTGCTGGGCGCGGCCGGCGCCGTCGCCGGCATCGGCCGCAGACTTTCGGAGTACCGGTGACAGGGGGCAAGGCGATGGACGTGAGCCGTGCGCGGTCCGTCCTGCGAGGCTGGGGCGGGGTCGCCGCGATGGCGGTGCTGTGCGCGCTGGCGCTGGCGTTCGTTCTGCTGCTGCCGTGCACCCAGCGGACGCCGGACGACCCGCGGCAGGCCGGGCAGAAGGCCGTCACCGGCACCCAGGCCCGCGCCGGCGGGTGCGTGGACGCCGAGGCGCACGAGCGGACGCCGGCGCCGTCCGGCGCGGACGGTCCGACGATCGACGCGATCAAGGCACGCACGGGCGCCAAGCGGAAGCTGATCGTCGGTGTCGACCAGAACAGCTACCGCTGGGGCTACCGCATCCCCAACACCGAGGGCGCCCAGCTGGAGGGCTTCGACATCGACCTCGTGCACCGGATCGCCGAGGACATCCTCGGGGACCCGGACGCGGTGCAGTTCAAGGCCATACCGACCAACCAGCGCATCCCGGCGATCGAGGACGGACGCGTGGACATGGTCGTCCGCACGATGACGATCACCTGTGACCGGCTGCAGCAGGTCGCGTTCTCCGCGCCCTACTTCAAGACCGGCCAGCAGGTCCTCGCCCCCAAGTCCTCCCCGATCACGGGCTACGACGGCTCGCTGGCGCACAAGAAGGTGTGCACCGCGGCCGGTTCGACCGCCCTCGCCAAGCTGGAGGCCGACAGGAAGGGCGGCCGGCTGCCCGCCACCACCGACCTGTCCACCACCGTGCCGAACCAGCTGGACTGCCTGGTCCGGCTGCAACTCGGCGAAGTGGACGCGGTGGTGACCGACGGCGCGCTCGCCGCGAGCCAGGCCGCGCAGGACCCGACCGTCGAACTGAAAGGCGGGCCGTTCACGACCGAGTACTACGGCGTGGCGATGAAGAAGGACGCCGGCGATCTGGTACGCCGGGTCAACCGCGTTCTGGTGGACTACCGCGCACACGGCTGGCAGACGTCGTACGCCGACTGGCTGTCGGCGACACTGGGCAAGGACTCGGCCGCGTCGAAGCCGCCCGCGCCGCGGTACCTGCCCGGCAGTTGAGCTGTACCCGACCGGAACAGACAGCAAGCGAGAGGTGATCGATGGGCGTCACGGACCCCGCCGGGCCGGTGATGGACCGGGACGAGGTGGACCGTGCGCTGGCGCGGCTCGGCCAGGAGCACGAGGCGATCGAGACCTCGCTGCTGGCCCTGCAGGACCACGCGGGCCGCAGACTCCTCGAAGGCGCGGAGCTGACCGGTGTCACCCAGGAGCGCTGGCAGGCCACGGAGGAGCGGATCACCCGGCTGTGGGCGTACTTCGACGCCTACACCGCCGCGCTGCGCGGCGCCCGGGAGATCCGCGCCCGGCGCCGCTGGTCCAGCCGTGAGGACCTGGCGGAGCTGACCGAGGTGCTGCGCGGCGAGTCCGTGACCGTCCCCGGCGGCGGGAACGGCAGGCTGAGCGAGTCGTTCTCGCTGTCCGCGCTGGTGGACCGGATGAACGAGCTGTACGCGACGAGCCTGGACGTGATCGTCGCCGCCGACGCGGTCTGGTCGGCGCTGCCCGCGCGGATCGATTTACTCGCCGCGGAACTCCAGCGCACCCGGCAGCTCGCGCACTCGGTGGGGGTGCGCCCCGGCGAGCACCCGGCCGGTGACGACCTGGAGCGGATCACGCGCACGCTGACCAGGCTGCGCGAGGACGTCGTCTCCGACCCGCTCGCCTTCTGGGTGCCGGCCGGGGGCAGTTCGGCGCCCGGCGGCGGACGCCCGGACACGACGGTGTACGACCGTGAGGCCCGCGCCCTGGAGGACGTGCGGCGGGAGATCGACGCCGTGTTGACGGTCCGTCAGGACGCGGAGGCGCGGCTGATCCGGCTGCGGGACGTGCTCTCGCGCGCCGACCGCACCCTGGCCGAGGCGCGGACCGCGCGCGGTGAGGTGCTGGCGAAGATCGCCGCGACCGAGGTGCCGGTGGTGAGCGGGCCGCCGACCGCGCTCCAGGAGCAGCTGGCGACCGCTGCCGAGTACCGCAGGCAGGCCCAGTGGCACCGGCTCTCCCCGCTGCTGGAGTCGCTGGAGGAGAAGGCGGAGGACGAACTGCTGCGCGCCCGCGAGTCGTTGACCGCGGTCACCGCGCCGCTCGCGGTCCGCGCCGAGCTGCGCGGCCGGCTGGACGCGTACAAGGCGAAGGTCGCCCGGCACGGTCTCGCGGAGGACCCGCTGCTGGTCGAGCGGTACGACGCGGCCCGCCGCATGCTGTGGAGCGCGCCCTGCGACCTGCGCGTGGCGGAGCAGGCCGTGCTGCGCTACCAGCAGGCGGCCGCGGAACTGCTCGGCAGCGCGAGCGCGCCGGAGGACCGTAAGGGGGACGAGTCATGAGTCAGCCGGGGCAGAGCTGCCAGCGGCCGGGCTGCGAGGGGACGTACGAGGACGTCGGCGGCGGCGAGCTGTACTGCGACACGTGCGGTCTCGCGCCGGTCGTCTCGACGACCGGCATGGTGGGCTCGCCGCCCACCGGGGTCGCCCGGGGGGCGTCCGACAGCGGCACTGCCCGCAGCTCGCGCAGTTCGCGCACGACCTCGCAGTCGTCGAGGTCGCGCCGCTCGGTGTCCGGGCGGCTGTCCCGGTCGCTGTCGGGCACGTCCACCGGCCGTTCGGTGTCGGTGCGCAGCTCGGGCTCGTCCTCCGGGGCCTCCTCGCGGGGGCGGCTGGGCGCCGGGCTGGTCTCGGTGCCGCAGGTGCCGCGGCCCGACCCGCGCGCGATGGTGCTGGAGAACCCGGAGGTGCCGGAGCGGAAGCGGTTCTGCTCACGGTCGGACTGCGGGGCGCCGGTCGGCCGGGCCCGCGGGGACCGCCCGGGCCGCACGGAAGGTTTCTGCACCAAGTGCGGGCACCCGTACTCCTTCGTGCCCAAGCTGAGGGCCGGGGACATCGTGCACGGCCAGTACGAGGTCGCGGGCTGCCTCGCGCACGGCGGGCTGGGCTGGATCTACCTGGCCGTGGACCGGGCGGTCTCCGACCGGTGGGTGGTGCTCAAGGGCCTGCTGGACACCGGTGACCAGGACGCGATGGCCGCGGCGATCTCCGAGCGGCGGTTCCTCGCGGAGATCGAGCACGCCAACATCGTGCGGATCTACAACTTCGTGGAGCACCTGGACCAGCGCACCGGCTCCCTCGACGGCTACATCGTCATGGAGTACGTCGGCGGCAAGTCCCTGAAGGAGATCGCCAACGCCCGCCGGGCGCCCGACGGCCGCCGCGACCCGCTGCCGGTGGAGCAGGCGTGCGCGTACGGCATCGAGGCGCTGGAGGCGCTCGGCCATCTGCACAGCCGCAACCTGCTGTACTGCGACTTCAAGGTCGACAACGCCATCCAGACCGAGGACCAGCTCAAGCTGATCGACATGGGCGCGGTCCGCCGGATGGACGACGACGAGTCGGCGATCTACGGCACGGTGGGCTACCAGGCCCCGGAGGTCGCCGAGTCCGGCCCGTCCGTGGCCAGCGACCTCTACACGGTGGCCCGCACGCTCGCCGTGCTGACCTTCGACTTCCAGGGCTACACCAACGTCTACGCCGACTCCCTGCCCGACCCCGACACCATCGAGGTCTTCCGCCGCTACGAGTCCTTCTACCGGCTCCTGGTGCGGGCCACCGACCCCGACCCGGGCCGCCGGTTCGCCTCCGCGCAGGAGATGGCCGAGCAGCTGACGGGCGTGCTGCGCGAGGTCGTCTCGCTCCAGACCGGGCGGGCGCGGCCCGCGTTGTCGACGCTGTTCGGGCCCGAGACCAAGGTCACGGACACGGAGTTGTTCCCCCGGCTGCACGGGGACGTGTCCCGGCTGGGTGCCCGGCCGGTGCGGAAGGCTCCCGCCACTCCCGCCCCTGCGCCGCCGGCCCTGGTCAGGCCCGTCGACACGGCGGCCGCCGCGCTCGCCCTGCCGGTCCCGCTGGTCGACCCGAACGACCCCAACGCCGGTTTCCTCGCCGGCCTGATGGCCTCCGCGCCGGCCGAGCTGATGAGCGCGCTGGCGGCGGCGCCCGCGCAGACCGTGGAGACCCGGCTCCGGCAGATCCGCGCCCGGCTGGAGAGCGGCGACCACCAGGGCGCGCTGATGAGCCTGGCCGAGCTGGACGAGGAACAGCGCGACGACTGGCGGGTGGTGTGGTACCGGGGCGTGGCCGCGCTGGTCACCGGGGACTTCGAGCATGCCGCGCTCGCCTTCGACGCGATCTACGACGCCTTTCCCGGCGAGGCCGCGCCCAAGCTGGCGCTCGGCCTGTGCGCCGAGGTGCTGGGCCAGCTGGACAACGCGGCCGAGTACTACCGCCTGGTGTGGACGACCGACCCGAGCTTCGTGAGCGCCGCGTTCGGGCTGGCCCGGGTACAGCTCGCGACCGGGGACCGGCGGGGCGCCGTGACGACGCTGGAGTCGGTCCCGGAGTCCTCCATCCACTACACGGCCGCCCGGGTCGCCGCCGTACGGGCCCGGCTGAGACAGCGCACCGCGAGCGCGGGTGACGTACCGTTCCTGGACGACCTGACGGCCGCCGCCGGTCAGGTCGAGGCACTCCAGGCGTACGGCCTGGACCCGGCGCGCCGCGAGCTGTTGTCGGCGGAAGTGCTCGGCTGTGCGCTGGACTGGATACTCTCCGGGGGCCAGGGCACCGGGCCCGCCGCCGGCGGCCGGGTGCTGCTGGGCAGCGGTCTGGACGAGCGGGGCCTCCGCTTCGGCCTGGAGCGCGCCTACCGCACGCTGGCCAGGCTGGCGCCCGGCGGCGATGAGAGGATCGAGCTGGTGGAACGGGCCAACCGTTACCGTCCCCGGACGTGGGTGTAGTCGATGTCGCAGATGCCCCAGCAGGCCGCACTGGCGAAGTGCCCGAGCTGCGCGGAGCCCGTGGAGTCGGGTGACCTGTTCTGCGGAGCGTGTGGATACGACCTTTCGGTGGTGCCCGCGCCGCCGCAGGACCATCCGACGCTGACCATGACGGGCCCCGGCCCCGAGGAGGGCACGGCGTGGCCCACCCCCGGACCGCCCGGCCCCACGGCCTCCCCCGCGCCCCACCTCCCGGCAGACCTGCCGGGCACCGACTCGGGCGGCACACCCCTGTCCGGCGAGGCACCCGACGCCGCCCCGGGGGCCACCACCCCGGCGGGGCAGGAGTCCGGGTCCGCCCCGGCAGCCGCGCGACTGTCCGGGCAGGCACCCGGCGCCGTACCGCCGGCGGGGCAGGGGTTCGGGCCCACCCCCGGCGGCTCGTCGCCGACCGGCCAGGGATTCCACGGCGCCTCGGCCGGCACACCACCGCCCGGGCTGGGAGCCGTCGCCACACCCCCGCCGGGGCCGGGGTCCGGGTCCGCCCCGGGCGGTGCGCCGCTGCCCCCGCACGAGAACGGCCCCGTCCCGGGCGGTGCTCAGCCGGGCGGGCAGGAGGCCGGTGCTGAGCACTCCTCCGGTTCCGGCGTGCGGTTCGACCGGCCGGACGAGCCCGATGAGTACCCGTTGCAGGCGCCGGACCCCCGGTCCGCCTCCGCACCGGCCGACCCGGCGCAGCTCTGCGTGGCCTGCCGGGCGGGCCGGGTGGACAGCGACGGCTACTGCGAGAACTGCGGGCACGCCCAGCCGCGCGAACGCGACCACGTGGAGCGGGAGTCGGGACCGGTCGCCGCCGTCAGCGACCGCGGCCTGCGCCACCACCGCAACGAGGACGCCTTCGCCGTCGGCCACACCACGCTGCCCGACGGCACCCCGGCCGCGCTGGCGATCGTCTGCGACGGCGTGTCCTCCGCGACCCGCCCGGACGACGCCTCCCTGGCCGCCTCCCGGGCGGCCGGCGACACCCTGCTGGCCGCGCTGCCGCGCGGCACCCATCCGCAGGCGGCGATGCACGAGGCGATCGTCGCCGCCGCGCAGGCCGTCAACGCGCTCGCCGAGGAGCCCGCCACGGCCCGCGAGCACGCCCCGCACCAGAACGCGCCGGCCTGCACGATCGTCGGCGCGGTCGTCACCCCTGGGCTGCTGGTCGTCGGCTGGGTCGGCGACAGCCGCGTCTACTGGGTGCCCACCGACCGCACCGTCCCGCCCGCCCGGCTGACCGAGGACGACTCCTGGGCCGCGCAGATGGTCGCGGCCGGCCTGATGAGCGAGGCCGAGGCGTACGCCGACGCCCGCGCCCACGCGATCACCGGCTGGCTCGGCGCGGACGCCTACGAACTGGAGCCGCACACCGCGTCGTTCAAGCCGGACCGGCCCGGCGTCGTGGTGGTGTGCACCGACGGACTGTGGAACTACGCCGAGACGGCGGAGGAGATGTCCGAGGTCGTCCCGCCCGACGCGGCGGCCCGCCCGCTGCACAGCGCGCGGGTGCTGGTCGGCCACGCCTTGGACGGCGGGGGCCACGACAACGTAACAGTGGCGGTCCTGCCGTTCCCGGTGCCGTCGCAGGGGGCAGGATCGGCCTGAGGGCCGTATCCGACGGGGGAACGGCACGGGGAAGCCGCGGCGGACCGGAGGGGACCGGTCCGCTCACAGTCGTCGCCTCGCGTCGGCGAGGTGTCCGAGGGGGATGTGAGCCAGCATGGCCAATTTCGCGAAGTCGAGCGTGCCGCGATTCTCGGTGGACGTCTACCAGAACGAGTACCTGCCCGAGGGCGGCAGCGAGGTCAACGCCATCGTCACGGTGACCGCGACCGGCGGCGGCACCATCGGCAGCGCGGTCTCCGCGCCGGTGTACCCGCCGGGCGGGCGGCCGTCCGCCGCCGTGGCGATCATGGTGGACTGCTCGGGTTCGATGGACTACCCGCCGACCAAGATGCGGGGCGCCCGGGACGCCACGGCCGCCGCGATCGACACCCTGCGCGACGGCACCCTCTTCGCGGTGATCGGCGGCACGCACGTGGCCAAGGAGGTCTATCCGGGCGGCGGGCGGCTCGCGGTCGCCGACGCCACCACCCGCGAGCAGGCCAAGCAGGCGCTGCGCCGGCTGAGCGCGGGCGGCGGTACGGCCATCGGCACCTGGCTGCGGCTCGCCGACCGGCTGCTGTCCGCGGCGGACGTCACCATCCGGCACGGCATCCTGCTCACCGACGGCCGCAACGAACACGAGTCGGCGGAGGATCTGCGGGCCACGCTGGACGCGTGCGCCGGCCGGTTCACCTGTGACGCGCGGGGGGTGGGCACCGACTGGGAAGTGAAAGAAGTCACAGGGATCGCCTCGGCGCTGCTCGGCACCGCCGACATCGTCGCCGACCCGGCCGGTCTCGCCGCCGACTTCACGCGGATGATGGAGACGGCGATGGGCAAGGAGGTCGCCGACGTCTCCCTGCGGGTGTGGACGCCGGTCGGCACGGCCATCCGGTTCGTCAAGCAAGTCGCGCCCGCCGTCGATGACTTGACCGGCCGTCGCACGGAGGCCGGGTCGCGCGCCGGGGACTACCCGACCGGCTCCTGGGGCGACGAGTCCCGCGACTACCACCTGTGCCTGACGGTCCCGCCGGCCGGGCTCGGCCAGGAGATGCTCGCCGCGCGGGTCTCCCTCGTGGTTCCGCAACCGGACGGAACCGCCCAAAACCTCGGCGCGCAGGGCCTCGTACGGGCCGTGTGGACCGACGACATGGCCGCCTCCACCGCGATCAGCCCCCAAGTCGCCCACTACACCGGGCAGGCCGAACTGGCGCAAGCCATCCAGAAGGGCCTGGACCTTCGCAAAGCGGGGGATTTCGATGGAGCAACCGCCAAACTGGGGCGCGCGGTTCAGCTCGCGAACGCCTCGGGGAACGCGGATACTGCGAAACTGCTTGCGAAGGTGGTGGACGTGGTCGACGCCGTGACAGGTACTGTGCGGTTGAAGACGAGGGTCGCGGAGGCGGACGAGATGACTCTGGAGACCCGGTCCACCAAGACTGTTCGTGTGAAGAAGTGACCCTCGGAAGCGTAGGAGAAGGGGAAGCGCCGACATGCCGACCTGCCCGAACGGACACCAGTCGGGTTCCGACGACTGGTGCGAGGTCTGCGGTCACCGCATGGCCGGTGCCGTACCTCCGCCCCCTCCGCCGCCCCCGGGCGGTTACGGCTTCCCGCCCCCGCAGGGCGGCCCGGCCGGCGCCCGGCCGCACCCGGCCGGCGGCTCCGACCCGGAACCGGAGCTGTGCCCGCAGTGCCGTACGCCCCGCGAGGGCGGCGCGCCGTTCTGCGAGGAGTGCCGGTGGAACTTCCTGACCAACACGGCGACCTCCTACACCCCGGCCGCCCCGCGCCCGTCGCAGCCGCGGTTCCAGCCGCCGAGCTCGACGTACGGCGGGGGTGACGGGTACGAGTACCAGGGTTCGCGGCCCTCGCAGGTGAACCGGCCCGCCGAGCCGCTCCCGTCCTTCCACAGCGAGCCGTCGGGCCCGACGCCGTTCGGCGGCGACCGTGCACCGTCCGGTCCGCCGACCTCCCCCGGCCCCTCGGGCCCGCCCCCCTTCGGCGCGGGCAACCAGCGCCCGCCAGGGGCGCCGCAGGGCTTCGGCCAGCGTTCGGGCCAGGGCGGTCCGGGTCAGGGCGGTCCGGGCCAGGGTCCGGGTGCCGGCAACCCGTCCGGTCCCGGCGGTCCCGGCGGCTTCGGTGGCCGGGGCACGGTGCCGGGGCAGGGTCCCGGTGGTCCCGGTGGCCCGGGTTCCGGTGGCCCTGGTGGTCCCGGCGGCCCGTCCGGCTTCGGTGGCGGTCCCGGGCAGGGTCCCGGTGGTCCGGGTGGTCCCGGTGGCCCTGGTGGTCCCGGTGGCCCTGGTGGTCCCGGTGGCCCTGGTGGTCCCGGCGGCCCGTCCGGCTTCGGTGGCGGTCCCGGTGGCCCGGGCGGCCCGTCCGGCCCTTCCGGCTTCGGCGGCGGTCCGAACCAGGGTCCCGGTGGCCCGGGTTCCGGTGGCCCGTCCGGGTTCGGCGGCGGCCCGGGGCAGGGTCAGGGTGGTCCGGGGTCCCAGGGCCCCTCTCCCTTCGGGCGTGAGCCCTCCCGTCCCGGCGGTCCCACTCCGCCCGGTCCCTCCGGCTTCGGCGGTGACCCCTCGCGTCCGGTGCCGCCGCCCGGCGGTCCCGGCGGTGCCCCGCAGGCGTTCCAGCAGTCCGGTGCGGCGGCCCCGCCCGCGTTCCCGGGCGAGACCCGCCGGCCCCCGGCCGCCGACGACGACTGGGTGATCTCCCCGCCGTCGTCCACCGGCCCCGGCGGTCAGGGCGGCGGCTACGGCTACCCGCAGCCCGGCGGCACCCAGACCCCGCCGGGACCGGGCGGACCGGGCGGTTTCCCCCAGGCGCCGCAGGGGCCGCACGCGCCGCAGGCCCCCCGGTCGACCACCTGGACCGCGACCATCGGCCCGGACCGCGAGTACTTCATGGCGATGATGCAGCGCTCCGGCCCCGAGGCCGCGGGCCTGAACCTGCCCGCGTACTCGCCCGAGCAGCAGCGCACGCTGACCGGCAACCAGGTGACCATCGGCCGCCGCCGGCACTCCACCGGCGACACCCCTGACATCGACCTGTCGGTGCCGCCGGAGGACCCGGGTGTCTCGCACCAGCACGCGGTGCTGGTGCAGCAGCCGGACGGCAGCTGGGCGGTCGTCGACCAGAACTCGACGAACGGCACCACGGTCAACATGTCGGAGGAGCCCATCCAGCCGTTCGTGCCGGTCCCGCTCCAGGACGGCGACCGGGTGCACGTGGGCGCCTGGACGACGATCACCGTCCGCCGGGGCTGACCGCGCTCAGGGCAGGGGCCAGGCGTACGGCCCCTGCGGGTCGTCCAGCCACGCCCAGGCGCGCTCGCCGGCGACCGTGACGCCGTACCGTCCGCGCTCCGGTTCGCCCTCGCGCTCCCACAGGGCGTACGCCTCCTGGGGGTCGAGGGTGCCCCGGGTCAGCGTGAGCAGGAAGCGGAACGGCTCCTGCTCACGGGCCCGGCTCGGCAGCCCGGCCAGTGAGACGCCCTCGGGCTGTGCCCGACGCCCGCCGCGCAGCGGCACGAAGAAGGCGGCTCCGGGCAGGAACGGGCCCTCGGCGTGTTCCGCGTCCCGCACGGTGAGCGTGAGCAGGCCGGTGGCGAGCGGGGTGAGGATGCGCCCGCCGGGTCGGCACTGGGCGAGCCAGGCGCGCGGCACCGTGGGCAGCTCGCAGGTGGCGATGATCCGGTCGAAGGGGGCGCGTTCGGGAACCCCGCGCGCGCCGTCGCCGGTGACGACGACGGGGTGGTGGCCGGCCGCCGCGAGGTGCTGCCGGGCCGACTCGGTGATCTCCGGTTCCAGGTCGATGGTGGTGACGAGGTCGTCGGCGCCGAGCCGGTGGGCGAGCAGGGCCGCGTTGTAGCCGGTGCCGGCGCCCACCTCCAGGACGCGGTCGCCGTCCTCGACGCGCAGGGCGACCAGCATCCGGGCCATCAGGGAGGGCTGGCTGCTGGAGGAGAGCAGCTCGCCGTCGCGCAGCCGGGTGGCCAGCGGTACGTCCGCGTAGGCGCCGCGCACCCAGCGTTCCCGGGCCTCGCGGTCGGGGCTCTCGCACCAGCGGCGCTCGTAGCCGCGCGCCCCGGTGACGTAGTAGTACGGCACGAACAGGTGCCGGGGCACCGCCGCGAACGCCTCCCGCCACACCGGGTCGTCCGCCCAGGCCCCGTCGGCGTCGATCTCGCGCACCAGCTCGGCCCGCGCCGCGTCGGCGAGAGCCTCGGTCTCGGTGTCGTGGGCGCCCATGGGTCCACAGTAGGGGCGGCCGGTCCGCGGACGGGTCGGACAGGGGGGTGGTCCTAAGCCCTGAGTCCTCGGTCACCCGGTCTGAGACGATGGACGGGTGAATGAGATTCGGCGCGGCACGCTTCAGGAGCAGACCTTCTACGAGCAGGTCGGCGGGGAGGAGACCTTCCGCCGGCTCGTCCACCGTTTCTACGAGGGGGTCGCGGAGGACCCGCTGCTGCGGCCGATGTACCCGGAGGAGGACCTGGGCCCGGCCGAGGAGCGGCTGGTCCTGTTCCTGATGCAGTACTGGGGCGGTCCGACGACGTACAGCGCGAACCGCGGCCACCCCCGGCTGCGCATGCGGCACGCCCCGTTCACCGTGGACCGGGCGGCGCACGACGCGTGGCTGCGGCACATGCGGGTGGCCGTCGACGAGCTGGGGCTGTCGGAGGAGCACGAGCGGACGCTGTGGAACTACCTGACGTACGCCGCCGCGTCGATGGTGAACACCCCCGACTGATCACCCGGGACTGACGGGTCGTCACTGAAGGTCGGATTCCGGTCACCCGTCGCCGCATTCCGATCACAATCCGGTATAGACCGGCGTACAACCGCTTACCCGCCGCCCGGCCCTCTGCCAGCATCGCCCGGAGGTCTGGAAGCACCGGACACACGGGGGCCGGGTGACGGGGTTCGTCTTCTCACGCGCGCGTGCGCACCGCCTGCTGCTGGGCGCCGCGCTGCTGACGGTGGTGCTGACCACCGCCGTGCTGGCGACGCTCACGGCGTACTCGGGGGCGATCGGCGACGCGGCACTGCGCCATGTCCTCGGCGACCCGCGGAACGCCGCCGACACCGCGCTGATCGTCAAGGCGGACGTGCCGCCGGCCGAGCGGACCGCCGCCGACACCGCCGTACGCCAGGGCGCGCGCCGCACCTTCGCCGGGTCACCGGTGACCGTACGCACCCTGCGCCGCTCGGGGCCGTACGCCCTGCCCCGCTCCCTCCAGCCGCCCGCCAGCAGGTCCGGCGACCCGGACCTGACCTACTTCGCGGCACTCGACCGCACCCAGGTGCGGGTGGCCGCCGGCCGCCTCCCCCGCCGTGGCGACGGCGAGGTCGAGGTGGCGTTACCGGAGACGGCCGCCCGCGCGCTGCGGCTGAAGCCCGGCGCCCGGCTCACCCTGGCGAACCGGCTCCAGGGCCCCGCGGTCCGGGTCCGGGTCGTCGGCGTGTACCGCCCCGCCTCGGCCACGGCACCGTACTGGCGGCTGGACGACCTGCTCGGGCGCGGGGTGAAGAAGTCAGGCTTCACGACGTACGGCCCGCTGCTCGCCGACCCCGCCGCCCTCACCGGCGGCCGGATCAGCGCCGGCACGACGGCCTGGCTGGCGTCGGCGGACTTCGCCGCGATGACGACCGGACGGATCGGGGAGCTGCGCGCGGCGGCCCGGGCCGGCAGCGCGGCCCTGCGCGAGCCGGCCGCGCTGAGCGGTACGACGGTGTCGCAGACCGCGCTGCCGGACGTGCTGGACCGGGTGGACCGTTCGCTGCTCGTGGCCCGCTCCACCCTGCTGATCGTCGCGCTCCAGCTCGTGCTGCTCGCCGGCTACGCGCTGCTGCTGGTCGCCCGGCTGCTCAGCACCGAACGCGCCGACGAGACCCGGCTGCTGCGGGCCCGGGGCGCCTCCCGCACCCGGATCGCCGCGCTCGCCGGGGCCGAGGCCCTGCTGCTCGCGCTGCCCGCGGCCGTGTGCGCGCCGCTGCTCGCCGGCCCGCTCACCGCCCTGCTGGCCGGGCACGGCCCGCTGGCCCGGCTCGGCCTGCGCCTGGACCTGCCGGCCGCCGGCCGGCCCGCCGTCTGGCTGGTCGCCGCCGGGGTCGCCGTCGGCTGTGCGCTGGCGGTGACCGTACCGGCGGTCACGGGCACGGGGGCCGAGGCACGCCCGTCCGGGCCCCGGCGCTCCCGGACCCTTCGGCTCCGGCGGAAGGCGGCCCGGCCGGGCGGCGCGCGGGCCGTGCCGGCCCCGCTGCGGGCCGGCGCCGACGTCGGGCTGCTCGCGATCGCCGGGGTCGCCTACTGGCAGCTGGGCCGGCAGGACTCCGGCGCCGTGGCCGCCGACCGGTCCGGCGCGCTCGGCGTCGATCCGCTGCTGGTGGCCGCGCCCGCGCTGGCCCTGCTCGCCGGGACCGTGCTCACGCTGCGGCTGCTGCCGCCCGTGGCGCGGTTCGCCGAACGCTGGGCGGCCGGCGGGCGGGGGCTGCCGGTGGCGCTGGCCGGCTGGCAGTTCAGCCGGCGCACCGCGCGCGGCGCGGGCCCGGTGCTGCTGCTCGTCCTCGCCGTCGCCCTCGGCATGCTCGCGATCGGGCAGGCCGCCTCCTGGGGCCGCTCGCAGGACGACCAGGCCGACTTCCGGGCCGGGGTGCCGGTGCGGGTCCTGGCCGCCGGGGAGGACGGGTTCGGCCGTACGGACCTGTACGCCGGCCTGCCGCGGGTGCGCGAGGCCGCCCCGGCCGTGCGCGCCGCCCAGCCGCTGTCCGGCGACCGCACGGCCACCGTGCTGGCCCTCGACACCGCCCACGCGGCGGACGCGGTCCTCCTGCGCCCCGACCTGGCGGACGAACCGGTACGGCCGCTGCTGGGCCGGCTCGCCCCCGAGGGCACCCCGGCCGGTGCCGGTGTCCCGGCGGGCACCGCCCGGCTGGAGCTGACGGTCCGACTGCGCAGCTCGACCGGGCCGGGCACCACGACTGTGGTGACGGTGACCCTGACCGACCGGTACGGGGTGCCGTACCAGCTGCCGGCCGGGCAGCTCCCCGCCGACGGGCGCCCGCACACGCTGACCCTCGCCCTCGGCACCGCCACCGGGCCGGCGACCCTCACCGGTCTCCGCCTGGACCTGACCCAGCCCGCCGAACGGGCCGAGCACCACCGCCTCACGATCGACGGGCTGACCGCGTCGGGCACGGACGGCACGGAGCACCGGCTGCGGCTGCCCGCCCGGTGGACCACCACCGCGGAGGCCGGCGGCGCCGCCGTACCGAGCGCCGCGACCAGCCCCACCCGCCCCGAGGTCACCGGCACCCACCCGCTGACCTTCGCCTACAGCACCGGCTACCTCCCGGACGCCGACATCTGGACCGTCGCCTCCGTCACCCTCCGGCTCCAGGCCGCCCAGGCCGCGCCCGCCGAGGTGCCGGCCGTCGCGACCGACCGCTACCTGGGCGCGGCGGGCGCCCGCACCGGGCAGCGGGTCGACCTCACCATCGGCGACCGTCGGGTGCCGGTGCGGATCGTACGGGCGGTACGGGCGCTGCCGGCCACCGCCGACCCGGCCGCCACCGGCACCCACGACGGCGGTGCCGTCCTGCTCGACCTGCGCGCCCTGAACCAGCTGCTCCAGGCCCGGTACGGCGAGAACGCCACCCCCACCGAGTGGTGGCTCGCCACCGCGCCCGGCGCCTCCGCGCACGTGGCCGCCGCCGTCCGGGCGCTGCCGGACGTCGATCCCGGGCAGGTCGTGGTCCGCGACGAGATCGCCGCCGAACTGCGCGACGACCCGTTCGGCGCCGGACCCGAGGCCGCGTTCACGGCGGCGGCCGTGGTCGCGGCGGCGCTCGCCGCGGTCGGCTTCGCGGTCGGCGCCGCCGGCGCACAGCGGGCGCGCGGCGCCGAGTTCGCCGTCCTGCGCGCACTCGGCGTACCGCGCCGCCAGCTGGCCCGGACGGTCGCCGCCGAACAGGCCGTGCTGGTGGGCCTGGCGCTGGCGGTGGGCCTGGGCCTGGGCACCGTACTGGCCCGCACCGTCCTGCCCCTGATCGTCCTGACCGGCGAGGCGACCCGCCCGGTACCGGACCTGCTGGTCCGCCTCCCACCCGGGCAGGTCGCGCTGCTGCTCACCGCCGTCGCCGTGGCACCCCTGACGATCGCGGCGACAACCGCCGCACACCGAGCGGACCCGGCACGGGCGCTGCGCGCGCAAGGGGGTGAGTGACGTGGGACGACCGGCACTGAGGCGGGGTACGGCTCCGGGGCCCACCGGTTCGGTGCCGGCCACTGCGTGGCCGGCACCGCCCTGCCGCCGGACCCGTCCGGCAACCGCCGCACGCCGACCGCACGTGGTCCGGCCGACACCACGCGAGGTCTCAGCCGAGGTGCCCCACGCAGCCACTCCGACGCCACGGACCCGACTGCTGGACGCGCTCACGGAGACGCACCCGACCCCCATGCACCGCCCGGCGCCACGCCCGTACCCAGCCGAGGCACCCCACACGGTCACGCCGTCGGCACGCGCCCAACGGCGGACCGCGCTCGCGGTGGCGGCCGCCGGGCGTCGGACGGAGCCCGCGCAGGTGACGCACGTTCAGGGAGGTGAGTGACATGGGCCGGCCGTTGCCGCCCGTGGTCGCTCCGTGGGTACGGACCCGGCTGCGGGCCGCGCCCGGTGCCGCCGTCGCGCTCGCGTTGCTGGTCGGGCTGGCCGCGTGTCTGGCGGGCGCGTTTCCGCGGGCGGTGGACCGGTACGAGGACGCCGGACTGCAGCGGACGCTCCGGCAGGCCCGCCCTGAGCACACCACCGTACGGGTGTCGGCGCCCCAGCCCGACCTCGGCCTGCCGCCCGAGCGGCGCGCCGCGGCACTGCGTCCCGACGTGCTGGAGCGGCAGTACGAGAAGGTGCTCGGCACGGTCGGCAGCCCGCTGAGCGTGCAGCGCGCCCAGTCCGCGTACGGCGTCGCCGGCACCGTCAGCCCGGCGGTGCCCGACCCGTGGCTGCCGCGGCCGACCGGACTGCCCGCCCGCATCTCGCTGGCCGCGCAGAACGGCCTCGCCGACCACGCGCGCGTACGCACCGGCCGGCTGCCGCACGCCCCTCACCCGGTCGACGCCTCGACCCCCGAGGTGGAGGCCGCCGTCACCGCCGCCACCGCCAAGGCCCTGCACATCAAGGTGGGTTCGGTCGTCCACATGCCGGCGCCCGGCCGTGACCCGCTCGCCGTCCGGGTCACCGGCATCCTCGTCCCGCGCGACCCCGACGGCGCCTACTGGTCCACCGTCCCGCTGCTGCGCACCCCGACCCTGGTGACCCTGCCCACCCCCGGCCCGGACCCGGACAAGTACTGGCTCGGCGCGCTGCTGCTCGCCCCCGAGGCGGCCCCCGCCCTGCTGGGCACCAGCACCAACCCGGCCCGCTACTGGCACCTCGCCCCCGCTCTCGGCGGTCTGCACGCCCACGACCTGGACCGCCTGCGGCCGGCCGTCGCCGCCCTGGAATCCGGTCCCGGCCTGCAACGCGCCCGCGCCGTCACCGACGACGCCACCGACATCAACACCGACCTGGACGACGCCCTCGCCTCCTTCTCCCGGCTGCGCTCCGGCATCGCCCCGCTGGTCTCCGTCGCCGCCGCGGGCACCGCGACGGTCGTCGCCGTCGTCCTGCTCATGACCGGTGGCCTGGCCGCCGACCGGCGCCGCGCCGAACTCGCCCTGCTGCGCGCCCGCGGCGCCTCCCTGTCCGGTCTCGCCGGTCGGCTGCTCGCCGAGACCGCCGTCATCGCCGTACCGGCGGGCGCCCTCGGCCTGGCGGCGTCCCTGCTCCTGGTCCCCATCGGCCGGGTCACCCCGGCCGTCCTCGCCGCCCTGGCCGTCACCCTGGCCGCCTGCGCCGCCCTCCCCCTGCGCGCCGCGCTCGCCCACCGCGCGGTCCGGCTGGCGGCCCCGCGCGAGGACATCGCCTCGGTACGGCCGTCCCTGCGCCGCACGGTCGCCGAACTGACACTGCTGGTACTGGCCGCCGGTGCGGTGGCCACCCTGCGCCGGCGCGGCACGACGGGCGACCAGCTGACGGCCGTGGCCCCCGTCCTGGTCGGTGTCATCGCCGCGCTGGTGCTGCTCCGCGTGTACCCGCTGCTGCTGCGGCGCCTGTCCGGTCCCGCCGGGCGGCTCCGCGGCGCGGTGGGCCACCTCTCCCTGGCCCGCGCCGGCCGCACCCAGGGCGCCGCGGTGCTCCCGCTCCTCGCCCTGCTGACCGCGCTGACCACGGCGGCGTTCGGCGGCTCGGTGCTGGCGGGTGTGGCCGAGGCCCGCGACCGTGCGGCCCTGCTCACGGTCGGTGCGGACGCTCGCGCCGACGCGGGCACTCCCCTGCCGGCCGACGCCCCCGCCCGGGCCCGCTCGGTGCCCGGGGTCCGCGCGGTGACGCCGGTCAGCATCGCGTACCAGGCGAAACCGGAGGACGGCGAGAACGCGGTACCCCTGCTGGGCGTCGACCCACAGGGCTACGACACCCTGACGACCTCCACCGGCTTGGGCCCGTTCCCCGCCGACCGGCTGACGGCGCGGGGGCAGACCGGTGCGGGCCGGCTGACGGCAGGCGATCAGACCGGCACGGGCCGCCTGCCGGCTCGGGGCCCCTCCAGTGGCGGCTACCTGGCAGCCAAGGCCCGCCCCGGCACCATCCCCCTCACCACCAGGACCCGTCCCGGCGCCGGCCACCTCGCCGGCGACGACCGCCCCGGTCCGCTCCCCGCCGTCGCCTCCCCCTCCGTCGCCTCCGCGTACGGCACCCGGCGGCCGTTCCTGGTACGGCTGGAGGACGGCAGCGCGATCACCGTGCGGATCGTCCTGGTCCGCGACCGCACGCCGGCCGTCTCCGGTCCCGACTTCCTCATCGTGGACCGAGCGGGCCTCCCCGCCCCGGCGAGCCGCCCCACGACCCTGCTGCTCACCGGCGACCACATGGACGCGGACGCCCTCCGGAAGGCCGTGGGAGGCTCGGCCGCCGTACGGCTGCGGACCGAGGAACGCGCCCGGTACGCCGACTCGCCCCTCCAGTCCGGTGCCGAGCACGTCTACACGGCGGCCGTCGCCACGGGGGCCGGCTTCGCCGTGCTGGCCCTGCTGCTGTCGCTGCTCCGGGCCGCCCCCGAACGGTCCGCGCTGCTGGCCCGCCTCCGCACGATGGGCCTCACCCGCGCCGAGTCCCGCCGCCTGCTGATCCTCGAATCCCTGCCCCAGGCCCTCCTGGCGGCCCTGGGCGGCACACTGACCGGCTGGACGGCGATCCGCCTCCTCGCCCCCGGCATCGACCTGACGACCGTCGCCTTCCCGTCGGCCCGGACCCCGCTGACCGAGACCCGCCTCCAGCCAGACACCTGGTCGCTGCTGCTCCCGGCACTCGCGGTGGTCACGGTGGCGGTGGGAGTGGCGGCACTCCAGGCCTGGTGGGCGCAGAGACGGGGCTCGGTGACGGAACTACGGGCGGGAGACGGCCGATGACCGCCCACCGGGAGGCCCGGCCCGCCCGGGCGAGCGACCCCACCCCCGCCCGGCACGGGCACGGCGCATCCGCAGGAGACCCCATGACGACCGACCCGAGCCTGACCGAGCTGGCCAACCGCGTCACCGAGGCCGGAGCGAACCCCGCGTACGGGCACGACGCCCTGATCACCTGCGACCGCCTCGTCCGCATCTTCACCACCGCCGGCGTAGAGGTCCAGGCGCTCCAGGGCCTCGACCTCCTCGTCCGCGAGGGCGAACTGATGGCGCTGGTCGGCGCGTCCGGGAGCGGCAAGTCCACCCTGATGAACATCCTCGCCGGCCTCGACACCCCCACCGCCGGCGCGGCCCGCGTCGCCGGTCGCGACCTGCTCACCATGACCGCCGCCGACCGCCTCGCCTACCGCCGCGAGGTCGTCGGCTTCGTCTGGCAGCAGACCGCCCGCAACCTCCTCCCGTACCTCACCGCGGCCCAGAACGTCGCGCTCCCCCTCCAGCTCTCCCGCACCCGCAAGGGCCGCCGCGCCCGCACCGAACGCGCCCTGGAACTCCTGGAGTTGCTCCAGGTGGCCGACTGCCGCGACCGCCACCCGCGGCAGCTTTCCGGCGGCCAGCAGCAGCGCGTCGCGATCGCCGTGGCCCTCGCCAACGACCCGGCCGTCCTGCTCGCCGACGAACCCACCGGGGAACTCGACTCCCAGACGGCCGCGCAGATCTTCGACGCGTTCCGCACGGCCAACGAGACCCTGGGCACCACGATCGTCATCGTCACGCACGACCAGGCGGTGGCGAGCGAGGTCCGCCGTACGGTGGCGATCCGGGACGGCCGTACGTCCACCGAGGTGCTGCGCCGCAGCGAGATCGACGCGGCGACCGGCCATGAGACAGTCGTCGCCCGCGAGTACGCCATGCTCGACCGCGCGGGCCGCCTCCAACTGCCCGCCGACTACCTCCGCGCCCTGGACATGCGCGACCGCGTGGCCCTGGAACTGGAGTCCGACCACATCGGCGTATGGCCCGACGACACACAGTGAGCCGAACCGCCCGGTTCAGCACACACCGACCGCCCGGGTTCAGCACACACCGACCGCCCGGGTTCAGCGCACACCGACCGCCCGGGTTCGGCGCACACCGACCGCCCGGGTTCGGCGCACACCGACCGCCCGGGTTCAGCGCACACCGACCGGCCGGGTTCAGCGCACACCGACCGGCCGGGTTCAGCGCACACCGACCGCCCGGGTTCAGCGCACACCGACCGGCCGGGTTCAGCGCACACCGACCGCCCGGGTTCGGCGCACCTGACCCGCCGGGCCAAGCGCGCGCCGACCCGCCCGGCTCAGCGCACGCTGACCCCGAAGGCTCCGAGCAGCCCCGCCTGCCGCACGGCCACCGAGCCGTACGGCGTACGCAGCCGCAGCCACGCTCCCGAGGAGAACAGCCCGATGCCGCCCGGCTCGCTGCCGGGTCGCAGGAAGCCCAGTGACTGGGCCGCGTGCACGGCCCGTACCGGCAGCCGGGTGCCCGCGATCTGCCGGGACCAGATGTCCTGCCCGATCCGGTCCAGCTCCGCCCGGGTACGGCCCTGCGGCCCCAGCTCCTCGGTGCGCGAGCGGAATTCGGCCACCGCGGCGGTGACCGTCGCGCGCAGCGCGTCGGGCGCCGGCAGCCCCGGCTCGGGCCGCCAGCCGGAACGCGGCGGCAGCACCCCGGCCCACGGCGGTCCGGTGACCGCGCCGGGGACGTCGGCGGTGGCCGCGCGCTCGTCCACGGACTCCAGGAACTCACCGGCGGAGACGGTCACGTCGAGAGTGACGTCGAGCCCGTCCTCGTACGGCTTCGCCAGCCGCACCGCGCGGACGGCCAGCACCTCGAAGGACGGCGGCCGGCCGAAGACGGCGAGTGCGGTACCGGCCGCCTGCAGCCGCACCGCGGCTCCACGGTCGAAGTGGAGCAGCCGGGAGAGGAAGGCGGCGAGGTCCGCCGCCTCCGTCTCGTCGGCCAGGTGCAGCACGGTCATGCCGCGACGGCCTCCCCTTCGGGATCGGGCTCGGCGTCCGCGGGGCCCTCGGCGGTGTCCGTGTACTCCTGGAGGAACTCACGCTCCTCCGCGGTGATCCGCCGCGGGCGCTGGGCGTCGAAGTCGAACGGGACGATGACCGTCGACGCCCGCACGTACACGAGATCGCCGTCCTTCACCTCGTAGGTGAGGGTGAAGGACGCGGCCTTGATCTCGGTGACCCACAGCTCGATGTCCACCGGCTCGTGCCGGTGGACGAGCTGCCGCTTGTAGTCGATCTCGTGGCGCGCCACCACGGACCCCTGCTTGAAGTCCTTGTCCGGGCGGAACAGGAAGTCGATCCGGGCTTCCTCCAGGTAGCGGAGGAACACCACGTTGTTGACGTGGCCGTACGCGTCCATGTCCGCCCAGCGCAACGGGCAGCGGTAGATGTGGCGCAAGACCGATCAGCCCCGGGTCAGCTTCTTGTAGGTGGCGCGGTGCGGACGCGCGGCGTCCGGGCCGAGCCGCTCGATCTTGTTCTTCTCGTACGACTCGAAGTTGCCCTCGAACCAGAACCACTTCGACTCACCCTCGTAGGCGAGGATGTGCGTCGCGACGCGGTCGAGGAACCACCGGTCGTGGGAGACGACGACGGCGCAGCCGGGGAAGTCCAGCAGGGCGTTCTCCAGGCTGGAGAGCGTCTCGACGTCGAGGTCGTTGGTGGGCTCGTCGAGGAGCAGCAGGTTGCCGCCCTGCTTCAGGGTCAGCGCCAGGTTGAGCCGGTTGCGCTCACCACCGGAGAGGACACCGGCCGGCTTCTGCTGGTCCGGGCCCTTGAACCCGAAGGCCGACACGTACGCCCGGCTCGGCATCTCGACCTGGCCGACGTTGATGTAGTCGAGCCCGTCGGACACGACCTCCCACAGCGTCTTCTTCGGGTCGATGTTCTCGCGGCTCTGGTCGACGTAGGAGATCTTGACGGTCTCGCCGACCTTGATGGCACCGGAGTCCGGGGTCTCCAGACCCTGGATCATCTTGAACAGCGTGGTCTTGCCGGCGCCGTTCGGGCCGATGACACCGACGATGCCGTTGCGGGGCAGCGTGAACGACAGACCGTCGACCAGGACCTTCTCGCCGAAGGACTTGTGCAGGTCGTCGACCTCGACCACGACGTTGCCCAGGCGCGGGCCCGGCGGGATCTGGATCTCCTCGAAGTCCAGCTTCCGCATCTTGTCCGCCTCGGCGGCCATCTCCTCGTACCGCGCGAGACGGGCCTTGGACTTGGCCTGCCGCCCCTTGGCGTTGGAGCGGACCCACTCCAGCTCTTCCTTGAGCCGCTTCTGCCGCTTGGCGTCCTTCTGGCCCTCGACCTTGAGGCGGGCGGCCTTGGTCTCCAGGTACTTGGAGTAGTTGCCCTCGTAGCCGTGGAGGCGGCCGCGGTCGACCTCGCAGATCCAGCCGGCGACGTTGTCCAGGAAGTACCGGTCGTGGGTGACGGCGACGACGGTGCCCGGGTACTTGGCGAGGTGCTGCTCCAGCCAGTTCACGGACTCGGCGTCGAGGTGGTTGGTGGGCTCGTCGAGCAGCAGCAGGTCGGGCTGCTGCAGCAGCAGCTTGCACAGCGCGACGCGGCGGCGCTCACCACCGGAGAGGTTGGTCACGGGCCAGTCGCCGGGCGGGCAGCCCAGGGCGTCCATGGCCTGCTCAAGCTGGGCGTCCAGGTCCCACGCCTCGGCGTGGTCCAGTTCCTCCTGGAGCTTGCCCATCTCCTCCAGCAGCGCGTCCGAGTAGTCGGTCGCCATCAGCTCGGCGATCTCGTTGAACCGGTCGAGCTTGCCCTTGATCTCGGCGACACCCTCCTGGACGTTCTCCAGGACGGTCTTGTCCTCGGTCAGCGGCGGCTCCTGCAGCAGGATGCCGACCGTGTAGCCGGGCGACAGGAACGCGTCACCGTTGGACGGCTGCTCCAGCCCCGCCATGATCTTCAGCACGGTCGACTTACCGGCACCGTTCGGGCCGACGACACCGATCTTCGCTCCCGGCAGGAAGCTCAGGGTGACGTCGTCGAGGATCACCTTGTCGCCGTGCGCTTTGCGCGCCTTGCGCATGGTGTAAATGAACTCAGCCAAGAGAAACCGTCCGGCAGCTTGAAATCTGGCAGTGGGCAGATACACCCCATCTTGCCGTACGGCCACCCCTGGGCGGAAACGCGTATGGTCCGGGCGCGCTGACCTGGGGCTTCGCTGCTGCGCCCTGCGCCTCGTCCGTCACCGCCGGTCGCCGCCGGCCGGCCTCGGACGCCCTCGCACGTCTCACAGACGGCCCCGACGCCCCAGGCCCTCCCGCGCCCGGCCCGTACCGCATGATGTGCGACATGCCATTGACCTCTTCGGAACGCGGGGTGTCGGCTCCGACCAGTGGCACGACCACGTCTCCTTCGCGTGCCGAGTGGGCCCGGGCGTCGGCCAGGACGAGCCGGCCTCCACTCTCGTGACTGCGGGCCTCGCACACCCCGATGGGCCGCTCTTCGGCCAGAAGCTCGACCGTGACGCCGCTCTCCGGCATCACTCGGAGAGGTGTGGGGTCCCGTCCCCCGCCCGGTGTTCCCCGTGATCGGCATCGACAGCGGTGGCGGTTCTCCCCGAGAGCGCCGACACTGGTGATTGTCGGCCCGATGTCATATCGAGCGATCGAGGGCCGCTATGCGGACGCTGACGTACGCGGCGACATCAGGCGGGGGCATATTCTGCTGCCCTTCATTTCTCGCCTCCGATCAGCAATTCCAACGTTGACAAGCCACTCCGACGACCCCTGGGCGAGCCGCTGAATTTCCGAGCGGCGAATTTGCGAGCCGAGGCAGCGTCGGGGCGCGGGCGACGTTTCGTCACACTTCCGGGAGGATGCATCGTGGCACTCACCGAGACGGATCTGCTCACCATGGGCGACGAGGGCTTGGTGGAACTCTTCCGCGCCAGTCCCCCCGGTGACATTCCGCACGGCCCGCTGGAGGGCACCGGCATCGTCCGGTGGGGAGGCAAGTGGGTGGCTGAGCCCCTGGCCTGGCTGGTGCGCATGGCCGTGTGGCGGGGGAAGGTCTTCGACCACGAGGGCTATCTGAGCAACAGGATGACCGCGTTCGACGTGCTGGCCATTGTGGCCCAGGTCTACACCGGGCCGAGCCTGATGGACGACCAGGACTGCATCGTCATCGACTATTCCAGGATTTCGCTGGTGGCCCGGGGCGTTCGCGACGAGATACGTGAAGTCGGCCCGGGACTTTATCTGGGTGTGGTCTGGCTGATGGGGGTCCGGGTCGGCTGGTTCGCGCTGAGAGTGCCGGAAACCGGGTCCGAGGGCATCGAGGCGAGGCAAGCAGCGGGCGGGCAGTCCGCTTATTGATTGATCCGCTCCACTCATTGTCATTGGCCGATCCACTCCGTGCGGTTTCCATTTCCGCCCACTGTTCGACTTCGCGGCACAGAGGGACAATCCATGAGTATGTCCGGCACGCACGTCCGTCCGCTGCCCGCCCGTAAAGGGCGCTACGCCAAGGTGCGGGCCGCGGCCCTGCGGCTGGCGTCGGCCACTGTCGCAGCGGCCTGTGCCGCCTTCGCCCTGCCGGCACCGGCGCTCGGCGCCGCGCCGACCTCCTTGCAGGGGACCGTCACCGGAGCGGGCAAGCCGCTCCAGGGTTCCCAGGTCACACTCATGGCGGGGTCCCGCTCCGGGGTCACGGAGCTGGGCCGGGCCACGGCCGACGCGCACGGTTCCTTCCGGATCACGTACACCAAGCCTGCCGACGGTGTGATCTACGTCGAGGCCACGTCCCAGCAGGCCCACCGGCTCCGACTGCGCTCGGTCGTCGGGTTCGGCCCGGGCGGCGCGGTACACGAGCGGACCTCGGCCAAGGTGACGGTCAACGAACTGACCACCGTCGCCGCGACGTACGCCCTCGCCCAGTTCAGCGACCGACGCGGCATCGCGGGACCCGCTCCCGGGCTTCAGAACGCCGCCGCGACCGCGTTCAACCTCGCCGACCCGACGACCGGCAAGCCAGGAAGCCCCCTCACCGGGGACAGCGCCAACAGTGAGACGCTCGCCACGCAGAACACGCTGGCCAACCTCGTCTCGCTCTGTGCGACGGACGGCGCCGGATGCGACAGGCTGATCCGACTGGCGGCACCGGCCGGCGGCAGCCCGCCGGCCGACACCGTGCAGGCGGTCCTCAGCCTGGTGCACGACCCGACGCGGTCCCCGGACCGCCTGCAGGCCCTGGCCCGTACCGCGACGGTGTTCACCCCGGCTCTCACAGCGCCACCCCGGTCCTGGATCCTTGCGGTACGCCACCCCGCTTCCGAGGTCTACGCGGCGGGCCGCATCGCGTTCGACGCGAAGGGCAACGTGTGGGCGAGCAACAACTGGAAGCCGGGTACGAGGGATGCCAGTCCCTACGTCACCGTGCAGGACCCCACCGGCCGGCCGACCCTGGGCAGCCCCATCAGCGGAGGCGGCATGAAGGGCGGAGCCTGGGGCCTGGCGATCGATCACGACGGCTCCGTGTGGGCGCCCAGCTACGGCGGCGACGCGATGGCGAAGTACTCGTCCTCCGGCAAGCCCCTGTCGCCCTCTGCCGGCTGGAAGGACGGCGATCTCGCCAGACCGCAGGGCGTCGCCGTCGACCAGCGAGGCAACATCTGGATCGCCAACTCGCACGGCCTCAAGGGCAAGCCCGGGGTGGGCAGCGTCGTGGTCTACCCCCATGGCGATCCGAGCAAGGCCATCACCATCACCGACAAGAGCTTCAACCATCCGTTCGCCGTGCAGATCGACGGCCAGGGGCGGGCCTGGGTCACCAACAGCCACCTCTCCTACCAGCAGATCAGGGAAGCGGGCCGGCCCAGCAGGATCGGTGGAAGCGTCACGGTCATCGGCCCCGACTTCAAGCCGGTCGCCTCGACCACCGACAAGTCGCTCCAAGGCCCCATCGGGCTGGCCCTGGACAGCAAGGGCAACGCCTGGGTGGCCAACTTCTTCAGCAGCGCCGTCACCGAGATCCGGCCGAACGGAACCGTCGCGGGCGTGCACCGACTGCCCAAGAAGGTCTTCCCCTGGTCGGTCGCCATCGACGGCCAGGACCGCGTATGGGTCGCCGGCTTCGGCAACTCCTCCGTGACCCTCCTGTGCGGGGTGAACGGCGCGGCCTGCCCGTCCGGCGCGTCCACCGGCACCGTCCTGTCCCCCGCTCAGGGCTTCCAGAACAAGGCGATCCAGCACCTCACCGCGGTCCAGATCGACTCCTCCGGCAACGCCTGGGTGGCCAACAACTGGTCGAAGATCGTCCCGCCCACCGGCGGTGTGGGCCTGGTCGAACTCATCGGCGTCGCCACCCCGGTCTGTACACCCTTGACCTCACTGCCGGCCCGCCCGTCGTCGGCGACCACCAACGCCTGCCCGAAGTAGACAGCGCCGGCCGACCACCAGTGGCTCTCCGGACGACGCCGCCCCGGCCGTCGGCTCCGCGGCTCGGCTGGGAGAGCCACGGCACCGGTCGCGGCGACACCCTGTGGTTCGACGGCGTGGCCGTCGGCTCGGCGCCGATCGGCTGCCGGACGAGCCCCGCCCGGGGTCACCCGTCCTGGGCCGACTCCCTCTTGCGCAGCACGATCAGGACCACGCCGCCGATCACCACCAGCCCGATGGCCACGCCCGCGATCATGGGAGTGATCATCGAACCGCCGGTCGCGGCCAGGTTGGTGGTGTCCGCGGTATTGCCGCCCACCGTGACCGGGCTGGGCTCGGTGTGGAGCTGGGCCGTCTCGGTCGTGATCGTTCCCTGGGTCTTGCAGTCCAGGACTCCGGTGAAGCGGTGGCTGAAGCCATGGGGGCCGGTGATGGTGAAGTCGTACGCCTGATCCTCCTGGAGCGGCACGGTCACCGTGCGGGACGCGCCTGCGGGGATCGTGTGCTCGGTGCCCATCAGGCGGAAGGTGAACGGCTCGTCGCCCGTGTTGGCCGTGGTGATGTCCACGCCGCCCTTGGCGCAGTTCTTGCGGGCCGAGACCGCCGGTATGGCGCCCTTCTCCGCCCAGCCGGCCGTCGCGGTCGCGGAGACCGTGGACTCGCTGGAGCCGGCCAGGATCTGGGTCTGGCTGCGGTTCTCGGAGGCGAAGGCCCGGCCCACCGGCACGGTCGTCGACGCCTGCACGTTCAGCCGGGCCGTTCCGTCCGCCGCGTCCTCGGGGACGTCGAAGTACAGCCGACTGCCGTTCTTGGCCGAGGTGATCACCTTGCCGGTCTTGTCGATGATCCGCACCCCGCTGGTCGCCGCGTCCGCCGGTGGACTCACCGTGACCGCGCCCGCGTTGGTGTGCACGGTCACCGGCCCGAGCAGGTCGCCCGGCCGGCCGGAGACCGCGGGCGGGTCCAGGGTCAGCGAGGCCTGCGGCTCGGCGACGTTCCGGGCGCTCTTCTCCAGGTAGTCGGCGAGCTTCTCGGCCTGTGGGTCCACGGCGTCGACCTTCGCGCCGTCGGAGTAGCGCCAGATGGCCACCTGGGTGCCGGCCGCCGCGTCCTGCTCGGTCAGCCCGCTCGCTCCCGCGCGCCGCGCGAGCGCGGCGAGGTCGTTGACCTGGGGGTAGGAGTTCTGCAGGATCCAGCGGATCCGGCCCGCGTCCTTGTTGGTGCCCAGCGACGTGCCGCTCCAGGGCGTCTCCTGGTATCTGGCGTCCCGCTGGGTGGGGTTGTGGAGGTCGACGCAGTACGTCTGCAGGGTGCCGCCGCCGTCCACGGACATCTCGAACAGGCCCGCGGACACCCGCTGGTCGCCACCGTTCTCGTGGAGGACGGCCTCGCCGTAGGTCTTCAGACCGTTGATCGTGGCCGTCGCGCCGCCCTGGGTCTGCGGTGTGTCCTCGGCCACGGCCGTACCGGCGCCGGACAGCACGCCGGCCGCCATCAGGCCGGTCACCGCGGTGGCGGCGGCCATGCGGGCCGTTCCCGTGGACCGGCAGAACCCAGAGAGCGCAGCAAGCACAGAATTCCCCTTCGAGCAGGACCCGTTGGACGTGGGGGACGGTCCCACCAGCAGAATCGGCAGCCCCAAGGGGCACGCCCGGCATCCTATGGATCAGCCGGAGCCTCACCCGCCGGTCGGATCATCCGATGGCCGATCCGATCCGTAATCGTTATCGCCGGGACCGTCCGCGAGCTGGCGGTATCGACAAATCCACCGGTGCGTACGGTGCGTTCAGGCGGTACGCGCGGCTTGTGGGAACGGTTGGGATGACAAGGTGTGGACGGTGATGGGTCCCTGACGTCACGTCACCGCCACCGGCTGCTGCTCCTGTGGCGCAAGTCCTCCCTCCCCCATGCCCTGTTCACGCATGTCGTGCTGCTCCTGGCCGGGCTGTTCCGGCTGCCCGTCCCGCGGTTCCGCCGGCCGCGGTGTCTCCCAGTCGGGCGCCGGGCGGGCCGTCGCCGGTGGCGCCTCCGGTTTGACCGCGCGCTGGAAGAACGCCATACCGCGCGACAGGTCGTGGCCGATCGCCACGGCGTCGATGTCGGCGGACGCCCACTGCTGCTGTCCCTGCACCTCCGTGCGCACCTTGAGCCGGCCCTGGACGACGACCGGCTGGCCCACCTCCACGCACGCGGCCACGTTGACCGCGAGCTGCCGGTTGGCCCACACCGTGAAGAAGTTGGTGTGCCCGTCCGTCCAGGCGTTCTTCTCCCGGTCCCAGTACCGCGAGGTCACCGCGAGCCGGAACCGGGCCGACGGTCCCGTCGCCAGCTCGCGGTAGGCCGGCCGGGTCGCCACGTTCCCCACCACACAGACATTGGTCTCGTTCACTTCGATCGCTCCCCTCCCCCGCCCGGCCCTTTCCGGCCGGTCGGGCACGCGTACGGGCCCGTCCCGTACGGCTGCGTCTGCCGTGCCGGCGCGTACCTCTGCCGTACGCACCGGCACCTTCCGACGACCGCCCGCACCGTCCGCCGCTTCTCCTGGCCGGACGAGCCGTGCGATCGCCGTGACCTCAGACTGCCTCCGCCGGGCCGAGCCCGCTGAGCGCTGTGGACGACCGCCGCCCTGTGGAAAACCCCGCCACCCGCACGGGTGAGGACCGGCACGAGTGGCAACCCCGACCGCCCTCGTCACCAGCCCCGGCCAGCACCTCCCCCGTCACCCACCCCGGCCACCGCCTTCCCCCGCGCTGACCAGGCCTTCTCACCTCTCCTCACCTCACACCGCTCCCGGTCCGCACGACCCTCCCGTACTGCTCGCGCACCTCCCGGTACCGCAGCAGTTCCGCCGCGACCGGATCGAGTACCCGGGCCCGGCCGCAGCTCGCCGCCGCCTCCCGTAGCCGGCGTTCCGCTTCCTGGCCGTAGCGTCGCGCGGGCCCCCGGGCCGCCATCCGGCAGGCCCACTCCACCAGCGGCCCGCCGATGATCCCGCACACCATCAGCAGCACCGGGACACCCAGGTTGGGCGCCATCACGCCGGCGATCTGTCCGACGAGCCACGCGCCACCCGCGATCTGCAACAGCGTCATCGCCGCCTGGACCAGTACGGCCACCGGCCACCAGCCAGGCCGGGGCGGGCGGCCCGGCGGCAGCCCGGCCCGGGCCGCGAGGTCGTCCAGCGCCTCGGACAGCCCATGGGAGCCGCGGACGGCCGCTTCGCGCACCGCCTGGGCCCAGGGAGCGGGCAGCCCGGCCGAGGCCCGGTCGGACACCGTACGCACCGCCTGTTCGACGCTCTGCCGGGCCGTGGCCTCCTCGTCGGCCTGGGCGCGCACCGCGTGGCGGCCCGTGGCCGAATCGCCACGGCCCTGGTACCAGCGCCACAGCCGCAGCCAGGGCGTGCCGCAGGCGCGGTTGGCGTTGCGCAGCCAGGCACGCTCGGCGGCCTCGCCCGCCGCGGTGGCGCCCACCGCGTCCGCGAGCCGTGCGGCGAACTCCTCGCGCGCCTCCTCGCTGAGGCCGACCCGTCGTCCGGTGGCGTACACGGGCCGCAGCTCGGCCGCGGCGGTGTCGACGTCGGCCGCCACCCGGCGGGCCGCCGCCCCGCGCTCCGCCACGAACTGCCCGAGCGCCTCGCGCAGATCACCGACGCCCTCGCCGGTGAGCGCGGACAGCGCGAGCACGGTGGCGCCCGGTTCGCCGTGCTCGCCGAGCGCGATGCCGTCCTCGTCCAGCAGCCGCCGCAGGTCGTCCAGGACCTGGTCGGCGGCGTCCCCGGGCAGCCGGTCCACCTGGTTGAGGACGATGAACATGATCTCGGCGTGGCCGGCCATCGGCCGCAGGTACCGCTCGTGCAGGACGGCGTCGGCGTACTTCTCCGGGTCCACGACCCAGATGACCGCGTCGACGAGTTTCAGGATCCGGTCCACCTGTTCGCGGTGCTGTACGGCGGCCGAGTCGTGGTCGGGCAGGTCGACCAGGACCAGCCCGCGCAGCTGCCCCTCGGTGTCGGGGCCGTGCAGCGGGCGGCGGCGCAGCCGGCCCGGGATGCCCAGCCGGTCGATGAGGCCCGCCGCGCCGTCGCTCCAGCTGCACGCGATGGGTGCGGCCGTGGTCGGACGCCGTACGCCGGTCTCCGAGATGGCCACTCCGGCGAGCGCGTTGAACAGCTGGGACTTGCCGCTGCCGGTCGCTCCGGCGAGCGCGACGACGGTGTGCCGCCCGGAGAGCTTTCGACGCGCGGCGGCCTCGTCCAGGACGCGGCCGGCCTCGGCGAGGGTGCGGCTGTCCAGTCGGGTGCGGGAGAGTCCGACGAGTTCGCGCAGGGCGTCCAGGCGGGAGCGCAGCGGGCCGTCGTACGCCAGTGGGGCCGGGGTGTGGCTGCCCTGCCCGCGGTGCGCGGGTTCCACGGCGGAGGCCCGCTCGGCGGCCAGGGCGGCGGCGCTGGCTTCGGTGACGCGCCGCGCGATGAGACCGTCGTCCCAGGCGTCGGAGGAGTCGGGCTTGGCGTCGGTGCCGGTACCGGTACCGGTACCGGTGCTGGCACCAGTGCCGGTGCCCGTGCCGTTCGCGGTGCCGGAGTCGGTGCCGTTCGCGGTGCCGGAGTCGGCGCCGGAGTCGGTCTGGGAGCCGGAGTCGGTCGCGGTGGCGGTCTTGGTGGGCGTGGCGTCGGACGCGGTGGCGGTCTTGGTGGGCGTGGCGTCGGACGCGGGCGCGGGGCGGGACTTCGACGAGTGGGGCTGCGGCCGGGGCACGGAGATGCCGGAGACGCCAGCCTCCTCGGCACTGTGCCCGCGCGCGGGGCGGTCACGATCGGGGCCGCGGTCGCGTACCCGGTTACGGTCGCCGTCACCGTCGCCGTCACCGTGCCGTTCGGCGTCGCGGTCCCGTCCGGTGACGCGGTTCCGCTCGGCGTCGCGGTCCCGCTCGGTGACGCGGTCGGCGTTCGCGTCCTTCACGCGCGCGGGATGCCCGCCGCCGGCGTCCGGGCCCTTCCCGTCGCCCCCGCCGGAACCGTCGCCCCCGCCAGAACCGCCGCCCCCGTCCGAACCGTCGTACCCGCCAGAACGGCCGCCCCCGTCGGAACCGTCGTACCCCCTGCCTCTGTCGCTCTCCTCCCCGTTCCCCTGGCCGTCGCCCCCGGAGAGGCCGAGGGCGGCGGGCCGCGGCGCGTCCGCAGGGCGCTCGCTGCCGGGGCCGTCGTCCCCGCGCTTCGCCTCGACGAGGCTCGGGCGCGCTTCCGGGAGGCCGCCCGTGCGCTCGACGCCGTCCATGGGGCCCGGACCGGGGTGACCGCCGTGGTCCCTGGACCCCGTGTCGCCGCTGTCGCTGCCGAGGTGGTCCATGCGCCTCATGTGATCGGTGTGATCGGTGTGGTCGTGGTCAGTGACGGCGGTCACCGGTCACCTCTCCTTCTGCAGTACGGACAGCGCGGCGATGAGTTGGGCCTGGGGCTCGGGATGGACGTCCAGGGCGTCGAGCGGGGCGAGGCGCCGCTCGCGTTCGCGCTGCATGACACGGTCCACGTGTTCGATCAGCAGCCGCCCGGCCCGGTCGCGCAGCCGCAGCACGCCGTGGGCGCCGAGCCGCTCGGCGAGCCCCTCGCCCGCGGTACGCGCCCGACGCCCGCCGAGTACGGCCGTGGCGACGAGGGCGGCGACGACCTCCGGGTCGGGTGCGCCGGTACGCTCCAGTACGCGCACCTCCTCCTCGGCGTACTCCTCCAGCTCGCGCCGCCAGCGCCGGGCCGCGAGCCCGATGCGGTGCTCGGCGCTCTCCAGGGAGGTGTCCCGGTGGGCGAGCCCGGGGGCGTCGGCGGCGGGTTCCCGGCGCCAGGTGTTGTCGACGCGCTCGTCGGCGGCGGTCACGGCGCACAGCAGCAGGGCGGCAAGGCTGTCCACGAGGGCGTCCAGGAGCTCCCCGGCGGTGCAGTCCAGGGGGAAGGCGCGCCAGCGTTTGAGTGCGTCCCCGGCGAGAACAGCGCCGGACTGCAGACGGGCCCGCACGCGTGCGTGCTCCTTGTCGTAGGCGGTCTCGACGGCGGAGGTGAGCCGGAGGGCCGCCGCGTACTGGGCGGCGGCGGCGCCGGCCAGCTCGGGCAGGCGGGACTTGAGCGAGTCGAGGAGGCCGTAGGCCGTACGGGCCATGACCTGGTGGCGGGCGGCGGGGTCCTGGGCGTGGTGGACGAGCCAGCTCTTCAGAGGCGCGACGGCGGTGGCGGGCAGCAGCCCGGCGCCCCAGGCCGACTCGGGCAGCTCGGGCACGGTGAAGCGGGGTACGTCGCCGAGCCCGGCCTTGGTGAGCAGGGCCGCGTACTGCCGGGAGACCTCGGAGACGACCTGGTGGGGCACCCGGTCGAGGACGGTGACGAGGGTCGCGTCGTACTCCTTGGCGGTGCGCAGCAGGTGCCAGGGGACGGCGTCGGCGTAGCGGGCGGCGGTCGTGACCATGATCCAGATGTCGGCGGCGCAGATCAGCTCGGCGGCGAGGACGCGGTTCTCGGCGATCAGCGAATCGACATCGGGGGCGTCGAGGAGGGCGAGTCCGCGCGGGAGGGTGTCGGCGGTCTCGACGCGCAGCACGCGCGCGGGGTCCTCGTCGGTGAGCAGAAGCTCGTCGGCGGGGTCCTGGTGGGGCACCCACACGCGGGTGAGCTGGGGGAGCACGCGCATCCCGCTGAACCAGTGATGATCCTCCGGATGGCAGACAAGGACCGGCGTCCGGGTGGTCGGCCGCAGCACACCGGCCTCGCTCACCCGTCGGCCGACCAGGGAATTCACGAGCGTGGACTTGCCCGCGCCGGTGGAGCCGCCGATGACGGCCAGCAGCGGCGCCTCGGGCTCCCGTAGGCGGGGTACCAGGTAGTCGTCGAGTTGCGCGAGGAGTTCGTCGCGGTTGGCACGCGCGCGTGGCGCCCCCGCGAGGGGCAGCGGAAAGCGTGCGGCGGCGACACGGTCGCGCAGAGCGGAGAGTGTGTCGAGCAGCTGAGGCCGTACGTCCAAGGTCACCACATGCGAAGAATGCCCAATTTTAGGGGAATTCTGAAGCATATGGACATGTCTGCGCGCCGACGGAACAGAACGGACGGAAGGGATGACCGGGACACGGGCACAGTCCAGGCATAACGAGTGCACAACACCCGGTGCGTCGGGCGCCAAAAGCGGTGCACGATTCGTACCTGCCTGCGATTATCAGGACCGCTTCACCGAACCTCCACATCGAGCCACGGAGGCGAAGCGACAGGGTCAAGGAACCGGGAGCCCTATCCTTGACCCCGGCAACGTCACGGGTCAGCCCCCACCAGGGCACCAGGCCCGAGGCCACCCCACCGGCCCCCGTAGCTCAGTGGATAGAGCAGGCGCCTTCTAAGCGCTTGGCCGCAGGTTCGAGTCCTGCCGGGGGCGCCATTCTCCGCCCTCCCGCTCGGGAGGGCTTTTCGCTGGTCAGTGCGGTTGTCAGCGGGTACGACGAAGCCCCGGACGCCCTCTTGATGATCAAGGGCAGACTCCGGGGCTGTCCGGCTGTCACCGGGTTTTCGCGGGTGGCCGTGTCGAATACGTGTCGAAGTTTTCGGCTGGGGATCAGCCAGCGCCGGGCAGCTCTGGCAGGTCGCCCGCCGCTTCGAGCCACCGCTGTGCGGATCAGCAGTTCGCACCACTGGTCGTCGGCGTCGGGTTCGGGCAGGGTCACGTCCTCCACCCGCATGGCTACGGCTTCCTCGGGCCGGGGGCCGCAGTAGTACAGCGTGGCGAAGAAGGCGTGGAGCCGCTTACCGCCGCGCGGCCGGCGCCGGATCCAGTCGAGGATGGCCGCCGCCTGCTCGCGATTCAGCAAGGACCGCTTGTCCACGGCGTTGGTGGTCTTCGTGACCGCAGTCGGCTTCTTGCCCTTGGGAGGCGGATTGGCCCGAAGGATGCGCCGCCGGATCGCTTACTTCGTGGCCACGTTGAGAAGCCGGCGGCTGCGCTTCCGGGACCAGGCCGCCGCTTGCTTGCCGTCGAGACGGGTGTCGATGGCTTGCAGGACCTGGTCGACCTTCTCCGGGTCCTCCAAGGCTTACCGGTGGGGGTGCGGTGCGGCATACGCGCGCCTGGTCGGTTGACGCACCCGCCATCGTGGCTGACTGTCGGTGGTTGAGGTTCGTGCCACGACCGTGCCAGATGCAGTGGTCAGCCACGGTCAACGCCGGTGCCCTGCGGTCGAGTAGTCGCCGACCTCCTCGGCCGACGAAGCCGCAGATCAGTGCGCAGATCACCCAGCCTCTCCCCTGAAGTGGTTGTCCAACGCTCTCACTGAGTCCAGACCCGCTGGAACTCTTCGGCCGAGATGGCTTCCAGCGGGTCCTCTTCAGGGGCGAGCGCCTGGTCCGTCAGGAACCCGTGCTCGTCCTCCAGGTGCTCCCAGCCGTACCGGTGGAGTCGGCCGGCCTGAGTCAGCTCGGCCTGCTTGATGGCGATCAACTCGCCGCGGTCGGGTACGGCCTCGAAGTACCACACGCCGCCCTCCTCGTCGGCATGGCGAAAGTGGTGCCGCAGAGTGGCCCCCTCATCAAGAGATCGGAAGTACGCCACGCTCTCTGCTTTGATGCGTTCCAGGTCAACCACAGGATCATCGTGCCAGCGAGCGAGCGCGCTCGGACCGTTCTGACAACCACAGGTGACATCAACGCCCCCGGACGCCAGCACTACTGGGCGATCCTGCACGGCTGGCGTGGCCCGGCGGCTCCCCGACAGTGCCGAGGAGCCATCGAACTCCTGAAGCGGGTGTCGCAGGTTCGAATCCTGCCAGGGGCACAGATCTGAACAGCAGGTCAGAGGGGTAAGAGGCCCCCCGTTCTGTTCGAACGGGGGGCCTTTCTCGTGCCTGGATGCCACGCGTGGCTGGAGCGCCCGCGCGCCTGATCGGTCGGCGCACTCACGTAGCTGACTGTCGTCGGCTGAGGTTCGTGCCCCAACCGTGCCAAGTACAGAGATCAGTCACGGTCAGCGAAGGAGCCTGCGGCCGAGTTTCACCTCACGAAGTCTCGAAACCGCAGGTCAGTGGCGTGACGCGGTTGCTCTCGTCCGGATCTGTGCCGACGGCCACAGCGATCGGTGTACACGTAGGCTCATACTGAGTCATGACAAAGTCTGCTGCACCGAAGCGTCACTTGCCTACCAGCCCCTTCAAGGCCCCGGTCACACCGGCTCCCAAGCACTTCGCCACGGGCGACCAGGTTACCCATGACGTGCACGGTCTCGGCCGGGTAATCAGCATCGAGGACGGAATCGCGGCGCTGGTGGATTTCGGCTCGGCGCAAATGCGGATCTTGAGCCCGTACGCCAAGATGACCAAGCTGTAGGACCACTGTGCCCGGTCACGGGACTCCAGGCCCCATGAGGGACCTGTAACGAAAGAGAGACCTCTCATCGATCCAACGTCGCTGTTCTCCGCTCTGGAAAGGCAACCCCGCTGCTCCACTGCAGCGTCGCCGCCTCCGACGACAAACCCCTTCCAGGCCCCAGACTTCAGGGAAGACGAGATCTTCCTAGTCGACGATGCACAGGAGCCCGCCTCAGGCATGCGTGCGGCGCGCCCCAAGGTGGCTTAGCTCCACGAATGACGGTGACTTCGGCAGCCGGCCGCGAGCCGTCTCCCATGCTGCGGAGGAGCGCGGCCGTCTCAGTTTCCGTCTCATTCAGCCCCGTTCACGGTCATTCAGACGAGACCCGGAGCCGTCCCCACGCCAGTGTCCATCCGCCCATGAACCCAGGTGAACGGCCCCGAACGATGCCCAAGACCCCACCACCACAGTTGGAAAGCGTGCGCCCCCGAGCAACCTCCCTGGGCCGCCGTGCACCGCTGCGCGGAGCAGTGCGCCTTCCACAGAGGACATGTGCCCGGCAATCCTGCACTGGTCCGCACGACGGTCGAGACCGGGGGTGGGAGACGTGGCTCGTACGCAGTCCAGGTGTGGAGCGCTCACGGAGAAGGGCACTCGGTGCCGGCGGCTGGCGATGGTCGGTGCGTCGCGATGCAACCTGCACCGTGGCGAGTGGTCGTCGTACACCATCGAGAAGCGCAAGGAAGCCGAACGCAAGGCGAAGACACGCAAGCGTCGCAAGTGACCCCAGCCAGTGTGAGGTGACATCCATGGCTGACATCAACGACAGCGGACAGCGGCGGCGCGGTGCAGTCTGACACGGCCACGGCCGCCCTGCGCAGCACGGGCGGACAGGCGGTCAGACCGAACTCCTAAGACACGATCTCATTTGGCGAGTCTGCGGTAGCAGATGAGGGTGCAGGCGATGCTGGTGAAGGCAAGGAAGTACTTGGCTTTGCGCTCGTAGCGGCGGTGTAGGCGGCGGCAGCCGACGAGCCAGGACATGGTGCGTTCAATGGTCCACCGGTGGCGGCCCAGCCGCTGCGAGGACTCGATTCCCTTGCGAGCGATGCGGTGGGTGATCCCACGCTTCCGTAACCATCGCCGCAGGTGGTCGTAGTCGTAGCCCTTGTCGGCGTGGAGCTTGCCCGGCTTGCGCCGTCGCCGACCACGGCGGGAGCGGATCGGCGGTATGCCTTTCACCAGCGGTACCAGGGCCTGGCTGTCATGTTCACCGAGTCGATCGCGCAGCGAGACCAGTCGAGCTCGCCGCGTGCGCCGAGTTCGTCCAGGACCAGGCGGTGAAGCCTGGCCCACACCCTGGCCTTCGTCCACTCGGCGAAGCGCCGATGGGCCGTGGCACCCGACGGCCCGAACAACGCCGACGGCAACTGCTGCCACGTGCAGCCAGACGTGGCCACGAACACGATCGCGGCCAACACCTCCCGGTCGCCATGCCGGCGACGGCCACCACCCTGAGGTCGCACCGGCGCCTCCGGTACCACTCGCTGGAACAGCTCCCACAGCTCGTCCGGCACCAGCCGCTCAACGATCCCCACCACGGCCGACAGCCTACTTAGGCAGCCAAATGAGATGGTGTCTAAAGCGGTGTTCAGTCGATACACCGCTCAGGACGAGGGCGTGAAGCCGGCGGACTTGTCGAGGTGGAACGCGGAGCCCGCAGCCGTCGGGGACCAGCCTTGACGCAGGGCAAGCCGAACAGCCGCGGCAACACCGGACGGCAGTACTGGCTCAGCCTCGCGGCCGATCCAGTTGCCCGGATGGGGCTGGTCGGTGGTGACTACGAGAGTCATGCCCGGCGTGTCCGCATGCTCGACCGCGAACATGCACGGCGACAAGACCAGGCCCTGGAAGTACGTCGGCCTACCTCGCAGCCGCCAGCGGTAGGCCGTACCGTCGACAACAATCCGTCGTGATCCCTTGCGGACCAGTGCCATGGCTCCCCCTTCACCAGCGAAGATGCTAGCGAGCGCGGCTCCGCCGTCCGTCTCGGTTTCCGTCTCATTCGGGTTCACGGACGTTCAGACGAGACCCAAGACGCGTGCCGCTCCCCCGACCGGCTGCCCATGAACGCAGGTGAACGGCCTGGGCCAAGACCCACGGAACCACCAGCACAGTTGGACAGCGTGTTGGTTGGTCTTACAGAGCTCCATCAGGCGCCTGGTCACGCCGAGCCGGTTGGGTCTGCCGGACGCCGGTGCACGCCACCAGCCTGCTGCCTTCTTCGTCGAGGAAAAGCATGAAGATCCAAGGCCGGTCGGCAGCCGTGATCTGTCCGAGTCGAACCGGTTGGCCGTAAAGGTCCAGCCGTTGCACGGCTCGCGCCAATCCGGAGGTCTCGATGCCTCTCCGGAGGGTGTGGCGGAGTCGGCGTGCGTAGATCGCCGCGAGCGATTTGGCTGACGTCGTTCCGTCCCAGACGACGTAAGAAGCGCCAGCGCGGAGAGCAGAGAGCGCGGCCAATGACGTCTTGTCTCCGCAACCCAGCAGCCGTTCGAGCGGTTCCCGCTTCATGACCCACCCCTGGTCAGGATCCTGCTGTACGGCAGCGAGGTACAGCAACCCCAGCAACCGCCCGCGCCCGGCAGCGGTCTTCACAACCCTCCGCGCGGCCTGTATGACCTTGGATGGCCGATCTCTGTGGAGCTATGGATCAGGTGTTGTCCCCGGCCCGTAGCTCTTCCTTCCGCCGGCGGGCGTAGCCCTCCAAGTCCTGCTTGATGGCCATGACGTCCTCCACGCGGATCCGGATAGGCCCGCAGTGCAGGGCATCGCAGGAGCGGGGAAAGCTGCCGTCGATGAGGGAGACGCCGCTGAGTACGACGCCCGCCACCTCATCAACCGCGGTGCACAGCACCGGGTGGAACGAGCAGTCTTCGTAGATGTCGCCCACCTGGATGCCGTTCGGGTTGCCGGGGTCTGGTGTCTCGCTCATGGGAAGCACCGTCTCAGTCTCCGTCTCATTCAGCGACGGTCAGGCCCGTTCGGGAGGGGACAGAAGCAACAAGCCGCCCGTCGATCGACCGCACGCGAACGCAGGTGAAGAGCCTGGACAGGGCTCCGGGCAGGATCAACAGACTTGGCAAGCGGGCGCCTGCTCCCACGACAGTGCCGTACTCCGTGCGCGGCTGGCGCTGGCAGGTCCCTCCTTGGCCATCAACGAAGCCCGACCGTTCGTACAGTGGTGCGCTCCACCCGGACGCCCTGGACTACGCCCGGTGAGTGATCAGGCAGGCCTTCGCCTGTCGTGGGGATTCCGACGCCTGTGGATCCGCTGGGAACGGCGAGCAGAGATCCGCGAGGCTTTCCTCCACGACTGCGCGGACGAGCTGTCTAACCTTCGTCGCAGGTGGCGTCGTAGTTCCTCTCGTAAGAGTCCTTGTAGCCCTGGACGTATTTCGAGTTGCTCGACTTCGGGGCATAGGACTGGCGGTAGTTGCAGTCTGCGCCGTCGCTCTTCCCGGCCGCCCGTCCATCCACCTGGCCCTGGTTGTAGGGACTACGGGTATTCGTCGGCTTGGGGGTGGGGATGGGGCGGGCCGACGCTTCGTGTGCCACCGAGGTGGCTGCCGCCTGCGGTACGACCGTCGGCGCAAGCGTCAGACCTGCAACCGCGGCGACAGTGCCCGCAAGGAGCGCAGTGGTTCGCTTCGCGCGCATGGCTATCCTCTTCCTCAGGGACGGTTGCTTGCATTGATGCATCGCCACTGCCGACACGCTGAGCCGGTTACGGACCATGCGGCGTTGTCGGGGGCTCAAGGCATCGGGTGCATCAGAGCCGAGAACTTTGGCATTCAGCGCCCGCCTTCAGACGGCTGGATACAGCCGATGCTGTGGCACGCGTCTACGCTATCGAACAGGCGAAACTATGTCCATTTCTACGGTTATCGCACCCTTTTGTGTGGCTATGTCCTGCTGGGCGGTGCAACAGGCGACGACCGCCAGTTCACCTGATGCCGTCGGCCACTGAGCCCTGGCCTATGACGGCAAAGCGCCCCAGGCTGGGTGCCTAGATGCTAGGCACACCAGCGGGAGGGCGGGGACCGTGGCGGAACGTCGCGTGGCTACCTCGGAGCCGTGGGGCGGGTGGGGGGTGTCTGGCTGCGTGACGTCCGCCGACGAACATCGGCGGACGAGCAGCGAGCGAGCGCGAACCATCGAGGCAGGTGAGAGGCTCATCAGTCCAAGGCAGCGCCCCACCCAAGTTGCTTCAAGTTGCTTCCCATGTGCTCGAACACTCGCCCCACGCCCATGCCGTAGTTGCCGTTCGGCGGGTGCAGGACAAGGACGCGGGCGCCGTGGAGAAGGCCTAGGTCGGCAGGCACGCCTTCCGGGCTGATGTAGGTCCCCTGGCCGTCGAAGAGGCGGAAACAGCGGATCGCCGGGTCGTCGGGGCCGAGGTAGGGGTTGCCGCTGGTCGCCGCCTCGACCCAGGACCGCGCTGGGCGGTCCCCAGCGACCAGGCCTTGTCCGGGGTCTCCGACGAGCCGATCGGCCAGGAGGATGTGCAGCTGGCCGTTGTCCCCGACACCACTCATCGTGAGGGCGTATCCCCGATGTGCCCTGGGGTCGATGACGACCAGCGGCTCGTCGTCAAGGACAGCAGCCAGCGCGCCGACCCGAGCAGCGCGCTGTGACCGGTGTGCGACCGCAGCGGCATGTTCGCGCAACTCGGCTTTGACGTCGCCGGGGACCGCCGCACGGAAACGTGCGTCCGTCATGACGGTGATCAGGGCTTTGAGCCAGTCCTCCATGTCGAACCAGGACATGGCGATGCGGGTCATCGTGTTCTTGTCGACACCCCGGCGCCATCGGGTCGGCCTGGTCAGTGTCCGCACCAGCTGGTGTGTGCCGGCACTCACCGGTTCGGGCAGCGGCCGCCCGCGTGCTGTCTTTTCCCAGAATTCCGGCACCACGTCGTTGAGCATCATGGCCTCCGAGACACGCTGCGGCAGCACGTCGACGAGAGCCATGGGGGACGCGCCCCACTCGACGCAGGCGCCAGCCAGCACCGCGGTCATGGCGAAGTCCCCACTCAGCCCCGGCAGCAAGGGCGCGAGGGCTTCTACGGCGGCCGTCAGGCTCTCGGGGCCTCCCGCCCGAGCGGTGTCCGCAAGCCGCTGCATCGCGGTTCGGTAAGCGGGTGCGGAGCCCGACTTCATTTGTGTGACGAGTTCGTCGACCAGTCGCGGTACCGCCGAGGGCACCGGGGGAGGTCAGCAGGGGTGATCGACCGTTCAGAGTGGTCATACGCCGGCATCTCCGACGGCAGTGAGGGCAGCGCTGACGGCAACGTCGGCGGCGCTGAGCGGCCTGACTGAGGGCAGCACTGACGGCAACGCGGACGGACCTCAGCGGCACTGAGCGCCTGACGCCGTACCGGCGACCTGCTGGCTGACCGCCGCGCCACCAAGCGCCCGCATCTTCCATGCGCTTGGTCCGGGCACCTGAGCACCGCAGGACCGAGGCTTGGCCTTGCGGACGCCGGCGGTTAGTGTCGCGCTGCACCTCACCCTCGGCACGACCTCGGATACGCCCACGATGAGCCGGACCTCTCTCAAGTACGCAGCCACGCTGCTGAGCGAACGTCTCACGAACAAGGAGGCGCATCTCCTGCGCGCACTCCTGCTCTCAGGGCTTGAGGGGCCGTCCGACGACCAGCGGCGTGTGCCTGAGCTCAGCCTCCGAGCCGTCCAAGCCGCTGCACAACTCCGGCAGGCCAAAGCCCAGGCGAAGGGCACTCCCGAGGGCGCTCGCGCTGTAGCCAATGCTCGCAGTCGGTTCTCACGAGCGGTCAGCAAGCTGCGTCTGGCTCTCTCCGACAGCGGACCGGTCCGGTTGCGGTCGTCCGGAGCAGCCCAAGAGCACGAAGCCGAGTTGGCATTGACCTGCCGGATCTTGGCGAACGAGCTCCCGCCCGGTCTACGCGAGCGTAGGCGCAGAAAAGTCGAAGAGCGTGCACAGCGTCGCATCCCTGGAGCCGCGGGAGCAGAGGCGACCTGGCCGCCCGTCCGGAAGACATCCCGTTTCTACTGAGCGAACAGCTGACCGCGAGCACCGCCTTGGTACCGACGGTACCGACACAACGACGGCTCGGCCGAATGCCGTTCTGGGTTGTGCGGTGGACGGTGGAGTCGAGGCGGAGTGGGGACTGCGAGGTAGTGCTTCGCCGCATAGTGGCGGACCACCTTCGCCTACCGGCGCGGCTCATACATCGGTGGACGAGCGCGAACCTGTCGTTCCGGGAAGAAGAGCAGTGCCGTTGGATCTGTATCGGCGTGCGCCGTTCCGGCGGAGCGAGTTTGCCGTTGGCGGGAGCGGCAAGGCGAAGTCCATGAGTCAGTCGAACAGCGGCACGAATCAGAGTTCCGTATCCAATCGGGGTGCGTCTGCCAAGGCCCGGCAGGCCGCGGCGAAGGCGACTGCTCCCGCGTCGCAGGCGGCGGACAAGGCGGCCGAGAAGACCGGTGACGTGGCGTCGGCCGCCGTGGATGAGGCTGGGCGTGTGGCCGGGACGAGCGCCGCGGTCGTGCACAGCGCGGCCGAGCGTGTCCAAGCCGGCCGCCAGGCCGTCGTCGCTGCCTCGGGACAGGCCGTGGCCTTCGCCAAGACGGCATGGACGGTGATCGCCCAGCGGAAGCTCCTCGCCGCCGGTGTGGGTGCCGGCTTGTCCGCGCTGGGTGCCACGTCCTACCTGGCGGGCCACCGCGCGGGGCGCCGTACGCACGGTCCGATCACTCGTCTGACCGGCGGGCGGATCTGAGCAGTACTCAGAAGCTGCGGCCGGCGGCAGCAATGACGGCCTCCACGCGGGGCGGCAACGGTACTCGGCAATCCAGCGCGGCACCGCGCAAGGGGTCGGCGGCCCGTGCCGACAACGTCCGCTCGCGTCTTCCAAGCGCTTGGTCGCAGCTTCGGGTCCCGCCGGGGGCGCCGGCCTCGCCCGCCCACCTGGGGCGAGGCATGGCCCGCCGGAATCTGCCGCCGACCGCGCGGCCCTGAGTAAACCCCTGACCGGCCCGGCCCGGACCACTGGGAACATTTCTGCTGGTCAGCCCTGCGCTACCAGGTTCCCTCACTTGGCTGAAGCCGACCGCCGCCCCGCAGCGGGTCACGGCCGGCCCCGGTTGCCCCGGAGGTTCATCGGGCAATCACCAGAAGGGGACCGACCTTGGCCGTGCAGTACCTCGGGCGTGTTGTCACGACGCTGGCCGCCGCCGCGTCCCTCGTCCTCGCGGCGCAGACGAGCGCGCAAGCCGGCGCCATGGGTTCGACGCCCGTGCGTACCTTCGAGTACAGCGTGGGCGGTATGACCGTGAAGGTGCCGACCGGTTGCATGTTCACGCACATCATCCCCGCGGCAGCGGCAGGAAGATCACGTACCAGAACGCAGGCGTCGACTGCGCCTTCGTCGCGGCCCTCAGCAGCGGCTTCTGCAACTGGCGCATCGACTTCACCTACGCCGACACCGACAACCGTACCTAGCGCACCTACCGCACCTCACGAGGCGAAACGCACAGTGAGTGCGTGATCGACCCCATGCGGAACAACTCTCCCCACACGCTGCCTCGTTATGGCAGGGCGTGTGCTCGCCTCTACGTCAACGGCGTACGAAGCGTCAGCCAGTGTCACCACATCACCAAGTGAGTCGGTCATGAGTGAGCAGGAGCGGGGCCCCGGGCGGGGGCAAGCGGAGGATGTGCGCCGGCGGTGGGCGGTGGGGGTGCGTTCGCGGTCGGGCTCGTAGGAGCCCTGGCGTTCTTCGCGTTCTTTCCCGGCCTTCCCCATGTCATCGACTGGGGAGCCGTTCTTGTGGCCCTCGGTGTGGGCGGGCTCGTGCGGTGAGGGTGTGTGGCCTGGCTGAGCAGGCGGGAGAGGTGAGAGTAGGCGCCGGACGGCAACCGCACTCGCTGCCGGCGCCGCACAGGCCCCCGCGCTAGAGTCGCCGCACGGGAGGGAGATCGCGTGCGACTTCGCTGTGTGGTGCTGGACGACTTCCAGGGTGTGGCGACCCGGTCGGCCGACTGGTCGGTGATCGAGGATCAGGTGGAGGTCGTCGCGCTGCGGGAGCACCTCGACGGAGAGGACGCCGTCGCCGCCGCGCTCGCCGAGTACGACATCGTCGTGACGTTGCGCGAACGCGTCCCCTTCCCCGGCTCGCTGATCGCCCGCCTGCCGCGACTGAAGCTGCTCATCGCCTCCGGGATGCGCAACAGCGTCATCGACTACGCCGCCGCCGAGGCGCACGGGGTCACCGTGTGCGGTACGGCGAGTTCCAGCACCCCGCCGGTCGAGCTGACCTGGGCGCTGTTGCTCGGTCTCGCCCGGGGGATCGTCCAGGAGAGCAACGCGTTGCGCGGCGACGGGCCCTGGCAGTCGACCCTCGGCGCCGATCTGCACGGCCGCCGGCTGGGCCTGCTCGGGCTCGGGAAGATCGGCAGCCGTGTCGCCCGGGTCGGACTCGCCTTCGGCATGCGGGTCGGCGCGTGGAGCCAGAACCTCACCGAGGAGCGCGCCGAGGAGGTGGGCGTGGAACTCGCCGGGTCGAAGGAGGAGTTGTTCCGGGACAGCGACTTCGTGTCCGTCCATCTCGCCCTGGGCGACCGCACCCGCGGCCTTGTCGGCGCCGCCGAACTCGCCCTGATGAAGCCGACCGCCTACCTCGTCAACACCTCCCGTGCCGCGATCGTCGACCAGGACGCGCTGCTGGCCGCGCTGCACGAGGGGCGGATGGCCGGCGCCGGCGTCGACGTCTTCGACACCGAGCCGCTGCCGGCCGGTCATCCGATGCGTACCGCGCCGCGTCTCCTCGCCACGCCCCATCTCGGCTACGTGTCCCACGCCAACTACACGACGTACTACGGCCAGGCCGTCGAGGACATCCAGGCCTACCTGGCGGGCTCCCCCGTACGACGCCTCCCCTGAGCCCGAGGGTGGACCCTGCGGCGGACCGGTCGGGTGGCCTGGGCCCGTACGCGTACGGACTGGTCAGATGACCTGGGCCCGTACGGGTACGGACTGGTCAGATGACCTGGGCCCGTACCCGTTCGGACCAGTCAGGCGGCCCAGGCCCGTACGCTGCCCGACCGGTCAAGTGGCCGGGGCCCGCACGCGTTCGGACCAGTCAGATGGCCCGACCCGTACGCGTTCCGACCGGTCAGGCGGCCCGAGCCGTACGCGTTCCGACCCGTCAGGCGGCCCGAGCCCGTACACGTACGTAGACGCCCTCGCTCCGGCGCAGCTCGTGCAGGTCCACGAGATATCGCCGGAGCGCCACATGGTCGATCTCGTCGGAGCCCTCGCACCAGGCCCGCAGGCGCTCGTTCACGACCCGCTCCGGGTAGGCGGCCCCCGGCTCGAAGGTGCGTTCCGCGATGTGCCGCAGCACCTGCTGCTTGCGGGTCCACTGGGCCGGCAACCGGAGCAGGCGACCGTCCCGGACGAAGGTGCTCACCACATCGCCCGGGGCCGGTCGCGTGGACCGCTCCGGTTGCTCCGGGCGGGCCAGTTCGCGCAGGAGGTCGCGGGCGACGGCCAGGCCGCCCTCCGGTCCGCCGGTGACGGCTCCCTGTTCGCGCAGTCTGAGCAGTGCGACGGCCGTGTCCTTGGGCGGCAGCCCCGCCGCCTCGGCGGCCTGCCGGGTGCTCCGCGCGCCCAGCGCCACGGCCGCGAAGGCCCGCAGCCTGTTCTCCTCGGCGAGCAGACCGATCAGCCGCCGCGACCGCTCACGTGCTGCGTCGGTACCGCGCCGCGAACGCTGTCGGGAACGTTGTCCGTGTCCAAACCCCGGAGGGTAGGGGCGGGGCCCCGGCCGGCGCCCGTGAACAACCACCGGATCACGACGGCGCCCGCGTTGAAAGAGTGATCCCCCGCTGGTCACCGTGACCCCCCTGGTGCGGCGCCGTTGAACGGGAAGTGCGGTGGCTGCTCCGCCGTCGCGCTTCCCGAGCTACAGAAGGAGAATGTGATGTCTCGCATCGCGAAGGCAGCCGGTATCGCTCTCGGCACCGGTGCCGTGGTGGTCAGCGGGGCCGGACTGGCCCTGGCCGACGCGAATGCCGAGGGTGCGGCTCTCGACTCGCCCGGCGTGGCCTCCGGCAACGTGATCCAGGTTCCGGTGCACATCCCGGTCAACGTGTGCGGGAACACCGTGGACATCGTCGGGCTGCTGAACCCGGCGTTCGGCAACTTCTGCGCCAACGACGGCGACCACGGCAAGACCGGCAACCCCGGCCCTGGTCACAGCGGCTACGGCAACTGAGCGGATCGGCCCCCACAGGCGAGAGCCCCGGCACTGCGAACGCCGGGGCTCTCGCCGTGTCCGGCCCGGCGCACGGGCACCGGTTGCGACACGCGCACCGGTTGCTCACGCGTACCGGTAGATCCGGCTCACGTCCTCCAGGTCGTCCGGCGTCTCGTCCCACGGCGGCAGCTTCTCGTGCCGGGCGACGACCCGCTTGTGTTGCCTGTCGGAGGTGCCGGGCGGCTCGGCCGGCAGGTAGCGGTGGTTGCGGAGGGCCCGCTGCCAGCGGTACCACTGGAGGTCGAGGAAGGCGTGGTGCAGCCAGAACACCGGGTCGTTGACCGACGCGCCGCCGAGCATCACGCCGCCGACCCAGCGGTGCACCCGGTTGTGGTTCTTCCACGAGCCGCTGCCGCTGCCGGCGCCCCAGCCCTCCAGCTTGTTGCGGAAGCCCCTGCGGACGGTGGAGTCCCAGGGCCAGGCGTCGTAGACGGGGTCGTCCAGAGCCCACTGCAGCTCGCTCCGGGTCGGCAGCCGGAGGGGTGCGGCGGAGCGGCCGAGGTCCCGGGTGAGGAACTTGCCGTCGGTGACGCCTTCCTTGAGGGTCCAGTGGCCCGCCGCATAGGCGAACGGACCGGTCATCACCTGCCGGTCGGAGCGCCGGCCGTTCCCGCCGAGCAGGTCCTTCGTCCACGGCACGGAGGCCGTCGTACGGTCCCGGGTCCAATCCCAGTACGGCACCGTCACCGAGGAGTCGACGCGACGCAGCGCACGCTCCAGGTCCAGCAGGAACCGGCGGTGCCAGGGCAGGAAGGACGGCGCCATGTGGGCGGTGCGCAGCCCGTGCTCGCCGTCGGTGGTGTAGAAGTCGATGTGCAGGCGCACGAACTCGTCGTACTCACCGCGCCGTTTCAGCGTCAGCAGCGCGTTCACGAACCGTCGTCGCTCGCCCGCGGTGAGCGTGCTGACGTTCTTACGCACGTACGCCATGCCTGCCCCCCTGGTGCGCCTGTTCCCCGGTGCCCGCGCCGAAGTGTCCGACGAACGGGCGCGGCGCCAGGTCGCGCAGCCGCCGGCCGGGCCCGATCTCGTCCACGGCGGCCCGGGTCGCCTCCAGCGGCGTCCGGTACGACGTGTAGTGGTCGATCATGCTCAGCCAGGTGCCGTCGGCCCGGCGCATCAGGTGCAGCGGGCGGCCGTCGATGGTGATCCGCCACTCGATGCCGGCCTCCTCGCGGCCTGCGGCGGGCACCAGGACACCGTGGATACGGCGGCCCCGGTAGGTCTCGTCGAAGGAGTTGCCGTTGGGGTCCTCGGCCGGTGGCGCCGGCCGGGAGGCGGCCACGAGCGGTGCCAGCGCCAGCGCGGTGGCGGAGGCCAGCAGCCCCCGCGCCATCTCCCGCCGGGACGGTCTGGCCGCCTTCGCCCCGGCCCCCCGCTCCGCACCGACCCCTGCTCCGCCCACACCGACGACCATGCTCGCTCCTCGTCCGGTTCACATGTCCGTACCGGCTAACCGGCCGGAAGCGCGCGGGGTCACCGCCAAGGAGCCATACGGCGGGTGCGGTCGTGCCCGGTCACAGTCCCGGACCCGTGCCCACGTTGCCGTCCGCGACGGTGCGTACGACCGGGGGAAGGACACCCACCTGCGGAATCGTGGCGCCCGGCAGACCGGAGTCGCGCCCGGCGGGTGCGATCAGGGGGGCGTCCAGGGACAGGCCGGGAGTGAGGGCTCGCAGGTCGCCGGTGGGTGAGTCCACGTCGACGTGGTCGAAGCCGCCCCCCAGGGGGCGCGGCAGCGGAGCCCTGGCGTCCAGGCCGGGCAGCCCGCTGCTCACCGGCAGCTGGGGCAGGGTCCGGTCGGGGAGGAGCCGGCCCGAGACGTACCGGGGTCCGTCGGGGGCGCCGGGCTTCAGCAGTGGCAGTTCGGCGCCGGCCCTGGGCACCTCCATGCCGAGCGACCGGGAGGCACCGCCCAGGGGCACGGGGACGGGGACCGTGCCGGATGCCGCTGCGGGGGCCGCGACGCCCACGGTGGCCGCGACGCCCGTGATGACGGCGGCAAGGGTTCCTCGGGTGGTCGGCTTCATGTCAGTACGGTCCCTTTCAGAATTGCGGGGGTTCTGGGTCCGTACCGGGTAACGAGCGGAAAACGCCTTCATTTCACAATTCCCCCGGGTGCCGTAATAGTCGGCTCGTCCAGAAGTCCCACCGGCGGATCGGTGTCAGCGCCCCGACCACGGCGAGGTGCGGAAGCGGGGGACCCAGGTGCGGTGAGGACGGGTGAGGGGGCGGGGCCCGCGGCTTCCGCCCGCGTACCGGAGCGTCAGGCGCGCAGGCTGCGGGCGGGCAGGTAGACGTGCGCGGCGGCGTTCGTCGTTTCCGGGGCTCCCGCGAACGCGGCCAGCTCCGGGCCCGCGACCGGCCGGCGGGGGCCGGTCGTGGGGCAGACGCGCGTGGTGAACATGAAATAGGTGTAACCGAGGTTCCCGACCGCCTCCAGCCACTCGGCGGGCGGCGTGACCTGGGTGGTGACGTTCGGCATCTGGAGGACGATCTGGCCGGCGACGACCAGCATGCTGACCTTCAGGCTCGGCCGGGTCGTGCCGTCGACGGGGTCGCCACCCACCGGCAGCCGCATGTCGTCCAGAAGCCGCGCCACGGCGGCGGACGCGCCCTCCGGCCCGCCCGGCCCGTCGCCCAGAGAGCAGGCGAGCAGACAGGGGGTCCTGCCGGCGCCCTGCTCGTTCCTGGCCATCCAGGCGAGCAGGGCGAGCGTCCCGAGGTCGGCGGCGCGGAAGGGGCGGATTGCGCTGGGTACTGTGGTCACCGCGCGACCTTATCCACGGGCCGTGGTGCGCCCTGACGGCTCGTCACCCGTCCGGAGCAGCGTCCGAAGCCACTCCACACGATCGGGCGACCTGCCCCCTCATACGCCGAGGGCCGGTTCCGCGTGGCTGCGGGACCGGCCCGTCGGGGGGCGGAGGGCGTCAGCGCTTCAGGGGCAGACCACCGAGCAGCGGCCGGTGGTTGACCGACGTGGTGACGTCCTTCAGATGGCTCAGCACGGAGTCCTTGTTCTCGGTGTCGAGCGCGTCCGACTGGTGCTGCAGCGGCATCAGGTCCTTCACCGTGGGTGGCTTCTCGGCGAGGTGGGCGAGCGCGCCGTTGACGCTCATGGGCGGCAGGTGGTGGGCGTCGTAGGCGAACGCGGGTGCGGCGACGCCGGCAAGGGCCACGGAACCGGTGACTACGGCGGCGGCCTTCAGGGACTTCATCGTGTTCCTCTCTTCGGCAACTCACGTCACCCAGGGGTCTCTGACGCCGTGCCTAACGATGTCCGGCCGGGCCGGAAACTCCGCATCGAGAAGACATATGAAATTGCCGTGCAGCCGCCGGTGAGCACAGGTCTCAGCCGGTCGCCGACTGGCTCGGCTCCACGGGGAGGCTGGGCAGTGCGGGCAGGGAATCGACGCTGGGAGCGGACGTGTCCTCGCCGAGGAGGTCCGGCCCCAGCAGGTCGAGCAGGCCGGACACCACGTCGGTGGCGGACGACAGGAGCTGGTCCAGCTGCCCGGTGACCGCCTTCACCAGATTGTCGATCGCGGTCTGCAGTGCGGAGAGCGCGTCATCGGCCAGGTCACGGGACGTGGGCGCGCTGACGGTGTGCCGCTTGGCCGCCTTCACGGTGAGGGCCGCCGGGGCACCGGAGACCGCGGGGGCGGACGGTACCGCGGAGGCGGACGGCGTGGCGGAAGCCGACGGTGATGCGGGCGCGGACGGCGTGACGGGGGCGGACGGCGTGGCGGTGGCGCTCGGCTTGGTGGGCTTCGTCGCCACCGGGGAGGTCGCCGGCACCGAGGAAGCCGCGGGTTTCGCCGTGGTCGACGGAGAAGCGGGTGCCGCGGGCTTCGCCGAGGCCGTCGGACTCGCCGGCGCGGTGGGAGTGGCGGACGCCGTCGCCTGAGCGGCGGGTTTGGACGCAGCCGCCTGAGCCGCGGGTTTGGACGCCGTCGTAGGAGTCGCGGGCTTGGACGCCGTCGTAGGAGTCGCCGCCGTGGACGTCACGGGAGCCGCGGGCTGCGCGGACGCCGCCGGCTGAGTGGGCGTCGACGGCTGGGAGGGGGCCGACGGCCGCACGGGGGCCGTCGCCTGGGCCGGAGCCGTCGGGGCGGCCGGCTCGGGATCGGTGGCGGCCCGGAGGACGGCCTGCTTCGCCGCCTCCCCCAGTCGTCTGGCCTCGTCGGCGGGCAGCTTGCCCTTCTCCAGCGACTGGGTGAGCAGGTCGACGACCGGATCGAGGGCGGGACCGGCGGTGCCGAGGTTCCTGACCTGGGCGAGCAGCCTCTCCTTCTCCGCTGCCGGGACAGGCGCCCGGGAGGCGGCGCGGTCGTGCTCGCGGGACGCGTCGGCGGCGACCGCGATCGGACCGGTGATGCCGATCAGAACAGACGCGCACAGGACGGTGGACGCGAGACGCCGGACAGGCAGATCACGCATGGGTGTTCCTTTCGGTGAACAGCGGGGGCCTGTGCCCACCGTCGATTCACCGTTCTCCGTGCGCAACCGCTCGCCTACGGAATGTGATCCATTCGGAGGAGCGCAGAACCGGCCGCCCGCCCCGCGACGAGCGCGCGAGGCGGACGGCCGGCCGAAGGGTGCGTCCCGATGTCAGTCGTTGACGCAGGCGTTGCCGAACGCGGGGTTGAGCAGGGCGATGACGTCGACGGTGTTGCCGCACACATTGATCGGGACGTGGATCGGGACCTGGATGACGTTGCCCGACAGCACGCCCGGCGACTTGGCGGCGGCGGCGCCCGCGCCGGCGTCGGCGGAGGCCACGCCGGCACCGCCGGCGACGGCCGCGACGGCGGCGGAGGTCAGGACCAGGCCCTTCGCGATACGCGACATGGAGAGGTGCTCCTTGGGATCGACACAAACATCCGAGCGGACGCCCGGCGCAGTGTCAACGCACGGCGCCGCCGGGGGTTGTGCCGCCAATGGGGTGACGTGAGGACGGAACGCCTTCACCTTTCCAACACACTTGCAGAGTTTGTCCGAGTTTGTAGGTATATCGACTACAGTTGCGGATCTCTTCAGGACGTGCGAAAGGGCACCTTCGGTCATGCGCGATCTCCTGGGTCCCCTGCTGCGGACAACGGCGGGCGCCCTCGCCTCCACCACCCTCGCCGTCCTCCCGGTCCCGACGACCCCGGCCGCGGCCCGGACGGGCACGCCGTCCTCCGCCGAGGCCACACGCCAGGTCTTGACGCCGCGTCACCACGGAGTGCAGCACGGCGGCTTCGTCCGCGCGGCCAACGCCTCCGTGAGCTGCCGCGCGTCGGAGGATTCCGCATGCCAGGCGGTGCGGGCCGGACGGACCGCGGCGAACGCCGGCCTCGACATGGTCGATGTCGACGTCGACGCCGACCCCCGCACCTACAACTCCTCCCGGGCCGAGCTCCGCGTCCCCGAGGGCGGCCGGGTCACGTACGCCCGGCTGTACTGGGGCGGCAATCCGCGCGCCGGCGAGCACGAACCGCCGCGCGCCGACGGGCGGGTACTGATCGCCGGGCCGGGCGGCGCGTACCAGGAGGTCCTCGCCGACACGGTCGAGGGTCACCGGGAGGCAGCCGGCGTGAACGCCTTCCAGGCCTCGGCCGACGTCACCCGGCTGGTGCGGGAGAGCGGCTCGGGACTGTACACCGTCGCGCAGGTCGGCATCGCCGTGGGCAGGTCCGCGGCCGGGACGTGGGGCGGCTGGACCCTGGTGGTGGCGTACGAGAACCCCGCGGAGCCGCTGCGCGAACTGGCCCTGTGGGACGGCTTCGAGGCACTGGACACCCCCGTCGACGTCCGGCTCACCGGTATGCGCGTACCGGCGGGGGCGGGCGGACGCGTCGGCCTGGTGGCGTACGGCGGCGACCGGGGCAGCGTGGGCGAGACGCTCACGCTCTCCCTCGGCCCCCGGCGTACGCCCGTCGCACTGCGCGACTCCGTCAATCCCCCGGACGACGTACTCAACTCCACGATCAGCGAACCGGGTGACGTACCCGCCCGGCGGATTCCGGCCTACGCCAACACGCTCGGCTACGACTCCGACGTGTTGGATCTCGGCCGGGCCCTGCGGCGCGGTGGTGACCAGCCCGGCTTCCGGCTCGTTTCCCACGCGGACGCGGCATGGGCCGGCGCGCTCTTCGCCGCCGTGGACGCCCGTAAGTAGGAGCCGCGTTCGCGACCGCAGTCTTGAGCGCCCCCGTGAGCGAGGTAACCCGCGCATGCACCAGCCAGCACCCGACCTTCGGCCCCGGCTCCTGCACCTCGCGCAACCCGTCGACGGCGGTGTCGCCCGGGTCGTGCTCGACCTGGCGCGGGCCCAGCTCGCGGCGGGCCTGCGCGTCACCGTGGCCTGCCCGGGCGGCGCACTGGCCGCCGGCCTGCGGGAACTGGGCGCCGACGTCCGGGACTGGCGGGCGAGCCGCTCCCCGGGGCCCGGCCTGCCGGGCGAGGTACGCCGGCTCGCCCGGCTGATCGACGAGGTCCGGCCCGAACTGGTGCACGCGCACAGCGCCAAGGCGGGTCTGGCCGCGCGGCTCGCCGTCCGCGGGCGCGTCCCGACGGTGTTCCAGCCGCACGCCTGGTCCTTCGAGGCGGTCGGTGGCGTCACCGCCGCGCTCGCCCTGCGCTGGGAGCGGTGGGGAGCGCGCTGGGCGGACCGGGTGGTGTGCGTCAGCGAGGCGGAGCGCGCGACAGGTCTGCGCGCCGGGGTGCGCGCGGCCTACACGGTCATCCCCAACGGCATCGACACGACCCGCTTCTCCCCGGCCGCCCCCTCCGGCACCGCGCCCGGCCACCCGGCTGTCCCCCCTCCCGCACCGCGGGCCGCCGCCGAGGGGCTCCCGCCGGAGCCGCCCGCACCCGGCGACGAGGGCCGCCCCCTCGTGGTGTGCGTGGGCCGCCTGTGCCGCCAGAAGGGCCAGGACGTACTGCTGCGGGCCTGGGAGGAGGTCATCGGCGTGCTGCCGCGGGCGACGCTCGTGCTCGTCGGTGACGGCCCCGACCACGAGGCATTGCGGCGACGGGCACCCTCCTCCGTCCACTTCACCGGCGCCGTCCCCGACCCCGTGCCCTGGTACCGGGCCGCCGACCTGGTGGTGCTGCCCTCACGCTGGGAGGGCATGGCGCTCGCCCCGCTGGAGGCACTGGGCTGCGGAACACCCGTCGTCCTCACCGACGTCGACGGCGCCCGGGAGAGCCTGCCGCCCGCGCTCGCCGAGCGGTGCCTGGTGCCGCCACAGGATCCCACCGCACTGGCCGGCGCGGTCACCGGGCTGCTGTCCGACCCACCACTGCGCGCGGCGCTCGGCGACCAAGGCCGTCGGTACGTCCTGTCCACGCACGACGTGCGGCTCACCGCCGAACGGTTCGCGGCGCTCTACCGCGCCCTCCTCGGCACCGCCGGCACAGACCGCGACGCCCCGGCGGCGACCGGCGGAACAACCGAGCTCGTACCCTCCGAGTGCAGGGAGTCCAACCACTCGTGACCGCGGAAAGCACCGTCCCCTCCCCCGGCGCGCAGCCATGGGACCACGGATTCTCACCCGTCTCCGTGCTGCCGGCCCGCGCCGAAGGCGGCCTCCGGTTCCCGCCGCGACGCCCGCCCGAGCGGCCCGCCTCACCGCTGCCCCTGCTCGCCACCGACCTGCTCGCCGCACTGGTGGGCGGCATCGCGCTGGACGAGGCCACCCGCCGGCCGCTGCCGGTCGCGGTGCTGGTGTCCGGCGCGCTGCTGCTGCGCCCGCCCTCCGCACGGTCGGTGCACGGCGTCCTCGACGAACTCCCCGCGGTGTGCGCGCGTATCGCGGTGGTCTGGCTGGGCCTGGCCGCCCTGCTCGCCACGTACGCCCCCGGCAGCGCCCTCACCGCTTCCACGCTGCTGCTGGGCTGCGCTCTGCACGCGGTGGCGGCCGGTGCGGGCCGGGGCGCGGTGCACTGGCGGCGCCGGGTCGCGCTGCGCCGGCACCCGCGTCCCGCCCTGGTGATCGGGCCCGTGGTGGCCGCCCGGCGGGTGGCGGCCGCGCTGCTCCGGCAGCCGGGCTGCGGGGTGCGTCCGGTGGGCGTGGTCGCGGAACACGCGGACGGCGCCGGCGGGCTGCCGGTGCTCACCACCGGTGAGGAGGTGGAGCGGGCGCTCATCCAGAACGGGGTGCGGGTCGTCCTCACCGTCCACCCGGACGTGCGCACGGAGAAGGGGCCGCTGCTGCGGGCGCTCACCGAGTCCGGGTGCACGCTGTGGGAGGTGGACGCGGACAGTCCGGCGTACGAGGTGCGCGACCAGCTCGCCGGGTTCGCCGTGCGCCGCCTGGACCTGGGCGCGCGGCGGCGGACGAGCGTGGCCAAGCGGCTGCTGGACATCACGGTGGCCGGGACGCTGCTGGTACTGATCAGCCCGCTGCTGCTGGTGTGCGCGGTGGTGCTGCGGCTCACCGACGGGCCCGGGGTGGTGTTCCGGCAGGAGCGCATCGGCAAGGACGGCCGTCCGTTCACGCTGCTGAAGTTCCGCACCCACCGCCCGGCCGACGAGCACGAGGCGGCCACCCGGTGGAGCGTGGCCGGCGAGCGGAGGATGAACCCGTTCTGCCGGTTCCTTCGGCAGGCCTCGCTGGACGAGCTGCTCCAGCTGTGGAACGTCGTCCGGGGCGACATGAGCCTGGTCGGCCCGCGTCCCGAACGGCCCTACTTCGTGGCTCAGTTCAGCCAGACCTACCCGGGGTACGCGGCCCGCCACCGCATGCAGACCGGCATCACCGGGCTCGCCCAGATCAACGGGCTGCGCGGCGACACCTCGATCGAGGACCGGGCCCGCTTCGACAACGCCTACATCGACAACTGGTCGCTGTGGCAGGACGTCTGCATCATGCTGCGCACCGCCGCCGCGCTCGTACGGTCCACGGGGAGCTGACCGATGGCCCTCACCCTGCCGTTCCACCGCCCCGTGCGGCCGTCGCCGGTGCTGCCCGTGCTGGCCGTGGTCGCGCTGCTCGCCCTGCCGGTCGCCTCCGGCGACGAGGGCGGCGCGGGTCCCGCCGACGCCGTGTCCGCGCTGGTCGTCCTCTTCTGCGCGGTACGGCTGCTGCGGGCGCGCCGCCGCCCGCTCACCCGCACCGCCGCGCTGGTCCTCGGGCTGCCGGTGGCCGGCCTCGCGCTGGCCGCGCTGCACGCGGTGGCACCGGGCGCCGGGATCACCGGGCTCGGCCGCTACCTCCAGGTCTTCGTCCTCGTTCCGGCCGCCGTCGTCCTCCTCGTCCGCGGCCGGGCCGACTTCCGGCTGCTGGCCTGGTCGGTGGTGGCCCTCGCGGGGTGGCAGGGGGCTTTGGGCGTGCACCAGTACGTCACCGGCACCGGTGCCTCCTACCAGGGCCAGGACATCCGGGCGGTCGGCACCTTCGGGGCGACGGACGTGATGGGCATGGCGACGGTGGTGTCCTTCGGGCTGGTGTGCGCCGTGGGCCTGGCGCTCGGCCGGTCCGTGGAACGGGGGCGGGCGTTCGCCGCCTGCTGCGCGCTCGCCCTCGCGGTTCCGCTCGCCCTGTCCTTCAGCCGGGGCGCCTGGATCGCGACCGCGGTCACCGTCACCGTCCAGCTGGTCCTGGCCGGCCTGCGCCGGGCACTCAAGGCGGGGGCTGCCGTGGTGGCCGCGGGTGTGGTGCTGGTGGGCGGGTTCGGCGTGGGCACGACGATGCTCCAGGAACGGTTCGACAGCATCACCCAGGTCACCGACGCTCCCGACCAGTCGGTCACCGACCGGTACACGATGTGGGCCGCGGCCGTCGACATGTGGCGCGAACGCCCGCTGACCGGCGTCGGTCTGAAGGGCTTCCCCGAGCACCGGGACGGGCACGCCTCGCTCGCGCTGTCCTCGGGCAGCGACATCGCGGGCGCGGGTGCCGCCTACCGCCGGCAGCCGCTGCTCTCCCCGCACAACATGTACCTGCTGGTCCTCGGCGAACAGGGTTTGATCGGACTGCTGTGCCTCGCGGGCTCCTGGCTCGCCCTGCTGGTGTGCGCGCTGCGCGGCCTGTGCCGGACCCGCGCGGCCGGCGGCCGGGGCCTGGACTGCGCGCTGATCGCGTGCGGCCTGCTGGTGTGGCAGCTCGTGGACTTCGTGTACGCCGACATCGGCGGCCCGTCGACCGTCCTGACGGCGGTGTGTTTCGGTCTGGTCGCCTGGTGGGCGCTGGTCGGCGCGGACCGGTCCGTTTCCTGCGGCGGCACCGCCTCCCCCGTCACACGGGAGAGCGTGACGGGGGAGGCGGCCCTGCGATGACGGTCACCCCCCCGGCCCGAAGGCGACAGCCGGCACCCCACCGGACGCTTCCGCCGCCCCACCGCGACCGAAGGCCGATGACATGACGCGCCCCGGACCCGGCGGCGCACCGGGGCCGCGGCCCGGTACGGCATACGGGCCGACGGTGGACGCGAGGAACCGGCCCGGTACGGCGCACCGGCCGACGGCGGACGCGGGCCCCGGGGCGGGCGGGGTCCCTCTGCCGGTGGCCCGGTCGGCCGAACCCCCCACGGGGGGACCCGCCCCCGCGACGGGACAGGCCCAGCTGCCGGCAGACCCCGTGCCCACCGGGGCGGACCCCGCCGCGAAGCCGTTGGGACCGCTCCTCGACCCCGCCCCCGCGCAGCAGCCGCCCGCACCGGACCAGCCGCCTCCGCCCGCTCCGGCCCGCGAACACGCCCCGCCCACCCGGCGTTTCCTCGCTCACGCCACCCTCGTCACCGCCTCCCTCTCCATCGCCGCGGCACTGCTGGGGCTGGTGCGGGACCAGTCACTGGCCCGGCTGTTCGGGGCCGGGCCGGACACGGACGCCTTCCTGGTCGCGTGGACCGTGCCGGAGTTCGCGGCCACGCTGCTGATCGAGGACGGGCTGGCCTTCGCGCTGATCCCCGCGTTCAGCATGGCCCTGGCCCGCCGCGCACGGGGCGCCCCGGGGGATCCCGTGCGGTCGCTGGTGGCCGGCACCCTGCCCCGGCTGGCCCTGGGATTCACGGCGATCGGGGCGCTGCTCGCGGTGGCCGCGCCGCAGTTCGTCGCCGCGCTCGCGCCGGGCCTGCCCGACCCCGCCCTCGCGGTGGACTGCACCCGGCTCACCGCGACGTGCGTGCTCAGCTTCGGCCTCGCCGGGTACGCCAGCGCGGCCCTCCGGGCCCACCGCCGCTTCCTGGCACCGGCCGCGATCTACGTCGCGTACAACGTCGGCATCGTCGCGGCGATGTACACGCTCGGCGGCCGGTGGGGCGTGCGGTCGGCCGCGTTCGGGGTAGCGGCGGGCGGCTGTCTGATGGTGGCGGTCCAGCTCCCCTCCCTGGTGCGGCAGTTGCGCCTCCGCCGGATCAGCGGGACGCAGGCCGGAGCCGCCGCCGCGGCGCAGCCGTTGGACGTGCCGCTGCTGGCCACGGTGCTGTTGTTCGCGCTGTGCCGGCAGTCGCAGGTGCTGATCGAGCGGTTCCTCGCCTCCGAGCTGCCCGCCGGAGCCATCTCGCACCTGAACTACGCGCAGAAGGTCGCGCAGATCCCGATGACGCTGTCCATGATGCTGTGCACGGTCACCTTCCCGGTGGTGGCGCGGGCGCTGGCCGACGGCGACACCGAGCGGGCCCGGAACCGGGTGGAGCAGGACCTGGCGCTGGCCGGCTGCCTGGTGCTGCTCGGTACGGCCGCGGTCGTGGCCTGCGCACCGCAGCTGATCGAGCTGCTGTTCCAGCGGGGCGCGTTCACGGCCCAGGACACCGCGGCGACCGCCGGGGTGATGCGGGTCTACGCGATCGGCCTGCTCGGCCAGACCCTGACCGGCGTCCTGGTCCGCTCCTACTTCTCCGCGGGGCGCGCCGCCTGGTACCCGGTGGCCGCGATGACCGCGGGCATCGTCGCGACCTCCTGGGTCGGCGCCGGGACGCTCGGTTCCTGGGGGGTCACCGGGATCGCCGCCGCCAACGCCGCCGGCATCACCGTCACCGCCCTCCTGCTCCTCGCCGGGATGCGGCGCCGCAGCGTACCCATCAGAACCGGGCCGGTGCTGCACGAGCTGAGCCGTCCGCTGCGGGCGGCGGTGGTGGCCGCCGTGGCCGGCGGGTTCGTGGGAGGGCTGCCGTCGGCACCACTCGCCGGGCTGGCCGCCGGCGGCGCCACGGTGACCGTCGTGTTCCTCCTGCTCGGCTGGGCCCTGGGCGCCCAGGGCTTCGCCTCCGCACTCCGTTCCGTACGCACCCTCACCGGAAAGCTCGCCCATGCCGTCCTTCGTTGAGTCCCCGACTCCCATCAGGCACCTCACCCCCGGCCCGGTCCCGTGGATCGCCATGTACCACTCGGTCGGCGACTGCTCCGACGACCCGTACCACCTCACGGTCAGCCCGGACCGGCTGGAGCGGCAGCTCCGCTGGCTGCGCCGGCGGGGGTTGCGCGGGGTGTCGGTCGCCGAACTGCTCGCCGCCCGGGCCCGGGGCGAGGGGCGGGACCTGGTGGCGCTCACCTTCGACGACGGGTACGCCGACTTCCTGGCCGACGCCCTGCCGTTGCTGACCCGTTGGGGATGCACGGCGACCCTCTTCGTGCTGCCCGGCCGGCTCGGCGGCGACAACGCCTGGGACCCCCTGGGCCCGCGCAAGCCGCTGCTGACCGCCGACGGCATCCGGCGGGCCGCCGCCGCGGGCATGGAGATCGGCTCCCACGGCCTCACCCACGTCGACCTCACCCGGGCCGACGACCGTCTGCTGAAGTCCGAGACCGCCGAGAGCCGGGCGGCGCTGGAGGAGCTGACCGGCACCCCGGTCACCGGCTTCTGCTACCCGTACGGCACGGTCGACGAGCGTGCCGTGGAGGCCGTACGAGAGGCCGGTTACGCCTACGCCTGCGCGATCGACCCCGGTGAGCTGACGGGTCCGCACGTCCTGCCGCGCGTGTACATCGGGCAGAACGACACCGCCGTGCGCCTGTTCCTGAAGTACCGGCTGCACCGGCTGCGCCGGCGGCCCGTCGAGGGGCTGCGGTGAAGGCCCTGCACATCATCACCGGGCTCGGCGTGGGCGGTGCCGAGCAGCAACTGCGGCTGCTGCTGCGGCACCTGCCGGTCGCGTGCGAGGTGGTGACCCTGACCAACCCGGGGGCGGTGGCCGACGGGCTGGCGGCGGACGGGGTCCGGGTGACCCACCTCGGCATGGCCGGGAACCGCGACCTGGCCGCGCTGCCCCGGCTGGCCCGGCACATCCGGAGCGGCCGGTACGACCTCGTGCACACCCATCTCTACCGGGCCTGCCTCTACGGCCGGATCGCCGCCCGGCTGGCCGGGGTCCGCGCGGTCGTCGCCACCGAACACTCCCTCGGCGACTCGCAGATGGAGGGCCGTCCGCTCACCGCGGGGGTCCGCGCGCTGTACCTGCTGGGCGAGCGGCTGGGCCGGTCCACCGTCGCCGTCTCCCCCACGGTCGCCGCCCGGCTCGCCCGCTGGGGGGTGCCCGAGCCCCGCATCGCGGTCGTCCCCAACGGCATCGACCTGGCCCGGTTCGCCTTCGACCCGGACGCCCGCCGGCGCACCCGCGACCGGCTCGGGCTGCCCGCCGACGCGTTCGTCATCGGCGGCATCGGCCGGCTCATCCCCGGCAAGCGCTTCGACGTGCTGGTCCAGGCCCTCGCCCGTCTGCCGGCCGACTGCCGGCTGCTGCTGGTCGGCGGCGGCCCGCAGGAGCCCGCGCTGCGGCGGGCCGCGCACACGGCGGGGGTCGCCGGACGGGTGCTGTTCGCCGGGGAACGGCCGTACCTGCCGGACGGATCGTCCGGGCCCGGCCTGCCCGCGCTGGCCTCGGCGATGGACGTGCTCGCCGCGCCCTCCACCGAGGAGGCGTTCGGCCTCGCGGTCGTGGAGGCGCTGGCGGCCGGCCTGCCGGTGCGCTACACCTCCTGCCCCGCCCTGGAGGACCTGCCGCCCGGGGCCGCCCCGGACGCGGTGCGGGTCCCGTGCGACGCCGGCGCCTACGCCCGCGCGCTCGCCGAGGTCCGTGCCGCCGGGCCGGGCCCGCGCACCGCTCCCGAGGCGGCCCGCCACTACTGCATCACCCGCAGCGCCGCCCGCCTCATGGAGGTCTACACGGCGGCGTTCACCCGCACGGTCCCCCCGTCCCGATCCCCCGAGGGAGTCAGCCCGTCATGACCGAGAACCATGTCCCGCTCCGCCGGACCTCCCGCCTCCGGGCGCTCCCACCCTGGTCGCTGGTGGCGGCCGGTGTCCTGGCGGGCGGCCTGCTGGGTGGCGGGTACGGCGTGCTGAAGTCCCCGGAGTACACGGCGACCAGCTATGTCGTCGCCGTCCCCGGTGAGCGCACCGACACCGCCACCGCGCTCGGCTTCGCACAGGCATACGGCCGGGTCGCCACCCAGGTGGCGGTGCTGGGCGACGCCCAGGTGTGGGCGGGGGTCCCGGTGCGCACCCTGCGCGACAGCGTGCGCACCGCGACATCACCGGACGCCCCCATGGTCGCCGTCTCCGCCACGTCCGTCCACCCGGACCAGGCCGCCGACATGGCCAACGCCGTCGCCCGCGCGCTCATCCGCCACGCCGACGCCGCCAAGGCCGACACCCACGTGGGACTCATGCAGTTCTCCCGCGCGGGGAAGCCCAGCGCGCCCAGCTCGCCGTCCCCCGCGGTGACCGGACTGGTCGGCGCGAGCGCGGGGGGGCTGTTCGGCGCCCTCGCGCTGCTGGTACGCCCGAAACGGCGTGCGGAGGAGGAGATCACCCGGTCGCCCTCGGTGCCCGGCCCGGCCGTCGCCGCCGACGTACACGGCCAGCTGTGATCTCCACGTACCCGGCGGGCACCGCGCGCCCGGCCCGCGCCACGGGACTCATCAGCGAACTCGTCACCGACGAGGAGAGGTTCGCCGCGCTGGCGCCCGCCTGGGGGCGGCTCTTCGCCCGGTGCGCCGCCGCCACGCCGTTCCAGAGCCACGCCTGGCTGCACTCGTGGTGGCTGTCGTACGGTCTGCCCGGCCGGCTCCGACTGCTCGTCGTACACGCCGGGCGGGAACTGGTGGCCGCCGCGCCGCTGATGCTGGTGCGCCGGCCGCTGCCGGCGCTGGTGCCGCTCGGCGGCCCGATCTCCGACTACGCCGACGTGCTGCTGGACGACGGAGACAACGGGCGGGCGGCCGGCGCGCTCACCGACGCGCTCACGGTCGCGGCGGGCACCGCGCTGATCGACTTCCGCGAGGTACGTCCGGGCGGCGCGGTGGAGCGGATCTACGACCGCTGGCGCGGGCCTCGCCGCACGGTGGACGACTCGTTGTGCCTGGAACTTCCCGCCGCGCCCATGGACGAGCTGATCGCCCGGCTGTCCTCGGGCAAGGCCGGCCAGCGGGCGCGGGCGAAGCTGCGCAGGCTGACCGCGCTGGGTGTCCAGCGGCGGGCGGTGGGCCCGGACGAGGTGGACGCGGCGATCGGCCGGCTGCTGGAGCTGCACCGACTGCAATGGCAGGACCGGAAGGTGACGAGCGAACATCTGCGGCCCCGGTTCCGGAAGCATCTGGTGCGCGCCGTGGGCCCGATGGTGCGTTCCGGGAACGCGGTGGTCACCGAGTTCCGGATCGGCGACGAGGTGGTGGCCGTCGATCTGACCCTCCTGTCGGGCAGCCTGGCCGGCGGATACCTGTACGGCGCCCATCCGGACCTGCGCCGGCGGAAGGTGGACGTGGCGGTGATGCTGCTGGACGCCTGCGCCGAGTACACCGGCGGCAGCGAACCCCGCACGCTGAGCCTGCTGCGCGGCGACGAGCCGTACAAGCGGCACTGGCGGCCCGAAGAGGTCGCCAACAGACGGTTGCTCATGGCCCGGTGGCGCACCGCGCCGCTGCTGATGGCCGCGCTGTGCGACGCGAACGCCCGGCAGCGGGGCAGGGAAGTGCTGCTCCGGTGGCGGGAGCAGGCCCAGCGCTGACGGCTCCGCGTCCGTCAGTCGAAGGGGACGCAGAATCGCTCGCCGAGCCAGTACTCGGTCCAGTCGCCCAGGACGGGAGCCGGGCAGCCGTTTGGGGGACCGGTGGTGAGCACCGGCTCACGTGCGGGCGCCGGAGTCGGCGTGGGCGCCTGGGCCGGCTGCTCGGTGCGGCCGTACAGGGCGGCCCGGTAGATCCGGGACGAGCGGGGGTTGGCCGAGCACTGCCACACGCCGTGCGGGCAGTAGTCGGTCAGCGTGTTGTACAGCGGTTTGTGCTCGTCGATCCAGGCGAGCATGCGCCGCATGTACTCGGCGTTGTCACCGTTGCGGAAGAGCCCCCATTCCGGATAGGAGATGGCCTTGCCGTGGGCTTTGGCGAAGTCCACGTGCTGCTGGAGGCCGTAGGGCTCGGTGACCTGCTCGTCGAAGGACAGTCCGCTGGGCTGGTCGTAGGAGTCCATGCCGATGATGTCGACCGTGGCGTCCCCGGGATAGCACTCCGTCCACGGAACGGCGTCCCGGCCACGGCTCGGCGTGAAGTCGAACCGGAAGTCCTGTCCCGGCACCGAGCGCATGGTGGCGACGATCCTGTTCCAGTACGTCTTCCAGGCCCCGGGGTCCGGTCCGCAGCGGTGGGTGTAGGTGGTGCCGTTCATCTCCCAGCCCAGCACGATCACCGTGTCCGGCACCTTCAGCGCCACCAGCCGCTCGGCCAGGGCTCTGAAGTGGTGGTCGAACGCGCCGGTCGCGGCCTGCCGCAGCAGCCACCGCACCTGGTCGTCCGAGAGGTTCTCCTCGTTGCGCTCCTGCATCGGCACATTGAGCACGAGCGTCCGGTCCGCCTTCTCACGCCGCCACTGCGCCCATACGTCCAGGAAGCCGGGCGCCCCCTCGATGTCCCGCCAGCGCCCCCCGGGCAGGTAGGTGTGGGCGACCTTCAACTCGGTCCCGCCGAGCCAGTGACTCAACCCGGCCATGCGAGCGACGCCCAGCGGCCCGGAGTCGAGGAACGCCCCGAAGTCCGCGACGGGGCGGCCGGAGCCGGGAGGCACGGGGGTCTGCGACGGCGTCGGGGGGAGGGGGACCGAGGGCGAGTCCGGCGTGGGCGACGGCGGGGGGAGTGAGGGGGACGGCACTGCGGGGGTCGTCGGGGTCGTCGCCGGAGTCGTCGTCGCCGGAGTCGTCGGGACGGCGGCCCGCGAGGGTCCCGGGCGGTCCACGGCGAGCCCTGGGCCGGCCGCCAGGGTGGCCGACGCGAAGAGCGCCGCCGCGAGGACGGTGGCCGGCCGCCCGGTCCGGGCCCTGCGCTGTTGCGGAGCCATGCCCGCTCCTTTCTGCACTCGCCACTCGATGTCGCGGCGTCGCGTCATCCGGCAACCGAGCACGCAGTCATATCAATACGACTGACGCCGGTACGGATATCGCTTTCCGCCCGCCGAACCCCCGCACGGGTGAACGGGCGCACGCTGCCCGGGCAAGCGGGCCCCGGTCGGCGCGGGACCGGTCCCCGCGCGCTGGGAGGCGGCGCCGGACACGGCGGGTGTCGGAGTGGTGAGGCGCAGGACGCGGGGGCATGCCGCGACTGCGAGGCGTGGGCGCGGGCACGTGACCGGCCGCGAGTGCCGAGGCGCGAGACGCGTGGAGCCACCACGGGCCGGGCACGGGAGCACGATGTGCGGCGGGCAGCGGAGCGGCGCCCGGGTGCCGGGCGCCGGGTCCGGCACCCTAGCGGCGGGAGGCGGAACGGCCACGCCGGTACAGGATCACCCCGGCGGCGATCAGGGCTGCGCTGGCGGCCGACGTCGCGATCATCGCCGGACGGGCACCACCGGTGTGCGGCAGCGTGGGCGGCTGCCCGGGGGACTCCGAGTCCGTCGAGCCACCGTACCCGGGGGCCTTCGAACCGCCGTGTCCGGAACCGTCCGTGCCGGCGTGACCCGAGTTCTCCGCCCTCCCGCGACCCGAGTCGTCCGAACCACCGTGGCCGGGACCGCCCGAGCCGCCGTTCCCCGGGTCGGCGGGTTCTTCAGCGGGACGGCCGGCGCCTTGGTCCGGTCGGTCGTGGGCCGTCGTGGTGGCGCAGGAGTCGGCGGATGCCGGGTTCGACGCCGTGGCCGCGTCGACCGGGTCGCCGCAGGCGTCGACCGGGTTCGCGGGATCCTGGGTGCCGTCCCCGGACAGCACCCCGGCGGAAGCCTGCCCGACACCCTGCGCCCGGGAGTCGGCGAGTGCGGAGCCGCCGTACACGGACAGCACGCCGGCCGCGACCGCGGCCAGGGACATGCCCTTGCGGAGTGTCTGTCGCAACCTCGTGGTCATTTCTGCTCGGAGAAGAGGGAAAGCCGGCCCCGGAACGCGGATTCGACGGATCGGCGGTCCGGGGCCGGCCAGTCCGCAGCCGGGGGCTGGTATTCAGTGTCGCGTCGTCACTTCTTGTGGATGTCGCCGTTGATGCAGGTGTTGCCGGCCGCCGGGTTCAGCAGAGCGATGATGTTGATCGTGTTGCCGCAGACGTTGATCGGAATGTGGATCGGGACCTGGACGACGTTTCCGGAGAGGACGCCCGGGGAGTGCGTGGCGACACCATTGGCCTCGGAGTCGGCGAAGGCGGGTCCGGCCAGCCCCAGGGCCAGGATCGCGCCCGTAACGACAGCAGCGGTCTTCTTCATGGATGTTCCCTTCTCTGGGGTCATGCCCCAATGACGGCCAGAACCGTGTGAGCACGACGTGAACGGTCGCGGCACGGAACGAGAGATAGACACATTGGAAGGCCGCAGAACGCGGAAAGCGCGAGAATCACCCGATCGCACTCATTTCTCACGCGCTCTCCCTCCTCCCGTTTTTCACGAAAAGAGCCCGGGCGGTCCGCAGACGGTGTGGCGGACGGCCCGGGCCGGCAGACCGGCTCAGCTCTCGCCGTTGGCCGAGAGGACCGACAGGTCCTCCAGGACATGGGAGAGCGCGCCGTCGCGCTTGGCGTTCGTGGAGTTGTCGGAGCACTGCTGCTGCAGGTGGTCCGAGAGAACCGGGATGTCCTGGATGGTGCCGCCGATGGCCGCGTCGACGGCGACGTCGACGTCCTGGACTCCGACGCACGGCTTGTTGAGCGAGCCCTGCACCAGGGAGAGCTGCGGGCTCATGTTGCCCTTCGTCGCCGAGTTGCCGAACGACGACACGGCGCCGTTCCCGTTCGCGACGGTCGGCCCGTCGTCGTTGCCGATGGCAAGCGCCTGCGGCGCGGCCGCCACCGCCATTCCCACGACAGAAGCGGCGGTCGCGGCGGCGACCATTGCCTTCTTGAGCACTTCGCGTTCCTTTCCTCGTAACGACGCATGCCCTACGGCCTCATCAACCCGGCGCATCGGGAATGGTTCCGCTGATTCACTCGGTTGGAGCGCGCACGTCTTGAGGATGACGGGGGGTCGCCGATCGGAAAACCACACCACCAGTCCACCTCGTCGGCCGACAGGGTGAAGGGGAGAAACCGCTGGGAGAACGAGGAGTTGACCAGAACGCTCCGGTGGACGGGGTTTCTTCAGAAGGGACTGGCCAGTGATCAAGAAGATTGTTGCCACTGCGGCCGTCGCCGCTTCCGCCATGGGCGCCTCCGCCGCCGCGGCACCGCAGGCGCTGGCACTCGGGAACGACGACGGGCCGACCGTCGCGAACGGCAACGCGGGATGGCAGAACTACGGCAACTCGGCCACCTACGGGAACATGAGCCCGCAGATCGCTCTGATCCAGGGCTCTTTCAACAAGCCGTGCATCGCGGTGAACGACCTTCCGGCCTCCGTCGACGCGGCCGTCGGCGGCGCGCTCCAGGATGTTCCGATCCTGTCGGACCACATGCAGCAGCAGTGCACCGAGAACTCCTCGAACGTCAAGCGCGACGGCGCGCTGGCGCACCTGCTGGAGGACGTGTCGATCCTGTCCGAGAACTCCGAATCCGGTCGCTGATCCCGGTCCCTGGAGCGGGTCGCCGAATCCTCGGCGGCCCGCTCCGGCGTGTCCGCGGCACGGCGGCGTGTCAGCGCCGGTACAGCGCCTCGATCTGCTGCGCGTACGCGGCCGTCACCGCGTGCCGCTTCACCTTCAGGGACGGCGTCAGCAGCCCGTTCTCCTCGGTGAACTCGCCCTCGACCAGTGCGAAAGCGCGGATCGACTCGGCACGGGAGACCGCCTTGTTGGCGTGGTCGACCGCTCTTTGCACCTCGGCGCGCAGCCGCTCGTCGCGCACCAGCGTGGACAGCGGGGTGTCCGGTGGCAGCTTCCGTACGGACAGCCAGTGGGCGACCGCCTCCGGGTCGAGGGTGATCAGTGCGGCGACGAAGGGCCGGTTGTCGCCGACGACCACGCACTGGCCGACGGGTGAGCGGCTGCGCAGCCGGTCCTCCAGGACGGCCGGCGAGACGTTCTTGCCGCCGGAGGTGACGAGGATGTCCTTCTTGCGGCCGGTGATGCCGAGGTAGCCGTCGTCGTCCAGCGCGCCGAGGTCACCGGTCGCGAACCAGCCGTCGTGCAGGACGGCGTCCGTGGCGGCGGGGTCGTTCCAGTACGACGCGAAGACCACCCCGCCCTTGATCAGCACCTCCCCGTCGTCGGCGAGGCGCACGGAGACGCCCGGCACCGGCCGGCCGACCGTGCCGGGGCGCGGACTGAGCGGCGGCACGATCGTGGCGGCGGCGCTGGTCTCGGTCAGGCCGTAGCCCTCGTAGACGACGATGCCGGCCGCGAGGAAGAAGAGGTTGAGGTCGCGGTCCAGCGGGGAGCCGCCGCTGATGGCGTACCGCATCCGGCCGCCCAGCTCCTTGCGGATGCGGCGGTAGACCAGCAGGTCGTACAGCGCCCACGCGGCGTACAGGCCGGGTCCCGGGCCCTTGCCGGTGCCGGTGCCGAGGAACTTCCGCAGGTGGGCCTCGCCGAAGCGGACGGCGACGCGTTCGGCGCGGTCGAAGGAGGCGGCCCGGCCGAGTTTCTCCGCGGTGGCCCGCCCGGTGTCGTGGATCTTCTCGAAGAGGTACGGCACCCCCACCAGGAAGGTGGGCCGGAACTCCTTGAGCGCGGGCCGCAGTTCGTCGGGTTTCACGCTCGGGAAGTGGCCGGTCTCGATGCGGGCCAGCAGGCAGGCGAGCTGGAGGGTGCGGCCGAGGATGTGGGCGAGCGGCAGGAAGAGCAGGGTGGACGCGGTCTGACCGGTGACCGCCTGGAAGACCGGGTGCAGCAGCTCGACGGTGTTGGCCGCCTCGGCGTGGAGGTTGGCGTGGGTGAGGACGCAGCCCTTGGGGCGGCCGGTGGTGCCGGAGGTGTAGCAGAGGGTGGCGATGGTGTCGGGGCCGAGCGCCCCGCGCCGCTTGGCGAGTTCGTCGTCGGGGAGGTCCCGGCCGAGGACGGTGAGGTCGGTGAGGGCGCCGGCGTCGAGTTGCCACAGGCGCGGGGGGCGCGGATGGCCTGCCGTGCCGGTGGTGACGGTGGCGGCGTTCGCGGCGGTCTCGGTGACGACGAACCTGGCCCCGGAGTCGCGGACGATCCACTCGACCTGCTCGGCGGAGGAGGTCGGGTAGACCGGCACGGACTGGCCGCCGGCCGCCCAGATGGCGAAGTCCAGGACGGTCCACTCGTAGCGGGTGCGGGACATCACCGCGACCCGGCCGCCGGGTTCGAGCCCGGCGGCGACGAGCCCCTTGGCGACGGCGGCGACCTCGGTGGCGAAGGCTGCCGCCGTCACCGGGCGCCAGGCGCCGCCGCGGTCACGGCGGCGCAGCAGCACCGCGCCGGGGGTCTCGGCCGCGTGCCCGAACGGCAGGTCGGCGAGGGAACCGGTGGTGAGCGGGGGTGCCAGGGGCGCGGCGCGCACCTCGCGGACCGTGCCCGTGGCGTCCCGGACGATCTCCACCGCGGCGCGGTCCGCGAGACCGGTGCGCTGCCGTGCCCGTTTCAGATCCCTGCGTACGCCCATGACGGCTCCCGGTGGCGGTGCGTGGCCTGCCCAAGGTTCTTACCGAAGGGTCAACTTACTCACAAGTAAGAAAGAGTCAATGGGGCCCACGGGGACCGTTCGGCGTTCAGTCCACGGGCTCGGTGCCGCTCGCCTGGCGGATGGCGTCGGCGAGGCCGCGTACGTCGGCGTCCTCGGTGCTGTCGGCCAGCCCGGCGGCCCTGCGGGCGAGGCCGGTCAGGCCGGGGGCGCCGGGGAGGGCCGGGCGGTCCGCGGAGCCGGTGCGCAGGGCGTCGGCGAAGTACGCGGCGACCGCGGTGACCTGGAAGCGGGGGCTCGCCCGCCAGACCGAGCCGGCCAGGGCCCCGGTCTCCAGGGAACCCGACGCCTCGTGCGGGTCGCGGGTCTCCGGGTCGAGCCAGCGGACGGTGGCGGTGGCGAGGTGACCGCGTGCGCCGTGCCGGGTGTGGACGGCGTACAGGGCGGTGACGGTGTGACCGGGGCCGACCTCGCCGCCGTCGACCCGGTCGTCGCGGAAGTCCTGGTCGGCGACCTTGCGGTCGTCGTAGCCGATGAGGCGGAAGCGGGTGACGGTGTGCGGGTCGAAGGCGACCTGTGCCTTGGCGTCCCGGGCGGTCAGCTCGATGTTCCTCGGGAGCTGACCGGCGAAGACCTTGTCGGCCTCACCGGGATCGGAGACGTAGACGGTGTGGCCGTCGCCCCGGTCGGCGAGGCGTTCCATGAGGGAGTCGCCGTAGGTGCTGCCGACACCGACTCCGAAGAGGGTGATGCCGTGTTCGCGGCGGGCGTCGTCGATCCGGCGGAGGATCGCGTCCGCGCTGGTCTCCCCCGTGTTGGCGAGGGCGTCGGAGACGAGGACGACCCGGTTGGTGGCCCCCTTGCGGGCGCCCTCCACGGCGGTGGCGTAGCCCTCCTCGACGCCCGCGCCGAGGTTGGTGGAGTTCTGGGGCTCCAGGCTGTCGATGGCGTCGCGGACCGTGCCGCGGTGGCCGCCGAGCCGGGTCATCGGCAGCACGGTCTCGGCGTCCTCGCTGAAGGTGACGAGGGCGACGGAGTCGTCGTCGCGCAGCCGGTCCGTCAGGGTGGTCAGGCCGTGCTGGGCGAGGTCCAGGCGGCCGGGTTCGCCCATGGAGCCGGAGGTGTCGATGACGAAGGTGAGCGCGGCGGGCGGGCGGTGCGCGTCCGGCGCGGCGGGCCGGGTGGCGAGGCCGACCCGGACCAGGGACCAGTCCGGCCCGCCGGTGCGGGCGCCGTCGACGGTGACCGTGAAGCCGTTGCCGTCGGGCCGCCGGTAGTCCTGGCGGAAGCTGTTGACGAACTCCTCCGGGCGGACGGTCCGCGGATCGGGCCTGCGGCCGTCGGCGAGGGTGCGGCGGGCGTAGGTGTAGGAGGCGGTGTCGACGTCCAGCGCGAAGGTGGACAGCCGCCCGCCGGCGTCCTGCCGGACCACACCGGACCCGCCCTCCCGGGCCTTGTCGTGGCTCGTCCGCGCGGCGCCGCCCGCGCTGCACGCCGTCAGCAGCAGCCCGCCCACGGCCGTGAGCGCGAGCAGCGCCCGCCGTGCCCGTCGATCCCCGTACCGTTCCATCTCGTCCTCCCCGTCGGCCTGTTGGCACCGGACGTGTGCGTCCGCTGCCGACTGTGACGGGGCGGGGGCCCGGAACGTGCGTCCCGGGGAGTTGCGGATGGATCTCGAACCGGCCACGGCGGCGGCCCGCCGTGACCGGTGAGTGACGTGCCGGTGACCTAGGAGACGACGTCCTTGCGGGCGAAACCCCGGAAGGCCAGCGCGAACAGCACCAGGGCGTACGTTATGGAGAGCGCGGTGCCCTGGATCATGCCGGACCACTCGGGGCGGGGCTGGACGGCGTCGGCCCAGGCGAACTGCCAGTGCGCGGGCAGGAAGTCACGCCAGTGGCCGAGGGCGGTGACGGCGTCCAGGACGTTGCCCACGATGGTCAGGCCGACCGCGCCGCCGACCGCGCCGAGCGGGGCGTCCGTCCTGGTCGACAGCCAGAACGCCAGCGCGGCGGTCACCAGCTGGGACACGAAGATGTACGCCACGGCCACCAGGAGCCGCTGGGCCGCCGTGCCCGTGTCCAGCGCGCCGCCGGTCGGTATCTCCAGCGGGCCCCAGCCGTAGGCGGCCGTGCCGGCGGCGAGGGCCACGAGCGGCAGCAGCACCATCGCGGCGAGGCTCATCCCGAGCGCCACCACGAGCTTGGACCACAGCAGCCGGGCCCGGGGCACCGGCGCGGCGAGCAGATAGCGCAGCGAGGACCAGCTCGCCTCGGAGGCCACCGTGTCCCCGCAGAACAGGGCGACGGGGATGACCAGCAGGAAGCCCGCCGAGACGAACAGGTTCACGGCGGCGAAGTTGGCGCCGGAGGCGGTGGCCGTGTCCATCAGGGTGACCTGGTTGTTCCGGCCGCCCGGGTCGCCGCCGACCGCGAAGGCGATCAGCAGCACGAACGGCAGTACGGCCAGGACGGCGCCCATGACCAGGGTGCGGCGCCGCTTGAGCTGGCGGGCCAGCTCGACCCGCAGCGGCAGGGTGCGCCCCGCCTGATAGCCGGAGGCGACCTCGGTGAGCGTGCTCATGCGGAACCTCCGATCAGGGTGAGGAAGGCGTCTTCCAGGCGGCGGTGCGGGCCGACCGAGGCGACCGGCACCTCCAGCCGCACCAGCTCCACGACCAGCCGCTCGGCGGTGCCGCCGGGCTCCAGCCGGATCAGCAGCCCGTCGTCGGTGCGCACGGCGGAGGCGACGCCGTCCAGCGCGCCCACCTTCTCCACCACGGGTTCCTGCACCGGTTCGGCGGTGCCGACCAGCAGGGTGTCGCCGGAGCCGACGATCTCCCGGACCGGACCCGCCTGCACCAGCCGGCCCCGGTCCATCACCACCAGGTGGGTGCAGGACTGCTCCACCTCGGCGAGGAGATGGCTGGAGACGATCACCGTGCGGCCGCCGGACGCGTAGCGGATCATCACCTCGCGCATCTCGCGGATCTGGGGCGGGTCCAGGCCGTTGGTGGGCTCGTCCAGGATGAGCAGGTCGGGCAGGCCGAGCATGGCCTGGGCGATGGCGAGACGCTGCCGCATGCCCTGGGAGTACGTGCGGACCGCGCGGGCGAGCGCGTCGCCGAGCCCGGCGATCTCCAGGGCCTCGTCCAGATGGGCGTCCTCGGGCGGGCGGCCGGTGGCCCGCCAGTACAGCTCCAGGTTCTCCCGGCCGGACAGGTGGGGCAGGAAGCCGGCGCCCTCCACGAACGCGCCGACGCGGGAGAGCACCGACGCGCCGGGCCGGATGGCGTGGCCGAAGACGCGGATCTCGCCGGCGTCCGGCCGGATGAGGCCCATCAGCATGCGCAGGGTGGTGGTCTTGCCCGCGCCGTTCGGTCCGAGCAGGCCGAGGACCTGGCCCTTCTCCACCCGGAAGGAGAGGTCCCGGACGGCGTACCGGTCGGTGGACCCGGCGTACCGCTTGCTCAGATCCGTGATCACCAGCGGGACCTCGGCCAGCTCCGGGTCGGGCGCGGGGGCGGACGTCCGGCGGCGGGTGGTGAGCAGCAGGGCGAGGGCGGCGGCCGCGCCGGCCGCGGGCAGCCACCAGACCCAGGCCGGCAGGGGCGCGGCGGCGGTGCTGACGGAGGGTGCCGTCGGCACGCTCAGGCCCCCCTTCAGGGAGACGGTGTAGGTGGCCGGGGCGGCCGGGGAGGCGTAGCCGAGGTCGGTGGAGGCGAGGACCAGGCGGAGCCGGTGGCCCTTCTGCACCTCGTGGTCGATCGCCGGGAGCGTGACGGTGACGTCCTTGCCCGTCCTGGCGCCGGTCACCCGGAAGGGGGCGACGAGCTGGGCGGGCAGCACCTGCCGCCTTCCGTCGGGACCGACGTCGTAGACCTTGCCGAACAGGACGGTGTCGTCGCGGGTGGAGGTGATGCGCACGGTGGCGGTCGGGGTGCCGGTGATGCGCAGGTCGCGGGTGAGCGGCGCCGAGTCGAACCGCGCGTACTGGCCGGGGAAGTCCAGGGAGACGCCGACGCCCAGCGCGGAGAGCTGGGCGAGGCCGCCGGAGCCGCCGAGGCCGGGCAGCGCGGAGACGGCGGGCGGGCCGGCCCCGGCCGGGTTGGCGACGCGCTGCGTGCCGCCGGTGAGGGGGACGGTGCGCGGATGGTCGCGCAGGCCCGGATAGGCGGCGGCGCTCGCACCGCGCAGCTGGGCGGTGCCGTCGGTGGAGTCGACGCCGCCGGTGCGGGTGATCCGGAAGGCCGGGCCGGTGTCGGCGCCCTTGTCACCCTTGAGGTACCGGTCGAACCAGGCACGCACGCGTGTCTCGACCCGGCTCGACTCCATGTCGCCGCCGTCGTGCCCGCCGGCGATCCAGTCGACGTCGACCGGGGCGCCGTTCGCGCGGATCGCCTTCTCGGCGGCGTCGGCCTGGCCGAGCGGGAACAGGGAGTCCGTCTGCCCCTGCACCAGCAGCGTGGGCACCTTGATGCGGTCGCCGACCGCGGACGGTGACCGTTCCTCCAGCAGTTTCCGGGCGGCCGGGTCCGGGATGCCGGACTCGGCGACCCGGTCGTACATCCGGCACAGCGCGGGCTCGAACTTCGCGCAGCCTCCGCCGGTGTTGACGAAGACGCCGGCCCACAGCTTCTTGAACACGTCGTTCGGGAACAGGGCGTCCGCGAGGTTCCAGTAGGTGATGGCCGGCGCGATGGCGTCGACCCGGTGGTCGTACCCGGCGGCGAGCAGGGAGATCGCGCCGCCGTAGGAGCCGCCGGCCACGCCCACGCGCGGGTCCCCGGGCTTGTCCAGCCGGACCTGGGGCTGCCCGGCCAGCCAGTCGATGAGCCGGGAGACGTCGGCGACCTCGCCCTTCGGGTCGTTCAGGCCGATCTTCCCGGTGGAGCCGCCGAAACCGCGCGCGGACCAGGTCAGGACCGCGTACCCGTCCCGGGCGAGGTCCTCGGCCTGCCGGCGCATGTCGTCCTTGCTGCCGCCGAAGCCGTGGGCGAGCAGGACGGCGGGGTGCCGGCCGGCGTCGGCCGGGGTGAAGTACGAGGTGTCCAGGCGCACCCCGTCGACCGCCATGACCTGGTCGCTGCGGCGCACGGCCCGCGAGTCGTCGGAGGCGACGGCCGCCGTCCACGTCCCGGCGCCGGCGAGCACCACGACGGCGGCCCCGGCGGCCAGAAGCCGACGGGGCCGCCGTAGCAGGCTGCGCAGGGCGGGCAGTCGAAGATCCATGCGTCAACGGTACGGGGCGGTGCTGACAAGCGCTGCCGACCTGGGGTTGAACGGCGGACCCTCCCCTGGGAGTACGGGTCCGCCCTCTTCTACCGCGACCGTGGTACGGCCACCGGCTGGGTCAGGCCTGCGCGTCCTCCGGGATCGACACCAGCCAGTGGGTGTCGCGGCGCGGGCGCAGGTACAGGGCCCAGTAGAGGGTGGCCGCCGCGGTGATACCGCCGGTCCACAGGAGGTAGCTCGTCTCCTGCTGGGTCAGGATGTAGGCCAGGACGGCGATGAGCAGGACCGGCATCGCGGGCCACAGCGGCATCCGCCAGGCGGGGGTGTGCTTGTGGGAGCCGCGGCGGGCGAGCAGGGCGGCGATCGCGACGAGCAGGTACATGCCGGTCACCGAGACGCCGGTGACGCCGTAGAGGGTGTCGAGGTTGACGAAGCAGAGGACCGCGCCGGGGACGCCGACCGCGAGGGTGGCGACCCAGGGGGAGCCGAAGCGGCCGAGCTTGGAGAAGACGGTGTTGACCGGGCCGGGCCAGGCCTTGTCGCGGGCCGAGGCGAACAGGACGCGGGAGTTCTGGATGACCATGACGATGCCCGCGTTGATGATCGCGAGGGCCACACAGAGGCTGACGAAGGTGCCGACCGCGGAGTTGGACCAGGCGGTGACCATGGAGCTGATGTCGCCGCCGGTCAGTTCCTTGAGGTCGGAGGCGCCCATGGTGATGGCGGCGACCGGCACCAGGATGACCACGGTGGAGATGGCGAGGGTGGCGAGGACCGTCCGGGCGACGTTGCGGCGCGGGTTCTCCAGTTCCTCGGAGAGGTAGACGGCGGTGGAGAAGCCCTGGGTGACGAAGAGGGCGATGGCGAGGCCGGAGACCACCAGCATGGCCGTCACCGTGTCGGTGTGGCCGTTCGCGCCGGCCACCTGCATCGAGACCAGGCTGCCCACCCCGCGGTGGCTGTGCGAGAAGCCCAGCAGGGCGACGACCCCGGCGGCGATGACCTCCAGGACCAGGAAGATGCCGGTGATCCAGGCGTTGGCACGCAGGTCCAGCAGGCCGGCGAGGGTGGCCAGCAGCATCACCGCGGCGCCCGTCATGGACGGGTCCAGGTGGACGATGGGGGCGAGGTAGTCCGCGGTGCCCATCGCGATCACCGGCGGCACGATCATCACGACCAGCAGGGAGAGCACGAAGACCAGCCAGCCCGCGAGCCGCCCGGCCATCGTGGAGACCATGGCGTACTCGCCGCCCGCGCTGGGGATCAGGGTGCCCAGTTCGGAGTAGCAGAACGCCACGGCGATACAGAGGAGCGAGCCGATGGCGATCGTCAGGGCGGTGGCGGTGCCGAGGGAACCGAACAGGTCGGGGACGACGACGAAGAGCGTGGAGGCGGGTGTGACGCAGGACAGCGTCAGCAGGGTCCCGCCGACGACACCGATGGAACGCTTCAGCCCCGGTGCCGGGGCCGTCGCGGTGTCTGCCACGGACTTCTGGAGCGTGTCGGTCATACGGCGGTTCCGTTCGACGTGAGCGGCTGAGGGTGGGGTCGGGAGCGCTATCGCCTCCGGCGGATCGTCGTACGTTCGTCTCGTCCGCTCCCGGCGCTGCTTAGAGAACCCCGACGAAAACCACCACGTCAATGGCCGTTTACCTTCGGAATCCGCACCTCATGACGGCTGTGCGCCACATCACTTTCCCAGGCTGTGACGCCCTATAGGTGCATCCATCAAGCTTGTGACCCATGTGACCTTGCTTTTGAAGGTCATCTGCTCGCAACCCCTTCGTCACCCGTTTCGTCCGGCCTGAACGGGAACCGCAGCCAAGGTTTCAAAAAAATGTCAGCCGTCCGGTATCCGGACGGGGTAAACCGGTCGCGTCCATGTCAGTGGTGGCCGATAGAGTGCGCCCCGCACGACAGACGCACAGCTTGGGGTGGGGACATGAGGAAGAGGCACACCGCCGCCTGGGTGGGATGCACGGCGGCAGCGCTGGTGGCGGTCTCCGGCTGCGGCACGGAGAGCGCCAGGACGGCCGTCAAGGCGGTCGACAAGGCCGACCAGGCGATGGCGGCACTGACCAGGGCGACGGACCGGACGGAGCGGCTGGGCTCGGCCGAGGTGCGGATGACGACCGACCTCGGCACCGGAGACCCGATCTCCATGAGGGGCACCTACTCCTGGGGCGGCTCGTACGCCTTCGACGCGGAGATGGACACCAAGGCCGCGAACATGCAGGCCATGAACCACTCCCCCACGACGCACGTCCTGTTCGTCGACGGCGCCTACTACTACGACGTCGACCGCTTCCGCTCCGGCCCGTACCAGGGCAAGGACTGGATCAAGATCGACAGCTCGGCCCTCTTCGGGGTGAAGGGCGCGCAGGCCCTCAGCGGCGACAACGGCAGCCCCTCCGCCTCCATGAAGGGCCTGAAGTACGCCAAGGACGTCCAGGACCTCGGCACGCAGACCGTGAACGGACGGCACACCACCCACTACCGCGGCGTCATCGACCGTGCGCACATGGGCAAGCTCAAGGACGTTCTCGGCGAGAACAGCGCCATGAGCAAGGTGACCGGCGCGAAGTCGATCCTCGTGGACGTGTGGGTCGGCCCCGACGACCTGCCGGTGCGGTTCAAGGAGAAGATCGGCGTCATGACCGTCAGCATGGACTTCGACAAGTTCGGCAGGACGGCCACCGTGAAGGCGCCGCCCGCCGGGCGCGTCGCCGACCTCACCGACATGGTCAAGGCGCGGCAGAACCAGCAGGGCTGACGGCAGCGGTGCCCCGCCCTCTCGCGCGGAGGGCGGGGCACCGTGGCGTCCGGCTCAGTGGTTGCGCGGGAAGCCCAGGTCCACGCCCGCCGGGGCGTCGGCCGGGTCGGGCCAGCGGGTGGTGACGACCTTGCCGCGGGTGTAGAAGTGCGTGCCGTCGTTGCCGTAGATGTGGTGGTCGCCGAAGAGCGAGTCCTTCCAGCCACCGAAGGAGTGGTAGCCCACCGGCACCGGGATCGGCACGTTGACGCCGACCATGCCGGCCTCGATCTCCAGCTGGAAGCGGCGGGCGGCGCCGCCGTCCCGGGTGAAGATCGCGGTGCCGTTGCCGAACGGCGAGGCGTTGATGAGCGCCACGCCCTCCTCGTAGGTCTCGGCGCGCAGCACGCACAGCACCGGGCCGAAGATCTCGTCCTGGTACGCCTTCGCGCTGGTCGGCACCTTGTCCAGCAGCGAGATGCCGATCCAGTGGCCGTCCTCGAAGCCCTCGACGGTGTAGCCGGTGCCGTCGAGCACCACCTCGGCGCCCTCGGCGGCGGCGCCCTCCACGTACGAGGCCACCTTGTCGCGGTGCGCCTTGGTGATCAGCGGGCCCATCTCGGACGCCGGGTCGTTGCCCGGACCGATCTTGATCTTCTCGGCGCGCTCGCGGATCTTCTCCACCAGCGTGTCGCCGATGGCGCCCACCGCCACGACCGCCGAGATGGCCATGCAGCGCTCGCCCGCGGAGCCGTAGGCGGCGCTGACCGCCGCGTCGGCCGCCGCGTCGAGGTCGGCGTCCGGCAGGACCAGCATGTGGTTCTTGGCGCCGCCCAGGGCCTGCACGCGCTTGCCGTTGGCGGAGGCGGTGGTGTGGATGTAGCGGGCGATGGGGGTCGAGCCGACGAAGGAGACGGCCTTGACGTCCGGGTGCTCCAGCAGGCGGTCGACGGCCACCTTGTCGCCGTGCACGACGTTGAAGACACCGTCGGGCAGTCCGGCCTCGGCCAGCAGCTCGGCGAGGCGGACCGACGCCGAGGGGTCCTTCTCGCTCGGCTTCAGCACGAAGGTGTTGCCGCACGCGATGGCGATCGGGAACATCCACATCGGGACCATCGCCGGGAAGTTGAACGGCGTGATGCCGGCGACGACACCGAGCGGCTGGCGGATCGCGGCGACGTCCACCCGGCTCGCCACCTGCGTGGACAGCTCGCCCTTGAGCTGGACGTTGATGCCACAGGCCAGGTCGACGATCTCCAGGCCGCGCGCCACCTCGCCCAGCGCGTCCGAGTGCACCTTGCCGTGCTCGGCGGTGATCAGCTCGGCGATCTCGTCCCGGTGCGCGTCGAGCAGCGCGCGGAACCTGAACAGGATCGACGTGCGCTGCGCCAGCGAGGACTGGCCCCAGGTCAGGTAGGCGTCCTTGGCCGCCGCGACGGCCGCGTCCACCTCCTCCACCGACGCGAACGCGACCTTCGTGGTGACCGCGCCGGTCGCCGGATCGGTGACCGGCCCGTACGCCCCCGACGCGCCTTCGACGGTCTTCCCGCCGATCCAGTGGTTGACGATCTTCGTCATGTCCGGAGACTCCTTCTCACAGATGGCGGCGTCGGGTCGAGACGTGCCGTTCGTACAGCTCACGTGCCTTGACCGCGGACGGTCGGGTCGCGGTCTCGGCCACAGGAACATCCCACCAGGCCTGCGCCGGAGGCGCCCCCGACACAGTGTCGGACGTTTCCGTCTCCACGTAGACACATGTGGGTGTGCCGGCCGCGCGCGCCTCCGCGAGCGCCGCGCGCAGGTCCCGTACGGTCTTCGCGCGCAGCACCCGCATGCCGAGGCTGGCCGCGTTGGCGGCGAGGTCGACGGGGAGCGGGGCGCCGGTGAAGGTGCCGTCCTCGGCCGGGTAGCGGTAGGCCGTGCCGAACCGCTCGCCGCCCACCGAGTCCGAGAGCCCGCCGATCGAGGCGTACCCGTGGTTCTGCACCAGCAGGACCTTGATGGCGATGCCCTCCTGCACGGCGGTCACGATCTCCGTCGGCATCATCAGATAGGTGCCGTCGCCGACCAGCGCCCACACGTTCCGCTCGGGCGCGGCGAGCTTCACTCCGAGGGCGGCCGGGATCTCGTAACCCATGCAGGAGTAGCCGTACTCCAGGTGGTACTGGTCGTACGACCGCGCCCGCCACAGCTTGTGCAGGTCGCCCGGTAGCGAGCCGGCCGCGTTGATGATGACGTCCGACTCGTCCACCAGCGCGTCCAGGGCGCCGATGACCTGGGTCTGGGTCGGCCGTGCGTCGGTCTCGTCGGCCTCGAAGCAGGCGTCGACGCGCTGCTCCCAGCGTTCCTTGTCCTCGGTGTACTCGCTGATGTAGGAGTCGGCGACCCGGTGGCCGTGCATCTGCAGTCGCTCGGTCAGCTCCTCCAGACCGCTGCGGGCGTCGGCGATCAGCGGGAGCCCGGCCAGCTTGTGGCCGTCGAAGGGCGCGACGTTGAGGTTCAGGAAGCGGACGGCCGGGTTCTCGAAGAGGGTGCCGGAGGCGGTGGTGAAGTCGGTGTACCGGGTGCCGACGCCGATCACCAGGTCCGCTGTGCGGGCCAGCTCGTCGGCGGTCGCGGTGCCCGTGTGGCCGATCCCGCCGACGTCCTGCGGGTGGTCGTACCGCAGTGAGCCCTTGCCGGCCTGGGTGGAGGCGACCGGGATGCGGGTCGCCGCCGCGAACTCGGCGAGGGCCTCCTCCGCGCGGCTGTGGTGGACCCCGCCGCCGGCGATGACGAGGGGCCGTGCGGCGGAGCGGATCGCCTGGACCGCCTCAGCCAGCTCGGTCGGGTCCGCGCCCGGCCGCCGTACGGTCCACACGCGCGTCGAGAAGAACTCCTCCGGCCAGTCGAAGGCCTCCGCCTGCACGTCCTGCGGCAGGGCCAGCGTGACCGCGCCGGTCTCCACCGGGTCGGTGAGGACCCGCATGGCCTGGAGGGCGCTCGGGATCAGCGCCTCCGGGCGGGTGACGCGGTCGAAGTACTTCGACACCGGGCGCAGGGTGTCGTTGACCGACACGTCGCCCGCGTACGGCAGCTCCAGCTGCTGCAGGACCGGGTCGGCGGGGCGGGTGGCGAAGACGTCGCCGGGCAGGAGCAGCACCGGGAGGTGGTTGATGGTCGCTAGGGCGGCGCCGGTGACGAGGTTCGTGGCGCCGGGTCCGATCGACGTCGTGACCGCGTGCGTGGACAGGCGGTTCGACTGGCGGGCGTAACCGACCGCCGCGTGCACCATGGACTGTTCGTTGCGGCCCTGGTGATACGGCATCACGTCCGCGTACTCGACCAGCGCCTGGCCGATGCCGGCGACGTTGCCGTGCCCGAAGATGCCCCAGGTGGCGCCGATCAGCCGCTGCCGCTCGCCGTCCCGCTCGGTGTACTGGGCGGCGAGGAAGCGGACGAGCGCCTGGGCGACGGTCAGCCGGATCGTCATCGGTAGCCCCCTGTGCTTTCTACGTGGTCGGGGTGGAAGCAGATCCGCCATTCCCGGGTCTTCCCCGGGCCCGCCATGACGTTCAGGTAGTACATGTCATGCCCGGGCTGGGCGATGGACGGACCGTGCCAGCCGTCGGGGACGAGGACGGCGTCGCCGGAGCGGACCTCGGCGAGGACGTCGGCGCCGCCCTCCCGCGAGGGGAACACCCGCTGGTAGCCCAGCCCGTCGGGGCCGTCGATCTCGAAGTAGTAGATCTCCTCCAGCTCGGACTCCTCGCCCGGCCGGTGCTCGTCGTGCTTGTGCGGCGGGTACGAGGACCAGTGGCCGCCCGGTGTGATCACCTCCACGGCGATCAGCTTGTCGCACGTGAAGGAGTCGGCGGAGGCGAAGTTGCGCACCTTGCGGGCGCAGGTGCCGCTGCCGCGCTCCTCGACGGGGACCTCCGGCGCGGGGCCGTAGCGGGCGGGGAGTCGTCGCTCGCACTTCGCTCCTGCCAGGGCGAAGCGGCCTCCCGCGCCGGAGGCGATCAGGACCTGGGCGTCCCGGGGCACGTACGCGAAGTCGGAGACGTCGGCGAACACGCTGTCCCGGCCCAGGAGTTGGAACTCGTTCTGCTCCATATGCACGGTACATCCGCCTTCCAGCGGAAGCACGATCCACTCGCTGTCCCCGGTGGTGAAGGCATGACTGCCACCGGGCGCCAGTTCGACGACACGCAGGCTGCTGTGCGTCCAGCCGGCCGTCTTGGGATCGATGTCGACGGCGTACCGGGCATTCGCGGTGGCGCCCCGGGGCAGATGCAGGTCGGTGCTGGTCATGCGGCCCTCACAGCAGTCCTACGGCGGTGTCCACGGCGGCGGCCACATCGCCGTCCGCCGGGTACAGCAGCGAGCGGCCGACCACCAGGCCGCGCACGGTGGGGAGTTGGAGCGCGCCGCGCCACTTCTCGTACGCGGCGACCTGGTCCTCGGGCGAGTCGCCGATGTCCCCGCCGAGCAGCACGGCGGGCAGGGTGGAGGTCTCCATCACCCGGGCCATGTCGTCGGGGTTCTCGGTGACCGGCACCTTGAGCCAGGTGTAGGCGGAGGAGCCGCCGAGGCCGGAGGCGATGGCGATGGACCGGGTGACCGCTTCGGCGGACAGGTCGTTCGTCACCTTCCCCTCAGGTGTGCGGCGGCTGATGAACGGCTCCACGAACACCGGGAGCCGGCGCTCGGCCATGGCGTCGATGGCGTGGGCGGTGGACTCCAGGGTGGTCAGGGACCCCGGGTCGCCGTAGTCGACACGCAGCAGCAGCTTGCCCGCGTCGAAGCCGAGGCGCTCGATGTCCTGCGGACGGTGGCCGGTGAACCGGTCGTCCAGCTCGAAGCTGGCCCCTTGCAGACCGCCGCGGTTCATGGAGCCCATGACGACCTTGTGGTCCAGGGCGCCGAGGAGGAGCAGGTCGTCCAGGATGTCGGCGGTGGCGAGGACGCCGTCGACGCCGGGCCGGGACAGCGCGAGGCAGAGGCGTTCGAGCAGGTCGGCGCGGTTGGCCATGGCGAGCTTGCGGTCGCCGACGCCGAGCGCGCCGCGGGCCGGGTGGTCGGCGGCGACGATCATCAGCCGCCCGCTCTCGTTCAGCAGCGGCCTGCGGGCCCGCCGGGCGGCGGCCTCGGCGATCGCCTCGGGGTGCCGGGTACGTATCCCGACGAGCTCGGCCACGTCGACACGACGCCGAGGGGTGCCCGCGGCGCCTTGGCGGGGGGCGGCCGCGGAGGCGTCGGGACGGGAGGGGGCGGTGCCCTCGCGGAGAGCGTCTGCGGTGCCTTCCCGGGGAGGGGTCGCGGAACCGGTGCCGGAGCCGTCCTCGGGGTGCGTGCCCGTGACGCGGCCGGCCCTCACAGCACCGCTCCGGCGTCGAGCGCGGCGGCCACCTCGTCCGGGGTCGGCATCGCGGAGGAGCACTCCAGGCGGGAGGCGACGATGGCACCGGCCGCGTTGGCGTGCCGCATGATCGTCTCCAGGTCCCAGCCGGCCAGCAGGCCGTGGCAGAGGGAGCCGCCGAAGGCGTCCCCGGCGCCGAGTCCGTTCAGGACGGTGACGGGCAGGGGCGGGACCTCGGCCGACTCACCCTTCTGGTTGACGGCGAGGACCCCCTTGGGTCCTTGCTTGACGACGGCCAGCTCGACCCCGGCGTCCAGCAGGGCGCGGGCGGCGGCATGCGGCTCGCGCACCCCGGTCGCGACCTCCACCTCGTCCAGGTTGCCGACGGCGACGGTGGTGTGCCGCAGGGCCTCGGCGTAGAAGGGGCGGGCGGTGCCGGGGTCCGACCAGAACATGGGGCGCCAGTCGAGATCGAAGACGGTGATGCCCGCCTTGGCCCGGTGGGCGAGGGCCGCGAGGGTCGCCGTACGGCTCGGCTCCTCGCTCAGGCCGGTGCCGGTGACCCAGAAGATCCGGGCCTCGCGGAGGGCGTCCAGGTCCAGTTCGTGGGCGTCGATCTCCAGGTCGGGGGCCTTGGGCTGCCGGTAGAAGTAGAGCGGGAAGTCGTCCGGCGGGAAGACCTCGCAGAAGGTGACGGGCGTCGGCAGGCCGGGGACGGGGGTGACCCAGCGGTCGTCGACGCCGAAGCCGCGCAGTGCCTCGTGGAGGTAGGTGCCGAACGGGTCGTCGCCGGTGCGGGTGATCACGGCGGTGCGCCGGCCGAGGCGGGCCGCGGCGACCGCCACGTTCGTCGCCGACCCGCCGAGGAACTTGCCGAAGGACGACACCTGGGCGAGCGGGACACCGGTCTGGAGCGGGTAGAGATCCACCCCGATCCGCCCCATGGTGATCAGGTCGTAGGCCATCGGCTTCCCTTCGTCATGGCTCTCCCCGGCTTTCTAGTCCCGCATGCCGAGCCATGTCAATGTTTTGTCCAGACATTCGGACCAGTTGGCGTCCGGGGGTCCGGCCGGCCGCCTCCCGGCGCCCGGGATTCCGTGGGCGGGAAGCCTTGCGGGGGCGCCCTGTGTGGCCGCTGTGTCACAAAGACCGCTCTCCTGTCACACATGTCACGTGTACGCGGGTTCTCGGTCACACCCGGTCGACAGGGAGGCTCCGCCGGTCACTCTGCGTCGTTCACCAGGCACAGGCTTGTGATCGCGCAGCGCCCGGTCCCCCCGGCGGCCCTTCCCGGTCGCCGCCGCGGTGCGCGCGGGGAGGTGCAACGCATGGCCGACCGAAGGCTCTGGTCCTACAAGGAGATCGCGGCGCACATCCGGGTGCAGCCGGACACCGTACGGTCCTACCGCAAGCACGGGCTGCTGCCCCCGCCCGACCACGTCGAGGGCGGCAAGCCCTACTGGTACGCCGACACCGTCCGCGCCTGGGTCGCCTCCCGCCCCGGCAACCGCGGCCGCAGAGAGGACTGAGGCGCTCTCGCGGACACGGTGCCGGGCAGCGGGAAAGCCGGGGCGAAGCGGTGGTGGGCGCCTGGCTCTCAGCTCCAGGGCTCGATGACCGTGACGCCCGCGCCGGGCACCGTGTCCATCGCCGCGAGGGCCGCCGGGGCCGCGTCGAGCGTGATCGTCCGGGTCACCAGGAGATCCGGGCGCAGAACGCCGGCGCGGACCAGGCGCAGCATGCCGGGATAGGTGTGGGCGGCCATGCCGTGACTGCCGAGGAGTTCCAGCTCCAGGGCCGTCGCGCGGGCCAGCGGGACCGGGGTGGTGCCGTCCGGCGAGGGCAGCAGGCCGACCTGGACGTGCCGGCCGCGGCGGCGCAACCCGTTCACGGAGGCCGCGCAGGTGGCCGGCGAGCCGAGGGCGTCGAGGGAGAGGTGGGCACCGCCGCCGGTCAGCTCCCGGACGACGGCGGCCGGGTCGGACACGCCGCTCGCGTCCAGGCACTCGGCGGCTCCGAACGTCCGCGCCAGCTCCAGCGCCCGGGCCGACACGTCGACCGCGACCACCCGGGCCCCCGAGGCCGCAGCGATCATCACCGCCGACAGGCCGACCCCGCCGCAGCCGTGCACCGCGACCCACTCTCCGGCCGCCACCCGCCCCTGCTGCACCACGGCCCGGAACGCGGTGGCGAAGCGGCAGCCGAGGGCGGCGGCGGTGGCGTACGTCATGTCGTCCGGCAGCGCGACGAGATTGACGTCGGCGTGGTCGAGCGCGACGTACTCGGCGAAGGAGCCCCAGTGGTGGAACCCGGGCTGGGTCTGCCGCTCGCACACCTGCTGGTCGCCCGCCGCGCAGGACGGGCAGCTGCCGCAGGCGCAGACGAACGGCACGGTGACCCGGTCGCCGGGCCGCCAGCCGGTCACCCGCGCGCCCACCGCCTCGACCACACCGGCGAGTTCATGCCCCGGCACGTGCGGCAGCGTGATGTCCGGGTCGTGCCCCATCCAGCCGTGCCAGTCACTGCGGCAGAGACCGGTGGCCTCGACACGGACGACCACGCCATGGGGGGCGGGGCGGGGATCGGGCACGTCCGTCACCTCGGCGGGGACGCCGTATCGCTCGTAGACCACGGCTCGCATACACGCTCCTTCCGGGAACCTGTGCGAAGGCTAGGCCAGGGGCGAGAGTCACCAGGTCGCCGCCGCCGAAAGTCGGCGCGAGGCCGACGAGTTCGTACGACCGCGCGCGGGACACGTTTCCGGTGGCGAACACCGTGCGCGCGGGGCCCGGTTGCCGTCGGAAGAGAAGTCGCTTCGCCGTTCGAGGCGTCACACATCCCGATGAAAAGCCGACGACACAGCGACCACTGCTCGCGCACGGCTCCCCTCTGATCAAGCTGGTGTCTTCTGCGAAGGAGACGCCACTGTGCGAATTTCTGACATCCAGCGCTGCGAGGTCCGGCCGGGACGGCTCGTCGAGTGGACGTTCAGCCCGGCGACCATCACGGCGGCGTCAGCACTGCCGGCGGACCCGCGGCCACCGGCGTACATCCAGGAGTCACACGTCAGGACGGCACGGTCGGTACGCGCAGACGGACTGTTCGTACCGACGTGGCTGGGCACGGCGTTCGACCTGCCGGGCCGAGCCGACCTCGACGCGCTCGAACAGGCGCTGCGCCGCTGGACGGTGCGGCACGAGACGCTGCGCAGCGGCTTCCGCTGGGCCGGCGACGAACTGCGCCGGTTCACGCTCGCCGAGGAGGACGTGTCGCTGCACCGCGAGGTGATCGGCGACTTCACCGACGCGAAGGCTCTGGTCCGGTACATGCAGGACCGTTTCGACGTGGCGGCGGACGCGCTCGGCTGGCCGAACCTCATCTACGCGGCCGTCGTCCGCGACGATTCCACCAGCGTGTACGCGGTGTTCGACCACACCAACGTCGACGCCTACTCCCTCCAGCGCATCCCGGAAGAAATCCACGAACTGTACACGGCGGACGTCATGGACCGGCCCACTACGGTTGCCACCGTGGGGAGTTACGTGGACTTCTGCGAACAGGAGCGGACGGCCGCGGACGGGATCGACGACACACACGCGATCGTCGCGCGCTGGCGGGAGTTCATCAGCCGGTGCGACGGGAGGCTTCCGGAGTTCCCCGTCGACCTCGGTCTGCGACCCGGCTGCCCACTGCCCGCCCAGAGGCTGATGTGCGAGCCGCTCCTCGACGCGGAGGCGGCCGCCGCCTTCGAGAAGCGCTGCCGGCCCTATGGCGGCAGCCAGGTGGGCCTCCTGGCCGCGACCAGTCTGATCGTCCATGAGCTCGGCGGTCAGCCGTACTACCGCACGGTCGTCCCGTTCCACACCCGGCTGAAGCCCGCTTGGTCGGATTCCGTGGGCTGGTACGTCGGCGGTGCGCCGATCGAGGTCCCCGCGACACGGGACTTCGACGACGCGCTCACCGCCGTCCGCGCCGAACTTCGGGCGAACCGCTCGCTCGCGCGCATTCCGCTGGCCCGCGTACTTCACCTGCTCGGCGCGGACTTCCGCCCGACCTCACCCGACCTGTACTCGATCGTCTCGTATGTGGATGCCCGCCTCACTCCCGGCTCGGACCGCTGGGCCGAGACGAAGGCGTACGGACTGATCCGGGTGTCGTACGGGGACCAGGTGTGCGTCTGGGTCAACAGGCTGCACGAAGGACTGTGGCTCGCCTGCCGTTACCCGGACACCGACGTCGCCTACAAGAACGTACGACGATACGTCGAGGGGCTGCGAGACCTGTTCGTCTCCGTGGCGGCGGGAGACAGCCACCGGGTCGCGGAGCCGGCGTACTTCTGACACAACCAGCCCGTTCCTCGGCCCTGTTGGCGTTCGCGCCGCACTCCACCCGCACGAGCCCGTGCGACACGACGGCCGACGCGGAGCGGCAACGCCCTTGACCGGACCGGACCTTGGGCGAGCGTCCGGCTGTCGGTTCCCCATGTCCTCCCGGGACACAGACGCCCAGCACGGAACTCCCCCTTCGTTACTGCTAGTATCGGCTCGGTCACACTAGGCAACACAGCCTCAACGGACGAGCAAAGAACCGAGGGTTCCATGCGCAAGCTTCAGCAGGTCGTGATCGCAGCAGCGGCGGCCGGCGGCCTGTCGGCCATCGGCGCCGGCACCGCCATCGCCGACACCAACGCCGGCGGACTGCACGTCACCGACTCCTACCGCCCCTATCAGGAGTGCAGCCCGCAGACGGTGGCCGAGAACGATGTCCCGATCGCCGTCCTCGGTCTCGCCGACACCATGGACACCACCTGCGGCCAGTACAACAACGCCTTCACCGGCTGAGCTCGGCGGCCATCGAAGACAGAGCCCGGCGCGGCCGGTGCCCGGGGCGCACGGTGCCCGGCCACCCGGGCACCCGACAGAGGGAAAAACGCATCACATGTTCAGTACGAAGAAGATCGTGGCTGCCTCGGGACTGCTCGGCAGCCTCGCCCTGACCTGTGTCGGCGCCACCCAGGCGTACGCCGGAAGCGGCCCGGGAACCTGCACCCGGGATCTCCTGGGCGACCTCACCTGCACACAGCGGATCACGGGCGAGATCCCCGAAGACGGCGTCATCCCCCACCACGAGAACTGCCAGAAGGTGGAGCCCCTCACCCTGCCCGCCGCCCTGGGCAACGGCCGGACACGGCTCGGACCCGAGGTGACCTGCTCCCCCACCACACGGGGAGTACCCGAAGAGGCCGAGGGCCGGCCGGAGTCACCCAGCCTCTGGCGCTGACCCCGGCAACCACAGCCCCCGGGCCGACGCATCACGGCACCTCTACGACATAAGAGGGATCGACGCGACATGTGGAGTGTAGATCCTGAATTACTACTCAATGCCCACATAAGCTCACGTTGAGTAGTCAGGCCAGGCACCGTGTCTGGGTCAGAAAGGGTCAAACATGCGTAAGTTTCAGCGCGCTGCGATCGTAGCGGCGGCGGTTATGGGGCTGTCCACCCTCGGCGCCGGGGTCGGCTTCGCCCACGGCGGCGACGACGCGGCTCCGGAGGTCACTGCCGTGGCCAACTCGTCGGCGAACGCGGTGGCCGTCGGTGGCGGTTACTACGTGCAGCCGCAGGACAAGCACGAGGCCCAGCCGGAGGAGCAGAGGTACGCCGAGCCCGAGCAGGGCGACGGCGAGCACGAGCAGGGCTACGGCGAGCACGAGGGCGAGTAAGACGTAACGGGGCCCATCCCCTCGGCGCCACGGCAACGGGCGCATCAACCTCCTTCGGAAGCCTGATGCACATCGCACGAACTCGACGCTCCGGTCCCGCACCGGCTCGATCCGTTCGACGGTGTGCCGAGTGACACCCCATCGCGAACTCAGCCCGGACGCGCGGCAATCCAACGGCGCGCGTCCGGGCTGCCGCCATCCCGCCCACGCGTTCGGCTCACGGCGCGCCCAGGCGCAGGATGATCTGTTCCGACCTTCTCGGGCCCGGGCGCACGCCGGTGAACGGCACAGGCGCCCGGGCCTCCGTCGTAAAGGAAAGCGACACATGTTCAGTCTCCAGAAGATCGCCACCGTCTCGGGACTCGTCGGCGGTCTCGCCCTGGTGTGCGTCGGCGCCGGACACGCCTACGCAGACGCGCTTCCGGGTGGCTGCAAGACCACTGAGCAGGGGGGCACCGTCTGCGTCCACAAGACCGAGACCCAGACCGACAAGGACGGCACACACACCCTCAAGCAGGAGCAGAACTGCTCGACGGCGGACCGGCCACGCGTGGTGTTCCCGGAGGACGAACTGACGAGCACTGGATCCGCCGGCGTGGGACAGGTCGTCGACTGCTCCAACAGGGCGGAGCTGCCCGAGGGCTTCAGGAAGCCGAACATCGAGTTCTGAGGAACACCGCGGACCGCCGGGCCGGGAGCGATCCCGGCCCGGCATTTCCTTTCCGCGGACTTACATTCGCCCGCCGATTCGGCGGCATGTTCACCGGACACAGAAGAATTCCCCGTACCCCGGCCGATGGCCGGTACGGGGAATCGACGTCCGCTCTACTAGCCGCCGAAGCTGTTGTTGCAACCCATCGTCGAGCCGATGTGGGTGGCCTGGGCTCCGGGGTTGCCCTCGCCGTTCAGCAGGTTGCCGCCCAGGCCGTTGCCGATACCGACCTCGCCGAGGACGTCGGCGTTCAGGTCGTGCGACGAGCAGGTGCTGCTCTGCTTGACGTCGAACTTGTCGCCTCCCTTGCCCCAGCCCTGGTCGGCGTGGGCGGCGCCGGCGCCGAGGAGCCCGACACTCCCGAACGCGGCGACGAGGACGGCGGCCATGCGAAGCTTGTGCATGTCATCTCCCGTGAGGTGAGGGTGGGTGCGATCTACGAGAGACCGACTTTCGTGCGTTCACGAAGACTGGTACGTCGTCCCGGAAAGCCGGCGACGCGATGAATCCGACTGGTGCTCTCGGAAGCGGTGGGCCTGCTGGTGCGTGCGAATGGTCCCGGCACCCTGCTTGATGCTCGGTTGCCGGGACCATTGATCGTCCGACGCCTGTGGCGCCGGACAGGACTCTTAGAGGGCGCTGTTGTTGCAGCCCATCGTCGAGCCGATGTTGGTGGCCTGGGCGCCCGGGTTGCCCTCGCCGTTGAGCCCGTTGCCCAGCAGGCCGCCGAGCAGGCCCACCTCGCCGAGGACGTCGAGGTTCAGGTCGTGCGACTTGCACTGCGAGCTCTGCGTGATCTTGAACTTGTCGCCGTGCTCACCGCCCTTGCCGCCACCCTGGCCCGCGTGGGCCGTGCCGCTCACGAGTCCGATGGTGCCGAGCGCGGCGACCAGGACGGCAACGTTGCGAAGCTTGCGCATGTCATCTCCGAGTGGATGTCGGTGAGTTCGATCTGTGCCCGATCGACTCGTCTCAGTTAGGGGAGACTAATACGAAATACCCCAAAAAGGACATCGACGCGCCGCACTCATGAACTCGCGACAGCAATGACCCGAAAGGAGGTCGCATCAGGTGTCTGCGCCCCGTCGAGCGCGGTCCGGCAACCGTGCCGGGCGCCGGGTGTGTCGGCGTCCGGTAGCGCTACTGCCGCATCGCGGTCGCGCTGGCGAGGGAGTTCGCCTGGCTGTTGGCCTGGGTGCACTCGATGCCACGCGTCTCCGACGCCGCGAGCAGGGCGACCGGAATGTTCGCGTCGAGCAACGTCTGGGGGCTGCATTCCTGGTACGGACGGAACAGGTTGTTCTGGTGAACCGGGGAGCCCTGTTGCGACTGCGGGGCCTGCGGGGTGACTTGCGGACTGATCTGCGGGTTCACCTGCGGGTTGATCTGCGGAGCGATCTCGGTGCCCCGCTGCGGGGGCGTCTGGCGCAGGACCGGTGAGCCATACGTCTGCGCGGTCGCCTGGGACGAGGTGGCCGCGGTGGCCTGGGCGTCCGGCTGTGAAGCGGGCGGCGGCACGGCCCCGTTGTAGGCGGTGGGAGTGGCGGCGGAGCTTGGGCCGGCGCCGACGGCGGACAGACCACCGGCTGCTGCGACGACGAGCGCGACTTGCTGAAGCTTGCGCATGGAATCCTCGGCCCTTCTTGACCTGTGCACTGAACCTGGGGAATTGCTGATACGGCAGCACAGTTGTCGCTGTTCTTGCTGCCCTCTCTGCGGCGACGGAGCATCGCGCTTGGCTCCTGAGGAACGATGCGGGAGCGGACTCAGATACGGGCGCCCTCTAGGGGTCACCCATTTGACTCAAAGGCGCGTGGGACGCGGACGTAATGCCGCCCGTCGGAGCAAACGGGTGATGGCTCTCAAGAGCCGTGACCACGGCGCGGAATAGTCGTTCCAACGGGGAGAGGGGCAGCGGCCGTCAATCCGAGCAGGGATGAGGGGATTCGCTGTCGGCTCCGACGCGAAGTCCGCGTGCTGCTCAGCATTACCGCTGCTGACCGTGCAGTGCGGGTAACCGCATCCCGCCGCACGCGTGACCGCGCTGAATGCAACGTTTCAGGTATCGAAGGGCCGAGGGTTTCATGCGCAAGCTTCACAGGGCCGCGCTCGTTGTAGCGGCGGCCGGCGGTCTGTCCGCCATCGGCGTCGGCGTCAGCCATGCCGACACGCCCGCCGGGCCTGGCGGTCCCGCTCCGGCGCCGGCTCCCGAGTATCCCGCTTACCAGGCCCCGCCTCCCCAGTACGCGCAGCCCGCCCCGGCCCCTCAGCAGGCCCCGCCCCAGTACGCGCAGCCGGCTCCCCCGCAGGCCCCGCCGCCCCAGTACGCGCAGCCCGCCCCGGCCCCTCAGCAGGCCCCGCCCCAGTACGCGCAGCCGGCTCCCCCGCAGGCCCCGCCGCCCCAGTACGCACAGCCGGCGCCGCGCCAGCAGACCGGCTACGCCACGGCCTCGGCCACGTCGCTCGGGACGGCACAGGCCTCCTCCACGCCTTACCCGCAGCAGGCCGCTCCCCCGCAGCCGGTCCAGGCCGCTCCCCCACAGCGGGCGCAGGTGGTGCCCCAGGTCATGCCTCAGGTCATGCCGCAGGTCGCCCCTCAGGTGGCGATGCCCCAGGCGTTCGCCCCGGAACCTCCAGCGCACGTCGCCCCGCAGGTGAACCCCCAGGTGAACCCTCAGGTCAACCCGCTCCTCAACCCGCATATCACGCCGGGGAGCGTGCCGGAACTGGCTCCGGTCGGCCTCGGGCAGGTCGCGGCGCCACCCGTCGGCCAGCTGGGGCTTCCCCGGCTCGGCTGACAGCCTCACCGAAATCCCGACCCGATCTGGTGCAGATCGCGTCCCCTCAACCAACGGAGAACCCATGCGCACGATTCACAAGGCGGTCCTCGTGGGCCTCGTCCTCGGCAGTGTCGGCTCCTTCGGCGGCAACGCCGCGTTCGCACACGGTGAGCCGGGCCACGACGTCGACATCACGCAGGGCGTCGAGTGCCGCTCGCACGACATGAACATCGAGGTGATCGGCAGCATCGGTGCGATCACCGGCCTGGCGGGCAACCTGCTGAACGGTGAAGGCAACCCCGGCGCGCAGCAGAGCCACCTCGGTTCGGACATGGGCTGCAACAACCAGGCGTTCTGACGGCCTCGCCGCCCGCGGCCCCGGGCACGCACAGACCATTCCGCCGGGACCACGCCAGTGCCATCGCATGTGGCGTGTCTCGTGGTCCGTGCGTGCCCTTTTCCACGCGAAGACGCCGCCGACCGGGCCCTGCACGGCCGACGGCCAGCGACCGCGTTCCGCGGTTCCCCAGGACCGCTCAGGGAACGCGGTGCTGTCGTGCACGACAACCGACAGCCGCTACGCGGACCGGTCTGCCCGGACCCGTCCGAACGTGTCACGGGCCCCGGAAGTTCTTCGCATGACTTCCGGGGCCCTGACCGAAGGGAAAGCGCCCCTCCAACGACACGGCGCCTCTGGAGTCACACGCCGGTTCCTCCCGTGCTCCGGCGATCACGCCCCGTGGGGGTGTCGGACAGGGCCGGCGCCCGTCGGTGATTCGGGCACCGGCCCCGGGGCCGTCACGTCGCCGGTTCGGGACTGCGGGGCCGGGAGAGGGCTTGGCGGCCCCGCAGCACTGGTCCGAACCGGAGCGCACTCGCGGACGTGGGGCCGCTTCAGCGGACGTGGCCCCCGCTGAAGCGGCGGTACAGGATCCCTCCCGTGAGGATGAGCGCGACGCTGCCCGCCAGGGCGGGCGCCGTGAGGTCCGTACCGGTGTGGGCCAGCGAGGATGCCACCGGGTGCGGGGCGGGGTGGGACCGGGCGGAAGCCGGGGGCCTCGGGGCCCGCGGCTTCGGGACCGCGGAGTGCCGGGCCGGGCTCGGGTGGTCGCCGGATTCGTTGACCGAGTGGTTGCCGAAGACCGGGTTGCCCACGCCGACCACGTTGACACTGTTCCCGGAGACGTTCACCGGCAGGTGGATCGGGAGCTGGAGGTCGTTGCCCGACAGCAGCCCGGGCGAGTCCGCGGTGCTGCCGTGAGCCGACGCCCCACCGGACGCGACCGACGCGCCGCCGTCGCCCGTGCCGCCGGCCTTCGCCGCGCCATGGGTCCGCGCAACGCCGGCCTTCGCCGTACCGCTCTTCGCGGCACCCGCGGTCTTCGCCGCACCGCCGTTCACACAGGTGTTGCCCGCGGCCGGATTGAGCAGTCCCACCACGTCGGCGGTGTTGCCGCAGATGTTCACCGGCACGTGCACAGGGATCTGGACGTTGTTGCCGGAGAGCACCCCGGGCGAGCCGGCCGCCGTTGCCTCTGCACCGGCCCCGTCGGCCGCGAAGGCGGCGGACACCGGGAACGCCACGACCATCGCGCCGGACGCGGCGGCGACGGCGAACACACCGTTTCGGGTAGTCCGTCTCATTGGTTTCCTGCCTTCCTGACATCATCGCGGGCACTCACCCGCACCCACATAAAACGGACGGGCCCCATCCGGAGTTATGGCGTGCCGCTCGCGAGTTGCTCCGGGCGGGCTTCCGGCCCTCCCCGTTCGCAGCGAGTCACATACCGGCCTCATACCCCCTAGGGGTATAGTATGGCTGAGTGGGGGTCCCCCAAGGACCCCACCGGCCCCGAACACCTCTACGAGGAGCAACGATGACCGCTCAGACCGACACCACGGGCCCCGTCACCACCGTCTACAAGGTGACCGGCATGAGCTGTGGCCACTGCGAGGGCTCCGTCTCCGGCGAGATCTCCCAGATCCCCGGCGTCAGCTCGGTGAAGGCCGTCGCGTCGACCGGCGAGGTGACCGTCGTCTCCGAGACCCCGCTGGACGAGGAGGCCGTACGCGCCGCCGTGGACGAGGCCGGTTTCGAGCTGGCCGGCCAGGCCTGAGGAAGACCCTCCGTTTCCCCGACCCGGGCCCTGCCGACCAGCTGATACTGGATCCGTACGGCCCGGTCCGATGTCTGGAGTCCGGACATGACCAGCACCACCGCAGAAACCGCGGAGACAGCCGCGGCCACCGGCACCACCTCCGACGTCGAGCTGCTCATCGGCGGGATGACCTGCGCCTCCTGCGCCGCCCGGGTGGAGAAGAAGCTCAACCGGATGGACGGCGTCAGCGCCACCGTCAACTTCGCCACCGAGAAGGCCAAGGTCACCTTCGCCGACGGCGTCCAGGTCGCCGACCTGATCGCCACCGTGGAGAAGACCGGCTACACCGCCGAGGAGCCCCCACCACCGCGGCCCGCGCCCGGGACGGAACCGGAAGCACCCGGACCGGACGCCGAACTGGGCGTCCTGCGCCACCGCCTGCTCGTCTCCGCGCTGCTCGCCGCCCCCGTGGTCCTGCTGTCGATGATCCCCGCGCTGCAGTTCGACAACTGGCAGTGGCTCTCGCTCACCCTCGCCGCGCCGGTCGTCGTCTGGGGCGGCGCCCCCTTCCACCGGGCCGCCTGGACCAATCTCCGGCACGGCGCCGCCACCATGGACACCCTCGTCTCGGTCGGCACGCTCGCCGCGTTCGGCTGGTCGCTGTGGGCGCTGTTCTTCGGCGACGCCGGCATGCCGGGCATGCACGACGAGTTCCGCCTCACCGTCTCCCGCATGGACGGCGCCTCCACGATCTACCTGGAGGTCGCCGCCGGAGTCGTCGCGCTGATCCTGCTCGGCCGCTATCTGGAGGCCCGGTCCAAGCGCCGCGCGGGCGCCGCCCTGAAGGCCCTGATGGAGCTGGGCGCCAAGGACGTGGCCGTGCTGCGCGAGGGCCGCGAGGTCCGGATACCGGTGTCGTCCCTGGCCGTCGGCGACCGGTTCGTCGTCCGGCCCGGCGAGAAGATCGCCACCGACGGCACAGTGGTCGAGGGCGTCTCGGCGGTGGACGCCTCCATGCTGACCGGCGAGTCGGTACCGGTGGACGTCGGCCCCGGCGACCGGGTCACCGGCGCCACGGTCAACGCGGGCGGCCGGCTGGTCGTGGAGGCCGCCCGGGTCGGCGCGGACACCCAGCTCGCCCGGATGGCGAAGCTGGTCGAGGACGCGCAGAACGGCAAGGCCGAGGTGCAGCGGCTCGCCGACCGGATCTCCGCCGTCTTCGTCCCCGTGGTCATCCTCATCGCGCTCGGCACCTTCGGCGTCTGGCTGGGCGTCACCGGCGACACCGTGGCCGCGTTCACCGCCGCCGTCGCCGTCCTGATCATCGCCTGCCCCTGCGCACTGGGCCTGGCCACCCCGACCGCGCTGATGGTCGGCACCGGGCGCGGCGCCCAGCTCGGCATCCTGATCAAGGGCCCCGAGGTGCTGGAGTCCACCCGCCGCGTGGACACGGTCGTCCTGGACAAGACCGGTACCGTCACCACCGGCCGGATGAGCCTCCAGGCCGTGTACGTCGCCGAGGGCGAGGACGAGAAGGAGCTGCTGCGGCTCGCGGGCGCCCTGGAGCACGCCTCCGAGCACCCCGTGGCCCGTGCCGTCGCCGCCGGCGCCGAGGAACGCGCCGGAGCGCTGCCGCCGGTCGAACACTTCGAGAACGTGCCCGGACGGGGCGTGCGCGGGCGCGTGGACGGCCGCGAGGTGGCCGTGGGGCGCCTCTACGACGACCTCCCGCGGGAGGTGGCCCACGCGGCGCGCGAGGCCGAGCGGGAGGGCCGTACGGCCGTCGTGGCGGGCTGGGACGGGCGGGCCCGCGGAGTCCTCGCCGTCGCCGACGCGGTCAAGGACACCAGCGCCGGGGCGATCCGCGAGCTGCGGGCGCTGGGACTGACGCCGGTACTGCTCACCGGCGACAACCGGACCGTCGCCGAGGCGGTCGCGCGCACGGTCGGCATCGACTCCGCACACGTCTTCGCCGAGGTGCTGCCCGAGGACAAGGTGGACGTCGTACGACGGCTCCAGCGCGAGGGGCGGGCCGTGGCCATGGTCGGCGACGGGGTGAACGACGCCGCCGCGCTCGCCACGGCGGACCTGGGACTGGCCATGGGCACCGGCACGGACGCGGCGATCGAGGCCGGCGACCTGACCCTGGTGCGCGGGGACCTGCGGGTGGCCGCGGACGCGATCCGGCTGTCCCGGCGGACGCTGGCCACCATCAAGGGCAACCTCGTGTGGGCCTTCGGCTACAACGTCGCCGCGCTGCCGCTGGCCGCCGCGGGGCTGCTCAACCCCATGATCGCGGGGGCGGCGATGGCCTTCTCCTCGGTGTTCGTGGTGACGAACAGCCTGCGGCTGCGCGCCTTCCGGTAGGGCGCGGCAATTGCCGGGGCGGATGTCCCGGTCCCCCTGGAGTCCGGCGCGAGCCTCACATAAGCTCTTCACAAGGCTCGCGCATCATCCTTACGCTTGAGCCCCGATCGCCGTATCGGGGCTCTTGCGCACCTAAAGGACATATGCAAGAGACGCAGATCACAGTGATGCGAACGTAACCATCGAAGGGGTTCGAGGGTCTAAGTTGGCGATGTCAGCCCAGCGTCTTGGGGGGCGCTGACTGGCATCTGGGGATGTCTTGGGGGACTTCCTCAGAGATGCGTTGCCGGGGCACGCACACCGGGAAGCTTTGAGCGGCCCTTCCGGCGTGCGTTGTCCCGGCAGATCGCACCGCATCACTGGAGCAGGCCGGGTTTTGCTCGTTCTGCTCACAGACAGCGATTCAGGCGCTGTCCTCTCCGAGCGCCCGGCCGGATCCCGTGGGGGGAATCCGCACCGGGACATGGGAAGGCGCCCTGGTCGTCGGCCCGTGGGGGGACCGGCGTCTCGGGGCGCCTTCCGCTTTTTTCTGTCCGTACCGCTACGACGACTCTCCGGTCCGTGCGGCTACGACGGTCCCGTCGGGTGCCAGGACGCCACGACGGACCGTCGGGTGCCTGGAGGCTCACCGCACCCCAGGCACCCGCCAAGAAGAACTCAGCGCTCCTCGACCGGAATGAAGTCGCGCTCCACCACGCCCGTGTAGATCTGGCGCGGGCGGCCGATGCGGGAGCCCGGCTCCTTGATCATCTCGGTCCACTGGGCGATCCAGCCCGGCAGCCGGCCGAGGGCGAACAGGACCGTGAACATCTCGGTCGGGAAGCCCATGGCGCGGTAGATCAGACCGGTATAGAAGTCCACGTTCGGGTACAGCTTGCGCTCGACGAAGTAGTCGTCGGACAGCGCGTGCTCCTCCAGCTTGAGGGCGATGTCGAGGAGCTCGTCCTCCTTGCCCAGCGCGGAGAGCACGTCGTGCGCGGCGGCCTTGATGATCTTGGCGCGCGGGTCGAAGTTCTTGTAGACCCGGTGGCCGAAGCCCATCAGGCGGACGCCGTCCTCCTTGTTCTTCACCTTGCGGATGAAGGTGTCGACGTCGGAGCCCGAGTCGCGGATGCCCTCCAGCATCTCCAGCACGGACTGGTTGGCACCGCCGTGCAGCGGGCCCCACAGGGCGCTGATGCCGGCCGAGATCGACGCGAACATGTTGGCCTGGGAGGAGCCGACCAGGCGGACCGTGGAGGTCGAACAGTTCTGCTCGTGGTCGGCGTGCAGGATCAGCAGCTTGTCCAGCGCGGCGACGACGACCGGGTCGAGCTCGAACTCCTGGGCCGGCACCGAGAAGGTCATGCGCAGGAAGTTCTCGACGTAACCGAGGTCGTTGCGCGGGTAGACGAACGGGTGGCCGATCGACTTCTTGTACGCGTACGCCGCGATCGTCGGGAGCTTGGCGAGCAGCCGGATCGTGGAGAGGTCGCGCTGCGTCTCGTCGAACGGGTTGTGGCTGTCCTGGTAGAAGGTGGACAGCGCCGAGACGACCGAGGACAGCATGGCCATCGGGTGGGCGTCGCGCGGGAAGCCCTTGTAGAAGTTCTTGACGTCCTCGTGCAGCAGCGTGTGCCGCGTGATGTCGTTCTTGAACGCCGTCAGCTGGTCGACGGTGGGCAGCTCGCCGTTGATCAGCAGGTACGCCACCTCAAGGAAGGTGGAGCGCTCGGCCAGCTGCTCGATGGGGTAGCCGCGGTAGCGGAGGATGCCCGCCTCGCCGTCGAGGTAGGTGATCGCGGATTTGTAGGCGGCGGTGTTGCCGTAGCCGCTGTCCAGAGTCACCAGACCGGTCTGGGCGCGGAGCTTCCCGATGTCGAAGCCCTTGTCACCGACGGTGCTGTCGACCACCGGGTAGGTGTACTCGCCGTCGCCGTACCGCAGTACTACAGAGTTGTCGCTCACGTCTTCCCTCACCGACGTAGTGCCTCATCTTCGAGGTGCCCTGACTGTCTCTACCATCCCCCATTTGGCTCAGGAGAGTGCACTCGGGGTCGACCATTGGGCCTATCGGCGGCACTCAGTGCCGTCAACCTGCTCATCCTGCCCCCTCGAAGGGGTAACCGGAAGTGCTCTGTGACCTTCACGACTCGTTTGATCGATCATTTTCGCCGCAGGGCCGGATTCCGTGCCGCCACCGTGACTTCGGGGCCACCGCCCGTGACTTCGGGGCCCGCCGCCTTCGGGCTCAGGCCCCCAGTCTGAAGTCCAGGGCGGTGCACCGCCGCCCGGCCGACACCGTGCGCACCGCCTGCCCGATCGCCTTGCGTGAACCGACGAGAACGACCAGCTGACGGGCCCGGGTGACCGCCGTGTAGAGCAGGTTCCGCTGGAGCATCATCCATGCTCCCGTGGTGACGGGAATCACCACGGCGGGATATTCACTGCCCTGTGAGCGGTGAATGGTCACCGCGTACGCGTGGGCCAGTTCGTCCAGTTCGTCGAATTCATACGGAACCTCCTCATCCTCGTCCGTCAGCACGGTCAGGCGCTGGTCGACCGGGTCGAGCGAGGTGACGACGCCCACGGTGCCGTTGAAGACGCCGTTCTTCCCTTTCTCGTAATTGTTGCGAATCTGGGTGACCTTGTCGCCGACGCGGAAGACCCGGCCGCCGAACCGCTTCTCCTGCAGATCGGGCCGCCCGGGCGTGATGGCCTGCTGGAGCAGCCCGTTGAGCGCGCCCGCGCCGGCCGGCCCCCGGTGCATCGGCGCGAGCACCTGCACGTCACGGCGCGGGTCCAGCCCGAACTTGGCCGGAATCCGCCGCGCGGCCACGTCCACGGTGAGCCGGCCGGCGGCCTCCGTGTCGTCCTCCACGAACAGGAAGAAGTCCTTCAGCCCGGCGGTGAGCGGATGCTGCCCCGCGTTGATGCGGTGGGCGTTGGTGACGACACCGGACTGCTGGGCCTGCCGGAAGACGCGGGTGAGCCGGACGGCCGGGACGGGACTGCCGTCGGCGAGCAGATCGCGCAGGACCTCCCCCGCGCCCACGCTGGGCAACTGGTCCACGTCCCCCACGAAGAGCAGATGGGCCCCCGGCGGTACGGCCTTCACGAGCTTGTTGGCGAGCAGCAGGTCCAGCATGGAGGCCTCGTCCACGACCACCAGGTCGGCGTCGAGCGGCCGGTCCCGGTCGTAGGCGGCGTCCCCTCCGGGCTTCAGCTCCAGCAGCCGGTGCACGGTGGAGGCCTCGGCTCCGGTCAGCTCGGCCAGCCGTTTGGCGGCCCGGCCGGTCGGGGCGGCGAGCAGCACCTTGGCACGCCGGGCCCGGGCCAGCTCCACGATCGAGCGCACGGTGAACGACTTGCCGCAGCCGGGCCCGCCGGTGAGGACGGCGACCTTCTCGGTCAGCGCGAGTTTCACGGCCGCCTCCTGCTCGGGCGCGAGGTCGGCGCCGGTGCGGGATCTCAGCCACCCGAGCGCCTTGCCCCAGTCGACGTCCCGGAATCCCGGCATCCGGTCCTGGTCCGTGCGCAGAAGCCGCAGGAGCTGGGCGGCGAGGGAGAGTTCGGCGCGGTGGAAGGGGACGAGATACACGGCGCTGACGGGCTCGTCGCCGCCGTCGGGTCCGGGCACCTTCTCCCGGACGACCCCCGGATCGCCTCCGTCCTCCGGCACCTGGCCCAGCTCGCCCAGGCACTCGATGACCAGCCCGGTGTCCACCTGGAGCAGCTTCACGGCATCGGCGATCAGCCGCTCCTCCGGCAGGAAGCAGTGCCCCTGGTCGGCGGACTGCGACAGCGCGTACTGCAGGCCGGCCTTCACGCGCTCGGGACTGTCGTGCGGGATCCCGACCGACTGGGCGATCTTGTCGGCGGTGAGGAAGCCGATGCCCCAGACGTCGGCGGCCAGCTGGTAGGGGCGTTCCTTCACGACGGAGATCGACGCGTCGCCGAACTTCTTGTAGATCCGCACGGCGATGGAGGTGGACACCTCGACGGTCTGCAGGAAGAGCATGACCTCCTTGATGGCCTTCTGCTCCTCCCAGGCGTCGGCGATCTTCCTGGTGCGCTTGGGGCCGAGACCGGGAACCTCGATGAGGCGCTTGGGCTCCTCCTCGATGATCCTCAGGGTGTCGACGCCGAAGTGCTGGGTGATGCGGTCGGCGAAGACCGGCCCGATGCCCTTGACCAGCCCGGACCCCAGATAGCGCCGGATGCCCTGGACGGTGGCCGGCAGCACGGTCGTGTAGTTCTCGACGTGGAACTGCTTGCCGTACTGCGGATGCGACCCCCAGCGGCCCTCCATCCGGAGGGACTCACCGACCTGGGCACCGAGGAGCGCGCCGACCACCGTGAGGAGATCCCCGGCGCCTCTGCCGGTGTCGACCCGGGCCACCGTGTACCCGTTCTCCTCGTTGGCGTACGTGATCCGCTCCAGCACGCCTTCGACCACGGCAAGACGCCGTTCGCCGGTCTGGGTCCCCGCCTGTTGAGCCATGATCCGACGGTACCGGTGAGGTCTGACACCGGCCCACTGGTACCGGCCCCATCGCCTCTGACCCATCGCCTCTGGCCCATCCCGACGCGGGGCTCCCGCCGGACCTCCTCGCCGCGCTCAGAGGGGGTTGAGGCGGGCCTTGAGCAGGCAGAACTCATTGCCCTCGGGGTCGGCGAGAACGTGCCAGGACTCCTCGCCGGTCTGACCGATGTCGGCCGGGCGCGCCCCGAGCTCCAAGAGGCGTTCGAGCTCGGCGTCCTGATCGCGGTCGGTGGCGTTGACGTCGATGTGCAAACGCGGCTTCCCCGGCTCCGGCTCGGCCCTGCGGCTGAGGAAGAGCGTCGGCTGCGCGCCGCCGAACCCTTCCCGCGGCCCGATCTCGATACTGCCGTCCTCTTCGCGCCCCAGCACCACGAAGTCCAGGACCTCGCACCAGAACCGCGCCAGCACCTCGGGTTCACGGCAACCGAGCACGAGCTCACTGATACGACATGCCATGGACGGAACCTGCTCTCAGCGTGGGACGGCCGGTGCGGCCACGCGGACCGGACGGGCTCCGCGCGGCGGGAACACGCCGAGACCGTACCGGGCGGGGGGAGCGGGTGCGAAGGGTTTTGGGTCCTAGGGGTGGGGGTGGTGGTGGGGGTGAGGGTGCTGGTGTGTCTTCAGGGCTTCGAGGAAGGCGGCGAAGGCGGGGGCGGGGAAGGTGAGGGTGGCCCGGGTGGGGTTCTTGGAGTCGCGGACGGAGGTGTGGGTGGGGGTGGGGGCTATCTCTACGCAGTCGTCGCCCTCGCCGTCTCCGGAGTAGGACGACTTTCGCCAGTTACTCGGGGCGGTCATGCTGTGCCTCACAGTTCTTTCGCCAGCCGCTGGATGAAATCACGCGAGTGTCCGGGCTCCAACGCCATCGCTCTCACGTGGTGGAACCGCGCGCGGTACGTGGCCAGTTGCTAAGCGAGCGAGCGGCCCGGAACAGCGGTGGCCCAGCGGCGACGGGCCCTCGGGTTGGGTGGGTACGCATCGTCGGCGGGGGGTGCGGGCGCGTCTCGCCTGCACGCCGGGTGAGCCAAGCGGCGAACGGCCGGTGGTGGGGGGCGCGACCGCCTCTCGCCTGCACGCCGGGACGGCTTGGCGGCGAACGGCCGGTGGAGAGGCGCGCGCGGACGCGGCCCCGCCCGCACGCCGGGACGGCTTGGCGGCGAACGGTCGGTGGAGAGGCGCGGACGCGGCCCCGCCCGCACACCGGGACGGCTCGGCGGCGAACGGCCGGTGGGGGGTGGAGGCGGGAGATTGGCAGATCTGTGCCAGGGGGGTGGGCGTAAGGCGCAGGTGGGGTGGGGCGGGGGTGGAACAGATCTGCCTATTGGACTCAGCGGGAGCCGCGGTGGGTGGGGCTAGCGGCGGTGGCGAGGCTTGTCCTGGCGTGGGGGGAGCGTCAGGGTGATTTGGCGGACCAGTTGCTGGAAGCAGGCCAGGGACGCGCACGCGGGGAGGGCGGCGCCGGCGATACCCGTGATCGTTCGGTCGGCCTGGGCCACGCACAGCATCATCGCGACGGATGAGAACAGCAGGACGATGAACCACGAGTGCAGGGCTCGGCGCTGATGCAAGGCGCTTCGCAGGACGGAGAGGGAAGCCACCATCCAGGGGCCGTACACGAGAATGGGCCACCAGGCGATCATCTCGCTGCTCGTGCCCGACGTGATGTTCCGCAGTGGCCCGTAGGCCGCCATTCCGCCGAATACGCTGACCATCGCGGCGATGACGGAAACGAATGCGGCGATCACGAAGCTGCTGGTCTGCAACCATTTGACTCGGATTTTCCGCACCCGGCTCTTGCGGTGTGCGGCTCCGGCGGAGGGGCGTCGGATGGGCGGCAGTTGCGCGGTGATCCGGGCCAGGTTCTCCATCGGGTCGGCGTAGTCGACGGGGGACGACGGCTCGTTGCGCGGGGGCGGGACCACGGCCGGCTGCTCGGCCGGGATGGCCTCCTGCAGGAGGTAGGCGAGCTCCTCGGCCGGGTCCCAGCCCGAGTCGGGGGGCACCAGGGGGGACTCCGGGTCCAGGGCCTCGACGGGGCTGCTGTGCCAGACGGTACCCACCGTGTAAGGGGGTGTGTCCGCGTACCGTTCACGCCGGGCGAAGGAGGAACCCGCATAGTCGTGATTCATGGAGATCCGCCCCCGTCACACACGATCCGCGCGACAGTCAGAGTTTGCCTGGTCGGTCCACCGTTGATTAAGTTCCTCCTGCACCGCTTCCAACAGCGTGAGGAATTCACGGAGCAGCGACTCGGTGGCCTGGGGCTCGACGCGTACGCCGTCCCCGCGCAAGGTGCCACGCGCCTCCAGCGAGCGTGCAACACCAGGTGTGTAAATATACTTTGCCACCGTCGCCACACGACTCGCAGACAGACCGTCTTTCCGCGCGTCGCGGCGAGGCAAGCCATGGAACCTTGCTGTCGTCATATTCGAGCTAACGCCGCCCCCTCTCCTCCAGATGCGCGGCAAATGAGTGAACATGGCGCGGGGGAAACGTTGTAAGTGCGTTTTTTCATTTGTGTCATTCGATTTTCAGAAGCCAGCTTGTGGGCCGAGTGGTTTGTATTCTGAGAACCCCTCCGGTCTGATCGTCCGTTCCGCTGCCGCCGACCCGTCCGGCCCCGGGGCGGCCACCCCCCTCGCCCGCTCCCGGTCACGATTGGGTCTCGGCCACCCCTGGCCCCTTGCCTCCGACTCGTGTAATCGATTCCAATCCTCCCTACAGCAGGGATGTAATCGATTCCATGAGCCCACGAGGAGGTGGGGCCGGCGATGGCGAGCATCAAGGACGTGGCCGCTGCGGCGGGTGTGTCCGTGGCCACCGTGTCGCGCGTGCTGAACGGGCATCCGTCCGTCAGTGCGGACGCGCGGACACGGGTGATGGGGGCCGTGGACGCCCTGGGGTACCGGCCCAACGCCGTCGCCCGGTCCCTCCGGACGGATCAGACCCATACCCTCGGGCTGGTCATCAGCGACGTGCTGAATCCTTACTTCACGGAGCTGGCCCGCTCCGTCGAGGAAGAGGCCCGCGCGCTCGGCTACAGCGTGATCATCGGGAACGCCGACGAGCGGCCCGAGCTCCAGGACCATCACGTACGGAATCTGCTCGACCGGCGGATCGACGGGCTGCTCGTCTCCCCCACCGACGGCGGTTCGCCCCTCATGCTCGACGCCGCCCGGGCGGGGACGCCCATGGTGTTCGTCGACCGGTGGATCCCCGGCGTGGACGTTCCGGTGGTCCGCGCGGACGGGCAGGCCGCCGTACGGGATCTCGTCGCCCATCTGTGCCGGCTCGGGCACCGCAGGCTCGCCATCATCGCCGGGCCCGCCGCCACCACCACCGGCAGTGAGCGTGTGGAGGCGTTCCGGACCGCGCTCGCCGAGTACGGGCTCCCGCTCCCGGACGTCTACATCGGCCAGGGCGACTTCCAGGCGGAGAGCGGGCGGCGGGTCACCGAAGGGTTCCTCGATCTTCCGGAGCCGCCCGAGGTCGTCTTCGCCGCCGACAACCTGATGGCCCTCGGCGCCCTGGACGCCGTACGCGCGCGCGGGCTGCGCGTGCCCGACGACATCGCGCTGGCCGCGTTCGACGACATCCCGTGGTTCGTGCACACCGATCCGCCGGTCACCGCCATCGCCCAGCCGACCGGTGAGCTGGGGCGGGCCGCCGTACGGGCCCTGGTCGACCGGATCGAGGGGCGCACCCCGCGCTCCGTCACCCTGCCCGCGCGGCTCGTCGTACGCCGCTCCTGCGGAGAGGCGCTCGTGCCCTCCCAGACCCCCGCACCCCCCACGCAGTCCCCCTCCCCAGTGCAAAGGAGCACGTCGTGAGCAACCCGGACGAGTTGCTGCGCATCGAGGGCATACGCAAGACCTTCCCCGGCGTGGTCGCGCTCGACGGCGTCGACTTCGACCTGCGCCGGGGTGAGGTCCATGTACTGCTCGGTGAGAACGGCGCCGGCAAGAGCACTCTCATCAAGATGCTCTCCGGTGCCTACACCCCCGATGCCGGCCGGATCCTCGTAGGCGGTGAGGAGGTGCGCATCCATGGTGCGCAGGACTCCGAGCGCCTCGGGATCGCCACCATCTACCAAGAGTTCAACCTGGTGCCGGACCTCACCGTCGCCGAGAACATCTTCCTGGGGCGGCAGCCGCGCCGGCTGGGGATGATCGACCGGAAGCGGATGGAGGCGGAGGCCGCGACGCTGCTGGAGCGTGTCGGGGTCGATGTCCCGCCCCGGGCCCGCGTGCGGGAACTCGGCATCGCACGGCTCCAGATGGTCGAGATCGCCAAGGCGCTCAGCCTGGACGCGCGCGTGCTCATCATGGACGAGCCGACCGCCGTGCTCACCTCGGAGGAGGTGGAGAAGCTCTTCGCCATCGTGCGGTCGCTGCGCGAGGACGGCGTGGGGATCGTCTTCATCACCCACCATCTGGAGGAGATCGCCGCCCTGGGGGACCGGGTGACCGTCATCCGGGACGGGCGGAGCGTAGGGCAGGTGCCCGCTGCCACGCCCGAGGACGAGCTCGTACGGCTGATGGTGGGGCGCTCCATCGAGCAGCAGTACCCGCGTCAGCGTCCGGAGAAGGGCGCCGCGCTGCTGTCCGTCGAGGGGCTGGGCCGTAACGGCGTGTTCCACGACGTGAGCTTCGAGGTGCACGCCGGCGAGGTCGTCGGTATCGCGGGGCTCGTGGGGGCCGGCCGTACGGAGGTCGTCCGGGCGGTGTTCGGCGCCGATCCGTACGACCACGGGGTCGTGCGGGTCTCCGGTGCCGAGCTCAAGCGGCACGACGTGAACGCGGCGATGGCGGCCGGGATCGGGCTGGTGCCGGAGGACCGCAAGGGGCAGGGGCTGGTGCTGGACGCCTCCGTCGCGGAGAACCTGGGACTGGTGACCCTCCGGTCGGCCACCCGGGCCGGGCTGGTGGACCGCAAGGCGCAGTACTCCGCCGCCGAGCGGATCGCCGGGCAGCTGGGCGTGCGCATGGCGGGCCTCGGGCAGCACGTGCGGACGCTGTCCGGCGGCAACCAGCAGAAGGTCGTCATCGGCAAGTGGCTGCTGGCCGACACCAAGGTGCTGATCCTGGACGAGCCGACGCGCGGTATCGACGTCGGCGCCAAGGTCGAGATCTACCAGCTGATCAACGAGCTGACGGCCGCCGGTGCCGCCGTGCTGATGATCTCCAGCGATCTGCCGGAGGTGCTCGGCATGAGCGACCGGGTGCTGGTGATGGCCCAGGGCCGGATCGCCGGTGAACTCCCGGCCGACGAGGCCACCCAGGACGCCGTCATGGCGCTCGCCGTCTCCACCCCGACCGCCGGCTCGGACTCCGCCACCGGCTCCACCCCCACCACCGACAAGGAGGCCACCCGTGGCCACTGACACGCTCAAGAGGCCGGCGGGCGCGAGTGGCGCCCCGGGCGGCCTGCGCCGGCTGCTCCTCGACAACGGCGCGCTCACCGCGCTGATCGTCCTGGTCATCGCCCTGTCGGCGCTGTCCGGCGACTTCCTGACGACGGACAACCTGCTGAACATCGGCGTCCAGGCGGCCGTGACGGCGATCCTGGCCTTCGGTGTGACCTTCGTGATCGTCTCGGCGGGCATCGACCTGTCGGTCGGCTCGGTGGCCGCGCTGTCGGCGACCGTGCTGGCCTGGAGCGCCACCTCCCACGGGGTGCCGGTGGTGCTCGCGGTGCTGATGGCGGTCGCCACCGGCATCGTCGCCGGCCTGGTGAACGGTTTCCTCATCGCCTACGGCAAGCTGCCGCCGTTCATCGCGACGCTGGCCATGCTGTCGGTGGGCCGCGGTCTGGCCCTGGTGATCTCGCAGGGCTCCCCCATCGCCTTCCCGGACTCGGTCTCCCACCTCGGGGACACCCTCGGCGGCTGGCTGCCGGTGCCGGTGCTGGTCATGGTGGTGATGGGACTGATCGCCGCGTTCGTGCTGGGGCGGACGTACATCGGCCGGTCCATGTACGCGATCGGCGGCAACGAGGAGGCCGCGCGGCTGTCCGGTCTCCGGGTGAAGCGGCAGAAGCTCGCGATCTACGCCCTGTCCGGGCTGTTCGCCGCCGCGGCGGGCATCGTGCTCGCCTCCCGGCTGTCCTCGGCGCAGCCGCAGGCCGCCGACGGCTACGAGCTGGACGCCATCGCGGCGGTCGTCATCGGCGGCGCCTCGCTGGCGGGCGGCACCGGCAAGGCGTCCGGCACGCTGATCGGCGCGCTGATCCTGGCGGTGCTCCGCAACGGCCTGAACCTGCTGTCGGTGTCCGCGTTCTGGCAGCAGGTCGTGATCGGTGTCGTGATCGCGCTGGCGGTGTTGCTGGACACCGTGCGCCGCAAGGCCGGGGCGACCCCGGTGGCCTCCGGCACGGGCGGGCCGAAGGGCAAGCAGGCGGCGACGTACGCGCTGGCCGCCGTGGTGACCGTGGCCATCGTCGGCGCGACCTCCTTCCTGCACAGCGGTTCCTCGTCGTCCACGGCCCCGAAGATGGGTCTGTCCCTGTCCACGCTGAACAACCCCTTCTTCGTGCAGATCCGGTCGGGTGCCCAGGCCGAGGCGAAGAAGCTGGGCGTGGACCTGACCGTCACCGACGCCCAGAACGACGCCTCGCAGCAGGCCAACCAGCTCCAGAACTTCACCAGTTCGGGCCTGGGCGCGATCATCGTCAACCCGGTGGACTCGGACGCGGCGAGCAACTCCGTGAAGGCCGCCGACAAGGCGAAGATCCCGGTCATCGCCGTGGACCGCGGTGTCAACCACGCGTCCGTGGACACGCTGGTCGCCTCCGACAACGTCGCCGGTGGTGAGCTGGCCGCGAAGACCATCGCCGAGAAGCTGGGCGGCAAGGGCAAGATCGTCATCCTCCAGGGCCAGGCGGGCACGTCGGCGGCCCGGGAGCGGGCGGCCGGGTTCGCCCAGGGCCTCAAGGCCTACCCGGGCGTCCAGGTGGTGGCGCAGCAGCCGGCCGACTTCGACCGCACCAAGGGCCTCGACGTGATGTCGAACCTGCTCCAGGCCCACCCGGACGTGCAGGGCGTCATCGCCGCCAACGACGAGATGGCCCTGGGCGCGATCAAGGCGCTCGGCTCCAAGGCCGGCAGGTCCGTGCAGGTGGTCGGCTTCGACGGCACCCCGGACGGCCTGACCGCGGTCAAGAACGGCACGCTGTACGCGTCCGTCGCCCAGCAGCCCTCGCAGCTGGGGAAGATCGCCGTGGACAACGCCCTCAAGGCGGTCAGGGGCGACAAGGTGGACCCGACGGTGAAGGTGCCGGTGAAGGTGGTCACGAAGGAGAACGTGGCCGGCTTCACCGGCTGACAACAGGCGACTCGGGCGGGGCGGCCCCGGGACTTCCGGGGCCGGCCCGCCTGGCGTCATCTCTCAGGGGAGTCAACTGATGTACGACTACGACCTTCTGGTCGTGGGATCGGCCAACGCCGACCTGGTGATCGGCGTCGAGCGGCGGCCGGCCGCCGGCGAGACGGTGCTCGGCGGCGATCTGGCCGTGCACCCGGGCGGCAAGGGCGCCAACCAGGCGGTCGCCGCCGCCCGGCTGGGTGCCGCCACGGCCCTGCTGGCGCGGGTCGGCGACGACGGCCACGGCCGGCTGCTGCTCGACTCCCTGCGCGCGGCCGGGGTCGACACGGTGGGTGTGCTGGTGGGCGGGGCCCCGACGGGCGTCGCGCTGATCACCGTCGACCCGTCCGGCGACAACAGCATCGTGGTGTCGCCGGGCGCCAACTCCCGCCTGCTGCCGGCGGACGTCCGGGCGGCGGCGAACGTCCTGCGCGCCTCCCGGGTGGTGTCGGCGCAGCTGGAGATCCCGCTGGAGACCGTCGTGGAGATCGTACGGAACCTCGGACCGGACAGCCGCTTCGTGCTGAACCCGTCGCCGCCGCGCGAACTGCCCGCGGAGGTGCTGGCGGCGTGTGACCCGCTGATCCTCAACGAGCACGAGGCACGGGTCGTCCTCGGGGACGCCTGTGCGAGCGACGACCCCGAGGACTGGGCCCGGCTGCTGCTCGCCCGGGGTCCCCGCTCGGTCGTGGTGACGCTGGGCGCGGAAGGAGCGCTGGTGGCCGACGGCTCGGGGACGGCCCGGGTGCCGTCGGTGAAGGTGGACGCGGTGGACACCACGGGCGCCGGGGACGCGTTCACGGCTGCCCTGGCCTGGAAGCTCGGGTCCGGTGCGGACCTGGCGGACGCGGCGGTCTACGCGGCCCGCGTCGGCGCGGCGGCCGTGACCCGGCGGGGCGCGCAGGAGTCGTACCCGACGGCGGAGGAGGTCGAGGCCCTGTGAAGAAGGCGGGGATCCTCAACCGTCATCTGTCCGGCGCCCTGGCGGAACTGGGCCACGGGCACGGGGTGTTGGTCTGCGACGCCGGTATGCCGATACCCGACGGGCCCCGGGTGGTGGACCTGGCCTTCCGTGCCGGTGTGCCGTCCTTCGCCGAGGTGCTGGACGGCCTGCTCGCCGAGCTGGTGGTGGAGGGCGCCACGGCCGCGCAGGAGGTACGGGCGGCCAATCCGGCGGCGGCCGGGCTGCTCCAGGCCCGCTTCCCGGAGCTGGCCCTCGTCCCGCACGAGCGGCTGAAGGAGCTGTCGGCCGGGGCCCGGCTGATCGTCCGCACCGGCGAGGCCCGGCCGTACGCGAACGTACTGCTGCGCTGCGGGGTGTTCTTCTAGGGCGGTACGGCCGGAACGTTTCGAGGGGGCCTCCCCGGCCCACAGGCCCGGGACGCCCCCTCGGCGTTCCCCTCCCCTGCCGGAACCCGATCCCCCCCCGGGGTCCCCCGTGGTTCCGACGACAGTTACGACACCGCAGGCGGCGGAATGGTTGCACCCGCTTCCGGGGAATCTCCCTGGGCGGTCCGCCGGCGGACGACGTGCTCCACGAACCGCTCCGCCGTCTCCGCCAGCACCTCACGCCCGTCCCGGGCCCACAGCCGCTCGTTGAACAGCTCGACCTCGATGGGACCGGTGTACCCGGCCGCTTCCACCCGGCTCTTCCACTCGCGCATGTCGATCGCTCCGTCGCCGATCTGGCCGCGCCCGTTGAGGACGCCCTCGGGCAGAGGGGTGGTCCAGTCGGCGAGCTGGAAGGTGTGGATGCGGCCCGCCGCGCCCGCGCGGGCGATCTGCGCGGGCGCCTGGTCGTCCCACCAGACGTGGTACGTGTCCACGGCCACCCCGACCTGGTGCGCGGGGAAGCGTTCGGCGAGGTCCAGGGCCTGGGCGAGGGTGGAGACGACACAGCGGTCGGCCGCGTACATCGGGTGCAGCGGCTCGATGGCGAGGCGTACGCCGCGTTCGGCCGCGTAGGGGGCGAGGACGGCCAGCGCGTCGGCGATGCGCTCACGGGCGCCGCGCAGGTCCTTGCTGCCGGCGGGGAGTCCGCCGGAGACCAGGACCAGCGTGTCGGTGCCGAGGGTGGCGGCCTCGTCGATCGCCGCGTGGTTGTCACCCAGCGCCTCGGCCCGCTCGACGGGGTCGGTCGCGGTGAGGAAGCCGCCCCGGCACAGCGTCGTCACCGTCAGGCCCGCGTCCCCCACCAACTTGGCCGCGGCCTCCACGCCGTACCGCCGCACCGGCTCCCGCCACAGGCCCACGCCGGGGACGCCCAGCGCGACACAGGCGTCGACCAGTTCCGGGAGGGAGAGCTGCCTGACCGTCATCTGGTTGATGGAGAAGCGTGCGAGTTCCGCCGTGCTCACTGGTTCACCCCGTACAGCGACAGAAGGGTCTTCATCCGTTCCTCGGCGAGCTTCGGGTCCGGGAACAGGCCGAGTCCGTCGGCGAGTTCGTAGGCGCGGGCGAAGTGCGGCAGGGAGCGGGCCGACTGGAGGCCGCCGACCATGGCGAAGTGGCTCTGGTGGCCGGCGAGCCAGGCGAGGAACACCACCCCCGTCTTGTAGAAGCGGGTGGGCGGCTGGAACAGGTGGCGGGACAACTCCACCGTCGGGTCGAGGAGTTCACGGAAGCCCTGGACGTCGCCCGTGTCCAGGACCCGTACCGCCTCGGCCGCGAGCGGGCCCAGCGGGTCGAAGATGCCGAGCAGAGCGTGGCTGAAGCCCTGCTCGTCGCCCGCGATCAGCTCCGGGTAGTGGAAGTCGTCGCCGGTGTAGCAGCGCACGCCCCGCGGCAGCCGCCGTCTGAGGTCGACCTCGCGCCGCGCGTCCAGCAGGGAGATCTTGACGCCGTCGACCTTGTCGGGGTGGGCGGCGATCACCTCCAGGAAGGTGCCGGTGGCCGCGTCCAGGTCGGACGAGCCCCAGTAACCCTCCAGGGCCGGGTCGAACATCGGGCCGAGCCAGTGCAGGATCACCGGTTCGGCGGCCTGGCGCAGGAGGTGGCCGTAGACCTCCAGGTAGTCCTCGGGGCCCTTCGCCGTCGCGGCCAGCGCCCGGGACGCCATGACGATGGCCTGGGCTCCCGCCTCCTCCACGAGCGCGAGCTGCTCCTCGTACGCCGCCCGGATCCGGGCGAGGGTGCCACCGGCGACCTGGTCCGTGCCGGCACCGCAGGCGATACGGCCGCCGACCGCGCGCGCCTCCGCGGCACTGCGCCGGATCAGTTCGGCGGCGCCCGCCCAGTCCAGGCCCATCCCCCGCTGGGCGGTGTCCATCGCCTCGGCGACACCGAGCCCGTGGGACCACAGGTGGCGGCGGAAGGCGAGGGTGGCGTCCCAGTCCACGGCGGCGGGCGCGTCGGGCGGGACGTCGGCGAACGGGTCGGCGACGACATGGGCCGCCGAGAAGACCGTGCGGGAGGTGAGGGGGGTGCCGGGGACGGGGGAGAGGGGGGCGGTGCGCGGCTCGTACGAGCGCAGGGTGCCGTCCGCCGCGGGGAGTCGGATGGTCACAGGGAGATCTCCGGTACGTCGATGCGGCGGCCCTCGGCGGAGGACTTCAGGCCCAGTTCGGCGAGCTGGACGCCCCGGGCGCCGGCCAGCAGGTCCCAGTGGTAGGGGGCGTCGGCGTAGACGTGCTTGAGGAACAGCTCCCACTGGGCCTTGAAGCCGTTGTCGAACTCGGCGTTGTCGGGCACCTCCTGCCACTGGTCGCGGAAGACCTCGGTGGCGGGGACGTCCGGGTTCCAGACCGGCTTGGGGGTGGCGCTGCGGTGCTGGACGCGGCATCGGCGCAGGCCGGCGACGGCCGAGCCCTCGGTGCCGTCGACCTGGAACTCGACCAGTTCGTCGCGGTGGACGCGGACCGCCCAGGAGGAGTTGATCTGGGCGACGGCACCGCCCTCCAGCTCGAAGACGCCGTAGGCGGCGTCGTCGGCGGTGGCGTCGTAGGGCTTGCCGTTCTCGTCCCAGCGCTGGGGGATGTGGGTGGCGGCGAGGGCCTGGACGGAGGTGACCCGGCCGAACAGCTCGTGCAGGACGTATTCCCAGTGCGGGAACATGTCGACAACGATGCCACCGCCGTCCTCGGCGCGGTAGTTCCAGGAGGGGCGCTGGGCGGGCTGCCAGTCGCCCTCGAAGACCCAGTAGCCGAACTCGCCGCGCACGGAGAGGATGCGGCCGAAGAAGCCGCCGTCGACCAGGCGCTTCAGCTTCAGCAGGCCCGGCAGGAAGATCTTGTCCTGGACGACGCCGTGCTTGACGCCCTTGTCGTGGGCGAGACGGGCGAGGGCGAGGGCGCCGTCGAGGCCGGTGGCGGTGGGTTTCTCGGTGTAGACGTGCTTGCCGGCCGCGATCGCCTTCGTGAGGGCCTCCTCGCGGGCGGAGGTGACCTGGGAGTCGAAGTAGATGTCGACGGACGGGTCGGCGAGGACGGCGTCCACGTCGGTGGAGACCTCCTCCAGACCGTGCCGCTCGGCGATCTCCCGCAGGGCGTGCTCGCGGCGCCCGAGCAGGACCGGTTCGGGCCAGAGCACGGTGCCGTCGCCGAGGTCGAGGCCGCCCTGGTCGCGCAGGGCGAGGATCGACCGGACGAGGTGCTGGCGGTAACCCATGCGCCCGGTCACGCCGTTCATGGCGATACGCACCGTCTTGCGTGTCACGTGAGTCCCCTTCGTGGGCCGGTGGAGCAGGCGGTTCAGTCATCGGATAGCAAGCGCTTTCTACATGAGGAGAAGCTAGCCTCTGGAAGTGGTCTGTACAAGACCGTGTCCGCTTCGAGTTGTTCGAGGGGGCGAACAACCGGGGGTCGTGGCCTTAAGGTCTGCTCGGAACCAGGACGGACGCCCCGCTGTCTACGAGGGCGTACCCGACGACGCGTGACCGGAGGACGACGAGATGACGGTGACCCTGGCGGACGTGGCGGCCCGCGCGCAGGTCTCCCCCGCGACGGTGTCGCGCGTGCTGAACGGCAACTACCCGGTCGCCGCGTCCACCCGCGAGCGGGTGCTGCGCGCGGTGGACGAGCTGGACTACGTCCTCAACGGCCCCGCCAGCGCCCTCGCCGCGGCCACCTCCGACCTGGTCGGCATCCTCGTCAACGACATCGCCGACCCGTTCTTCGGGATCATGGCGAGTGCGATCCAGGCGGAGATCGGGGGCCCGGGCGGGCGCGCGGGCGGCGAACGCCTCGCGGTCGTCTGCAACACGGGCGGTTCTCCCGAACGCGAGCTGACGTATCTGACCCTGCTCCAGCGGCAGCGGGCCGCGGCCGTGGTGCTGACCGGCGGGGCCGTGGAGGACGCGCCGCACGCGGCGGCGGTCGCGGCCAAGCTGCGGAAGCTGGCGGACGCGGGGACCCGGGTGGTGCTGTGCGGGCGCCCGCCGGCGCCGGACAGCCAGGCCGTCGCGCTGACCTTCGACAACCGCGGCGGCGCCCGCGCGCTGACCGACCACCTCATCGGCCTCGGCCACCGCCGGCTCGGCTACATCGCGGGCCCCGAGGAACGCACGACCACCCGGCACCGCCTGGAGGGCCACCGCGCGGCGCTCGCGGCGGCGGGCATCGAGGAGGACCCGCGCTGGACGGTCCACGGCCGCTACGACCGCCGGTCCGGTCACGAGGCCACGCTGGAGCTGCTGCGCCGCGACCCCTCGCTGACGGCGATCGTGGCCGCGAACGACTCCGTCGCCCTCGGCGCCTGCGCCGCGCTGCGCGAGTCCGGGCTGCGGATCCCCGAGGACGTCTCGGTGGCCGGCTTCGACGACCTGCCGTTCAGCATCGACGCGGTGCCGTCCCTCACGACGGTCCGGTTGCCGCTGGCGGAGGCCGGAGCGCGGGCCGGGCGCATCGCGATGGGGCGCGAGGAGCCGCCGCCCGGGGGGATCGCCTCGGTGCGGGGGGAGTTGATGGTGCGGGGGTCCTCCGGGGTTCCGCGGGAGTGAGGGTGCGGGTGTCCTGGGGGCGGCATCGGGGGTGGGGGCTGTGGTGGTGTGCCGGGCGCGGGTGTGTGAGGGCTGGGCGCGCAGTTCCCCGCGCCCCTGGGTGGGCTGCACCGCAGCTTCCTGGACAGCGCCGATGAGTTTTGCGGGTGTCGGCCGTCTTCATCGTCGTAGACAGCAAACGCACCACCTCTGACAAGGAGCGGATCCATGCGGGTCGTCGTCACCGAGTTCATCAGTCTTGACGGAGTCGTACAGGCCCCGGGCGGGCCCGAGGAGGACACCGACGGGGGGTTCGCGCACGGCGGGTGGTCGCATCCGTTCTTCGATCCGGAGGTCGTGGGCGGGGCCTTCGCGGCGGGGCTGGAGAAGGCCGAGGCGCTGCTGTACGGGCGGCGCACGTATCTGACGATGGCCGCCGCGTGGCCGGAGCGGGCGGGGGACTCGTTCGCCGACCGGCTGAACTCCATGAAGAAGTACGTCGTCTCCGACACGCTCGGCGAGTCCGAGCTGAGCTGGGAGAACACCGAGCGGATTCCGGGGGCGCAGGCCCTGGACAAGGTTCGGGAGCTGCGGGCCGCCGAGGGCGGGGACCTGGCGATGATGGGCAGTCCCACGCTGGTGCGGGCGTTGATCGCGGCGGGGCTCGTGGACGAGTTGACGCTCGTCGTCATGCCCGTGCTGCTCGGCGGCGGGAAGTCGGTCTTCCCGGCCGACGGGGGGCTGCGCAGCTGGGAGCTGGTGTCGTCGGCCACCGCGAAGACCGGGGCGCAGGTGAACGTGTACCGGCCGGCCGGGCGGTCGTAGGCGTGGACGGGGGCACGCGGGCGGCCTAGGCTCGGAGGAGCAGGATCTCTGACTGGGTCAAGTATCCGGGGGCGATCATGACCGTCGAGGACGTCCGCGCCTTCAACCGGTTCTACACGAGTGTGATCGGGGCCCTCGACTACGAGCGCCACCTGTACGCCCCGTACACCCTGACCGAGGCCCGGGTGCTGTACGAACTCGCGCACGCCCCGTATCTGGACGCGGCGGACCTGCGCGGTGGGCTGGGGCTCGACGCCGGGTACCTGAGCCGGATCCTGAACCGGTTCGAGGAGGGCGGGCTGGTCGGGCGGGAGCCGTCGCAGGACGATCCTCGGCGGCGCCGGATCACGCTGAGCGCGCGCGGGCGTGAGACGGCCGCGCTGCTGGACGAGCGGGCACGGGAGTCCGTCGGGGCGCTGCTCGACGGCGTCGCACCGGCGGACCGGGCCCGGCTGGCCGAGGCCATGCGGACCATCCGGGACATCCTGGGCGGGGAGAAGTGGGCCGCGGACGTGGTGGTGCGGGAGCCGCGGGCCGGGGAGCTGGGATGGATCGTGCAGCGCAACGGCGCGCTGTACGCGGCCGAGTACGGGTGGAACGCCGAGTACGAGGGGCTTGTCGCCCGGATCGTCGCCGACTACGCGGAGGATCACGATCCGCGTCTGGAGCGGGTGTGGATCGCGGAGCTGTCCGGGCGGCCCGTGGGCTGTGTGATGTGTGTACGGGACGACGCGCCCGGCACCGCGCGGCTGCGGCTGCTGCTCGTGGAACCCGAGGTGCGCGGGCGTGGCGTCGGCGACCGGCTGGTGCGGGCCGTGATCGACTTCGCCCGTGGGGCCGGCTACCGGGAACTGGTGCTGTGGACCAACGACGTGCTCGACAGCGCCCGCCGCCTCTACCAGCGGCACGGGTTCGCCCTGGTCGCCGAGCGCCCCCACCGCTCCTTCGGCAAGGACCTGATCGGCCAGGACTGGCGGCTGGCGCTGCGCGGGCCGGGCGAGTGACGCGGGGCGTCCTGAGACAGCGCCCGACGACCCCAGCTTCATCGCCGGCCAGGTCCACACCGGCCACGACCGGGCACGCGCACCGGCCGCACCGGGCGAGCGACGCAGGACATCCCGCCACAGCGCCCAACGACCCCGGAACCCGTTGCCCCCGGCCCCGGTCGGCCCAGCGTGGTGGATCGTGTTGTGTGGCTCGCGCGCGTGGGGGGCGGGGCTAGTAGGGTCCCTGCCCATGAAGCTGGCGTTCTCCACTCTCGGTGTCCCCGGCCTGCCCGTCCCGGAGGTCCTCGCGCTCGCGACCGCGCACGGCTACCACGGTGTCGAACTGCGCGCCCATCCCGAGGAGCCGGTGCACCCCGGTCTGGCACCCGCCCGACGCGCCGAGACCGCGGCCCTCTTCCGGGACGCCGGGGTCGAGCTGCTGGGCCTCGCCGGGTACGCGCGCGTCGCCGCCCCGGGTGACGACGCGCCCGTCCTCGCGGAGATCCGGGACCTCCTGCGGCTGGCCCACGACCTCGGCGCGCCCTTCGTCCGGGTCTTCCCCGGCGCCGACCCGGAGCGGCCCCGCGAGGAGTCGGACGCGATCGCCGCCCGGCGGCTCGGGACCGCCGCCGAGGACGCCGCCGCCCTGGACGTCCGGATCCTGCTGGAGACCCACGACTCGCACCGCACCGGCGCCGACACGATCCGGATCCTCGGCCCGGTCGGGCACCGGCAGGTGGGCGCGCTGTGGGACGTGATGCACACCTGGCTGGGTGGTGAGCAGCCGTCGGACACCTACGCGGCCCTCGCCCCGCACCTGGGCTACGTCCAGGTCAAGGACATCGCCTCCGCGGAGGACCCCACCCCGCTGCCGCTCGGCACCGGCGTGCTGCCGCTCACCGAGTGCGTGGACGTGCTGTCCCGGCACCACTGGGACGGCTGGCTGTGCTGGGAGTACGAGAAGCGCTGGTACGAGGGGGCCGCGCCGCTCCCGGGTCTGCTCGGCGCCGGCCGCGAGCATCTGCTGAGGATGCTGGGCGAAGCGGCCTAGGTCCTGTCTGACGACAATTCGCGTCGTCGCCCGAGGGGCGGTCTCGCAGCGTCAGGTGCGTGCTCTGGAGGGTCCTTCGGCCGAAGGCTGGGGAAGCGCCGGCCCCAGGCCCTGCATGACGTCGCGAGGCAGACGCGAAATGTCAGACAGGCCCCGGCTAGGGCACGTCGGCGTCGTCGAAGAGCGCGAGCATCCGGGTCAGGACGTGCACGCACGCGTCCACGTCGGCGCCGGTGAGGTCGCCGCCCACCTGCCGCAGGGCCGCGTGTTCGCGGGCGCGCACCGCGGTGATGGCCGCCATGCCGTCATCGGTCAGCCGGATCAGTGAGGACCGCTGGTGGGCGGGGTTGGGGATGACCTCGACCAGGTGCTGCGCGGCGGCATCGTTGACCATGCGCTGCACGAACTGCCGGCTGAGTGTCTGGGCGCGGCCGAGTTGAGGGACGGTCATGGGTCCGTGCTGACGCAGCAGATCCAGGACCGCGCGCACGCCGACGGACAGCCCCTCGATCGGCTCGGCCTGCTCCACCTTGCGGTGCACCCGCCGGTACAGCGGCCCGACCAGGGCGAACACCTCTGTCAGTCGGTCGGCGAGCTCGTCGGGCGGCAGTGGGGTGTCGGTGCCTGTCATGCCTCAAGAATGACACCTCGGTTGCCAACTCTCGACAATGATGACACCTTGGTTGTCATGGCTGCCTTCGCCGAACACTCCGGGACGCGTTCGTTCGCGACCTCCGACGGCTCCCTCGCCTATCGCGACACCGGCACGGGGCAGCCGTTGGTGCTGCTCCATGCCGGGTTCTTCGATCACAGCATGTGGGACGACCAGACAACGGCGTTCGCCCCGCACTACCGGGTCATCGCACCGGACGCCCGCGGACACGGCGCCTCCTCGAACGCGACCCGGCCGTTCCGTCCGGCCGACGATCTGGCAGCGCTGCTGCGCCGTCTCGGCGTCGGGCCCGCTGTGCTCGTCGGGGTCTCGATGGGTGGGGGCACCGCGGTCGACACCGCGCTCGAACACCCCGAACTGGTACGCGCCGTGGTCGTCAGCGGCGTGGGGACCAGCGAACCGTACTTCGAGGATCCCTGGAGCCTGGAGGTCCTCGCGGGGCAGAACGGCGCACTGGCGGCCGGCGACATCGAGGGCTGGCTCGACGGGCACGTGCGCTTCGCGGCGGGCCCGCACCGCTCGCCCGGCGATGTCGATGCGGACGTCGTGAGCCGCCTGCGCGCGATGGCGTCCCGGACGATCTCCAAGCACACGGCCGGCGAACCGGACCATCGGGTACCGGTTCCGCGGACCTGGCGGCGCGCGGCCTCCATCGACGTTCCCGTCCTGGCGATCACCGGCGCCCTCGATGTGAGCGATCACATCGCGATGGCCGAGCGTCTGGTCCGCGCGGTACCCGACGGCCGCGCGGTGTCGGTGGAGAACACCGCACACTTCCCCAACATGGAGCAGCCGGCCCGGTTCAACGCCCTCCTGGCCGAGTTCCTCGAAACCCTTCCCGACCGGGGTCCGGGTGGGGCCGCGGTGCGTCGACCTCCCCCGGGCACCGGCTGATCACGGCCTCACACGGCCCCGGAGGGCCTGTCGACGCTTCGCGTCGTCCCCCGGCGGTCGACCGCGCGGCGTCACGTGCGCGGTGCTCCGGGGGCCCAGGCCCCGGCCCCCGGCCGGTCCACCCGTGTCACAGCCGCTGCCCGCGCCGAATTCGCTGGCCAGGGCGTCGGCGGCCGGTTACCCTCCCCCGGTGATCCAGCCAACGGGGCCGTGCGCCCGCTTCCGCTCATGAGCCTCACCCGCTCGCTCATCGATGTACGCCCCCTGCGCACCTCACCTGTCTTCCGTCGGCTGCTGATCGGCCGGACCGTGTCCGTGCTGGGCGGGTTCATGACCATGGTGACGGTCATGTACCAGGTCTGGGACCAGACCCGCAGCACCGCGTGGACCGGCGCCGTCGGGCTGGCCCAGGCGCTCCCGCTGGTGGTGTTCGGGCTGTTCGCCGGGGCGTGGGTGGACCGGGCCGACCGGCGCCGCGTCTTCCTCGCGGCGACCGTGGGCCAGGCGGTCTGCTCGCTGCTGCTCGCCGTGCAGGGCTTCACCGGGCACGTGCCGCCGGCGGTCGTCCTGCTGCTCGTCGCCGTGCAGTCGGGCTTCGGCGCGCTGGGCGCCCCGGCCGCCGGGGTGTTCGTACCGCGGCTGCTGCCCAAGGAGCAGGTGGCCGCCGGGCTGGCGCTCCAGCAGGTGACCGGTCAGTCGATGATGCTGCTCGGCCCCGCCCTGGCCGGGCTGCTGCTCGGCTGGTTCGGCATCGGCGTCTGCTATCTGCTGGACGCCCTCAGCTTCGGCCTCGCCTTCTACGGCGCCCGCGGGCTGCCGGCACTGCCGCCGCAGGGCGAGCCGTCGCGGGCCGGGCTGCACGGGGTGCTGGACGGGCTGCGGTTCCTGGCCGGGCACCGGGTGGTGCGGGGCGCGCTGGTCACCGACCTCGCCGCCACCGTGCTGTCGTTCCCGGTGAGCCTGTTCCCGCTGGTGAACGCCGAGCGGTTCGGGGACGATCCGCGCACTCTCGGCCTGTTCCTGTCGGCGCTGGCGGTGGGCGGGGTCGCCGCGACCGCGCTGTCCGGCCCGCTGACCCGGCTCGCCCGGCCGGGCCCGGTGATGCTGTGCGCGTCCGCCACCTGGGGCGCGGCCCTGGTGCTGTTCGGCCTGGCCGGCGACCCCTGGCTGGGCCTGGCCCTGCTCGCGCTGGCCGGCGCGGCGGACGCCACGGCCGTGGTCTCCCGCTCCACGATCGTGCAGACCCGCACCCCGGACGCGCTGCTCGGCCGGGTCACGGCGGCCGAGCAGATCGTCGGCCAGGCGGGTCCCAGCCTCGGCAACGCGCGCGGCGGTCTGCTCGCCGGCTGGACCTCGGGCACGACCGCCCTGATCAGCGGCGGTCTGCTGTGCGTGCTGGCGGTGGCGGCGGTCGCGACGACGACACCCGAACTGCGGGACGGGGCTAGCGCGGTGCCGGACGCACCGTGAGCGGTGCGGTGCCGCTGACGCACCAGTCCAGGACCGCCGGCCAGGGACCGTACCCGGCGTCCAGGTCGAGGTGCGCGGCGCCGGGCAGGACGTCGGCGGGGATGCCGAGCGGCTCGGCGAAGACCGTGTCCGCGCCCCCGGGGCAGTACGGGTCGTCGTCGCCCGCGACCAGCCGCGTCGGCCCGGGCAGAGTGAAGTCGAGCGCGGGCGGGGCGAAGGCGGCCACCTCCGGGTACCGGGCGAGGACGGGACCGGACGGCGGGGAGACGAGCAGGACCCGGTCCGCGTACCGCTGCTGCTTCATACCCCGGGCGGCGGCGTGCAGCCACAGCACGGCGGACAGGCTGTGGGCCACCACGACCCGCTCGCCGGGGCCGTCGTTCAACTCCTCCAGGTGGCGGGCGAGTTCGCCGAGCCAGACGTCAAGGTCGGGGTCGTCGGCGTCGGGCAGCTGCGGGTAGCCGACCCGGTGGCCGAGTGCGGTGAGCCGGTCGGCGAGCCAGTGCTGCCAGTGCTCCGGCGGGCGGTGGTTCTGCCAGCCGTGCAGGATCAGGTACGCGCGTGTGGTCATGCCGGTGATCCTCCACGGCTTGCGCCCACCGGTCCAGCGAGTCCCTCGGAGGCCGGGGAACGTCCGGACGCGCCCCGCGAATGCCCGGTCGGCCGCCCGTTCGTGGTTACTGTGCATTCCCTTGACGGAAAGAAACTTCCCGGATATTGGTGACTCCTCGGAAGTTTCCTTCAGCGGTTCTCCTCTGGAAGGAGCGCACGTGCACCACACCAGCACGGGTAGCGACACCGGCACGGGAAGCGGCACCGGCACGGAAGGCACGGAGAACTCCGCGGGCGCGGGCAGACACACCGCGCGTCCGTCCAGACGCGCCGTCCTCGCCGCGACCGCGGGCCTCACCGCCGCGCTGACCGTACCGACGACCGCCCACGCCGCCACCCACGACACCCCCGGCGAACGCCGGCTGCGCGCCCTGATCTCCCGCATGACGCTGGAGGAGAAGGTCGGCCAGCTCTTCGTGATGCGGGTCTACGGCCACTCCGCGACCGCCCCCGACCAGGCCGACGTCGACGCCAACCTCAACGAGATCGGCGTCCGCACCGCCGCCGAGCTGATCGCCAAGTACCGGGTCGGCGGCATCATCTACTTCGCCTGGGCGCACAACACCCGCGACCCGCACCAGATCGCCGACCTCTCCAACGGCATCCAGCGGGCCTCCCTGGACCAGCCGCGCGGCCTGCCGGTGCTCATCGCCACCGACCAGGAGCACGGCGCGGTGTGCCGGATCGGCAAGCCCGCCACCCTCTTCCCCGGCGCCATGGCGATCGGCGCGGGCGGCTCCCGCTCCGACGCCCGCGCCCTGGGCCGGATCTCCGGCGCCGAGCTGCGCGCGATGGGCGTCAACCAGGACTACTCCCCCGACGCCGACGTGAACGTCAACCCGGCCAACCCGGTCATCGGCGTCCGCTCCTTCGGCGCCGACCCGGAGGCCGTGGCCGGGCTGGTCGCCGCCGAGGTGAAGGGCTATCAGTCGGCGGGGGTCGCCGCCACCGCCAAGCACTTCCCGGGCCACGGGGACACCGCCGTCGACAGCCACTACGGCTTCCCGGTCATCACCCACAGCCGCGAACAGTGGGAGGAGCTGGACGCCGTACCCTTCCGGGCCGCGATCCGGGCGGGCATCGACTCGATCATGACCGCGCACATCCAGTTCCCGGCCCTGGACGACTCCGGCGACCCGGCGACCCTCTCCCACCCGATCCTGACCGGCATCCTGCGCGGGGAACTCGGCTACGACGGAGTCGTGATCACCGACTCGCTCGGCATGCAGGGCGTGCGCACCAAGTACGGCGACGACCGGGTGCCGGTGCTCGCGCTCAAGGCCGGCGTGGACCAGTTGCTCAACCCGCCGTCGCTGGACGTGGCCTGGAACGCGGTGCTGAAGGCCGTGCGGGAGGGCGAGCTGACCGAGGCCCGCCTGGACGAATCGATCCTGCGCATCCTGCGCCTGAAGGCCCGGCGCGGACTCTTCGACCGCCCGTGGGCCGACCGGGAGGACGTCGACCGCACGGTCGGCACCAAGGCCCACCTGGCCACGGCCGACCGCATCGCCGAACGCACCACCACCCTGCTGGTCAACGAGGACGCCACCCTGCCCCTCGACCGCCGCACGCGGCGCAGGCTGCTGGTCGTCGGCGCCGACCCGGCCTCGCCGTCCGGCACCACCGGCCCGCCCACCGGCGTGCTGGCCGCCGCCCTCACCGACCTGGGCTTCACCGCCACGGCCCTGTCCACCGGCACCTCGCCCTCCGCGGCGGCCATCGACCAGGCGGTCACCGCCGCGCGGGACGCGGACGCGGTGATCGTGGCCACGTACAACGTGACGGCGTCCAGCACCCAGCGCACCCTGGTGGACCGCCTGCTGGCCACGGGCACGCCGGTGGTCGCGCTGGCCGTCCGCAACCCGTACGACATCGCGCAGCTCCCGTCCGTCCGTGCCTGCCTGGCCACGTACTGCTGGACGGACGTCGAACTGCGCGCCGCCGCACGGGTGATCGCGGGCCGGGTCGGACCGCGCGGGAAGCTGCCGGTGCCGGTGCAGCGGGCGGACGACCCCACGCGGGTGCTGTACCCGATCGGTCACGGGCTGACCTACTAGCGGGCACCCGCCCGCCGTCCGGCGTCTCCTCCATACGGCCCCCTCCCGGCTGCGGCGCACGTCAGGTGTGACCGATCCTGGCTGGACCGGGGACCGACGCCCCCGCGCGACGGAGGAGGCGCCGTGACACTCCTGACCCGGATCCCGCTGGAGGGCGGGGGCTCCATCCTGGTCGAGGCACCGGCCGGCCTGGAGGGACCGGTGAAGGCCGGGCGCGCCGGGGAGTTCCTGCACGAGGCGCCCCGGACTCTCCAGGAGGCGCTGGAACCGATCACCGAAGCGGCGCAGACCGCCCTGGCGCAGTTGCGCAGGGCCCGGCCCGACGGGATCACCGTCGAGTTCGGGGTGGACCTCGCGGTCGAGGCCGGGGCGGTGATCACCAAGGGCCGGGCCACCTGCCACCTCCAGGTGACGATGTCCTGGCAGGAGGCGCATGGCTAGCACCGCCGGAGGAACGGACGAAGGGCTGCCCTCGGTCCTCCCGATGGCGGTGGCTCAGCTCCGCGCCCCGGACGGGAGGGTGGCCGGGGCGGGTTTCCTGGTCGCCGAGGACGTCCTCGTCACCTGCGCGCATGTCGTACGGGCCGCCGGGGCGGGGCCCGGGGAACCGGTGCTGCTGGCGTTCCCGAACGTGCCGGGGGCCGACCGGTTGGAGGGGCGCGTCGAGGACTGGCGGGCGCCCGAGCACGACGATGTCGCCTTCGTACGCCTGGAGGCCGCGCCACCCGGCACGAGAGTGCTGCCGCTCGGCTCGGCGGAGGGGTGCGCGGGCCACGAGGTCCAGTCGTACGGCTTCCCGGCACAGGCCCGGCCGGCCGGGCACTCCGGCTACGCCCGGGCGGGTCACATGCTGGCGGCCTCCCCGGACCGCGGCGAGCTCCTCCAGCTGACCGACGCCAACGACCTCACCACCGGCTTCAGCGGCGGACCCGTCCTCGACCTGAGGACCGGCCTCGTCATCGGCATGCTCAGCGAGATCACGGCACCCGACACGCTCACCCGCGGACTGAACATCGCCTACGTCACCCCGACCGAGGTCCTGCGCGAGATCCGGCCCCGGCTGACGGCACGGCAGGTCTGCCCGTACCGGGGGCTGGAGCCGTTCACGGCGGAGCACGCGCCCTGGTTCGAGGGGCGGGGCGAGGCCGTACGGCAGGTGGTGGCGAACCTGGCGGGCGGGCGCCGTCTGACCCTGCTCCTCGGGCCGTCCGGCTCGGGCAAGTCGTCGCTGATCCAGGCGGGGGTGCTGCCGTCGCTGGCGAAGGGGACGGTGGTGCCGGGGAGCGACCGGTGGCTGCCGGTGCCGGCCCGGCCGAGGCAGGATCTGGTGGCCGAGATCGAGCGGGCCGGGCTGCCGGGGGCGGGGCGCGACGGGATCGTGACGGCGGCCCGGCGCAGACTCGCGGCCGAACCGGCCGCCGAGCGGGTCCTGCTGGTCGTCGACCAGTTCGAGGAGTTCCTCACCGAGTCCTCCGAGGACCGGCGGCGGCAGCGCACGGCCGTCGCCGAGGAACTCACCGCGCTGGCCGGCTCCCACGCGCCGCTCAGCGTGATCCTGGTCATGCGGGACGACTTCTATCCCCAACTGGCCGCGCAGGCACCGGAGCTGCTGGACGCGGCGATGCCGGGACTGCTCAACGTGCCGGGCACCCTGAGCGAGGACGACCTGCGCGCCATCATCACCCAGCCCGCCAGGAAGGTGGGGCTGCGCTTCCAGCCGGGGCTGCCGGAGCGGATCCTCGGCGACGTCCTCGCCACCAGCCCCGGGACCGCCCCGTCGCGGGAGGCGCCGGCCACCGTGCTGCCGCTGCTGGAGCTGACCCTGGAACAGCTGTGGGAACGGCGGCGGGACGGGTACCTCACCCATGACGCCTACCGGAACATCGGGGCGGTCAGCGGCAGTCTGAGGACGTGGTGCGAGAGAGCGCTGGACGAGATGTCGCCCCGCCAGGAGGAGATCGCGAGGAGCGTCCTCACCTCGCTGGTGCGTCCCGCCGACCCGGGCCGGCGTATCCCGGCCGTCCGCGCGCAGGTTCCGCTGGACGAACTGCGCGACCTGGCGGCCGGGCCGGGCAACCTGCCCGACGGCGAGGTGGACGCGGTCATCGCCTCCCTCGCCCGCCACCGCGTCATCACCACGCAGACGCTCCCCGCGCATGACCGGCCCGGTGCCCCTCCGGGCGTACCCGTGGCGGAACTCATCCATGACGCCCTGATCCGTGACTGGGACTCCCTGCGGAAATGGCTCGACTGGGACCGCGCCTTCCACGAGTGGCTGGAACGCACCCGGGAGAGCGAGCAGCGCTGGTCCGAGAGACACGACCCCGGTGACCTCCTCGCCGGCACGGCACTGGCGGACGGCATCGAGTGGTCGGGGCGGTGGGGACTGCCGGACGACATCGCGGCGTACCTCGCCGCGAGCCGCCGTCACCAGGAGGCGGCGGCCCGGCGCCGCACCCACGTCATCACCGTCCTGGCGACGTTGCTGGTGCTGGCGCTGCTGGCCGGCGGGGTGGCGTTCTGGCAGCGGCGCACGGCGGTCGAGGAGCGGCAGGCGGCGCTGTCGCGGCAGTTGGCCGCGCAGTCCGACACCATCCGCGCGACGAACGCCGAACTGGCCTCGCTGCTGGCCATCCAGGCCTACCGCACCAGCCCCACGGCCGAGGCGCTCCAGAGCCTCCGCACCGCCGCTTCGCTCCCCTTGCAACGGCGCCTGTCCGGTCACACCGAGGCGGTGGCCGCCGTCGCGTACAGCCCGGACGGCAGGACGCTCGCCAGCGGCGGCTACGACCGCACGACACGGCTGTGGGACCCGGCCACCGGCCGGACACGCCACGTCCTGAAGGGACACACCGACCAGGTGTACGCCGTGGCGTTCAGTCCCGACGGCGCGACGCTGGCGACCACCGGACGCGACGGAACGACGTGGCTGTGGGACGTGGCCACCGGCGAGCCCCGGGCCAGGCTGGGGGGACACGACGGCCAGGTGACGTCCGTGGCGTTCAGCCCGGACGGCAGGACGCTCGCCACCGCCCGCCAGGACACCGTGCAGTTGTGGGACCTGGTCGCCCACAAGGCGGGTGACGTCCTGCGGGGGCACACCGACTCGGTCACCTCCGTGGCGTTCAGCCCGGACGGCGGGACGCTCGCCACCGGCAGCGCCGATCGGACCGTGCGGCTGTGGAACACGACCGCCGGCGGGACACCCCAGGTCCTGAAGCGGCACACCGCACCCGTCATGTCGGTGGCGTTCAGCCGTGACGGCCGGCACCTCGCCAGCAGCGGCACCGACTCCACCGTCCTGGTCTGGGACGTGGCCACCCGCACAGCACGCACGGAACTGTCCACCGACACCGATTCGGTGACCTTCAGCCCCGACGGCCGGACCCTCGCGACCGGCGGCACGAGTTACCTGGGGGACTACACCGTCAAGCTGTGGGACGTGGGCACCGGTGCGACAGTCTCCTCCCTGTCGGGGCACAGCGACCATGTGCTCGGGACGGCGTTCAGTCCGGACGGCAGGACGCTCGCCAGCGCCGGCCGGGACCACACCGTACGGCTGTGGAACGTGTCCGCCGAGCGGGCCGGCACCACGCTGACGGGTCACACCGACTCGCTGACGTCGGTGGCGTTCCGTCCCGACGGCGGCATGGTGGCCACGGGCAGCGTCGACTCGACCGCACGGCTGTGGGACGCGGCCACCGGCAGGTCCCGGCCGCCCCTGAGGGGACACGCCACTACGGTCGGCTCGGTGGCGTTCGGACCGGACGGCAAGGTCCTGGCCACCGGCAGCTTCGACGGCACCGCGAGACTCTGGGACGTGGCGACCGGCACCCGCCTGCACACCCTTCAGGGGCATGAGGACTCGGTGGACGCGGTGGCCTTCAGCCCGGACGGCAGGACGCTCGCCACCGGCAGCGACGACCGGACCGTGCGGCTCTGGGACGTCGCCACCGGCAGGCTGCGCCGCACCCTGAGGGGCCACACGGACGAGGTGCTCGCGGTCGCCTACAGCCTGGACGGCACGACCCTCGCCACCGGCGGCTACGACTACACCGTCCGGCTGTGGGACGCGCGGACGGGCGGGCTCCGCCGGATCCTGCGGGGACACAACGGCCGGATCAACTCCGTGGCGTTCAGTCCCGACAGCAGGGTGCTCGCCACCGGCAGCGGCGACCAGACGGCCCGGCTCTGGGACGCCACGACCGGCAGGACCCGTACCACCCTGCTCGGACACACGCAGGAGATCTACGCCGTGGCCTTCAGCCCCGATGGCGGAACCCTTGCCACGGGCGGCAGCGACCACACGGCACGGCTGTGGGACATCGGCTCCGGCAAGGCCCTGTTCACGCTGACCGGACACACCTACACGGTGACCGATGTGGCGTTCAGCCCTCGCGGCCACACTCTGGCCACGGCGAGCCTCGACTTCACCGCGCGGCTGTGGAACGTCGAGCTCCCCCGGCCCGCCGCGGCGATCCGGAGGATCTGCCGTGCCGTCGCCCGGGACCTCACCCCGCAGGAGCGCACCTCGTACCTGCCGGGCCAGTCGGTCCGCCCCGTCTGCCCTTCACCCTGACGGCGGGCCGCCCCGGGCCCGCCGCCGGTGTCCGCCTCGACGACGGGCTACGGCCGCAGCGCCGGCTCCCTCTCCGTGTCCCGTACGTCCAGCTTCGCGTCGTACCTGGCCAGCGGCTTCGCCTCGGCCACGGCGGCCGGGGAGACACCCGCCCAGTCCAGGATGCGCGCGGTGGCCAGGGACTTCTGGTCCGGTACCAGGCCCGCCACGTTCGCGCCGTGGTTCGCCCCGGGTGCCGTGAAGACGTAGGAGTCACGGGCGCCCGCGCCGAGGCGGAAGCGTTCCGAACCCCAGGGGTCGTTCTGGCCGTAGACGAAGAGCATGTGGTCGGCGTGGTGGCGCACCCATGTGTCCACATCCCGCATGGCGTCCGGCTGGAAGCGCATCGGGATGGAGCGGGGGACGAAGTTGCGCGGGGGCTGGTAGCCGTAGCGGATCAACTTCCGCTCGATGTACGGGAAGTGGATCGTCGGGGCGCCCAGCTGCGTGCCCGCCTGGTAGTAGTACGGGGTGTACGTCTCCAGGCCCTGGTCGGTGTAGGCGGAGAAGCCGGAGATCGTGTCGACCGAGTTCCAGATCTCCTCGTCGGTCGCGGTGGCCGCGTCCGCCGGGACGGTGTCGCAGTCCTTCAGCAGGCTGTACTGCCAGAAGCCCCAGACGTAGTCGAGGACGACCGCCTCGTAGGCCTTGTCGAGGCTGCCGATGGTGGTGAAGGTGTAGCCGTTGTCGGCGGCGTACGCGGCGTACTTCTTCTCCAGCGGCCCGCGCCGCACCAGCGCCTCGCGCTGGACGGCGTTCAGCCGGTCCCGGCACTCCTTGGTGCCGACCCGCTCGAAGAAGCGGTCGTACGCCGAGTCCTCCTTGTTCACCACGTCGTTGGGCGCGACGTAGGCCACCACGCCGTCCATGTCGCGGGGGTAGAAGCGCTCGTAGTACGTGGCCGTCATGCCGCCCTTGGAGCCGCCGGTGGCCAGCCAGTGGGCGGAGTAGAGGGGCTTGAGGGCCTCGTACACGCGGTGCTGGTCGCTCGCCGCCTGCCAGATGTCGAGCGTGGACCAGTCGGCCGGGGCCGGGCGGGACGGGGTGAAGAAGCGGTATTCCAGGGAGACCTGGTTGCCGTCCACGATCTGGGTGGGCTCGCGGCGCGAGGGGGTCGTGGAGACGTTGTAGCCGCTGGTGTAGAAGACCGTGGGGCGGCTGGTGTCCTTGTGCAGCACGGTGATGCGCTGCTGGAAGGTGCCCCGGTCGGGATGGCGGTGGTCGACCGGCTGGGTGTAGTTCAGGACGAAGTAGCGGTAGCCGGGGTACGGCTTCTCCTGGATCAGGCTCATGCCGGGTATCGACAGGAGCCGGTCCTTGATGTCGGTGGGCTCGGACTCGGCGGCGGTGGCCGCGCCGGCCGCCGTGCTCAGGGTTCCTATGAACACCGTGAGCGCCAGCAGCCATCTGAGCGCCTTGCGCATGCGCACTCTCCCCTGTGAGACAGATGTGCGCCGGAAGCTATCCCAGCAACTGCCGTCCCACCAGAGGGAATTGAGCGCTCCGCATCACCGGCCGGACGCCGGGGCCGCGGTCAGCACAGGACAATTCAGTACAGGTCGTTCAGCACAGGATCCAGCCCGAGCTGACCGAGTACTTGCCCACCGAGCCCTTGATCCACACGCAGCGGTGGCCGGCGTGCACGGTCACCGGACCGGCGTGGTGACGGTAGCGGCCCTTGTCGACGACCGGCCGGTTGCCGCGGGCCTGCACGCTGACCGACATGGTCCGGGTGGGCCCGGGCTGTCTGGCGACGGTGACGGCACAGACGTAGCCGTTGCGCTTGTAGACGTGGGTGACCCCGGACTGGAACGGGAGCGTGCGCACCTCGCGCCCGGCGCAGCCGCTCGCCGCCTCGGCCCGCGCGGTCCCCGTCGCCGCCAGCCCGAGCACCCCGGACGCGGCCAGCACGGCCGCGGCGAGCGCCAGTCGCCTGCGCGGCCGCCGGCGTATCGCATCACTGTCCACTGTCGTCCTCCCCGTCCCGGTCACACACCCCGTGTCCGTACTGATGTACGGACGCACGGGTGTGTCGGATGGTTGCACGACCGTCAGGGAGACGACCCGGTACGGGAGACCTCAGCGGGAGGCGCCGACCGGCTCCTCCGGCTCGGACTGGCCGACGAACGTCCGCCACAGCTCGGCGTACCGGCCGCCGCGGGCCAGCAGCTCCTCGTGGGTGCCGTCCTCCGCGACCCGGCCGTGGTCCATCACCACCACCCGGTCCGCGCGGGCGGCGGTGGTCAGCCGGTGGGCGACCACCAGGGTCGTACGGCGGCCCGCCAGCCGGTCGGTGGCCTGGTTGACCTGCGCCTCGGTGGCCAGGTCCAGGGCCGCCGTGGCCTCGTCCAGGAGCAGGATGTCCGGGTCGACCAGCTCCGCGCGGGCGAGGGCGATGAGCTGGCGCTGGCCCGCCGAGAGGTTGCGGCCGCGCTCGGCGACCTCGTGCAGATAGCCGCCCTCCAGCGTGGCGATCATCTCGTGCGCGCCGACCGCGCGGGCCGCCGCCTCCACCTCGGCGTCGGTGGCCTCGGGACGGCCGTAGGCGATGGCGTCGCGGACGGTGCCCGGGAAGAGGTACGCCTCCTGCGGGACGACCCCGAGCCGGTGGCGGTAGGACGTCAGGTCCAGGGCGCGCAGATCCGTGCCGTCGACCGTGACCCGCCCGGCGGTCGGGTCGTAGAACCGGGCCACCAGCTTCACCAGCGTCGACTTGCCCGCGCCCGTCTCGCCGACGAACGCGACCGTCTGCCCGGCCGGGATCGTCAGGTCGATGCCGGACAGCGCCTCCTCCTCGGCGCCGTACGCGAAGCGCACGCCCTCGAAGGCGATGTCACCGCGCAGGGACAGCACGTCGAGGGGTTCGTCGGCGGTCCGCGTGGACGTGGGCTCGCGCAGCAGCTCCTGGATGCGACCCAGCGAGACCGTGGCCTGCTGGTAGCCGTCGAAGACCTGGGAGAGCTGCTGGACGGGCGCGAAGAACAGGTCGATGTAGAGCAGGTACGCCACCAGGGCGCCCGTGGTCAGCGTGGCCGCCTCCACCCGGCCGGCGCCCGCGATCAGCACGGCCGCCGCGGCCACCGAGGACAGCAGCTGCACGAACGGGAAGTAGACGGATATCAGCCGCTGGCCGCGGATGCGGGCGCTGCGGTAGGCGTCGCTGCGCTCGGCGAACCGCCGCCCGCCGTCCCGCTCGCGCCGGAAGGCCTGCACGATGCGCAGCCCGGCCACGGTCTCCTGGAGGTCGGCGTTCACCGTCGACACCCGCTCGCGGGCGAGTTCGTACGCCTTCACGCTCGCCCGGCGGAAGAAGAAGGTGGCCACGATCAGCGGGGGCAGGGTGGCGAAGACGACGAGCGCGAGCTGGAGGTCGAGCACCAGCAGCGCGACCATGATCCCGAAGAAGGTGACGACCGAGACGAACGCCGTGACCAGGCCGGTCTGCAGGAAGGTGGAGAGCGCGTCGACGTCCGTCGTCATCCGGGTCATGATCCGGCCGGTCAGCTCGCGCTCGTAGTAGTCCAGGCCGAGCCGCTGGAGCTGGGCGAAGATCTTCAGCCGCAGCGTGTACAGCACGCGTTCGCCGGTACGGCCGGTCATCCGGGTCTCGCCGATCTGCGCGGCCCACTGGACGAGCACGGTCAGCAGGCCGAGCAGCGCCGCCGACCAGACCGCGCCGATCGCCATCTTCGTGACGCCGGAGTCGATGCCGTGCCGGATCAGCACCGGCAGCAGCAGGCCGGCGCCCGCGTCGACGGCGACCAGCAGCAGGCTGACGAGCAGCGGCAGGCGGAAGCCGCGCAGGAGGCGGCGCAGGCCGTAGGAGTCCTCGGGCAGGACGGCGCGGGCCTCGTCGATGTCCGGGGTGTCGGTGGCCGGCGGCAGCGCCTCGACCTGGGCGAGCAGCTCCGGGGTGGCCGGGCTGCCGGCCAGCGCCCTGTCCTCGGCGTTCTTGGTTTCCCGGTCGCCGGTCCACAGCCGGGGGGTGACGCCCCGCTCCGCGTCGAACTCCGCCTCCAGCTCGTCGCGGACGGAGGTGTCCTCGCGGGGCTCGGCCGGCAGGGCGCGGCCCGGGGAGACCCCGCCGAGTTCGTCCGGGTCGGTGAGCAGACGGCGGTAGAGGGCCGAGCGCTCCTGGAGCTCCTCGTGGGTGCCGACGTCGGCGAGCCGGCCGCCGTCGAGCACGGCGATGCGGTCGGCGAGGTTGAGGGTGGAGCGGCGGTGGGCGATGAGCAGGGTCGTACGGCCCTCCATCACGTGCTTCAGCGCCTCGTGGATCTCGTGCTCGACGCGGGCGTCGACGGCCGAGGTGGCGTCGTCCAGGACCAGCAGGCGCGGGTCGGTGAGCAGGGCGCGGGCGAGGGCGATGCGCTGGCGCTGGCCGCCGGAGAGGGTCAGGCCCTGCTCGCCGACCTTGGTGTCGTAGCCGTGGGGCAGATCCCTGATGAAGCCGTCCGCCTGGGCGGCGCGGGCGGCGGCCTCGATCTCCTCCTGGCCGGCGTCCGGGCGACCGTAGGCGATGTTGTCGCGGACGGTGTCGGAGAAGAGGAACGAATCCTCCGGGACCAGTCCGATCGCGGCCCGCAGTGACTCCAGGGTCAGCTCGCGGACGTCGTGGCCGCCGATCAGGACGGCGCCGTGGGTGACGTCGTAGAAGCGCGGCAGGAGCAGGGAGAGGGTGGACTTGCCGGAGCCGGAGGAGCCGACGACGGCGAGGGTCTCGCCGGGCCGGATCTCGAAGCTCAGCCCGTCCAGCACGGGACGCTCGCGGTCGTAGCCGAAGGACACGTCGTCGAACTCGACGGTCGCGGGCGCGTCGGCGGGGAGGGTCCTGGTGCCGTCCTTGAGGGTCGGCTCGGTGTCGATCAGCTCCAGGACGCGCTCGGTGCCGGCGCGGGCCTGCTGGCCGACGGTGAGGACCATCGCGAGCATGCGGACCGGGCCGACGAGCTGGGCCAGGTAGGTGGAGAAGGCCACGAAGGTGCCGAGCGTGATGTGCCCGCGTACGGCGAGCCAGCCGCCGAGGGCCAGCATCGCGACCTGGCCGAGCGCGGGCACGGCCTGGAGGGCCGGGGTGAACTTGCTGTTCAGGCGGACCGTGCGCAGGCGCCCCGCGAACAGCCGGCGGCCGACCTCGCGCAGCTTGTTCGTCTCCTGGTCCTCCTGCCCGAACCCCTTCACCACGCGGACGCCGCTCACCGCGCCGTCCACCACACCGGCCACGGCGGCGGCCTGGGCCTGCGCGTACCAGGTGGCCGGGTGCAGCCTGCTGCGGCTGCGCTTGGCGATCCAGCCGAGGGCGGGCGCGACGGCCAGGGCGACCAGGGTCAGCGGCAGCGACAGCCACGCCATGATCACCAGGGAGAGCAGGAAGAGCAGGAGGTTCCCGATGGTCATCGGGAGCATGAAGAGCAGGCCCTGGATCAGCTGGAGGTCGCTGGTGGCACGGCCGACGACCTGCCCGGTGGACAGCTCGTCCTGGCGGCGGCCGTCCAGCCGGGTGATCGTGCCGTACATCTCGGTCCGCAGGTCGTACTGGACGTCGAGGGCGAGCCGGCCGCCGTAGAAGCGGCGGATGTAGGTGAGGACGTAGACCAGGACGGCCGCGCCTGTCAGGGCGCCGGCCCAGGGGGCCATGGCGCGGGTGTGGCCGCCGATCACGTCATCGATGATCACCTTGGTGATCAGCGGGACGACGGCCAGGACGGCCATGCCGGCGAGCGAGGAGCCGAGGGCGAGGACGACGTCCTTCGGATACCGCCAGGCGTACCCCGCCAGACGTCGTGCCCATCCCCGTTGCGCTGCCACGCCGGTGCCTCCAGTTTTTCGGCCTGCTCTACCAGAAGGCGTCAACGCCGGACGATGCGGATTTCATCCCTCCGCAACAACCCGGGGCAGCGGTCAGACACGTACCCGCAGGTAGTAGAACCTGGTCGTCTGGACCGCGTTCTGGTTGTCGTCGCTCACCAGGAGGACCTTCAGGCGGCCGGTGTGGTCGCGGCCCGCGATCGCCATGCCCTCGATGTTGTCCAGGAGGGGATTCGGCTGCGGCTGCCTCGCCGTGGCGCCGAGGGAGGGGCAGCCGGCGATGTCGGCCAGCAGCGTCTTCTCGACCAGGCGGACCCCCGGCTGACCGGTGAGGTTCTCGGTGCCGCTCGTGTCCGTGGCGTGGCGGGGGTCGGCGAGGTAGAGGCGGACCGTGTTGCCGACGCCGGCGGTGAAGCCGCGTTCCAGGACGAGGAGGCGGCCGTCGGGGGTCGCCTGGACCTCCGGGACGCCGAGGCCGGCGTCGGTGCGGTAGGCGTACTGGGCGCCGGGCGTGAAGCGGCCGTGGTGGCGGGTCCACGTCTGGAAGCGGACGATGCCGGCGGAGTCGCCCGCGAGCGAGTACTCCATGGAGGCCAGCAGGGTGTGGCCGCCGGGCAGCAGGGTCAGGCCCTCGAAGGTCTGGTTGGTGGTGGCGCGGCCGGCCGGGGCGACCTGGAGGGCGGACGGGACCGGGAGGCGGTCGAGGATCGTGCCGTCGCGCGAGTAGCGGCGGACGGACGGCTCGGTCTCGGAGGAGATCAGCCGGGTGCCGTCCCGGTCGATGACGAGCCCCTCGGAGTCGAGGTCGGCGCCCTTCTCGTCGGCGAGGTGCACGGCCGCCCGCGGCTGGAGCGTACGGGCGTCCAGGCGGAACAGCGAGGAGCGGTCGGCCAGGGCCGCCAGCGAGCCGTCCCGGTCCACCGCGAGGGCGGAGAAGTTGCCGACGAAGGTGCCGTCGTACGTCGTCTTGTCCAGCGCGTCGGAGAAGCGGTCGATCGACACGGTGGCCGAGCAGGCGTGCCGCGCAGTGGCGCCGGCGGCGGGCCCGGCGGCGGCCAGAGAGGTGGCCGCCGCCAGGCCGGCGGTGAGGGTGGCGAGTAAGGTTCTCAGGCGCATGACTCTCACCGTAGGACCCCTCGGTGACGCGCGCGAGACCGCCTCGTGAAGGGTCAGCTCCGCGGCGGCACGGCGACGAACGCCTCGCGCGGCTGGCTGGTCGGGGTGTAGCGGGTGACGCCGGCGGTGGTCGGCACCAGGTCCTTGTGGATCGCCTTGGCGACGTTCTGGATCGTGGTGACGCCGTAGCTCATGGTGCTGTTGTCCTGCGTCAGCACGGTGATCATGTAGTCACGGCCGGCGCCCTTGAAGGTGCCCAGGCTGTGCACCCGCCAGCCGTGCGTGGAGCGCTGCAGCCAGCCGTTCTTCACGTGCACGGAGACGGAGGACGGCGCGCCGGCCGGGGTGCCCCAGCGCTGCGAGGAGACGACCTGGCCCATCAGCTTCTGGATGTAGGCGCGGGAGTTGTCGCTCAGCACGCTGTTCTTGGCGGTGATGAGCCCGAGGAGCTTCTGCTCGTCGTTGACGTTCTCCTGGGTCAGGCCCCAGTAGCCGTTCGCGCCCGGGACGGTCTTGGTCATGCCGGCGGCGGCCAGGAAGCCCTTGATCTTCGTCATGCCGAGCTGCTTCCAGAGCTTGCTGGTCGCGTTGTTGTCGGACTGGGTGATCATGGCCTTGGCGAGCGACTGCTCGGTGCTGGTCAGGTACCGGTTGTGCTTCTTCGCGTCCCACAGCAGCGTGGCGAGCACGGTGACCTTGACCGTGCTGGCCGAGTCGTACGCGCTGGTGGCCCGCAGGGTGCAGGTGGTCTTGGTGCTGCGGTCGTACAGGCCGATGGCGACCGTGCCCTTGCGGTTGGTGAGGGCGGCCGTGATGTCCTTCTTCAGCTTGGCGGCCAGACCCGCCTTGGCGGACGTACAGGTCACGGTGGGCGTGGCCGCGGCGGCCGGGGTGGCGGCGGTGACCGCCGGTACGAGCAGCGCGGCACTGACGGCGGCCGCGAGCACGCCGGCCCGGCCGGATATCCGGTGAGTCATGGAAAAGTTCCCCCTTGAACGTCGTACGGGCGTCCCCCTGAACGCCGTTGAGCGCACCCGTGCGCTGCATGACATGACTCGCCAGGGCGGTCGATGGTTGTACGCGCGTTCGGAGAAGGGGAGTTCGGCACAGGTGCCGCCCCGGCGTACGGCGGTCACGGCGAAGTAGCGTCAGACGCATGGTGTCCCTGTTCGCGTTCTTCGGACCGCCCGCGATCACCCTTCTCCTGTTCGCCGTCGGGACGGTCCCGTACGCGTTGTGGGTGTCCAGGAGGAAGCCCTCGCGGCCGGCCCGGTGGTCCGTGATCGGAGTCGCGGCGGGGATCGCCGGCTACGGGGCGGCGACCGTCTACGGGCTCGCCTTCACGAACCCGCTCGACCTGTGCGGGGACAGGGGCGGCGACGGTGTGTACCGGGATGCCGGACGGGACTACGGCCTGACCTCGGTGAGCGTGGACGGTTTCCCCCCGTCCGTCACCTGCCACTGGACCAGCGGCCACGACACCGAGGAGGTGTGGTTCTGGGCCCCGCCTCTGCTGTACGCGGGGCTGGCCTGCTCCGCCGTCTGCTCCGTTCTGCTTCTCGCCCACCGCCACGCGTGCCGGAGGGCCCCTCGTCGACGGGCCTGACGCGTAGACAGCTTTCGCCCCCTGGTCCTACTAGTTCTACTTCTTCCCTCACACCGGCGAAGGCGGTCCCGCCGCCGGGCGTGTTCCGCCGGCCCGCCCCCACCATGGCGGTGCCCGGCGCGCTGCCGGGCGTCCCGACTCCCCTTTCTGGAGAGCCACATGAAGCAACAGCTCCGCGCCTGGACGCTGGCCGCCGCCCTCGCCGTGACCGCCGTACTCGTGCCCGCCGGGACCGCGACGGCCCGTGCCGCCCAGCCCTCCTGCCCCGACGGCTCCGTCTGTTTCTGGAGCGGCGAGGGCTTCGGCGGCTCGTACTGGGAGTGGACGGCCCGCAGCGGCTACCGCGACCTGCCGCCGAACCTCCACGACCACGTGGGCTCCTTCGTCGCCTCGACCCGCGCCTGCTTCATCAACTGGGGTCCGGTGGAGAAGCGGGACGTCTTCAACGGCGACTGGCGCTCCCGCTACCTCGGCGACTTCGGCGGCCGGATGGACGCGGTGGGCCCGGGCGGCTGCTGAGGGGAGGTGGTATCGCCCGACTGTTCGCCTGATGCGGAAAACCGTACAGCGCTTGGCCTGCAGCGGCTGATGACGTGCACTGTACCGACGCCGTGCCGCAGGAATACGGGCGCGAACTCGTCGGTGCCGTCAGCGCGGTGAGGTCCGGCCCCGGCGGGCACCGGGGCCGGACCGCAGTGCATGCGACGGGTGGGTCCGGCCGATCTGTAGCCGGTCGGACTCACCTCGCCATCCGGCGAAGCCGTCCCCCTCGGCCCGAACCCCGTCCACGTCGTCGCCCTACTTGGCGAACGTCTGCACACCCACCGCGACAAGGGGAGCCAGCGGCGTCAGAATCGCGACCGTGGCTCCTTGCCGTGCCAGCGCTCCTCTCGCCGCAGCGTCCCGCGCTGCGGGATCCGGCCCTGGCGGACCGGAGCACTGGACGGCGGTCGAAGCACCAGCGGCACAGAGCTACTGGCCACTCCTGGTCGGCTCGGCACCTTCCGACCATCAAGTCATTTCTCCGCGCGCGCAGTTGTCCGACCAGCCGACCGTCTGGCCCAGGTGCGTCGGCGCGAACATCCGGAGCAGGGCCGGGAGTACGACCACCGAGGGGCCCGGGGTGCCGAGCGCCTTCGCCAGGTCCTCCTCCAGGGTTTCCGGGGTCGTGCGCACCCCCGGTACGCCGAAGGACTCGGCGAGGGCGACATAGTCGGGGCGGGTGAGTTCCGTCGCCGTCGCCTGGCCGAAGGCGTCCGTCATGTACTCACGCAGGATGCCGTAGCCGCCGTCGTCGACGATCAGCCAGGTGACGTTCAGGTCGTACTGCCTCGCCGTCGCCAGCTCCGCGATCGAGTACAGGGCGCCGCCGTCACCCGACACCGCCAGGACCGGACGCGTCGGGTCCGCCGCCGCCGCGCCCAGCGCCGCCGGGAAGCCGTAGCCGAGGCCGCCCGCGCCCTGGGCCGAGTGCATGGTGTTCGGGCCCTGCGCGTCGAACGCGGACCAGGCCCAGTAGGCCAGGATCGTCATGTCCCAGAAGGACGGGGAGCCGGCGGGCAGGGCGCGGCGCACCGATGCCAGCACGTTCTGCTCCAGGGTCAGGTCCTGGGACGCGATGCGCTCGGCGACGCGGGCCAGCAGGTCCCGTACCCGCTCCGGCGCCGAGGCGTCCGCGCGCTCCTCCACCGTCTCCAGCAGCGCCTGGAGGGCCGGGCGGGCGTCCGCGTGGATACCGAGGGCCGGGTGGTTGGACTCCAGCTTGCCGAGGTCCGCCTCGATCTGGATCACCCGTCCCCGGGGCCTGAACGTGTGGTAGTTGGAGGACAGTTCACCGAGGCCCGAGCCGACCACCAGCAGGACGTCCGCGTCCTCCAGGAAGTCCGTCGTGTGCCGGTCCTCCAGCCAGGACTGCAGCGACAGGGGGTGGTGCCAGGGGAACGCGCCCTTGCCGCCGAAGGTCGTCACGACCGGTGCCTGGAGCTTCTCGGCCAGCTGCAGCAGCTTGCCCGACGCGTCCGCGCGGACGACCCCGCCGCCCGCGATGATCGCCGGGCGGGCGGCGCGGGAGAGCAGGTCGGCCGCCACCGCCGTCAGCTCGGGGCGCGGGACCAGGTCGTCCGGGGTCGCGTCCATCGCCGTCACCACGGGCAGCGAGGTCTCGGCGAGCAGGACGTCCTGCGGGATCTCCACCCACACCGGGCCGTGCGGGGCGGTCAGGGCCGACTTCCAGGCCGCGGCGAGGGCGGAGGGGATCTGGGAGGGGGTGCGGACCGTGTGGACCGACTTCACCACGCCCCGGAAGGAGGCCGCCTGGTCCGGGAGTTCATGGAGGTAGCCGTGCCGGCCGCCGCCCAGGCCCGCCGTCGGGATCTGGCTGCTGATCGCCAGCACCGGCGCGCTGGCCGCCGCCGCCTCCTGGAGCGCGGCCAGTGACGTCAGCGCGCCCGGACCCGTCGAGAGCAGCAGCGGTGCCGCCTCGCCCGTGATCCTGCCGTACGCGTCCGCCGCGAAGCCCGCGTTGTTCTCGACCCGCAGGCCCACATAGCGCAGGGAGGAGCGGCGGAGCGCGTCGAACATGCCGAGGGCGTGCTGGCCGGGGAGGCCGAAGACGGTCGTCGCGCCCAGCCCGGCCAGCGTCTCCACGACCAGGTCTCCGCCGTTGCGCCCCGGGGGTGGGTTCAGGGCGGCGGTGATCTGCGCCGGTGTCGGGCGGAGTACCAGGTCGTGGTCGTGGGTCACTTCGCTTCCGCGTCCTTCCGGGCCGCCGCGATCTGGCGGCTCATGATGGTGGTCAGTTCGTACGCCGTGTGGGAGGCGGCGACCGAGGTGATCTCGGCGTGGTCGTAGGCCGGGGCGACCTCGACGACGTCCGCCGAGACCAGGTTGCAGCCGGCCAGCCCGCGCAGGATCTCCAGCAGCTCGCGGGAGGTCATGCCGCCCGCCTCCGGGGTGCCGGTGCCGGGCGCGTGGGCCGGGTCGAGGCAGTCGATGTCGATGGAGATGTACAGCGGGCGGTCGCCGATGCGCTGGCGGAGCTGGTCGGCCACCTCGTCGGCACCCCGGCGGTAGACGTCGGCGGAGGTGACGATGCCGAAGCCCATCTTCTCGTCGTCCGTGAGGTCCTGCTTGCCGTACAGCGGGCCGCGGGTGCCGACGTGGGACAGGGCGGAGGTGTCGAGGATGCCCTCCTCGACCGCGCGGCGGAACGGGGTGCCGTGCGTGTACTCGGCGCCGAAGTAGGTGTCCCAGGTGTCCAGGTGGGCGTCGAAGTGGAGCAGGGCGACCGGGCCGTGCTTCTTCGCCACCGAGCGCAGCAGCGGCAGGGCGATGGTGTGGTCGCCGCCGAGGGTCATCAGGCGGGCGCCGGTGCCGAGCAGGTCGTCGGCGGCGGCCTCGATGGTCTCGACGGCCTCGTTGATGTTGAACGGGTTCACGGCGATGTCGCCGCCGTCCGCGACCTGGGCGAGGGCGAACGGGGAGGCGTCCTGCGCCGGGTTGTACGGGCGCAGCAGCCGGGACGCCTCGCGGATGGCGTTGCCGCCGAAACGGGCGCCCGGCCGGTACGAGACACCGGAGTCGAACGGCACGCCCACGACGGCGACGTCGGCGGTGCCGACCTCGTCCAGGCGGGGCAGCCGGGCGAAGGTCGCGGGGCCGGCGTACCGCGGGACGCGGGAGGAGTCGACGGGGCCGCGGGGCGTCTCGTTGCTGCTCATGGTGAAATGCCTTCTTTCCAGCGCTTCATCGCGCTTGTACTGCTTTCCCTATGACTCTACTGGTGAGCCGGGACCGGTTCGGACGGGAGTTCGGGGGAGCGTCCGGCGAGGCGCTCGCGCCAGGTGGCGAGAACCGTCTCGTCGGTGGGCCGCGTGGCCAGGGAGACGGCGACGTAGGCCGCGAGGGAGGCCAGCAGACCGTAGTAGACGGGCTCGTTGGCGAGGATGCCGTAGCCGGCCATCAGGCCGATGACCGCGAGACCGCCGACGATCACCGAGGCCAGCGCGCCCTGAACCGTGCCGCGCTTCCACAGCAGGCCGCCCAGGATGGGCACGAGCAGCCCGCCGACGAGGAGGTTGTACGCCACCGTGAGCGCCTCGACCACGTTGTTCAGGGCGATCGCCGTGCCGATCACGGCGAGGCCCATGACCAGGATGAACGCGCGGTTGCCCTTGACCTCGTCGTGGTCCTCGCCGTCCCGCCGTACGGCCCCGCGCAGACGGGACCAGATGTCGTTGTTGGCGACCGTGGCGCAGGCGATCAGGGCGCCGGAGGACGTCGACATCACGGCGGCGAGGGCGGCGGCCAGGACCAGTCCGCGCACGCCGACGGGGAGTTCGTCCTTGACGATGGTGGCGAAGGCGTCGTCGGGGCTGCCCAGCTTGGGGTAGAGCACCTTGGCGGCCGTGCCGATCACCGCGCCGGCCAGGGCGTAGGCCAGACAGTAGGTTCCGGCCACCGTGCCGCCCCACTTGGCGGTCTTGTCGCTGCGGGCGGTGAACACGCGCTGCCAGATGTCCTGGCCGATCAGCATGCCGAAGGTGTAGATGAGCACGTAGGTGAAGATCGTCTCGCCGCCGATGCCCAGCGGGTCGAAGTACCCGGTCGGCAGCTCGGCCTTCATCTGGGAGAAGCCGCCCGCCTTGACGACCGCGATCGGCAGGAGCAGGAGCAGCACGCCGATGGTCTTGACGACGAACTGGACCATGTCGGTCAGGGTGATGGACCACATGCCGCCGAGGGTCGAGTAGGCGACGACGATCGAGCCGCCGAGGATGATCGCGACCGTGCGGTTCATGTCGAAGAGCACGTCGAAGATCGTGGCGTAGGCGATGGTGGAGGTCACCGCGAGCATGAGGGTGTACGCCCACATGACCACGCCGGAGATCACGCCGGCCCGGCCGCCGTAGCGCAGGTCGAGCATCTCGGAGACCGTGTACACCTTCAGGCGGGCGATCCGGGCCGAGAAGAAGACGGAGAGGGCGAGCAGGCCGAGGCCGATGGTGAAGACCATCCAGGCGCCGGAGAGGCCGTACTGGTAACCGAGGCCCACGCCACCGATGGTGGAGGCACCGCCGAGGACGATCGCCGCCATGGTGCCGGAGTACATGGCGGGCCCGAGGCGGCGGCCGGCCACCAGGAACTCGCTCTTGGACTTGGCGCGGCGCATGCCCCACCAGCCCATGGCGAGCATGCCGGCGAGATAGACGACGATCACTGTGTAGTCGACGGCCATGGGGCCCTCCTTCGCGCACTGTCCGGTGGCGTGTCGTGCAGGTGCTTCGGGGATGTGTCGGCAGCGGCTCGCGGGGACATCCGCCCGTACCCGCGGCTGCCGTGCCCCTTGAGGCTAGGTGGCCGGAAAGCGACTGCGAAGTGTACGTTTCATCCATATGAACGGGGCGGGATGGAGGGAACGCACACCATGCCGGAGACGACCGCCCCAGCGGTCCCACCGACCCCACCGGTCACGCTCCACGCGCTGCTGGCCCGCGACGACCTGGCCCTGCGGCAGATCGCCGGGCCGACGGACCCGGGGATCGTGATCCACTGGGCGCACACCTCGGAGATGGCCGACCCCTACCCCTATCTCCTGGGCGGCGAGCTGCTGCTCACCGCCGGGGTGCACATCCCCGAGGCGGCGGGCTCGGGCACCTACTTCGACGACTACGTCTCCCGGATCGTGGCGGCGGGCGGCGCGGCCCTCGGCTTCGGGGTGGCCCCCGTGCACGACACGGTCCCGCGCGCCCTGGTCGCCGCCTGCGACCGGTACGGGCTGCCGCTGCTGGAGGTCCCGCCGCAGACCACGTTCTCCGGGGTGGCCCGGGCGGTCTGGCAGCTGATGGCACAGGCCCGGCTGGCCGAGCTGCGCCGGGTCACCGAGGCGCAGCAGAGTCTGGCGGCCGCCGCCTCCCGGCCCGATCCGCTTCCCTCGGTGCTGCGCCAGCTCGCCCAGCGGCTGGGCGGCCGGGCGGTGCTCTACGGGCCCGACGGCACGGAGATCGCGGGGGCGGGCCGGGAGACACCGGAGGGCGCCCGGACGGCTCTGGCGGAGCTGGCGGGGGTGGTCAGGCACCCGGCCGCTGCTCCGCCGGCCGCCGCCCCCGCCCGACCGCACTCCGCGACGGGCCCCCACCCCGGCCGACCGCAGCCGGCCCCTCCCCCGCCGACCGCTCCCCGCGGCCGGCCGCACCCGACCCCTTCCGCACCGAGCACGCCGAGCGCACCGGCCGTCCGCCCGCACCCCACCTCCGCCACCGACACCCACGGCGCCACCCACCTCGCCGTCTACGCCCTCGGGGCCGGGGAAGGGTTCGTGCTCGGGGTGGCCGCGCCCCGGCGTGACCCGGGTGATCACACCATCGCCTCCGTCGCCGCCGTGCTGCTGGCCCTGCTGACCGGTGAGCACCAGAGCGGGGCCGGGGCGGCCCGGTCCTCCGCTCTCGTCCGGCTGCTGCTCGGCGCCCCGCCCGAGGAGGTGGCGCCACTGCTCGGCACCGGGCAGTGGCTCGTGGTGCACGCGCGGCCGGAGGCCCAGGCCCCGGACGCGGTCGCCGCCTCCGCGCTGGGCGCCGCCCTGGGCTCGCCCCTGGTCGACCTCGCCCGCGACGTCGTACGGGTACTGGTGCCGGCGGACCGGGAACCGGAGCCGCAGCCCGGCTGGACGCTCGGGGTGAGTGCCGCGGCCGGGCCCCCGGAGTGGCCGGCCGCCGACACCCAGGCCGCCCGGGCCCTCGCCCGGGCCCGTGCCACCCGCACCCCGCTAATCCGGCACGCGGCCCGGCCGGCGCTCGCGGACCTGGTGCCGCCGGCGGACGCCGAGACCCACGCCCGTACGCTGCTCGCCCCCCTCGCGGGGCAGCCCGCGCTCGCCGACACCCTGCGCACCTGGCTGTCCCTGCACGGGAGTTGGGACCGTACGGCGGTGGCGCTTGACGTGCACCGCAACACCGTGCGGCAGCGGATCGCCCGCTGCGCCGCCCTGTTGGCCGCCGACCTGGACGACCCGGACGTGCGCATGGAGCTGTGGTTCGCGCTGCGCCGTGACTGACGGCGACCGTGCGTGACCCCCGTCCCAGCGTTCGGTATGCCGAGGACGCGCGCCGCGTACTGCCCCACAATGGGAGGCATGCCGATATCCGGGACCCCCAGCCGCGCCCAGCTCGTCGACCACCTGGTGCGCACGCGTATCGCGGGGGACGTCGCCACGCCCCGCGAGAACAACCTCTCCCACTACCGTCAGCTCGCCAACGGTGTCCGCAACTACTGGCTCGGCCTGGAACTGGGCGACCGCTGGACGGACGAGCAGGACGTGCTCGCGGTCATGGCCGAGCGGGTGGGCGTCAACGACGACCCGGAGTACCGGTACGGGCAGGACACCATCGACCCCGAGTTGACGGTGGACGCCCTCGACCGCATGGCGGCGCGGCTGCGCAAGGCGGCCGAGGACCGGCAGCGGGTGCTGTTCGCGACCGGGCACCCGGGCGGTCTGCTGGACGTCCACCGGGCCACGGCCGCCGCGCTGCGCACGGCCGGCTGCGAGATCGTCGTCATCCCGGACGGGCTCCGGACGGACGAGGGGTACGTGATGCAGTTCGCGGACGTGGCCGTGCTGGAGCACGGGGCGACGTTGTGGCACACCCACTCCGGTGAACCGATGCGGGCCATTCTGACGGGACTTGAACGGGAGGGGCGCCCGCTGCCGGACCTGGTGGTCGCCGACCACGGCTGGGCCGGGTACGCGGGACAGCACGGCGTCGACTCCGTGGGGTACGCCGACTGCAACGACCCGGCGCTGTTCCTCGCCGAGTCCGAGGGCACCGTGCAGGTCGTCGTCCCGCTCGACGACCATGTGGTGAGCCCGCGTCACTACGACCCGATGACGGCGTACCTCCTCGCCGCGGCGGGCCTCCTCTGACAGTCCGTCACGTCGGGCGCCTGATGTTCCGCCGACATTGAAGTGGGGGCCCCGGGGCCCGGGGCGCCCCGCCGCAGGTACAGGTGGGGGCCCTGACACCCCCCCCCCCCCCCCCCCCCCGCGCCCCCCCCCCCCCCCCCCCCCCCGCCCCCCCCCCCCCCCCCCCCCGGGCGAAACCCCCCCACCCCCCATCTTCTTAGGGACAACCGGCCCATGGTTAACCCCGCGCTCCCGCCCGCCCGCCCCCCCCCCGCGCGGCCGGGCGGGGGCGCCCGGGGGGCCGGGGCCCCCACGTCGTCAGTTCCTGGTCGGCTCAGTGACCGCCGCCACCGCCACCGCCGCCGTGGCCACCGCCACCGCCGCCGTGACCGCCACCGCCACCGCCGTGACCGCCACCGCCGTGACCGCCACCGCCGCCGTGGCCGCCGCCACCGTGACCGCCACCGCCGCCGTGGTCTCCGCCACCGCCGTGGTCGCCACCGTAGCCGCCGTGGTCACCGCCACCGCCGTAGCCGCCGTGGTCGCCGCCGTAGCCGTTGTCGTCGTCATCGTCGCCCCAGTTCCAGCTGTAGGAACCGTGGTCGGTGTGGGTCGAGGCAGAGGCGGTTCCGGCCGTGCCGATCGCGGCTCCGCCGGCCAGCAGCAGACCGCTGGCGGAAATCGCGACAAGACGCCTCGCGCGCTGTGATCGCATGGGAATACCTTCCATCTCCATCGTCTCTCACGGCTCCCTGGGGGAGGCGCGAGGTGGATGGCCGTCGCCGCTGCGAAAGGGGAAGAATGCGGCGCGGTCTTCAGATGTCGCCGCAGCCAGTTGGAAACCGAACGGTGCCGGGCACCTCACACACCGGGTCTGCCGGGCATGCCGTTCACTGCGGCCTTCACTCAGAGAGCCTAATCCCACATAGGTCACGCGTCATCTCGGGGAGCACCCCTGTCACGGCCGTCTCGGCACGCGGACAACACCCTCCTGGATGACCGAGATGGCGAGCCGCCCGTCCTGGGTGTAGATGCGGGCCTGGCCGAGGCCCCGGCCGCCGTGCGCGGACGGTGACTCCTGGTCGTACAGCAGCCATTCGTCGGCCCGGAAGGGGCGGTGGAACCACATCGCGTGGTCCAGGGAGGCGCCGACGACGTCCCCGACGGCCCAGCCGCCGCGCCCGTGCGCGAGCAGCACGGAGTCGAGCAGGGTCATGTCGGAGACGTAGGTGGCGAGGACGACGTGCAGCAGGGGATCGTCATCGAGCTTGCCGTTGGTGCGGAACCACACCTGGGAGTGCGGCTCCCGCGGCTCGCCGTACCGCCCGTACGGCGGTTCGTCCACGTACCTGAGGTCGATCGCCTCGCGCGCCTGAAGGAACCGTTCCACGACGTCGGGGGCGAGGTGGGCGTAGCCGCGCAGCCGCTCCTGGGAGGTCGGCAGGTTCGCCGGGTCGGGCGCGGCGGGCATGGGCGCCTGGTGATCCAGCCCGTCCTCGTACGCCTGGAAGGACGCCGACAGGTGGAAGATCGGCTTGCCGTGCTGGACGGCGACCACCCGGCGGGTGGTGAAGGACCGGCCGTCACGGATGCGGTCCACGGTGTAGACGATCGGCGCGCCCGGGTCGCCGGGGCGCAGGAAGTACGCGTGCAGGGAGTGGGCGGGCCGGTCCGCGGGGACCGTCCGCCCGGCGGCGACCAGCGCCTGTGCCGCGACCTGCCCGCCGAAGACGCGGGGGACGACGGCGGAGCGGGACCGGCCGCGGAAGATGTTCTCCTCGATCTGCTCCAGGTCGAGCAGATCGAGGAGATCCTGGAGTGCCTGGCTCATGGGGTGCAGTTGTACCGGCCAGTGATCGCGCGTCGGTGTCCGGGGCCTTACAGGCCCATGTCCTTGGCGATGATCGTCTTCATGATCTCGCTGGTACCGCCGTAGATGCGGTTGACGCGGTTGTCCGCGTACAGGCGGGCGATCGGGTACTCGTTCATGTAGCCGTAGCCGCCGTGGAGCTGGAGGCAGCGGTCGATCACGCGGTGGGCGACCTCGGTGCAGAAGAGCTTCGCGGAGGCGGCCTCGGCGGGGGTGAGCTCACCGGCGTCCAGCGCCTCCAGGGCGCGGTCGGCGACGGCCTCGGCGGCGTCCACCTCGGCCTGGCAGGCGGCCAGCTCGAACTTGGTGTTCTGGAAGTGGGCGACCGGCTTGCCGAAGACGGTGCGCTCCTGCACGTAACTCTTGGCGAACCGGACGGCGGCCTTGGCCTGGGCGTAGGCACCGAAGGCGATGCCCCAGCGCTCGGAGGCCAGGTTGTGGCCGAGGTAGTAGAAGCCCTTGTTCTCCTCGCCGAGCAGGTCCTCGACCGGGACCTTGACGTCGACGAAGGCCAGCTCGGCGGTGTCGGAGGTGCGCAGGCCCAGCTTGTCCAGCTTGCGGCCGATGGAGTAGCCCTCGGACTTGGTGTCCACGGCGAACAGGGAGATGCCGTGGCGGCGGTCCTCGGCGGTCGGCGCGGCCGTGCGGGCGCAGACGATCACCTTGTCGGCGTGCACACCGCCGGTGATGAAGGTCTTGGCGCCGTTGAGGACGTAGTGCGTGCCGTCCTCGGAGAGCTTGGCGGTGGTCTTCATGCCCGCGAGGTCGGAGCCGGTGCCCGGCTCGGTCATCGCGATGGCCCACATCTCCTCGCCGGTGACGAACTTCGGCAGGTAGCGCTTCTTCTGCTCGTCGGTGGCGAGCATCTTGATGTAGGGCAGGGCGAGCAGCACGTGTACGCCGGAGCCGCCGAACTGCACGCCGGCGCGGGCGGTCTCCTCGTAGAGGACGGCCTCGAACTTGTGGGTGTCCAGGCCCGCGCCGCCGAATTCCTCGGGCACGCTGATGCCGAAGATGCCCAGCTCGCCGAGCTTGTAGTAGAAGTCGCGCGGCGCCTGGCCGGCGGCGAACCACTCGTCGTACACCGGCACGACCTCGGCCTCGATGAAGGCGCGAAGGGTCTCCCGGAACGCCTCGTGATCCTCGTTGAACACCGTACGGCGCACGCCGTCACCTCCACGTACCTGACATCGGCATGTCTAAGCGCTTGCTCACTCACCGTACCGGCGAGTACGGAATCCCGTCCAGGGGGGTCCCGCCGTAACGCTCGTCACGCTCCCCCGAGGGACGGGCCGAGCCGGACGTCCGTCTCGCAGCCGACGTCCTGAGGGTGTTCCACGGCGCCCCACCGGTACCGGAAGCGGCAGCCGGACAGCGTGCCGCGCGCGGGCCCGGTGACCCTGACGCGGACCTGGAAGCAGGCGTCGGCCCGGCGGTGCGGGGCGAGCACGAACGGCCGGGCGGGCCCGACGCGCGGATCGTCGGTGACCCCGACGCCGTGGCCACCGGCCTGCCGGAGCGTGACGGTTCCGTACCGCACCACCTCCAGCCCCCGGGGGCACCCGCAGCACGGTGAGCGGCTCCGCCGTGCCGTTCTCCGGGAGCGGCGTGCTCACCCAGTACTCGGCGCCCACCCGCGCGTGCGCGCAGCCGGCGCGGAACGACGCCCGCGCCGGCAGGGCAATGGCGTCGCGCGTAGTCACCCGCCCGGTCGCCCCCGGCGGCAGCCGTCAGCGTCACCGCCGCGGCGAGCGCGGCCGGCCCCCGGGGCACTCTGGAACCCGTCACTCCCTCGGCCGTGTCGGTCGTCACGGCTCCCCCTCCATCGACACAGGGGGCCCCAGATCATGCCGCTGACCTGCGTGAACAGCGCGGCCGGGCTACTGCTCGCCCGCCGCCTCGAACGCGCCCCGCGCCATGCGGTGCAGCAGGGCCGCCGTCGTGCCCCGGCCGGGGAGCGTGCCGGCGCGGCCGAGGTGGGGGGTGGAGTTGAGCAGGCCGAAGACCGAGTGGACCGCCGAGCGGGCGGCCGGTTCGGTCAGGCCCGGGTACACCGCGCGGACCACCTCCACCCACAGCTCCACGTACTGCCGCTGGAGCTGCCGCACCAGCTTGCGGTCGCTGTCCCGCAGGCGGTCCAGCTCGCGGTCGTGCAGGGTGATCAGCGGGCGGTCGTCCAGGGCGAAGTCGATGTGGCCCTCGATCAGGGAGTCGAGGACGCGGGTCGCGGGGACCCCGTCGGCCTCCGCCAGCCGGCGTTTGGCACCGGTCAGCAACTGCCCGCTGATGCCGACCAGCAGCTCGGCGAGCATCGCGTCCTTGCCCGGGAAATGCCGGTAGAGGCCGGGGCCGCTGATGCCGACCGCGGCGCCTATCTCGTCGACCCCGACGCCGTGGAACCCGCGCTCGGCGAACAGCCGGGCGGCCTCCTTGAGGATCTGCTCGCGGCGGGTGGGGGCGTCGGTTCTGGTGACCATGCAGGCAATTCTAGACAGCGAGGTTAGCGGTCGTTAACCTGGTGGCAATGGTTAACGCTCATTAACAGGTTCGATCACCGGTGAGGGGAACCGCAGGATGCACGAGGCACCGGAGCTCCAGAGCGCGGCAGATCCCGCGTCGGAGGCCTGGCGGGCCAATGAACAGGCGCATCTCGCCCTGGTGGAGGAGCTGCGCGCCAAACTGGCCGCGGCGGCCCTCGGTGGCGGCGAGAAGGCGCGGGCCCGGCACACCGCGCGCGGCAAGCTGCTGCCGAGGGACAGGGTGGACACACTGCTCGACCCGGGCTCGCCCTTCCTGGAGCTGGCCCCGCTCGCGGCCGACGGGATGTACGAGGGGCAGGCCCCGGCCGCCGGGGTGATCGCCGGGATCGGCCGGGTCAGCGGGCGCGAGTGCGTGATCGTCGCGAACGACGCCACGGTCAAGGGCGGCACGTACTACCCGATGACGGTGAAGAAGCACCTGCGCGCCCAGGAGGTGGCCCTCGACAACCGGCTGCCGTGCGTCTACCTGGTCGACTCCGGCGGGGCCTTCCTGCCGATGCAGGACGAGGTCTTCCCGGACCGGGACCACTTCGGGCGGATCTTCTACAACCAGGCCCGGATGTCCGGCGCGGGCATCCCGCAGATCGCGGCCGTGCTCGGCTCCTGCACGGCCGGCGGGGCGTACGTCCCGGCGATGAGCGACGAGGCCGTGATCGTCCGCAACCAGGGCACGATCTTCCTGGGCGGCCCGCCCCTGGTGAAGGCGGCCACCGGCGAGGTCGTGACGGCGGAGGAGCTGGGCGGCGGAGAGGTCCACTCCCGGGTGTCGGGGGTCACCGACCACCTCGCCGAGGACGACGCGCACGCCCTCAGGATCGTCCGGAACATCGTCGCCACGCTCCCGGTCCGGCAGTCGCCGCCCTGGGAGGTCGCACCCGTCATCGAGCCGAAGGTGGACCCCTACGGGCTCTACGGCGCGGTCCCCGTCGACTCCCGCACCCCCTACGACGTCCGCGAGATCATCGCGCGCGTCGTCGACGGCTCCCGGTTCGCCGAGTTCAAGAGCGAGTTCGGGCAGACCCTGGTCACCGGCTTCGCGCGCATCCACGGCCACCCGGTAGGGATCGTCGCCAACAACGGCATCCTGTTCTCCGAGTCCGCCCAGAAGGGCGCCCACTTCATCGAGCTGTGCGACCAGCGCGGCATCCCGCTGGTGTTCCTCCAGAACATCTCCGGCTTCATGGTCGGCAAGGACTACGAGGCCGGCGGCATCGCCAAGCACGGCGCCAAGATGGTGACCGCGGTCGCCTGCACGCGCGTGCCGAAGCTGACGGTGGTCGTCGGCGGCTCGTACGGCGCGGGCAACTACTCGATGTGCGGCCGGGCCTACTCGCCCCGCTTCCTGTGGATGTGGCCGAACGCCAAGATCTCCGTCATGGGCGGCGAGCAGGCCGCGTCCGTGCTGGCGACCGTCAAGCGGGACCAGTTGGAGGCGCGCGGGGAGTCCTGGCCCGCCGAGGACGAGGAGGCGTTCAAGGCGCCGATCCGCGCGCAGTACGAACGCCAGGGCAACGCCTACTACGCCACCGCCCGGCTCTGGGACGACGGCGTCATCGACCCGCTGGAGACCCGTCAGGTGCTGGGCCTCGCCCTGACGGCCTGCGCCAACGCGCCCCTGGGAGACCCCCAGTTCGGCGTCTTCCGGATGTGAGGAGGGGAACCGTGTTCGACACAGTGCTGGTGGCCAACCGGGGCGAGATCGCCGTACGCGTCATCCGTACGCTCCGCTCGCTGGGCGTGCGCTCGGTGGCGGTCTTCTCCGACGCCGACGCCGACGCGCGGCACGTCCGGGAGGCCGACACGGCGGTACGGATCGGTCCGGCGCCGGCCGCCGAGAGCTATCTGTCGGTGGAGCGGCTGCTTCAGGCCGCCGCCCGCACCGGCGCCCAGGCCGTCCACCCCGGCTACGGCTTCCTCGCGGAGAACGCGGGCTTCGCGCGCGCCTGCGAGGAGGCGGGGCTGGTGTTCATCGGCCCGCCGGCGGACGCCATCGCGCTCATGGGCGACAAGATCCGCGCCAAGGAGACGGTGCAGGCGGCCGGGGTGCCGGTGGTGCCGGGCGGCCGCGACCCTGAACTGGCAGAGGCAGCCCGCGCGTTGGGCGCTCCTGTGCTGCTGAAGCCGTCGGCCGGGGGCGGCGGCAAGGGCATGCGGCTGGTGCGGGACATGACCGTGCTGGAGGAGGAGATCGCCGCCGCGCGCCGCGAGGCCCGCGCCTCCTTCGGTGACGACACCCTGCTGGTGGAGCGGTGGGTCGACCGGCCCCGGCACATCGAGATCCAGGTGCTGGCCGACGGCCACGGCAACGTGGTCCACCTGGGCGAGCGCGAGTGCTCCCTCCAGCGGCGTCACCAGAAGATCGTCGAGGAGGCGCCGAGCGTGCTCCTCGACGAGCGGACCCGGGCCGCGATGGGCGAGGCGGCCGTACAGGCGGCCCGCTCGTGCGGGTACCGGGGCGCGGGCACGGTGGAGTTCATCGTCCCGGGCGGCGACCCCTCGCAGTACTACTTCATGGAGATGAACACCCGCCTCCAGGTGGAACACCCGGTCACCGAACTCGTCACCGGGCTCGACCTGGTGGAGTGGCAGCTACGGGTGGCCGCCGGGGAGCCGCTGGCCTTCGCGCAGCAGGACCTGCGGCTGACCGGCCACGCGGTGGAGGCCCGGATCTGCGCGGAGGACCCCGCGCGCGGGTTCCTGCCGTCCGGCGGCACGGTCCTGCTGCTGGACGAACCGCAGGGCGACGGCGTACGCACCGACTCCGGGCTCACCGAGGGCACCGAGGTGGGCAGCCTGTACGACCCGATGCTGTCCAAGGTGATCGCGTACGGCCCCGACCGGGAGACGGCACTCCGCAAGCTCCGCTCGGCACTCGCGGAGACGGTCACGCTCGGCGTGCAGACCAACGCGGGCTTCCTGCGCCGGCTGCTCGCGCACCCGGCGGTCGTCACGGGCGAGCTGGACACGGGCCTGGTCGAGCGGGTCGTGGACGACCTGGTCTCCAGTGACGTGCCCGAGGAGGTGTACGAGGCGGCGGCGGCCGTACGCGCGGAGCGGCTGGAGCCGCGTACGGAGGGCTGGGTCGACCCCTTCTCGGTGCCGAGCGGCTGGCGCCTCGGCGGCACCCCGAAGCCGCCCGCCTTCCATCTGCGGGCGCAGGACCCGGTGACGTACACGCCCCGGGGCACCCACACCGTCACCGGCGACCGTGTGACCGTCACCCTCGACGGCGTCCGGCACACCTTCCACCGGGCCGGTGACTGGATCGGCCGCGACGGGGACGCCTGGCAGGTGCGCGACCACGACCCCGTGGCCGCGTCGCTGAACCGCGCGGCCCACGCGGGTGCCGACTCGCTGACCGCGCCCATGCCCGGCACGGTGACGGTGGTCAAGGTGGCTGTCGGCGACGAGGTGGCCGCCGGGCAGAGCCTGCTGGTGGTGGAGGCGATGAAGATGGAGCACGTCATCTCCGCCCCGCACGCCGGCACGGTCGCCGAGCTGGACGTGACACCGGGCACGACGGTCGCCATGGACCAGGTGCTGGCCGTCATCGCCCCGAAGGAGGCGGCGGAATGAGCGTCGACGGTCTGCCCATGGTCGTACCGGCCCCGGGCCTGCCCGCACGGGTGCGCATCCACGAGGTCGGCGCGCGGGACGGGTTGCAGAACGAGAAGACGGCCGTGCCGACGGCGGTGAAGGCGGAGTTCATCCGGCGGCTGGCCGGCGCCGGCCTGACGACGATCGAGGCGACGAGCTTCGTGCACCCCAAGTGGGTGCCCCAACTCGCCGACGCCGAGGAGCTGTTCCCGCAGGTGAGCGACCTTCCCGGGGTGGCCCTGCCGGTGCTGGTGCCCAACCGGCGCGGCCTGGACCGGGCGCTGGCCCTCGGCGCCGGGCGCGTCGCCGTGTTCGCCAGCGCCACCGAGTCCTTCGCGAAGGCCAACCTCAACCGCACGCTGGACGAGTCGCTGGCGGTGTTCGAACCGGTGGTGCGCGAGGCCAAGGACCGGGGCGTGCACGTGCGCGGCTATGTGTCCATGTGCTTCGGCGACCCGTGGGAGGGCGCGGTGCCGCCGCACCAGGTGGCCCGGGTGTGCACGGCCCTGCGGGACATGGGCTGTGACGAGCTGAGCCTCGGGGACACGATCGGCGTGGCCACGGCCGGTCAGGTGCGCGAGCTGCTCGGGCTGCTGAACGAGCGGGGCGTGCCGACGGAGGTGATCGGCGTGCACTTCCACGACACCTACGGCCAGGCGCTCGCCAACACCCTGGCGGCGCTCCAGCACGGCGTCACCACGGTCGACGCCTCCGCGGGCGGCCTCGGCGGCTGTCCGTACGCCAGGTCCGCCACCGGCAACCTCGCCACCGAAGACCTCGTCTGGATGCTGCACGGGCTCGGCATCGAGACGGGGGTCGACCTCGGCCGTCTGACCGCCACGAGCGTGTGGATGGCCGAACAGCTGGGCCGGCCCAGCCCGTCCCGTACCGTCCGCGCTCTCTCCCACAAGGACCAGTGATCAGCATGGACCACCGTCTCAGCCCCGAGCTGGAGGACCTCCGCCGTACGGTGGAGGAGTTCGCGCACGATGTCGTGGCGCCGAAGATCGGCGACTTCTACGAGCGGCACGAGTTCCCGTACGAGATCGTCCGGGAGATGGGCCGCATGGGCCTGTTCGGGTTGCCGTTCCCGGAGGAGTACGGCGGTATGGGCGGTGACTACCTGGCGCTCGGCATCGCGCTGGAGGAGCTGGCCCGCGTCGACTCGTCGGTGGCCATCACCCTGGAGGCGGGGGTCTCGCTGGGCGCGATGCCGCTCCACCTGTTCGGCACTCAGGAGCAGAAGCGCCAGTGGCTGCCCCGGCTGTGCGCGGGTGAGGTCCTGGGGGCGTTCGGCCTGACCGAGCCCGACGGCGGCAGCGACGCGGGGGCGACCCGGACGACGGCCCGCCTCGACCCGGACACGGACGAGTGGGTGATCAACGGCACCAAGTGCTTCATCACGAACTCGGGCACGGACATCACGGGCCTGGTGACCGTCACCGCCGTCACCGGCCGCAAGCCGGACGGCCGGCCCGAGATCTCGTCGATCATCATCCCGTCGGGCACACCGGGCTTCACGGTGGCGGCGCCCTACTCGAAGGTCGGCTGGAACGCGTCGGACACCCGTGAGCTGTCGTTCACCGACGTCCGGGTCCCGGCCGCCAACCTCCTGGGCGAACAGGGGCGTGGTTACGCCCAGTTCCTGCGCATCCTGGACGAGGGCCGCATCGCCATCGCGGCCCTGGCGACGGGCCTGGCCCAGGGCTGCGTGGACGAGTCGGTGAAGTACGCCAAGGAACGCCGCGCCTTCGGCAAGCCCATCGGCGCCAACCAGGCGATCCAGTTCAAGATCGCCGACATGGAGATGAAGGCCCACACGGCCCGCCTCGCCTGGCGCGACGCCGCCAGCCGTCTGGTGGCCGGCGAACCCTTCAAGAAGGAGGCGGCCCTGGCCAAGCTCTACTCCTCCACGGTCGCCGTCGACAACGCCCGCGAGGCCACCCAGATCCACGGCGGCTACGGCTTCATGAACGAGTACCCGGTGGCCCGCATGTGGCGCGACTCCAAGATCCTGGAGATCGGCGAGGGCACGAGCGAGGTCCAGCGGATGCTGATCGCCCGCGAACTGGGCCTGGTGAGCTGACCCGGGGCCCGGCACCCGCACGGGACCGGCAGCACCGGCTGCCCGGTCCCGTGTCATCGCGCGCTGTCCCCGCCGTCGTCCGCGCGGGGACGCCGGGCTTCCTCCACGACGCGCCGCCAGGACCGGATCACATCGGGCACCTGGTCCAGAAGCCCCTTCAGGGCGGACAGAGCCGCGGACACGACGCCCGCCGTGCCGAGAACCGCCAGGATGATCTGCAGATCCACGCTCGGGTTCCTCCTGCGCCGGAGGGTGGCCGAGCCGAGGGATGACCGCGTACGCGAGGGCAGGTGTCTCAGGCCGACCACCCGGAATACGGATGACCAACTGAGGCCCTGCCGACGTACAGGCCGTGTGTGCAGTTGTCGCGATTGACGCGGGGTCGGCTCGCTGCCGGCCACCACGCCCGAAAGGGACGTCGGACCCATTCCCGTCGCAGCCGGCTGTACCGGCCGTGCGGTGTCGACCGTAGCCGCGCGGCCCCCGGCCTGTCCGCCGTACCGCCAACTCCGGGACCGACGACGGTTGTCCGCGCGGTGTGCTCCGGTCGAACGGGCAGGTACCCGCCCCCTGGACATCAGCTGAGGTTAGGCTAACCTACCTTCGAACTTGTCCGGCGGGCGCTCCGCCCCGTTCGAAAGCAGTCATACCCATGCCCCATGCCCGTGTCACCCACCTCACTCGCCGCGGCCTGCTCGCCGCCGGCGGCGCCCTCGGACTCGGTGCCGCACTCGCCGCCTGCGGGGACGACAAGGGCAAAGACAGCGGCTCCGGCACGGAGGCGAAGGCCGGCACGTCCGGGCCCTGGTCGTTCAAGGACGACCGCGGCACGACCGTGAAGCTGGACAAGGTCCCCGCGAACATCGTCGCGTTCACGGGTGTGGGCGCCGCGCTGTACGACTACGGCATCCAGGTGAAGGGCGTCTTCGGCCCGACGAAGACCACCGCCGGCAAGCCCGATGTGCAGGCCGGCGACATGGACATCAGCAAGGTGACGGTCCTCGGCAACACCTGGGGCCAGTTCAGCGTCGAGAAGTACGCCTCCCTCGCCCCGGACGTGCTCATCTCCACGATGTTCGACGACGCCGGCACCCTCTGGTACGTCCCCGAGGAGTCGAAGAAGAAGATCGCCCAGCTCGCTCCCAGCGTCGGCATCTCCGTCTACGACCGTCAGCTCACCGAGCCGCTCCAGCGCATGTGGGACCTCGCCGAGTCGCTCGGCGCGGACATGAAGGCCGCCAAGGTCACCGACGCCAAGAAGCGGTTCGAGGACGCCGCCGCCCGGCTGCGCGCCGCCGCCAAGGCCAAGCCCGGCATCAAGGTGATGGCGGGCAGCGCCAGCGACCAGCTCTTCTACGTCTCCGGCACCAACCTCTCCATCGACCTGGAGTACTTCAAGGCCCTCGGCGTGAACTTCGTGGAGCCGCCGGAGAGCGCCAAGAAGCAGGGCGGTGGCTGGTACGAGTCGCTGAGCTGGGAGAACGTCGACAAGTACCAGGCCGACATCATCATGATGGACGACCGCACCTCGGCGATCCAGCCCGCCGACATCACCAAGGCCACCTGGAAGAAGCTGCCCGCGGTGAAGGCGGGTCAGGTCATCCCCCGGTCCCCCGAGCCGATCCTGTCGTACGACAAGTGCGTGCCGCTGCTGACGAATCTGGCGGAGGCCCTGGAGAAGGCCAAGAAGGTCAGTTGACCCGTAAGCACCTCTGACAACGTCCTGATCCCCACCCTCAGGAGCTCCGTATGACGACGGCCGTAGCCGCCCCGTTCCGTTTCTTCGCCCTTCAGGTCGTACGGACGAGGCGGCTCGGTCCGTCTCTGGTCCGGGTCACCTTCGGCGGCGCCGATCTGCACGCCTTCCGCTCGGACGGGCGGGACCAGTCCCTGTCGCTCTTCCTCCCGCACCCCGGGCAGACCGAACCCGTCGTCCCGCTGGAACTGGGCGACGGCTGGTGGCAGGGGTGGCGGGAACTCCCGGACGACGTGCGGGCGGTGATGCGCTCGTACACGCTGCGGGCACTGCGCCGCGGCCCCGACGAGATCGACATCGACTTCGCCCTGCACGGCGTGGAGCCGGGTGCGGCCTCGCCCGCCGGCCCCGCCTCCCGCTGGGCCGCGCGCGCCGCCGCCGGTGACCGGGTGCTGCTGCTCGGCCCGGCCGTCGCCGACAACCGGGCGATCCGGTTCCGTCCGCCCGAGGACACCGGTCCCGTCGTGCTGTGCGGCGACGAGACCGCCGTGCCCGCCGCGACCGCGATCCTCGAAGCCCTCCCCGCCGGCACCCGGGCCCGGGCCTGGCTGGAGGTGCCGCACGCCGGTGACGTCCAGGACGTGCGCACGGCGGCGGACGCGGAGATCACGTGGCTCGTACGGCACGACGGGTCCCCCATGGCCGTCGACGCCGTACGAGCCGCCCCCCTGCCGGACGCCGAGGGGGCGTACGTGTGGATCGCCGGTGAGTCCGGTCAGGTGAAGGCGCTGCGGCGGCACTTCGTCGGTGAGCGCGGGGTGGACCGGCGGCGCGTCACCTTCGTCGGCTACTGGCGGCGGGGGATGACGGAGGAACAGCTCCGGGCCGCGGAGTAAACCTGACCCTTCGTGACATCGGCCACGGGTCACGGCATGTCCCGGGCCGTGAGATTTAGGTTAGGCTAACCTAAGTTGATCTCGCACGGACCGTCCCCTCGGAGGACCCCCACATGCGCTCGCACCTGCTCAATGGCCTCACCGCGGAGCACTACCGCCGCTCCGTGACCGAAGGAGTCGAGCGGGTGGCGGCCAAACTCGCCACCACCGACCGTCCGTTCACCGGCGTCACCGTGGACGCCCTCTCCCCCGCCATCGACGCGATCGACCTCGACCGCCCGCTGGGCGACACCCTCGCCGTGCTGGACGAACTGGAGGACGTCTACCTCCGGGACGCGGTCTACTTCCACCACCCCCGCTACCTCGCCCACCTCAACTGCCCGGTCGTCATCCCGGCGGTACTCGGCGAAGCCGTGCTCTCCGCGGTCAACTCCTCGCTGGACACCTGGGACCAGTCGGCCGGCGGCACCCTCATCGAGCGCAAGCTGATCGACTGGACGGCCGCCCGCATCGGCCTCGGCCCGGCCGCCGACGGCGTCTTCACGTCCGGCGGCACCCAGTCCAACCTCCAGGCGCTGCTGCTGGCCCGGGAGGAGGCCGAGCCAGGGCGGGAAGGAGGCGACTCGCTCGGCCGGCTGCGCGTGTTCACCTCCGAGGTCAGCCACTTCAGCGTCAGGAAGTCCGCGAAACTGCTCGGGCTCGGGCCGGACGCCGTCGTCACCGTCCCCGTCGACCACGACAAGCGCATGCAGACGGTCGCCCTCGCCCATGAGCTGGAGCGCTGCCGGCAGGACGGCCTGATCCCCATGGCCGTCGTCGCCACCGCCGGCACCACGGACTTCGGCTCCATCGACCCGCTCCCGGAGATCGCCGGGCTGTGCGCCCAGTACGGCGTCTGGATGCACGTCGACGCGGCCTACGGCTGCGGCCTGCTCGCCTCCCTGAAGTACCGGGACCGGATCGACGGCATCGAGCGTGCCGACTCGGTCACCGTCGATTACCACAAGTCCTTCTTCCAGCCCGTCAGTTCGTCCGCCGTGCTGGTCCGGGACGCGGCCACCCTGCGGCACGCCACCTACCACGCGGAGTACCTCAATCCGCGCCGCATGGTGCGGGAACGCATTCCCAACCAGGTCGACAAGTCCCTCCAGACCACCCGCCGCTTCGACGCCCTCAAACTGTGGATGACGCTGCGCACGATGGGCGCCGACGGCATCGGGCAGCTCTTCGACGAGGTCTGCGACCTGGCGCGGGAGGGCTGGAAGCTGCTCGCGGCCGACCCCCGCTACGACGTCGTCGTCGAGCCCAGCCTCTCCACCCTCGTCTTCCGCTACGTCCCGGCGGCCGTCACCGATCCGGCCGAGACCGACCGCGCCAACCTCTACGCCCGCAAGGCCCTGTTCGCCTCCGGTGACGCCGTGGTCGCGGGCACCAAGGTGGGCGGCCGCCACTACCTGAAGTTCACCCTGCTCAACCCCGAGACACAGACGGCCGACATCGCCGCCGTCCTCGATCTGATCGCCGGCCACGCCGAGCAGTACCTGGGAGAGTCCCTTGACCGCGCGTCCTGAAGCCCACGGCAAGACCCACGACTTCGTGGGGATCGGGCTCGGCCCCTTCAACCTCGGCCTCGCCTGCCTCACCGAGCCGATCGCCGAACTGGACGGCGTCTTCCTGGAGTCCAAGCCCGACTTCGAGTGGCACGCCGGCATGTTCCTGGACGGCGCCCACCTCCAGACCCCGTTCCTGTCGGACCTCGTCACCCTGGCCGACCCGACCTCGCCGTACTCCTTCCTGAACTACCTGAAGGAGAAGGGCAGACTGTACTCGTTCTACATCCGCGAGAACTTCTACCCGCTGCGGGTCGAGTACGACGACTACTGTCGCTGGGCCGCGAACAAACTGAGCAGCGTCCGCTTCGGCACCACGGTCACCGAGGTGACGTACGAGGACGAGCGGTACGTCGTGCGCACCGGCGCCGGGGACACCTACCGGGCCCGGCACCTGGTCCTCGGCACCGGCACGGTCCCCTTCGTACCCGAGGCGTGCCAGGGCCTGGGCGGCGACTTCCTGCACACCTCGCAGTACATGCACCGCAAGACGGAGCTGCTGGAGAAGAAGTCGATCACGATCGTCGGCAGCGGCCAGAGCGCGGCCGAGATCTACCACGAACTCCTCGCCGGGATCGACGTCCACGGCTACCGGCTCAACTGGGTCACCCGCTCGCCGCGGTTCTTCCCGCTGGAGTACACCAAACTGACCCTGGAGATGACCTCCCCGGACTACGTCGACTACTTCCGGGCACTGCCCGAGGAGACCCGCTACCGGCTGGAGAAGCAGCAGAAGGGCCTGTTCAAGGGCATCAACTCGGACCTCGTCGACGCCATCTTCGACCTGCTGTACCAGAAGAACGTCGAGAGCGGCGACCGCCCGGTCCCCACCCGGCTGCTCACCAACTCCACCCTGCGCACGGCGACGTACCAGGACGGCACGTACACGCTCGGCTTCCACCAGGACGAGCAGGGCAAGGACTTCGAGATCCGCAGCGAGGGCCTGGTCCTGGCCACCGGCTACCACTACACCCCGCCGGCGTTCCTCGCCCCGGTCCAAGGCCGGCTCCGCTTCGACGGCCACGGCCGCTTCGACGTCGCCCGCAACTACTCCGTCGACGTCACCGGCCGCGGGGTCTTCCTCCAGAACGCCGGCGTCCACACCCACAGCATCACCAGCCCCGACCTGGGCATGGGCGCGTACCGGAACGCGTACATCATCCGGGAACTGCTCGGCACGGAGTACTACCCGGTGGAGAAGACCATCGCCTTCCAGGAGTTCGCGGTATGACCCGCACGACCCTGACCTTCACGTTCCGTCCCGTCGATCCGCTCACCGACGCCGAGCTGCTGCACTCCTGGGTCACCCATCCCAAGGCGGCCTTCTGGATGATGCAGGACGCGCGGCTGGAGGACGTCGAGCGCGCCTACATGGAGATCGCGGCGGACGAGCACCATCACGCCCTGCTCGGGCTGCGCGACGGCACGCCCGTCTTCCTGATGGAGACGTACGACCCCGCGCACCGCGAGCTGGCCGGGCTGTACGAGCCGCGGCCGGGCGATGTCGGGATGCACTTCCTGACCCCGGCCACCGACACCCCCGTGCACGGCTTCACCAGGGCCGTCATCACCGCCGTCATGGCCCGTCTCTTCGAGGACCCGGCGGTGCGGCGCGTCGTCGTCGAGCCGGACGTCCGCAACACGGCGGTGCACGCCCTGAACGCGGCCGTCGGGTTCGTGCCCGAGCGGGAGATCGACAAGCCGGAGAAGCGGGCGCTGCTGAGCTTCTGCACCCGTGAACAGTTCGAGAAGACGGTGACCATATGACCCTCGCCGACGCCGTGGCCCATCTGTCCCCCGAGCGCTGGGCGACCGCCAACCGGCTGCTGCTGCGCAAGGCGCTCGCCGAGTTCGCGCACGAGCGGCTGATCACCCCGGACGAGGACGGCGGCCGGTACGTCGTCCGCAGCGACGACGGGCTCACCACCTACCGGTTCAGCGCCGTGCGGCGGGCCCTCGACCACTGGGAGATCGACCCGGACTCCCTCACCCGGCACCGCGAGGGCACCGAACTCCCGCTGGCCGCCCTGGACTTCTTCATCGAGCTGAAGAAGTCGCTGGGGCTGGGCGACGAGGTCCTGCCGGTCTACCTGGAGGAGATCTCCTCCACCCTCTCGGGCATCTGCTACAAGCTCACCAAGCCCCGCGTGACCTCCGCCGAGCTGGCGCGGAGCGGCTTCCAGGCGATCGAGACCGGGATGACCGAGGGCCATCCGTGCTTCGTCGCGAACAACGGGCGGCTCGGCTTCGGCGTCCACGAGTACCTGTCGTACGCGCCGGAGACGGCGAGCCCGGTGCGGCTGGTGTGGCTGGCCGCGCACCGCTCGCGGGCCGCGTTCACGGCCGGTGCCGGGATCGAGTACGAGTCGTTCCTGCGCAGGGAGCTGGGCGAGAAGACGGTGGAGCGGTTCCGTGCCGTCCTCACCGACCGGGGCCTGGACCCCGCCGACTACCTGTTCATCCCGGTCCACCCCTGGCAGTGGTGGAACAAGCTCAGCGTCACGTTCGCCGCCGAGGTGGCCCGTGAGCTGCTGGTCTGCCTGGGCGAGGGCGACGACGAGTACCTGGCCCAGCAGTCGATCCGCACCTTCTTCAACACCAGCGACCCGCACAAGCACTATGTGAAGACCGCCCTGTCGGTCCTCAACATGGGCTTCATGCGCGGTCTGTCCGCCGCCTACATGGAGGCGACCCCGGCCATCAACGACTGGCTGGCCCAGCTGATCGACAGCGACCCGGTGCTGAAGTCGACGGGCCTGTCCATCATCCGGGAGCGGGCCGCCGTCGGCTACCGGCACCTGGAGTACGAGCGGGCCACCGACCGCTACTCGCCGTACCGCAAGATGCTGGCCGCGCTGTGGCGGGAGAGCCCCGTGCCCTCGCTGCGGGACGGCGAGACCCTGGCCACCATGGCCTCGCTGCTGCACGTGGACGACGAGGGCGCCTCCTTCGCGGGCGCCCTCATCGAACGCTCGGGCCTGGCCCCCACCGCGTGGCTGCGGCAGTACCTGCGGGCCTACTACACCCCGCTGCTGCACAGCTTCTACGCCTACGACCTGGTGTTCATGCCGCACGGCGAGAACACGATCCTGGTGCTGCGGGACGGGGCCGTGCAGCGGGCGGTCTACAAGGACATCGCCGAGGAGATCGCCGTCATGGACCCGGACGCGGCCCTGCCGCCGGAGGTGCGGCGGATCCGTGTCGAGGTCCCCGAGGACAAGAAGCTGCTGTCCGTCTTCACGGACGTCTTCGACTGCTTCTTCCGCTTCCTCGCCGCCCGCCTCGCCGCCGAGGGCGTCCTGGAGGAGGACGGCTTCTGGCGCACGGTCGCCGAGGTCACCCGCGAGTACCAGGAGGCGAACCCGCACCTGGCGGACAGGTTCCGCCAGTACGACATGTTCGCCCCCGAGTTCGCGCTGTCCTGCCTGAACCGTCTCCAGCTCCGCGACAACAGGCAGATGGTGGACCTCGCCGACCCGTCCGGCGCGCTCCAGCTCGTCGGCACCCTGAAGAACCCGATCGCCGGGTTCTGACGGCACACGGACCTGACGGGCACCCAGCAGTACGGTCCTGCGGGGTGCCCGTCGGCCTTCGGGTCAGCGGGCCGGCCAGGGCACCTGCGGTGAGCGGTAGTAGTGGATGCCGAGGGCGTCCCAGCGGGGACCCTGGGCCGCCAGCCGGACCCGGTAGGCGTTCCAGTCGTGGGTCGCCGCCGGTGACCAGCCCAGCTCGGCCGCGCCGGCGAGCCGAGGGAACGCCATGTACTCGATCTCCGCGGTGTCCGTCACGTTCTCCGTCCACAGGGGTGCCTCGACACCCCGGACCGCCGAGGCCGGCACCCCGGCGAGATAGGCGCCCGGATCCCAGTCGTACGACCGCTTCACCTCCACCAGGCCCGCCCAGTCCTGACCGGGGCCGGTGTCCCGCGTGTACTTCATGTCGAGGTAGGTGCGGTCGGCCGGGGAGAGGATCAGGCCCGTGCCGTTCCGGGCGGCCTGGGCGACCTGTGCCTTCTCCGCCGCGCTGGTGTCGTCCAGGCCCCAGTACTGGGCGAGGGCGCCCTTCGCCGGGTGCGCGCCGGTGAGCTGGTGCCAGCCGATGACCGTCTTGCCGTAGCGGGCGACGACCGGCTGCACCCGGTCCATGAACGTCACGTAGTCCGCGTGGCTGGTGGAGTGCGCCTCGTCACCGCCGATGTGCAGGTAGCGGCCGGGGGTGAGGGCGGCCACCTCCCGGACGACGTCGTCCACGAAGTCGTAGGTGGCCTTCTTGGACACGCACAGCGAGCTGAAGCCGACCTCGGTCCCGGTGTACAGCGGGGGTGCCACGCCGTCGCAGTTGAGCCGGGCGTAGGAGGCGAGGGCCGCGTTGGTGTGGCCGGGCATGTCGATCTCGGGCACGACCTCCAGGTAGCGGGAGGCCGCGTACCGCACGATCTCCCGGTAGTCGGCCTTGGTGTAGTGGCCGCCCGGGCCGCCACCGACCTGGGTGGAGCCGCCGTAGGAGGCCAGGCGCGGCCAGGAGTCGATCGCGATGCGCCAGCCCTGGTCGTCGCTGAGGTGCAGGTGCAGCTCGTTGACCTTGTAGAGGGCCAACTGGTCGATGTAACGATTGACTTGGTCGACCGTGAAGAAGTGCCGGGAGACGTCGAGCATGGCGCCCCGGTAGGCGTAGCGGGGGCGGTCCCGGACGGTGCCGCCGGCGATCGGCCAGGGGCCGGGCTGGACGGTCTTCTTCTCGACGGCCGCCGGGAGGAGCTGGCGCAGGGTCTGGACGCCGTGGAAGAGGCCGGCGGGGGTGCGCGCGGTGAGGGTGACTCCGCCCGCGGCGCTGTGCAGCCGGTAGCCCTCGGCGCCGAAGTCGCCCTGGCCCAGGGAGAGTCGGATGCCGCCGGTGCCGTGGTCGGTGACCGGCAGCGGATAGCCGGTGGCCGGGCGCAGCAGGCCGGCCAGGTAGCCGCCGACGCGGCGGACCTCGGCGGATCCGTCGACGCGGATGCGGGTGTCGCGGGTGATGCGGTACGGCGTTCCGCCGGGCGTCACCGACGCCGGGGCCGGGACCACCCGGTCCAGGGGGGTCGGGGCGGCGGCCTGCGCCGTGCGGTCCGCGCCGAGGGTGACGACGCCGGCCGCCGCGAGCAGCAGCAGGGAACCGAGGACGTGGGACAGGCGGGGAGTCGTGCCGTGGTTCCGTCTCACAAGCGCTCCCTTCGGAAGGGGTGACCGTCAGACTTGGTCGAGACCACTGTCCCGCAGATCGGGTGGAACAATCCCCGCATGGCGGAAATCATCCAGAAGGACGGTACTTGGGCCTTCGACGGGGACGCCTTGCGCCTCACCCCGGGCCGGGACAAGAACGTGGGCCTGCTCCGCCGTGAGCTGGGCGAACTCATCGTACCGCTCGGCGCTTTGGCCGGTGTCTCCTTCGAACAGGGCCGGAAGTCGGGGCGGCTCAGGCTGCGGCTGCGCGACGGCGCCGACCCGCTGCTGCACGCCACCGGGGGCCGGCTCGCCGAGCCGCACGACCCGTACCAGCTGACGGTGGAGCCCGACCGGTACGGCGTCGCCGAGTACGTCGCCGACGAGGTGCGCAACGCCCTGCTGCTGGACGGGGTGCCGCCGGAGCCGGTCGACGGGTATCTGCTGCCGGGCCCGTCCGTGCCGGTGTCCGCCTCGGCCGGGGACGGCACGGCGGGCTTCGACGGGGAGCGGGTGCGGCTGGAGTGGAACTGGAAGACCGAGGAGGCCAAGGCCTCCGCCGGGCCGCGCACGATCCCCCTCGCGGACGTCACCGGCGTCGAGTGGCAGCCCGCGGCCGGCCTGGAGAACGGGCACCTGCGGTTCCTGGTGCGCGGCACCCCGGTCACCGCACCGCCCAAGTACGACCCGAACGCGGTCGAGCTGTGGGGCTTCAAGAAGGATCCGCTGATGGCCCTGGTCGCGGCGGCGGTGCAGGCGCGCCTGCCGCATCCTTCGGCGGCGGAGCCTGACGTACGGCAGGACGCCGGCCGGCCGGCCGGGGAGGGCGCCGGGGACGACCACGACGTGCTGCTGCGCCGGCTGCGCGAGCTGGGCGAGCTGCACCGCGACGGAGTGCTGACGGACGAGGAGTTCGCCCTGGCCAAGGGGGCGGTCCTCAAGCGCCTGTGACGAAGGCGCCGGGGACCGCCCGCTCGGCTGGGGCCTACTTGGCCTTGCGGGACACCGTGAAGTGGTCGATGCGGTCGCCGGTCTCGGCGATGCCCGACACCGTCAGCGTGGTCTGCCGGCCCTTCGACGCGGGGGCGACGTCCACGCGCAGGAAGGAGTAGTTGAGGTAACGCACCCGGGACCAGGCGACGGTCTCGTTGACCTTGCCGTCCTTGGTGTTGACGAAGGAGGCCACGGAGTCGGTCTCGTGCTCGTGTCCCTCGTAGGAGTCCGGGGCGGAGAACGCGTACAGGCTGCGGCCGGCCGCGCCCGCGGTGACGTAGACCACACCGTCCGTCTCGGGGTAGGCCGTGCCGCCGATCGGCAGCTTCTTGGCGACCTTGCCCGCCTTGATGACGTCGGTGCGCTCGTACTGGTGGTTGTGACCGTTGATGACCAGGTCCACCGTGTACTTCTCGAACAGCGGCACCCACTCCTGGCGCACGCCCCCCTCCGACGCGTGCGCGGTGGAGGTGCAGTAGGCGCAGTGGTGGAAGAAGACGACGATGAAGTCGACGTCCTTCGAGGCGCGGAACTTCTTCAGCTGGCCTTCCAGCCACTTGGTCTGGGTTCCGCCGGATATGCCCAGGTTCGCCGGGATCTCGAAGGAGACGTCGTTGGCGTCGAGCGAGATGACCGCCGTGTTGCCGTAGACGAAGGAGTAGACGCCCGGCAGGTTCTTCTTGTCGGGGCCGTTGTCCGGGAGGTTCCAGCGGGCCTCCTCGCCGCCGTAGCCGTTGGGCGAGTACCAGGCCTCCATGTCGTGGTTGCCGTACGCGGGCATCCACGGGACCTGCTTGGCGACCGACTCGGTCTGGGCGAGGAAGGAGTCCCAGGTGCGCGAGTCGAAACCGGTGTCGGCGGTCTTGCCGGCGCCGGACGGGTCGGCGTAGGCGATGTCGCCGGCGTGCAGGTGGAAGGCCGGGTTCTGGCCGAGCAGGAGGCTGTTGTTGGCCAGGCCGTGGTAGCCGACGCCCTCGTCACCGAAGGCGGTGAAGGTGAACGGCGCCTTGTGGGCGGGGGCGGTGGTGAACGTGCCCACCGTGCCCAGCAGGTGCGGCTCGGCCGGGTCGAAGCCCTGGTGGCCGACGCCGTAGTAGTAGGTCTTGCCGGGGCGCAGGTGGGTCAGCTTGGCGTGCAGGTAGTACTGGGTGTGGTCGCCGCTCGCGCCGACACCGGCCGGGGTGTAGAGGGTGCGGACCTCGGCGTCGATCCTGCGCGAGAGGTCCCAGGGGTGGGCGCCGATGCGGATGAACGGCTTCTTGACGGCGACCGGGACCTGCCAGGAGACGGTGATCTCGGTGCGCGGGTCGTTGCCCCAGGCGAGGTGGCGGCCGAAGGGGGCGACGAGGGCGCCGTCGACGTGCTGGGTGGCGGGGGCGGTCCGCTGGGTCGGCACGGCCGCCTGGGCGGTGGCGCCCGGCACGAACGCGCCACCCGCGACGGCGCCCAGCGTGACCGCGCCGCCCCTGATCATGGTGCGCCGCGAGAATCTGGCGCGCAGGTACTCATGCTGCTCGGCCATGCTCATGCGCGCGGCCAGCTTCTCGGGTACTCCCATACGAGGAATGTCCATGGCGTCTGAAACTCGTCTGTTCGGGCAACGAGTCGCAGGACGTGGGATGGACAGCTCGCGAACAGAGCCCCATAAGAGTTTCAACAGCAGCTTGCCCGGAATCGGGCACGATTCTTGCGAAACACGCGCCGGTACTCCAGGATCTACCGGGTGCACGACGAACTTGTTGATCACCTGACGCGGTCCACGCCCCTCAGCCGGGGCGAGGCGCTGCGTGTGGTCCAGGACGTGCTCGCCTACTTCGACGAGACGATCCATGAGTTCGTCCGTCGCCGCCACCGCGAACTCCAGGCCCAGGGCCTGGTGAACGCGGAGATCTTCGAACGGATCGGGGCGGACCTGAAGTACCGGGCGGTGGCGCCGCCGGAGCTGACGCTCAGGCAGCTGCGCCGCATGGTCTACGGCTGAAACCAGCCGGAACCCGGCCGGCGCCAGCCCGGCCCAGCGACAGCCAAGGGATACCTCTATACATGTGCGGAATTGTCGGATACATCGGGAAGCGTGACGTCGCTCCCCTCCTCCTGGAGGGCCTCCAGCGCCTGGAGTACCGCGGCTACGACTCCGCGGGCGTCGTCGTCAGCTCCCCGAAGACGCCCGGCCTGAAGATGGTCAAGGCCAAGGGCCGGGTGCGCGACCTGGAGGCCAAGGTCCCGGCGCGCTTCAAGGGCACCACCGGCATCGCCCACACCCGCTGGGCCACCCACGGCGCCCCGTCCGACGTGAACGCCCACCCGCACATGTCGGCCGACAACAAGGTCGCCGTCGTCCACAACGGCATCATCGACAACGCCGCCGACCTGCGCCGCAAGCTGGAGGCCGACGGCGTCGAGTTCCTCTCCGAGACCGACACCGAGGTCCTCACCCACCTGATCGCCCGCGCACAGGCCGAGAAGCTGGAGGACAAGGTCCGCGAGGCCCTGCGGGTGGTCGAGGGCACGTACGGCATCGCGGTCATGCACGCCGACTTCTCCGACCGCATCGTGGTGGCCCGCAACGGCTCCCCGGTCGTCCTCGGCATCGGCGAGAAGGAGATGTTCGTCGCATCGGACATCGCCGCCCTGGTCGCCCACACCCGGCAGATAGTGACGCTGGACGACGGCGAGATGGCCACCCTCAAGGCCGACGACTTCCGCACGTACACCACCGAGGGCACCCGTACCTCGGCCGAGCCGACCACCGTGGAGTGGGAGGCGGCCTCCTACGACATGGGCGGCCACGACACCTACATGCACAAGGAGATCCACGAGCAGGCCGACGCCGTGGACCGCGTGCTGCGCGGCCGCATCGACGACCGCTTCTCCACCGTGCACCTGGGCGGCCTCAACCTGGACGCCCGCGAGGCCCGGCAGATCCGCCGCGTGAAGATCCTCGGCTGCGGCACCTCGTACCACGCGGGCATGATCGGCGCGCAGATGATCGAGGAGCTGGCCCGCATCCCCGCCGACGCCGAGCCCGCCTCCGAGTTCCGCTACCGCAACGCGGTCGTCGACCCCGACACCCTGTACATCGCGGTCTCCCAGTCCGGTGAGACGTACGACGTGCTGGCCGCCGTGCAGGAGCTCAAGCGCAAGGGCGCGCGGGTCCTCGGCGTGGTCAACGTCGTCGGCTCCGCGATCGCCCGCGAGGCCGACGGCGGCATCTACGTCCACGCGGGCCCCGAGGTCTGCGTGGTCTCCACGAAGTGCTTCACCAACACCACGGTCGCCTTCGCGCTGCTGGCCCTGCACCTCGGCCGCACCCGCGACCTCTCGGTCCGCGACGGCAAGCGGATCATCGAGGGCCTGCGCAAGCTGCCGCAGCAGATCACCGAGATCCTGGACCAGGAGGAGGAGATCAAGAAGCTCGCGGAGAGCTACGCCGACGCCCGCTCGATGCTCTTCATCGGCCGTGTCCGGGGCTACCCGGTGGCCCGCGAGGCTTCCCTGAAGCTCAAGGAGGTCTCCTACATCCACGCCGAGGCCTACCCCGCCTCCGAGCTGAAGCACGGCCCGCTGGCCCTCATCGAGCCGGCCCTCCCCACGGTCGCGATCGTCCCCGACGACGACCTGCTGGAGAAGAACCGCGCCGCGCTGGAGGAGATCAAGGCCCGCGAGGGCAAGATCCTGGCGGTGGCCCACCAGCACCAGGAGAAGGCGGACCAGACGGTCATCGTCCCGAAGAACGAGGACGAACTGGACCCGATCCTGATGGGCATTCCGCTCCAGCTCCTGGCGTACCACACGGCGAAGGCCCTGGGCCGGGACATCGACAAGCCCCGCAACCTCGCCAAGTCGGTGACGGTGGAGTAGCAGCCGGCAGACAGAACGGACCCCCACGTGTGCCACCTTTCACGTGGGGGTCCTTTCCGTGCTGCTCGACTTCAGCCGGCGGCCGTCACCCCCCGGCCCGCAGCACGCCCCGGAAGGGCCGTCGGCCAGTGGGCGAGCGCCGCCGTCGCCGCGTACCAGGCCACCGCCCCCGAGGCGACGGCCACCCAGCCCCCGGCCTTCGTGAGAGCGGAGCTGTCGGCGAAGGCCGCCACGGCCAGCACCACCATGGCCAGGAACAGCAGCCCGTGCATGAGCTGACCGAGGGTGTCCCCGCCGGCGACGGTCAGCGTGAGGGCGACCAGGGCGAACAGCAGCAGGAGGAGTCCGGCCGCGTTGGCCGAGCCGTGGTCCGACACCGCCCAGGTGAACCACAGGGCGCCGAGGGCGACGTACCCCACGCCGGAGGCGCCGTCGCGCAGGGCCAGCAGGCCGACGAGGAAGAGGGCGACCCCGCCCACGTAGTGGGCCACGGTCACGGCGTCGGAGACACCCACGCCGTCGATGACACCGGTCGTGCCGAGCCCGAATGCCAACAAGGTGATCGCCAGGGCCAGTCGGCCGACCACGGTGGTGCTCACGCTTCCCGCAGAGACGTCGTTGTCCACGGCGGGCTCCCTTCATGCATGTGCAGTTGTGCGGTGACCGGTATATGCCCTTCACAAGGGCACAAACACCTTCTACGCGCGAGTAACCCAGGCGGGCACAAAGGGAAGTGACGAGGCGTGAGGTAGCTGGGGGCGGCTACGGGATGACGATCACGGGCCGCTGCGCCCGCTTGGCGAGCCGCCCCGCGACCGAGCCGAAGATCCGGCCGACGATGCCGTGCGTGGAGCCGACCACGATCGCGTCGGCCTCGTACTCACGGCCGACCTCCTCCAGTTCGTGACAGATGTCCCCGCCCCGCTCGACCAGGATCCACGGGACCTCGGCCAGATAGTCCGCGCAGGCCAGCTCCAGCCCCAGGACCTCCGTGCGGTGGTCCGGCACGTCCACGAAGACGGGCGGCTCGCAGCCGGCCCACACCGTGGTGGGCAGCCGGTTGGCGACGTGCACGATGATCAGGCCGGAACCGGAACGGTGGGCCATGCCGATCGCATAGGCGAGGGCGCGCTCACTGGAGGTGGAGCCGTCGAAGCCGACGACGACTCCGTGCCGGAAGGCGGGGTCGCAGGACGGGCGTGACTCCGCCGCCGCCAGGGGATCGGCCGCCGTGGGGTCGGCGACCGGCCGCTTGCGGTCCGCGGGTTCGGAGAATTCGTGACCGGCCATGGCTGTCTCGGCGTTGTGATCCTTCATGGGTGGGACGACAGTGTGCTGCGGAAGCGTGCTGCGGAGCTGTGTCCGGGAAACATCTTCCCAAGCCCATACCCCCAAGGGTACGGCGGCACGCCTCCTGAGCCCAGATCCCGCGCACGCTCCGTGAGCGGTCCCCGACGTCCGTAGGGGTTCACCGGAGCATGCACGAGCCGCGCCCGCAACGCAATGGTTGCTGCCTCGTACAGGTGGTTTGCACGGGATTCACAGTTGCGTGTTCGGTGACCGACCGGTCGGACGGACGTTGAACCGGGGTGAGCCACCGCCACAGGGAGTACGAGATGCCCGGAGCCCGCCCCCGCCGCGACCCGCGCCCCGCACCGGACAGCGCGGGCGATGTGATCCGCTGGGCCGCCTTCAGCTGCGCGCTCGTCCCCGTGGTCCTCCTCTGGTACGGCGCCTCGCTGGCCGGCGCCGCGGGCACGGCGCTGGGCCTCGCCGCCGTCACGGCGGCCTGCCGGGTGCTGCTGCGGCGCTCCGAGCGGTGTGCCGAGCGTTGCGCCGCGCAAAGAGGCGGACGTCACACCCGGGAGCAGACACCGGGCGACTGACCTGTTTCCGTACCTGCGAGCGCTGCTTTTCAGCCAACTTCTGGATATCGACCAGGAGGGGTCCGAACCACCCCCCATCCCCCGTTCCACCTGCACGGAAAGGGTCTACGGGTCGCTGTGCACCCTACGCGGTTTGGCCACTGCGACAAGGCGCACTTCCCTGCACGCCTCGCGAGTGCAACGCTTCGTGATCGAATGCTTCACGCCAAGTTGTCATGTCGACAATGTGCCGCGTGTGGAACTGGTCACCGCATGACCGCGGGAGCCAGTAGATTCGATCTTGACTGTCTTACGGCGGGGGACTCGTGCAGGACCGAGGGGAAACGTGCAGGAGCGACACAACCGAGGAGCCGCGACCACCGAGGGGGGCTTAGCAGTATGAGCCACGACTCCACTGCCTCGCCGGACGCCGCAGCCCGGAAACTGTCCGGGCGACGCCGCAAGGAGATCGTCGCGGTGCTGCTGTTCAGCGGCGGCCCCATCTTCGAGAGTTCCATACCGCTGTCGGTGTTCGGGATCGACCGCCAGGACGCCGGCGTGCCGCGCTACCGCCTTCTGGTGTGTGCCGGCGAGGAAGGCCCGCTGCGGACCACAGGGGGCCTGGAACTCACCGCGCCGCATGGGCTGGAGGCGATCTCACGCGCCGGGACGGTCGTCGTACCGGCCTGGCGTTCGATCACCTCGCCGCCGCCGGAGGAAGCACTGGACGCGCTGCGCCGGGCGCACGAGGAGGGCGCCCGCATCGTCGGGCTGTGCACGGGCGCCTTCGTGCTCGCGGCGGCCGGACTGCTGGACGGCCGCCCGGCGACCACGCACTGGATGTACGCGCCGACGCTGGCCAAGCGCTATCCGTCGGTGCACGTCGATCCACGCGAGCTGTTCGTCGACGACGGCGACGTGCTGACGAGCGCGGGTACGGCGGCCGGAATCGATCTCTGTCTCCACATCGTGCGGACGGACCACGGCAACGAGGCGGCCGGAGCGCTCGCCCGGCGCCTGGTGGTCCCGCCGCGCCGGTCGGGCGGCCAGGAGCGCTATCTCGACCGGTCTTTACCGGAGGAGATCGGCGCCGACCCGCTGGCCGAGGTCGTCGCCTGGGCGCTGGAACACCTCCACGAGCAGTTCGACGTGGAGACACTGGCGGCACGCGCCTACATGAGCCGCCGTACGTTCGACCGCCGGTTCCGCTCGCTGACGGGCAGCGCGCCGCTGCAGTGGCTGATCACCCAGCGGGTGCTCCAGGCCCAGCGTCTGCTGGAGACGTCGGACTACTCCGTGGACGAGGTGGCGGGCCGGTGCGGATTCCGCTCGCCGGTGGCCCTGCGCGGCCACTTCCGCCGCCAGCTCGGCTCGTCCCCCGCCGCCTACCGGGCCGCCTACCGGGCCCGCCGGCCGCAGGGCGACAAGCCGGGTGAGACGGAAGCGGCCGCGCCCCAGGCCGGCCAGCAGGGCGCGCCCACGGGCCTGCCCGGCCCCGGCCCGGTGAGCCCGGCTCCTCTGCTCCACGAGCACCGGGACAGCGGGGTGCCCCTGCAGAGCCGCCGCGCCACGGCGGGCGCGGTGGGCCTGCTGCCGGGTCCGCGCAGCGGTAACTGAGCGCGACGGGACAGGGGGCGGGAGCATCCCGCCCCCTGTCCCGCGTCCGGGACGGCGGCGCTCTGAGGGCACGGGGAACCGCGCGACCAGCCACGACGCGCGCAGCCGAATGACGACCCTCTCCCCGCTTCCCGCGCGGCACGGGGGCACGCAAAACCTCAGCCCCGCTTTAGGGTGGTCGCATGAACGATCGCATGGTGTGGATCGACTGCGAGATGACCGGCCTCTCGCTGTCCGACGACGCTCTCATCGAGGTGGCCGCCCTCGTCACCGACTCCGAGCTGAACGTACTCGGCGAGGGGGTGGACATCGTCATCCGCCCGCCGGACCGGGCGCTGGAGACGATGCCGGAGGTGGTGCGTCAGATGCACACCGCGTCCGGGCTGCTCGCCGAGCTGGCGAGCGGCACGACCCTGGAGGACGCCGAGGAGCAGGTCCTCGCCTATGTCCGGGAGTACGTGAAGGAGCCCGGCAAGGCCCCGCTGTGCGGCAACTCGGTCGGCACCGACCGCGGCTTCCTCCTCCGCGACATGCCGACGCTGGAGGACTACCTCCACTACCGCATCGTCGACGTCTCCTCGATCAAGGAGCTCGCCCGCCGCTGGTACCCGCGGGCGTACTTCAACAGTCCGGAGAAGAACGGCAACCACCGGGCCCTCGCCGACATCCGCGAGTCGATCGCCGAGCTGCGCTACTACCGCGAGGCCATCTTCGTGCCGCAGCCCGGGCCGGACTCCGACACCGCGAAGACGATCGCCGCCAAGCACGTCCTGCCCGCTCGGTAGCCGCCACGGGGGCCGCGCGAAAACCTGTGCGCGAGCACCCCTTCCGACCCTGTAGACTTCTTCTCGGCCGGTCGGGGAAACACTCCTCGAACAGCCGGTCGTGGTGGGTGTAGCTCAGCTGGTAGAGCACCTGGTTGTGGTCCAGGATGTCGCGGGTTCGAGTCCCGTCACTCACCCTGAGTGATCAGCCGGTGACTCCGTCGCAAGACGGGTCACCGGCTGTTTCGTTGTCCGGGGCCCCCGCGCCGGTGTCCGGGACCGGCCGGGGTGGCTCCGGCCGGTCCGGGGCGTCACGACGACGCCCGGACCACCAGTTCCGTCGGCAGGACCGCCTGATGGCGATCGGCACCTCGGGACGCGACCGGGCGGCGGTCGGCGATCTCCGTGAGGAGGAGGTCGATCATCGCGCGGCCCATCTCCTCGATGGGCTGGCGGACGCTGGTGAGCGGCGGATCCATGTGCCGGGCGATGGCCGAGTCGTCGTACCCGACCAGCGCGACGTCGTCGGGGACGCGGCGGCCCGCCTCGCGCAGCACCTGCCGGGCGCCGGCCGCCATCACGTCCGAGCCGGCGAAGACGGCGTCCAGGTCGGGGTGGCGGGACAGCAGGGTCGTCATCGCCCGGCGCCCGCCCTCATCGGTGAAGTCACCCGGCACGATGAGGAGTTCGTCCACCGGGTGGCCGGCGTCGCGCAGGGCGTCGCGGTAGCCGTCGACGCGGCGCTGGGCACCGTAGACGTCCAGGCGGCCGGTGATGTGCGCGATCCGGCGGCGGCCCCGGTTCAGCAGGTGCTCCACCGCCGAGCGGGCGCCGCCGTAGTTGTCGGAGTCCACCGAGGGGAGCGACTCGGCCGCCGAGCGGGGGCCGCTGATCACGGCCGGGATCTCCAGCTGGGCGAGCAGGTCCGGGAGCGGGTCGTCGGCGTGGACGGAGACCAGCAGGACGCCGTCGACGCGGTGGGCCGCCAGGTACTGGGCCAGGCGCTGCCGCTCACGGTCGCTGCCGGCGAAGATCAGCAGCAACTGCATCTCGGTGTCGGAGAGTTCGGCGCCGACACCGCGCAGCATGTCGGAGAAGTACGGCTCGGCGAAGAACCGGGTCTCCGGTTCGGGGACGACCAGCGCGATGGCGTCGGTGCGGTTGGCCGCGAGGGCGCGGGCGGCGGTGTTGGGCACGTAGCCGAGTTCGGCGACGGCCGCCTCCACCGCGGCGCGGGTGGCGTCACTGACCCGGGGCGAGCCGTTGATCACCCGGGAGACGGTGCCCCGCCCGACCCCGGCCCGGGCGGCGACCTCTTCCAGGGTCGGCCGCCGGCCGCCCCGGCCTCTCCCACCGTTGCCTGCCATGGTCGCCGCCTTCCGTTCACAGCCGTTCAAGCCAGGAATGTAACAGCCATGACGGGGGCACCTTCGGTTCCGTCCGCCGCGGCGGGCACGGCCGGGTGTCCGGTCGTGCCCGCCGCACGGCGTCGGTCAGGCGGGCAGGGCGTTGTTCCGGATCACGTCGGCGTACCAGTGGGCGCTGGCCTTGGGGATGCGGCGCTGGGTGGCGTAGTCGACGTAGACGGCGCCGAAGCGCTTCGAATAGCCGTAGGACCACTCGAAGTTGTCCAGCAGCGACCACAGGAAGTAGCCCCGCACGTCGGCGCCGTCGGCGATGGCGCGGCGGACGGCGTCCAGGTGGGAGTGGAGATAGGCGATCCGCTGCGGGTCGTTGACCCGTCCCTCCGGGGAGACGTAGTCGTCGAAGGCGGCGCCGTTCTCGGTGACCATCAGCGGGAGCTGCGGGTGCGAGGCCGCCAGTCCGGTCAGCAGCGTGTGCAGTCCGCTCGCGTCGATGGCCCAGTTCATCGCCGTCAGATCGTCGTTGGCGAGGTGGAAGGCGACGTGCTCGGAGCCGGTCCACGGGGAGTGGTCGCTCGCGCCGTGGCCGTCGTTGCGGGTGCTGGCGGAGCCGTCGGCGGGCAGGGAGACCACGGTCGGCGAGTAGTAGTTGACGCCGAGCACGTCGATGGGCCGGGAGATCTCCGCCAGGTCCCCGTCGTGCACCAGCTCCGACCAGTCGACCAGGTGCGCGGTGTCGGCCAGCAGGTCCTCGGGGTAGGCGCCGTCCAGCAGGGGGCCGGTGAAGATCCGGTTGCCGACCGCGTCGATGCGGCGGGCGGCCTCGGCGTCCTCGGGGCTGCCGGTGAGCGGGCGCACCTGGTGCAGGTTCAGGGTGATCGAGGTCTGGGCCGAGGCCGGCAGGACGGCGCGCAGCGCGCCGACGGCCTGGCCGTGGGCCAGGTTCAGGTGGTGCGCGGCGCGCAGGGTGGCGGCCGGGTCGGTCCGCCCCGGCGCGTGCACGCCGGAACCGTAGCCGAGGAACGCCGAACACCACGGTTCGTTGAGGGTGGTCCACACGCCGACCCGGTCGCCGAGGGCGCGGGCCATGATCTCGGCGTAGTCGGCGAAGCGGTGGGCGGTGTCGCGGTGCGGCCAGCCGCCGACGTCTTCCAGCTCCTGCGGCAGGTCCCAGTGGTAGAGGGTGGCGACGGGTGTGATGCCCGCCTCCAGGAGCTCGTCGGTGAGGCGGCGGTAGAAGTCCAGGCCGCGCTCGACGGCGGGCCCGCGGCCGGTGGGCTGGACCCGGGACCAGGAGACGGAGAAGCGGTAGGCCTTGAGGCCGAGTTCCTTCATCAGGGCGACGTCGTCGCGGTACCGGTGGTAGTGGTCGGCGGCGATGTCACCGGTGTCGCCGTTGCGCACCTTGCCGGGAGTGTGGCTGAAGGTGTCCCAGATGGAGGGGGTGCGGCCGTCCTCGGCGGCGGCGCCCTCCACCTGGTAGGCGGCGGTGGCGGCACCCCAGACGAAGCCGGTCGGGAAGGAGGTGTCCGAGGCCGGCTGGGCCGTGGTCTCGGGTCGTACGGCGGTCATGGTGAGAACGCTCCCAAAGGGGGTGAGAAACGGACGACGGACGGCGGTCCGGCGGTGCGGGAGTAAGAGGGGAGGAAGGGCGCGGGGTGCGCGGGCACGGGCGCGACCGGGTGACGCCCGGTCCGGTACGGCCCACTGCGGGGCGGCCTGTGCGGGCGGTACCGGACCGGACACGAGGGCGGGCCGACGGGACGCGGCGCACGCCGGCCACGGGGGGCGGGGCCGGCACTCTGACGTCCGGCCCCGCGGCACCGGCAGGGCTCAGCCCTTGACGGCGCCCGCCATGATCCCTCCGACGATCTGCTTGCCGAAGATGACGAAGACCAGCAGCAGCGGCAGGGTGCTGATCAGCGCACCGGCCATGACGATGCTCTGGTCGGGGGTGTAGGAGGCGCTGAGCTGGCCGAGCGCCACCTGGATGGTGGGGTTCTCCTGGTTCAGCGCGAGGAAGGGCCAGAAGAAGTCGTTCCACGCCTGGACGAAGGTGAGCATGCCCAGCACCATCATCGCCGGCCGGGCCACGGGCAGCACCACGCTCCACACGATGCGGAAGTTGCTCGCCCCGTCGACCTTGGCCGCCTCGATCAGCTCGTACGGCAGGGCCTCGATCAGGTACTGGCGCATGAAGAAGACGCCGAAGGCGCCGACGAGGGTCGGGAAGATCACCGACTCCAGCTTTCCGCTCCACCCGATGTCCGACATCATCATGAACAGCGGGACGACGCTGAGCTGGGGCGGGATCGTCAGCGTGGCGATCACCGCGGTCATCAGCACGCCACGGCCCCGGAAGCGCATCTTGGCGAAGGCGTAGCCGGCGAGGGTGCAGAAGAACAGGGTGGCGACGGTGATGCTGCCGGCCACGATGACGCTGTTGACGATGGCCTTGCCCAGGTGGGCCTGGTCCCAGGCCGCCTGGAGGTTGCTCCACAGTCTGCCGCCCGGCACGAGCGGCGGCGGGGTGTCCAGTACCCGCTGCTGGTCGTGCGAGGCGGCCACCAGGGTCCAGTACAGCGGGAAGATCGAGCCGAGGCCGACGACGACGAGGGCGACGTAGGTGAACGGACCGCCTCTGAGCTGCTGGCCGGCTCCCATCTTGAAGCGGCCACGGCCCTTTTGGGAGGCGGTGGGAAGCGGTGCCGGGGCGAGGTCCGGCGCGGTCGTGGTGGGACTGGTCGTGGTCATCGATGTCGCTCCCGTCAGGCCGCGCTCTTGCGCACGAACCGGCCGACGATCCAGTTGATCAGGGCGATGAGCAGCAGCAGGACGAGCATGGCCCAGGCCACGGCCGCCGCCGGACCCAGGTGGCCCAGCTTCCAGCCGTAGTTGAAGAGGTAGATGCTGAGCGTCTCGTACTGGTGCTCGCTGCCGCCGATCGAGCCGAGGGTGCCGCCCTGGAGCAGCAGCGGCTCACCGAACAGCTGCATCGAGCCGATGGTGGAGATCACGATGGTGAACAGGATCGTGGGCCGCAGCGAGGGGATGGTCACCTTGCGGAACTGCTGCCACCGGCTCGCTCCGTCGATGGAGGCGGCCTCGTACAGGTCGGTGGGGACCGCCTGCATGGCCGCCAGGTAGATGAGGGCGTTGTAGCCGGTCCACCGCCAGATGATGATGACCGAGATGGCGATCTTGGAGGTCCACTCCCCGTTGCCCCAGTTGGTGTTGCCGGCGCCGAAGAAGTGCAGCACCCAGTTGAGGATGCCGCCGTCGGCGCGGAAGACCAGCGCGAAGACCAGGGCGGCGGTGGCCACCGAGGTGGCGTACGGGGTGAGGATGACCGTCCGCCAGAAGGTGCTGGCGCGCAGCTTGTAGTTGAGCAGATGGGCCAGGCCCAGCGCCACCAGGAGCTGCGGGACGGTGGAGATGACACCGATGATGAAGGTGTTGGTGACGGCCGTCCAGAATTCGGAGTCCTGGAGGATCTTGGCGAAGTTGTCGAAGCCGACCCACTGGGACTGGTCCAGGCTCGTCATCTCCACCCGGTGCAGGGCGATCCAGCCCGTGTACAGGAGTGGGTAGAGCCCGAAGGCGCCGAAGATCAGGAAGAAGGGGGCTATGTAGGCGTACGGCGAGGCCTTGTCGTCGAAGCGCCACAGCCGGCTGCGCCAGGTGCCGCGTCCGTTCGACGCGGCACCGGTGCCGCCGGGCGGCGGGGTGTAGGCGCCCCGGGCGGGGGTTGTCGTTGCCACGGAGGGAGTCCTTCCCTGGAGGTTTCGGCCGGGTGGGGCGGGAAGCGCGTTCGGGGACCGGGGTCGGTCCGCCCCTCCCCGCGCGGATCGGTACGGTGGCGAACGGCCCACGCCGCGGCCTGACGTGCGTGTGAGGCGGAGCCCGGCCGTCGGCTGCCGGGTCCCGCCGGGTGGTGCCGTGGGCGGCGCCCGCCGTCGGGCACCGCTCCTGTGGTCGAGCGCGGACGGGTGCGGGCGGCCGGTGGGCCCCCGCACCCGGTACGACTAACCGAGCGCCTTGTCGATCGCCTCGGTCGCGGCCTTCCACGCGTCGGCGGGCTTGGTGCCCCGCTGCTCCATGTTGTTGATCTGGGTGGAGATCGTGTCCTTGATCACGCCGTCCTTCGCGCCGAGGACCGCCTCGGGGATGGACTTGGCCTCCTCGGCGTAGATCTGGCCGATGGGGGCGTCGCTGAAGTACGGCAGCTTGGCGTTCTTCACGTCGGCCAGCTCATAGGCGCCCTTGTTGGACGGGAAGACACCGATCGCCTTGAAGACGGCGGCCTGCTGCTCCGGGGCGGTCAGCCACTTGACCAGCTCCGTGGCCTCCTTGACGTGCTTGCCGCTCTTCGGGACGGCGAGGAAGGAGCCGCCCCAGTTGGCCGCGGTCGAACCGGGGGCGCGGGAGATGTCCCACTTGCCCTTGAAGGAGTCGCCGGAGTTGATGGAGATCTGGCCGGCCATCCAGGCGGGGCAGGCCACGGTGGCCACGGTGCCCTTGCGCAGCGCGGCGCTCCAGGCGTCGGTGAACTGGGGCAGGCCCTGGCTCAGCTTCTTGTCGGCGGCCTCCGCGGCCAGGTCCCAGCCCTGCTTCACGGACTGGCTGTCCTTGTAGGCCGGCTTGCCGTCGGCGTCGTAGTACTGCTGGGCGGAGGAGCTGACGACCGCGTTGTACATGGCGGAGGCGGAGTCCATGAAGTAGGTGCCGGAGGGCGCCTTCTTCTTGTACTGCTCGCCGAGCTTGAGGTAGTCCTCCCAGCCGCCGGCGACGGCCTTGGCGACGGCCTCGCGGTCGGTGGGCAGGCCCGCCTTCTGGAAGAGGTCCTTGCGGTAGCACAGGGACATGGGGCCGATGTCGGTGCCGGCGCCGATCACCGTGCCGTCCTTGGCGGTGGCCTGCTTCTCCTTCCAGGACACCCAGTCGTTCACGTTGATCGTCTTGCTGAGGTCGGCGAACTTGCCCGACTGGGTGTCCACGACCTCCTTGATGCGCCCGACTTCGATGCCCGTGACGTCCGCGAGGCCGCTGCCCGTGTTCAGCTGCTGAAGGAGCTTCGGGTAGTAGTCCTGCTCGCTGGCGGTGGTCTCTTCCTGGACCGTGATGTTCGGGTGCAGCTCGTGGTACTTGGCGAACAGCTTGGCCTCCTTGTAGCCGAACTGTCCGAAGTCAGCCACCTTGAGGGTGATGTTCCCGTTGGCGTCCGAGCTGTCCGAGTCGTCGTCACTGCTGCAACCGGTCAGCAGCAGCGCGGAGGCCGTCAGGACCGTCGTGGCCAGTGTCGCCGTTCTGCGGCCGTGACCACCGCCGGTACGGGTGATGCGCATTCCACTACTCCTTGTTCCAGTGGGCAACGGGACCTCAGGAATCGGACCGCCGGACACGGCGGTCCGGACCTGCCCTCTCGGTTCGAGCAGCGGCTGGCCAACAGCACGCGGAGTGCAGTGGAAAAGTGCTGGTCAACGGTGCGCCATGCAAGGTAGAGGGGAAGGCCATAGGTGGTTCGATCCGAACGGAAGAGAGCCCCGGTCGCCCTGTGGGACCGCTCCCACGCGGCATGCCGGAAGACTCGTTGGTGCCAGGCCGGGTGTCAAGACTTGAAGACGGCCTTGTTGCGTAAGCGTGTTCAGCGCGTCACGTGAACGTGTCGTGCGCCGGGGCGCAACCGGCCCGTCATCCGGCCGTTCCCTGCCGCGTCGGCGCAGGTCACCGGCGGGTCAACCGCCGCCCGCGGCCAACTGCCCCCGCGCCCGGTCCGGTTACCGGGTTCCCTGGGTCAGAATGAAGCGCCCCTCCACCGGACCACCGGAAGGTGAACGATGAGCCCTGCCGAACAGCCGCAGCCGCACAGGACCGCGGACGTCCGGCGCCCGACCCTGAACGCCGTGGCCGCACGCGCCGGCGTGGGCCGCGCCACGGTCTCGCGGGTGATCAACGGCTCCCCCAAGGTCAGCGCACGCTCCCGGGCGGCCGTGGAACAGGCCATCGCGGAACTCGGCTACGTCCCCAACCGCGCCGCCCGTTCCCTGGCCACCCGGCGCACGGACGCGGTCGCGCTGGTCGTGCCCGACGCCGAGACCCGGCTCTTCTCCGAACCGTACTTCTCCGGGATCATCCGGGGCGTTTCCACCGGACTCGCCGGTGCCGGGATGCAGTTGCTGCTGGTCCTCACGGGCGACGAGAACGAGGACGGCCGGCTCGCCGCCTACCTGGCCGCCCACCGGGTGGACGGCGTCCTGATGATGGCGGTCCACCGGGACGACACCCTGCCCGACCGGCTGGAGGAACTGGCCGTGCCGACCGTGCTGGCCGGGCGGCGCAGCGACCGCGAGCGGCTCGGCCATGTCCGCGCGGACAACCGGGGCGGCGCCCGGCTGGCCGTCCGGCACCTGCTGGCCGGTGGCCGCCGGTCCATCGGCACCATCACCGGCCCACTGGACATGGATGTGGCGCGGGCGCGACTCGACGGCTACCGGGAGGCGCTGCGCGAGGCCGGGGTCGCCGTCGCGGACGACCTCATCGCGGCGGGCGACTTCACCGAGGAGGGCGGACGCGTGGCCATGCGGGAGCTGCTGCGCCGGCGCCCGGACCTGGACGCCGTCTTCGCCGCCTCCGACGTGATGGCCTCCGGCGCGGTGCTGGAACTGCGCGCGGCGGGGCGCCGGGTGCCGCACGACGTGGCGCTGATCGGCTTCGACGACTCGATCGTGGCCCGGCACATCGATCCCCCGTTGACCAGCGTGCGCCAGCCGCTGGAGGAGATGGGCCGCACGATGGCGAGCCTCCTGCTGGAGGAGATCGCCCACCGCGGCACCGGCCAACGGGAAGTGGTCCTGCCGACGGAACTGGTGGTGCGGGGGTCGGCGTGAAGGATGGTGTTCCGCGGCCCGAGAAGTCGTCCTCCGGCATAGCGATCGCCGTCCGCCCCCTTCCGTCGTGGGAGCGCTCCCATGCATAATGCGTGCACTCGACCAGGGGAGAGCCCTCATGCCCGAACCGACGACCGTGGCCTTTCCTCCCGCCTTCCTCTTCGGCGCCGCGACCTCGGCGTACCAGATCGAGGGGGCGGTGCGGGAGGACGGCCGCACCCCCTCGATCTGGGACACCTTCAGCCACACGCCGGGCAGGACGGCCGGCGGCGAGACCGGGGACATCGCCGTCGACCACTACCACCGCTACCGCGACGACGTGGCGCTCATGGCGGAGCTGGGCCTGACCGCGTACCGCTTCTCCGTCTCCTGGTCCCGGGTGCAGCCGACGGGCCGGGGGCCGGCGGTCCAGCGGGGCCTGGACTTCTACCGCCGTCTCGTCGACGAACTGCTCGCCCGGGGCATCGCACCGGCGCTCACCCTCTACCACTGGGACCTGCCGCAGGAGCTGGAGGACGCGGGCGGCTGGCCGGAGCGTGACACCGCGTTCCGGTTCGCCGAGTACGCGCGGCTCGTCGGCGAGGCGCTGGGCGACCGGGTGGAGCAGTGGATCACCCTCAACGAGCCGTGGTGCAGCGCCTTCCTGGGCTACGCCTCCGGGGTGCACGCCCCCGGCCGGACCGACCCGGCGGCCTCGCTGCGCGCGGCCCACCACCTCAACCTGGGGCATGGGCTGGCCGTTTCCGCCCTTCGCGCGGCGATGCCGGCCGGCAACCGGATCGCGATCAGCCTCAACTCCTCGGTCGTACGGCCCCTTTCCCACGACCCGGCCGACCTGGCCGCGGCCCGCCGGATCGACGACCTGGCCAACGGCGTGTTCCACGGGCCGATCCTGCACGGGGCGTACCCGACGTCGCTCTTCGAGAACACGCGCTCGGTGACGGACTGGTCGCACGTCCTGGACGGCGACGTCCGCACGATCAACGAACCGCTGGACGCGCTGGGCCTGAACTACTACACCCCGACACTGGTCTCGGCCGCGTCCGGCGAGGCCGAGGGCCCCCGGGCGGACGGCCACGGCTCCAGCGACCACTCGCCCTGGCCGGCCGCCGGCGACATCCGCTTCCACCAGACCCCCGGCGACCGCACGGAGATGGGCTGGACGATCGATCCGACGGGCCTGTACGACCTGATCATGCGCTACACGCGCGAGGCGCCCGGCCTGCCCCTCCACATCACCGAGAACGGCGCGGCCTACGACGACAAGCCCGACCCCGACGGCCGGGTGCACGACCCCGAGCGCATCGCCTACCTGCACGCCCACCTGGCGGAGGTGCGCCGCGCCATCGCCGACGGCGCCGACGTACGCGGCTACTACCTGTGGTCCCTGATGGACAACTTCGAGTGGGCGTACGGGTACGGCAAGCGGTTCGGCGCGGTGTACGTGGACTACGCCACGCTGGAGCGGACGCCGAAGTCGAGCGCGCGGTGGTACGGGGAGGCGGCGCGGACGGGGGCGCTGCCGCCGGTGATGCCGGGGGGCTGAGGACGGGGGCGGGGCCCGGCGCGTGCGATCCGCCGGGCCCCTTGCGCGGTCAGCGGCGACCGGCGGGACTACTTGTACGCCCCGAACGCCTTGGAGAACGCGAACGGGTCCTGGGTGACGGAGCTGCACGTGGCGTCGGCCGTGGGCTTGGTGCCGCCGACGCACTGCTTGTCACGGGTCGCCGACCACATCGACAGCCGGCCGATCCCCTTGGACCGGGCGAAGTTGACCAGTTGGGTGGCGTCGTCGACCTTGAAGACCTCGGAGGAGACGTCGTTGACGCCGATCATCGGGGTGACGGCGACGGCCTTCCAGGCGGCGGAGTCGGACAGCCCCAGCACGCTCTTGACCTGGGCCTGGGTGGCGGTAGCGGCCTGCTCGGCGTAGGTGCCCATGTCGCCGCTGTACGAGGCTCCGTAGTCCATCGCCATGATGTTGACGGTGTTGATCCGCACGCCGTTGGACTTGGCGTCGGCGAGGAGGTTCACGCCGTCCTGGGTGAGGCCCTCGGGCATCACCGGAAGGGTGAAGGAGACGTCCAGGCCCGGGTGCTGCGCCTGGAGCCTGGCGATGGCCTGGGCGCGCCGGGTGTTGGCGGCGGTGTCGGGCAGCGCGCCGCCCTCGACGTCGAAGTCGACCTTGGTCAGCAGATACGCGTCGACCACCTTGCCGTACGCCGCCGCCAGCGCGTCCGCGGAGGAGCAGGTGGTGGCCAGCTCGGAGCCGGAGGCGCCGCCGAAGGAGACCCGGACGTCGCCGCCCTTGGCACGCAGCGCGCCGATCTGCGCGGCCACGCCGTCACCGGTGAGGTCCGTGACCCCGCCCCACTTGGGGGTGCAGCCGCCGCCGTCGGTGACGAAGGCGAGGTTGTAGTCCTTCACTCCGGTCGCGTCGACGGCGCCGAGGAGGTCGAAGGCCGGGTAGAGGCTGGTGTCGACGTAGGGGGCGAAACCGGCGGAGGCGGTGCTGCCGGACCCGGTGCTGCCGGTGGGGGTGGGGGTCGCGCTCTCGGTGGGCGTCGACGTGGGCGCGGAGGTGGGGGTCGAGGTGGGAGCCGGGGTCGGCGACTGGGTCGGCTGCGTCGGCCGGCCGCTCGGCTCGGGGGTCGCGCCGCCGTCCGCGGAACACCGCGCGTCGTCGATGCGGCAACCCGTCGGGTCGCCAGTGCCGTTGACCACGAAGCCGACCGTCACCGACGTGCCGGGGGCCAGGCCGCCGGTGTCCCAGGCGGCCGGCTTCACGGTGACGTGCTGACCGCTGACGCTCGACTCGCCGTTCCACAGGGAGCTGAGCCTGGCACCGGCCGGGAGGTCGAACTCCAGTGTCCAGGTCTTCTCGGCCTGTCCGGTGTTGTTGGTGACGACGTACTGGGCGGTGTAGCCCGTGGACCAGTCACTGGTCCTGGTGTACGCGGCGTTCACACCGGCCGCGTTGGCCGTGCCGGTGAGCAGGACCGCGCCGCCGCCGATCACGGCCGCGGCCAGCAGGCCGCCTATCGCCTTGTTCCTGCCACTGATCCTGCGCCGGTGCGTGCTCATGCGCGTGCCTGCCTTCGCTGTTCACGGGGTGAGGTGCGGCAGCACGCTAGCGATCAGGAAAGGGACGAACCGCCTGTTCGGGGCGGTCGTCGGGGACCTTAGGGTTCGCTTAAGGAAGCGATCGGGGACGGTTAAAGGTAGAGACCAATTTGCCCGATCGGCGTCTGCGTACGGCCCCCCGCTGTCTGCGCCCCACCGGCTTCCGCGCGTCGAGCTGGAGCCAGATCCGCACCTCGGTGCCGCCCAGCACCGAGGAGCCGATGCGGACGTCACCGCCGGTGGACTCGGCGAGCCGGCGGACGATGTCCAGGCCCAGGCCGGTCGAGCCGGTGTGTCCCGAGCCCCGGCCGCGGGCCATCGCCGCCTCGGGGTCGGCTATGCCGGGGCCCGCGTCGGAGACGAGCACGATCACCGCGTCCTCGCCGTTGTGCACGTCGACCGCGAAGGCGGTGCCCTCCGCCGTGTGCCGGAAGACGTTTCCCAGCAGGGCGTCGAGCGCGGCGGCCAGGTCGGTGCGGGCCACAGGTACGCGTACCGGCTGGTCGACGCCGGCCACCCGCCACTTGCGGCCCTCGTCCTCGGCCAGCGCGGACCAGAACTCCATGCGTTCGCGGACCACTTCGGCCACGTCACAGCCCGCGCCGGGTCCGGCGGCGGCCGTCTGCGGCTTGGCCTCGCGGGCCGTCCGGATGATGGTGTCGACCTCGCGCTCCAGCTGGGCGACGGCGGCCCGGGTCTGCTCGGCGGCGGGTCCGGCGCCGAGGGAGGCCGCGTTCAGCCGGAGGACGGTGAGCGGGGTGCGCAGCCGGTGCGAGAGGTCGGCGGCCAGCTCCCGTTCGTTGGCGAGGAGCTGGACCACCTGGTCGGCCATGGAGTTGAACGCGACGGCCGCCAGCCGGAGTTCGGTCGGGCCGTCCTCCGGCACCCGGGCGCCCAGCTTGCCCTCGCCCAGCTCGTGCGCGCCCTCGACGAGCCGCCGCGCGGGCCGCACCATGCGCACGCCGAGCCGGTCGGCGACCGCGACCGATCCGACGATCAGCGCGAGGCCGACGGCCGCGAGCACCGCCCAGGCCGTGCCGACGCCGTTGGTCACCTCGGACTCCGGGACGTACACCTCGACCACGGCTATCGCGCCGGAGCCGAGCGCGACCGGCTGGAGCAGGGTGGAGCCGCCGGGCACGGTGGTGGTGGAGGCGCGGCCGAGTCGTCGTACGGCTTCGATGTCGCGTCCCGCGGCGCGCTGCCGGCCGAGGTCGAGCGCGGCCCGGCCGCCGTCGGCGGGCAGGTGGACCGCCATCCCCGAGTCGGCGCCGGCCGAGGCGACCACCCGCTCCAGCTGGTCCCGGTCGGTGGTGATGGACAGCGCGGGCGCGACCGCCGCGGCCTCCCGCTCGGCGCCCTGGAACGCGCGGTCGCGGGCCATCTCCTTGACGACCAGGCCGAGCGGCACGGCGAAGGCGACCACGACCATCGTGGTGACCGCCAGGCAGACCTTGACCAGAGCCCATCTCATCGCGGGGCCTGCCCGGCCGGGGCGTCCTGTCCGTCGGAGGGTGGTTCGAGCTTCACACCGACGCCCCGCAGCGTGTGCAGGTAGCGCGGCCGGGCGGCCGTCTCCCCCAGTTTGCGGCGCAGCCAGGACAGATGGACGTCGATGGTCTGGTCGTCGCCGTAGGACTGCTGCCAGACCTCGGCGAGGAGTTCCCTGCGCGGGACGACGACGCCCGGCCGCCCGGCCAGGAAGGCCAGCAGGTCGAACTCGCGGCGGGTGAGGTCGAGCCGGGTCCCGTCCAACTCGGCCTGGCGGCGCAGCGGGTCGACGGTCAGGCCGCCGACGCGCAGCACGGACGAGGGCGGGGCCTCCCCGCCGCCGGGACGGGCGCGGCGCAGCACGGCGGCGATCCGCGCGGAGAGGTGTTCGACCGAGAACGGCTTGGTCAGATAGTCGTCCGCCCCGGCGTTCAGCAGCCGGACGATCTCCGTCTCGTCGTCCCGGGCGGTGGCGATGATGACGGGCACGTCGGTGAGGCCGCGCAGCATCTTCAGGGCCTCGGAGCCGTCCAGGTCGGGCAGTCCGAGGTCCAGGATGACGAGGTCGAAGCGGAAATGGGCGACCTCGCGCAGCGCCTCCAGTGCCGTACCGACGCTGCGCACGGTGTGTGCGGCGTCGGTCAGATGCCGGATGAGCGCCGAGCGTACGAACTGGTCGTCCTCGACCACGAGCACACTTGCCATGCGCCGCACCGTACGCCATGCGGACAACACCGGGCGGGCGCCTGTGGACAACTCGGGGCATGTGCGTACGGCGGTGTCCCTGGGGCAGTATGGCCCGCGATGCGCAGAGGACTCGTACACGTACTGGCGTGGCTGCTCGCGACAGGAGCGGCGGTCACGCTGTCGTGGTGGGGTGTCCACACGGTGATGACGGGAACGGCGTACGACCCGCCGCGCGCGCTTCCGGTCACGGCCGCCGTCGCGGGCCCCCGGGACGCGAAGTCCCCGTCCCGGACGCCCTCTCCGTCACCGGCCCCGTCGCGCGAGCGGACCGTCCGGCCGACGGCGACGCCGGCGCCCGCGCACACGCCGGCCCGCACGCCGTCCCCGTCCCCCACCGCCTCCGCCCCCGCGTCCGGCCGGGTCAGGTCCTACGACACCGACGGTGGCCGGGCGGTGTTCGACCTGCGGCCCGCCGACGCCGCGCTGGTGTCGGCGACCCCGGGGACGGGCTGGTCGATACAGGTGTGGAAGACGGAGAGCTGGATCCGGGTGGAGTTCAGTCGCGGCGCGGACCGGGTGTCGGTGTTCTGCACCTGGCACGACGGGCCACCGCGGGTCGAGGTGGGCACGTACTGACCCGCCTGACGGCGGGCAGGGCGTGCGGACGACACCCGCGGTGCCGCCGGCGGGGTCTACCGGAACACCGAGGCCGGCGGGGCCGGTGAGGCCACCGCGGCCTCGTCCGTCACGGGCACGGCGCCACCGGTGAAGTCGGTGAGCTGTCTGCCGTGTTCGACCCGGCCGGGGTGCGCGTCGGAGGCGGCGCGGCGGGTGAGTTCGGCGAGCGGCAGCGGGAGGTCGGAGGCGACCAGGACCGCGTTGCCGAAGCGCTTGCCGCGCAGCACGGCCGCGTCGGCGATCAGCCCGAGGTGGCCGAACCGGGCGGCGGCCGTGGCGATCTGGCCGCGCAGGTGCGCGAGCGGCGGGCCGTCGGCGAGGTTGGCCGCGTAGACGCCGGAGGGCTTCAGGGCGCGCCGGACCTCGTCCAGGAACTCGGTGGAGGTGAGGTGGGCGGGGGTGCGGGCGCCGCTGAAGACGTCGGCGACGACCAGGTCGGCCCAGCCGTCCGGCACCTTGGCGAGCCCCGCGCGGGCGTCGGTGGCCCGTACCCGGATGCGCGCGCCCGGGTCCAGCGGCAGCTCCCGGCGGACGAGTCGCACCAGGCTCTCGTCCCGCTCCACGACCTGCTGGGTGGAGCGGGGCCGGGTCGCGGCGACGTACCGGGCGAGGGTGAGCGCGCCGCCGCCGAGGTGCACGGCGTGCACGGGCTTGCCGGGCGGGGCGGCGAGGTCGATGACATGGCCGAGGCGGCGCTGGTACTCGAAGGACAGGTACGCCGGGTCGTCCAGGTCGACGTGCGACTGGGGCGCGCCGTCGATCAGCAGCGTCCAGGCCCGGGCGCGGTCCGGGTCGGGCAGGAGCTGCGCGAGCCCACCGTCGACCGGCTCCTCGACCGCGGCCGCGGCGGCCGAGCCGCGCCGTGTGTTCCTCGACCTGCCCATCCCCCCATTCTCGCAGCCGCGGGGGGCAGGCGCGTCACCGGCAGTTGTCGGCCGCCTCGATCAGGCGGGCCGCCTCGCCCAGGGCCCGGCGCAGGACCACCGGGTCGGTGGCGAGGTCCGCCTCGCCGGGCGGCAGCAGCCAGTCGGAACCCTCCACCGGCGGCCCGGGGTCCAGCCGCAGCCCGCGTCCGTCGGTCTCGGTGCAGGTACTGCCCGGCACGTCCCAGCCGGCGGCCGTACCGGCCGGCACCAGGAAGCCGAGGGTGCCGCAGCCGTCGTCGTGCAGCACGGGCCCGACCGCGTCCGCCGCGCCCCGCCGCAGGATGTCGACCGCCTCCAGCCCCTGCCGGGTCGGTACCGTCACGAGGTCGCATCTCGCGTCACCCCCCGCGCACACGGACGACGACGGCGACGTACAAGGATCGTTGCTCTGGCTGGTCTCCATGCCGGCCTCCACCACACAGCCCTGTTGCGGTCCATGGAGTCCAACGCGTCAGCGCGTCAACGGCAACGGCACAAGTGCGCCGCAAAGAATGGCACTTCATGGCAGATCGTGCATGAGATATCCGGTTTGTAGCCAAACACCGCGTGGCGGGTCCTTCACAGCGGGTACGTTCATGCCCGCCGGAACCAGGGCGTCACACGGGCAACTCGTCCCGGAACCGCCCGGGTCCCGGCGTGGTTCGACGGTTCGCACGAGAGGACCCGGCCATGGCGTCGTCAACCGTGACCTCGTCACAGCCCGAACGGCCACCACGGCCGAACCTCGCCTTCCGGCAGCTGCGCGGCCGGCGCTCACCGGCGGAGTTCGCGGCGCTGGTACGGCGGGCCGCGCGCGAGATCGGTGAGCGGGTGAGCTGTGACGCGCGCTACATCGGACGGGTCGAGGCGGGCGAGATCCGCTGCCCCAACTACGCGTACGAACGGGTGTTCCTGCACATGTTTCCCGGCCGCACGCTCACCGACCTCGGCTTCGCGCCCCGCTCGTCCGTCCGCGGACGCGCGGCGCGCACGGCGGCGGACACGCCCCCCGCGGAGCGGGTGCCCGGTGAGTCCCGCGGGGCCGTGGAACCGTATGAGTCCCGTGAGACCGGCGGGCCCGGCGGCACCCGGGCCCCTCGGGGACGGGGGCCGCTTGCACCGCACCGACTGTACGAACCGCACGAACCGTTTGCGAAAGACCCCCTGAACCACGAGGAGAGCGACGTGCTGCGTCGCGCATTCATGACTGGCGGAGGCGCCACCATGGCCGCCGCCACGCTGGCCCCGCTGGGGCTCACCACCGGCGCCACGGCGGCGGAACGGCCGCTGCGGCGCGCCGGCACCTCCGAGGCGGCGGCGCTGGAGGAGGCCGTCCGCCGCATCCGGCTGCTCGACGACCGGCACGGCGCGGACGGCCTCTACCGGCGCGCGGCGGCCCCGCTGCGCGCGGCCTACGAGCTGCTCGACGCCGGCGCGACCCGGCAGACCACCGCCGACCGGCTGCACGCGGGCGCCGGTGAACTCGCCATCTCCGTCGGCTGGCTGGCCCATGACTCCGGCCGCTTCGACGACGCCCGCTCGCACTACGCGGAGGCACTGGCCACCGCTCGTATGACCGGCGATCCGGCGCTGGAGGCACACGCCTTCTGCAACACCGCGTTCCTGGCCCGGGACGCCGGGCGCCCCCGGGAGGCGGTACGGGCCGCGCAGGCCGCGCAGCGCGCCGCACAGCCGCTCGGCTCCGACCGGCTGATGTCCCTGCTGGCCCTGCGCGAGGCGGGCGGCTGGGCGGGGCTCGCCGACCGCACCGGCTGCGCGCAGGCGCTGGCCCGGGCGCACGCGCTGTTCGAGCGGGGCCCCTCGGACGCCGACCCCGAGTGGATGAGCTTCTACGGAGAGGCCGAGCTGGAGGGGTTGGAGGCGCAGTGCTGGTCCACGCTGGGCGACTGGCGGCGGGCGTCCCGGCACGCGCGGCGGGCGGCGCGTCTGCAGGACCCCCACTTCACGCGCAACATCGCGCTGTACACCGCGGAGCTGGCCGACGACCTCGCCCGCGAGGGGCGTCCCGACGAGGCGGCGGAGGCCGGGTTGCGGGTGCTGGCGCTGCTGGACCAGGTCCAGTCCTCCCGGATCCAGACGATGCTGGCCGGGACGGCGCGGGTGCTGCTGCCGCACCGGCGGGCGTCGGGGGTGTCGGAGTTCCTGGACCGCCACGCGTCCGTTCCCCGGCGGGTGTAGGGGTTCTCCCGTGCGGCGTGGGGCGTCCGGTGGTCGCCGGCCCGCGGGTCCGCCGTAGCCGCTCGCGCCCCCCGCGGCGGAGCCGCACACGCTCCGGCCGCGCGCCCCGGCGGGGCGCGGGCACCCTCTCAGCCCGTCAGGTGCCCCGTGTCGTTCCAGCTCTCGATCGCCGGCTCCCCGTAGGCCCAGCCCAGGACCGACAGCGACGTGGGGTTCAGCCGTATCCGGGCCGCGAAGTCCAGCGGCAGCCCCAGCCAGCGCGCCCCGATCGACCGCAGGACGTGCCCGTGGGCGAAGACCAGGACGTCACGGTCGGCCGAACGGGCCCAGGACACCACCTCGTCCGCGCGCGCGGTGACGTCGGCGAGGGTCTCGCCCTCCGGGACCCCGTCCCGCCAGATCAGCCAGCCGGGCCGCACGGCCTGGATCTCGGCCGGGGTCATGCCCTCGTACGCGCCGTAGTCCCACTCCATCAGCGTGTCCCACACCGTGGCCCGGTCCCCGAAGCCGGCCAGCTCGCACGTGTCCCGCGCGCGTGACAGCGGGCTGGTCCGCACCTCCGCGTCCGCCAGTCCGTCCAGCGGGGCGCGGTGCAGCCGCTCGCCGAGCAGCTTGGCCCCGCGCCGGCCCTCCTCCAGCAGCGGCACATCGGTCCTGCCGGTGTGCTTGCCGGACAGCGACCACGCCGTCTGTCCGTGCCGGGCAAGGAGAATGCGCGGTGCCATGGGGTCTCTCCGAAGGAACAAGCGGATGTACGACAGGGGGACGCACGACGGGTGGGTGCGGTCCCTCCATCATCGCGCACCCCGCTCCCAGGCAACCCGCCGGGCGATCTCCGCGTCTTCGAGGGCTGACGCGCACCGGGCGTGATCCGAGCGCCCGTCCTGGGCGGAGTAGGGACACCGTAAAGTGGCACGGTCGCCCGCCGGGGCGCAGCCGCACAGCAGAAGGGGGAGGGCGATCGGATGCCGCAGACCGAGACACCGGGCACCGAGGTGGCCCCGCGACCCCGGCTGCGCTGGTGGACCGAGCTGCCGCTGATCCTGCTGGTCTACGGCTGCTACTCGGCCGGCCGGCTCCTCGCGCGCGGTGACGTCACCAGCGCCGTCGACCACGGCCTGGCGATCCTGCGCGTCGAGAAGGCCCTGCGTCTGAACGCCGAGCACCCGCTGAACCGGCTGTTCACCCGTGAGCCCTGGCTCGGGGTGCCGGCCGACTTCTGGTACGCCTCGCTGCACTACCTGGTCACGCCCGTGATCCTGGTCTGGCTGTTCCGCGCGCGTGCCGCGCACTACCGGGCGGCCCGCACCTGGCTGATGACGTCCACGTTCATCGGTCTGATCGGCTTCACCCTGCTGCCGACCTGCCCGCCCCGCCTGCTCTCCGCCGGCCACGGCTTCGTGGACACGATGGCGCAGTACAGCGCGTACGGCTGGTGGGGCGGCGAGGCGAGCGCACCGCGCGGCATGGGCGGCATGACCAACCAGTACGCGGCGATGCCGAGCCTGCACGTGGGCTGGGCGCTGTGGTGCGGCGTGATGCTGTGGCGGTACGGCGGCACGCGCCTGACCAAGGTCCTCGGTGTCGTCTACCCGCTGGTGACCGCGCTGGTGGTCATGGGCACCGCCAACCACTACTTCCTGGACGCGGTCGCGGGCGTCGCCGTGATGGGCGTCGGCCTGCTGCTGGCACCGCTGGTGCTGCGGGCCGCGGACCTCGTGCGAAGCGGGCTGTCCCGTCGTACCGCACCGGTCACGGGCGGCACGGGTTCCCCGATTGTCAGTGCCGGATGCCAGACTTCGGCGGGTGAGCGAATTCCACGGCAGCGCGAGTCGCGGCTCGACCCCGCGGCCGGACCGGACGCCTCCCCCAGCGACGCGGGCGAAGGGGCTCCGGCACCGGCTCGCTGAGCTGCGCGGTCCCGACGTACCGGCCAAGGCCCTGGACGCCCGCGCCCTCGCGGCGCTCGCCGCGAACCCGGGCTGCTCCCGGCGGGCGATCCTGGACGGCGCCGGGGTGGACAAGGCCAAGCTGGCCGGCGCGCTGGGAGCGCCGTCCGGTTTCGGGCAGTCGCAGTTCGCGCTGACCCGGGGCAACGCGTTCGAGGCCCGGGTCAAGGCGGACGGCGGCGCCGAGCTGCTGCGGCTGGCGCACGCCCGGCTCGACCCCGGCGCCGAACCGCCCGCCACGGCGGCCGTACCCGACCTGACCGCGCACGGCCCCGAGGGACGCACGGCCCGTACGGCGCTGGCGCTGCGCGAGGCCACGCGGGCCGGCGGCTGGACGCTCCTGGACCATCCGATGCTCGCCCTGGACGTGGCCGGTTCGCTCGCCTTCCTGGAGCCGGACGCGGTCGTGGTGCACCCGGACGGCAGTTGGTCGGTGGTGGAGATCAAGTCCTTCCCGATGGTGGACGGCGCCGCGGACCCGGCCAAGGTGGGCGCGGCGGCCCGCCAGGCGGCGGTGTACGTGCTCGCCCTGGAGGAGGTCGCGAAGCGTCTCGGCGCGGAGCCGGAGGAGCACGCCCCGCAGAGGGAGCCGGAGGAGCACGCCCCGCAGAGCGCTCCGGGGCCGCGGGTGCGCCACCAGGTGCTGCTGGTGTGCCCCAAGGACTTCTCCAACCTGCCCGCGGGCTCCGCCGTGGACGTCCGCAAGCAGCGCGCCGTCACCGCCCGCCAGCTGGCCCGGCTCACCCGCGTCGAGGAGATCGCCGACGCCCTGCCCGAGGGCACGTGCTTCGCGCCCGACCGGCCCGCCGAGGAGCTGACGGCGGCCGTGGAGGCGGTTCCGGCGACGTACGCGCCCGAATGCCTGTCCGCCTGCGAGCTGGCCTTCCACTGCCGGGAGCGGGCCCGCGCGGCCGGCGCGGTCACCCGGCTCGGCCGGCCGCTGCGGGCCGAGCTGGGCGGGCTGGCCACGGTCGAGGAGGTCCTGGCGGCGGCCCACGGTGAGAGCGGCGACCCGGACGACCCGGCGGTGGCCGCGCTGCGCCGGGCGGCGGCCCTGCGCGCGGAGGCCCTGGCGGAGGCCCGGCAGGCCCGGGAGGCGGTCCCGTGTCCCTGATCACCACCCTCGCCCGGCTGGAAGCCGTCGGCACGGGCCGGGCGCAGCCCGCGGCGACCGTCCGGCACCGGCACCTGTCCGACCACCCGCTGGTGTTCGTGCCGCTCACCACGGCCGGTGAGACGGGCGCCCCGCTCGGCGCGCTGGTCGGCACCGACCGGGACGCGCCCCGGCTGCTGGTCGTACCGCAGCCCCGCGACCGCGATCTGCGCTTCACGTTCCTCGCCGACCTGGCCGACGTCGTCCTGCCCTACATCGACGCCTACGCCGACTCGGTGGAGGCGGCCGAGCGCACGGAGACCGACCCGGAGACCGGCAAGCGGGTCAAGGTGGCGGCCGAGCTGTGCGCGGACGCGCCCCAGCTGATCGTGCCGAGCCGCACGGGCCTGGACTTCGTACGGCTGCTGGGCCGCTCGATGCGGTTCCGGCGCACCGCCGAGCAGGACCCGGACGCGCCCTATCCGGCGCCGCCCCGGGTGCCGCTGCTCGGCCGCTGGCTCACCCACTACGGCGAGCGGGCCCGGGTCCCGGGCTCCTCGCTGCTGCTCGCCCTGACCGATGTGCTGTCCCGGCACTGGGCGACCGGCCAGTCGGGCCTGGAGGACGAGCACTTGGGCGCGCTGCTGGCCTGGATCGACCCCCCGGAGGGCCTGACCGGCGCCGAGGCGGCCCGCCGGGCGGAACTCGCCAGGGACGCCGACGGCCAGTTGCTGTGCCCGCCGGCCGGCCCCGCCACGGACCCGGCGTTCGACAACAAGCTGCTGGCCCCGGCGATCGAGCGCTACGACCGCGCGCGGACGGCGCTGGCCGCCGCCGAGGACCCGCTGGAGGCCGACGACCGGCTGGCCGCGCTCAGCCGGGCCGAGCGGGAGGTCCGCGACCTGGTCGAGAGCCGTACCCGGCCCACCTGGGACGCGGTGTGGCGGGGCCTGGACCTGCTGCGGGCGCTGCCGGAGGGCGCGCACGTGGAGGGGCGCTGGACCCGGGACCGCTGGTCGTTCACCGGGCACCGGGACCGGGTGCTGGCCGGTGAGCCCCCGCAGCCGCGCCGGGACGACGCGGTGACGGCGGCGAACAAACTGGCCACGCGCGAGCGTGAGCAGGCCCGGCTGGAGGCGCAGGAGGCGCTGGACGACCCGCTGGTGATGGCGGGGCGACGGCTGGCCGGGGAGGCGTTCGCGGGCGAGGTGACCGACGTCGTGATGGCGTACAGCGAGGGCAAGCGGCCGAGCCCGCGCCCGCTGGTGACGGTCCGCACGGACGACCGGCCGCATCTGGCGGAGCGGGGGAAGGTGTACCGCTCGCTGGGCGGCAAGCCGCAGTCGGCGGAGTTCGTCGGTCAGGAGGCCGACGGTGTGCTGGTCTTGCGGGTCCTGGACAAGATGGGCCGTGGGAAGGAGCCGGAGCCCGGCTCGGTGCCGGAGAAGGGCGACCGGGTCTGCTTCACCCTGTTCGAGCACGAGCAGCGCGGCGGCGCGAAGCTGCCCGACCCGGAGGAGACCCCGTGGACGCACGGCGGCCCGCCGGGCGAGCCGGCACCGGAGGCCCCCGACACCGTGACCGAGGAGGACGTGCTGTGACGACCGTCGACTTCGACCCCGGAGCCGCGGCCGGCCGTGCCACCGACGCGATCCTCCACGACACGCTGCACGGCGCCGAGCGGGGCGTGGTGGTGGACTCCCCGCCGGGCGCCGGCAAGTCGACGCTGGTGGTCCGCGCGGCCCTCGAACTCGCCGGTGCCGGGCGCCCGCTGATGATCGTGGCCCAGACGAACGCCCAGGTGGACGACCTGGTCCTGCGCCTGGCCGAGAAGGACCCGGAGCTGCCCGTCGGCCGTCTGCACAGCAGCGACGCCGACGCGTACGACTCCGCGCTGGACGCCTTGCCGCAGGTCCGCACCTCGGCGAAGGCGGCCGACCTCACCGGCCTGCCGGTGGTGCTCTCCACGGCCGCCAAGTGGGCGCACGTGAAGGTGGACGAGCCCTGGCGGCACGCGATCGTGGACGAGGCGTACCAGATGCGCTCCGACTCCCTGCTCGCCGTGGCCGGGCTGTTCGAACGGGCGCTGTTCGTGGGCGACCCGGGTCAGCTCGACCCCTTCTCCATCGTCGGCAGCGAGCAGTGGGCGGGCCTGTCGTACGACCCCTCGGCGTCGGCGGTCACCACCCTCCTGGCCCACAACCCGGAGCTCCCCCAGCACCGTCTGCCGGTCTCCTGGCGCCTGCCGGCCTCGGCGGCGCCCCTGGTCTCGACCGCGTTCTACCCCTACACCCCGTTCCGCAGCGGCACGTCCCACGGGGATCGCCGTCTGACCTTCGCGGTCCCCTCCGACGGCTCCGGCCCCGACCGGGTGATCGACGAGGCCGCGGAGTCCGGCTGGGGCCTGCTGGAGCTGCCCGCCCGGCACACCCCGCGCACGGATCCGGAGGCGGTCCGGGCGGTGGCGACGGTGGTCCGCCGGCTGCTGGACCGGGGTGGCGCGGCCGTGTCGGAGCGCGCACCGGAACCCACCCCCCTGACGGCCGACCGCATCGCCGTGGGCACGGCCCACCGCGACCAGGCGGCGGCGATCCGCGCGGCCCTCGCCGACCTCGGCGTCCCGGAGGTGACCGTCGACACGGCGAACCGTCTCCAGGGCCGCGAGTACGACGTCACGGTCGTCCTGCACCCGCTCTCCGGCCGCCCCGACGCCACCGCCTTCCACCTGGAGACCGGCCGCCTGTGCGTCCTGGCCTCCCGCCACCGCCACGCCTGCATCATGATCTGCCGCGCCGGGGTGACCGACCTGCTGGACGACTACCCGTCCACGGAACCGGTCCAGCTGGGAACACTGGTGAAGTTCCCGGACGGCTGGGAGGCGAACCACGCGGTCCTCTCCCACCTCAGAGAACACCGGGTGACCTGGCGCCCCTGACCGACGCTCCGGTGCTTCCCGCGCGGCCGTAGCGATCGGCGGGAATAAGCGGGGACTCTCTCCTGTTATGCGTCGAGGACAGTTCACGCTCGAAATCAGGAGGCCCGCATCGTGTCGGCAGACGAGGCAGACGAGATCCGGGGCAGGACGCTCGGCACCGCCCCAGCCCCCCTCTCCGTACTGGACCTGGTGACCGTCGGCGCGGGCACTACCGCCACCGACGCCCTGCGCACCAGCGTCGCGCTCGCCCGGTTCACGGAGTCCCGCGGCTTCCACCGGTACTGGGTCGCCGAGCACCACTCCATGCCCGGCGTGGCCTCCTCCTCCCCCGCCGTGATCCTCGCCCACCTCGCCGCCCACACCGACCGCATCCGGCTCGGCTCGGGCGGCGTCATGCTGCCCAACCACGCCCCGCTGGTGATCGCCGAGCAGTTCGGCACGCTGGAGGCGCTGGCCCCGGGCCGGGTCGACCTGGGCCTCGGCCGGGCGCCGGGCACGGACGGGGCGACGGCCGCGGCCCTGCGCCGCACCGACACCCTCAACGAGGGCGCCGACGACTTCCCGCAGCAGCTCGCGGAGCTGACCCGGTTCCTGGACGACGACTTCCCGGACGGACACCCGTACCGCCGCATCCACGCGATCCCGGGACCCGTCCAGGGCAGCACCCCCGGCGGGGTCCAGTCGCCGCACCGGCCGCCGGTCTGGCTGCTCGGCTCCTCCGGCTTCAGCGCCCGCCTGGCCGGCCTGCTCGGTCTGCCGTTCGCCTTCGCGCACCACTTCTCCGCGCAGAACACCATCCCGGCGCTGGAGCTGTACCGGGAGTCCTTCCGCCCCTCCGCCGTCCTCTCCGAGCCCTACGCCCTCATCGGCGTCTCCGCCCTCGCCACGGACGACGAGCGGGAGGCCCGCCGGCAGAGCCGGGCGATGGCGCTGAACATGGTCCGGCTGCGCACCGGCCGCCCCGGTCTGTTCCCCGACCCGGAGGAGGCCGAGCGGCACGAGTTCAGCCCGATGGAGGAGGAGTTCGTCGCCTCCTGGACGGCCAACATCGTGCACGGCACGGCCGACGAGGTCCGCGCCGGACTGGACGACCTGCACAAGCGCACCGGCGCCGACGAGCTGATGATCACCTCGCACGCGCACCGCGGTGAACTCCGCCTGCGCTCCTACGAACTGATCGCGGACGCCTACGGATTGCCGACCGCGTAGGCCTGCGCCCCCAGCAGCTCGGAGATACGATCCGGCGGCACCGGGCGGGAGTACAGCCAGCCCTGCCCGGTGTCGCAGCCGATCCGGCGCAGCCGGGTGGCCTGGGCGGAGGTCTCCACGCACTCCGCGGTGACCGTCAGACCGAGCCGGTGGGCGAGCTGGATCATCGCCTCCACGATGACCTCGTCGGCCGGGTTGGGGGCGACCGCCTTCTTGTCGCCGTCGTACTGGAAGCCCCGCACGAAGGAGCCGTCCAGCTTCAGCGTGGAGACCGGCAGCCGGCTCAGATAGGCGAGGTTCGAGTAGCCGGTGCCGAAGTCGTCGATGGCGATGCGCACGCCCATGTCGCTGAGGGCCTGAAGGGCCTGGAGCGGGCGTCCGGCCGAGCCCATGACCGCCGACTCGGTCAGCTCCAGTTGGAGCAGCTGCGGGGCGAGTCCGGTCTCGGCGAGGATCTCCGCCACGTCGGCGACCAGGTCCGAGTCCCACACCTGCCGTACGGCGACGTTGACGCTGACGAAGATGGGCGGTTCGCCGGGGTGGTCCAGCTGCCAGCGGCGGGCCTGTCGGCAGGCGGTGTGCAGCGCCCAGCGGCCGAGCTGCACGATCGAGCCGTCCTCCTCGGCCAGTCCGATGAACCGATTCGGCGTCAGGGTGCCGAACTGCGGGTGGTGCCAGCGGATCAGGGCCTCGACGCCGTTGAGCCGGCCGTCCTCCATGGCCACCAACGGCTGGTATTCGAGGGCGAATTCCTCGCGTTCGATCGCGGGCCGCAGGGTGGAGGACAGGGCCTGACGGGTCATCCGGTGGGCGTTGCGCTCGGGGTCGAACAGGGTCCAGCGTCCCTTGCCGTCCGCCTTGGCCCAGTACAGGGTCGTATCGGCCGCCTGCATCAGCCCGGTGGCCGTCGTGCCGGCCGCGTGCCGCTCGACGACGCCGATGGACGCGGTCAACGACAGCCGCTGACCCGCCAGGTCGAAGGGTTCCTCCAGTGCCTTCAGCGCGGACTCGGCGAGGTCGGCGAGCTGTTCGGTGCCGGTGGAGTCCTCCACCAGCAGGGCGAACTCGTCGCCGCCGAGCCGGGCCACGAGGGGGGTGGCGGCGCGGGCGTACCCCGTCTCGTCGGCGACCCGGGTCAGGCGTTCGGCGACGGCCGCGAGGAGCCGGTCGCCGACGCGGTGGCCGAGGGTGTCGTTGACCGCCTTGAAGCCGTCGACGTCCAGATAGCACAGGCCGATCCGGCCGGTACCGCTCTCCTCGTACGACTCCGCCTCCAGCGCGGCCGTCAGGCGCTCGAAGAACAGCGTGCGGTTGGGCAGCCGGGTCACCGGGTCGTGCATCTGCAAGTGCCTCAGCCGGGCCTGGAGTTCGCGCCGCGAGCTGATGTCGGCGACCGACAGCAGGACGCCGGGTTCACCGGTCAGCGGGGCGACGGTGACCTGCACCCACAGCGAGTGCCCCTCGGGGTGCTTCAGCCTGCGGGTGCAGCGCAGGCGGGCCTGCCGGCCGCGCAGCACCTCGCGGTAGGCGTGCCGGCTGCGGGCGTCCGCGGCCAGGTCCACCAGGTCGGCGGCGACCTGCCCGACGAGGGTGCCGGGGTCGGCGCCGAGCAGGTCACCGAGGGCGGTGTTGGCGCTGACGACGAGTCCCTCGGGGGCCACGACCGCCATGGCGAGCGGGGCGACCTCGAAGACACGGTGGTAGGTGGTGTAGTGACTGTCTGTGACGGCTGACCGGTCGAGGTCTGCCGCGGGCGTCGGCCCTTCGGACGTTCCGCTCACCGCTCGCTCCCGCAGTGCACTCGATCTGTGTCCGTGCCTGTCCGTGCCGGAAAGTGTGCCGATCATAGAGGCTGGCTCCGGGCCCTTCCAGCCAGTGTCCAGTGTCCCGGACCGAGCACAGGTTCTGACAGATCGTTTCTGCCCGCACCTGGACGGGTTCTACAGGCCCCCGACCAGTTGTGACGTTCCGTGAGTGTTTCGGGGATGTCGAGCGCCGGGGCGCGCCGGGGCGCAATGGGGGCGCGCTCACCCTTCTGGTGCAGGCAAACAGGGCAAAACACATCGATTGCCAGCAATCTGGGTGCGGGTCCCGAACCGTATCCGGAGGTCATGTCCGTGCCCAAGCTGCGCAGCACCGCCGCCGTGTGCACCACGATGTCGGCGCTCGCCGCGACCTCGATCCTCGGCGGCCCGTCGGCCGCCGAGCCCTTCTCGCCCGCGCCCTGCGCCCTGCACCGCACCGAGGCCCACCACTCGGAGGGCGTCGACAGCTGGAACCCCCGCTACACCCGCCCCATCGGCACGCTGGACGCCGTGCTGATCTTCCTCTCCTTCCCGGACGCCACCCCGCGCACCACCCCCGCCGAACTGACCGCCGACCACTTCCCGGCCACCAGCCGCTTCTACGCACAGGCGTCCTACGGCAGGTTCACCCTGCGCCCGCACCCGCTGAAGCACTGGCTGCGCATGCCGCACCCGTCGACCTCGTACGCCATGCGGCGGGACTGGGACGCGGAGGACCGGGCCGCCTATCTGCGCGACGCGTTCGCCGTGGCCGACAAGGAGGTCGACTTCTCGCGCTACCCGGTCGTGTACTTCGTCGCCGACCCGGACGCCCCCGGCGTCGACTCGGACGCCACGAAGGTCGTCAACCTGGAAACACCCCTGCGCATCGACGGCACCGCTGTCCGGCGGGTCGTCACCGTGTTCGAGCACCATCCGCCGGACCGGCTGGTCCTCGCCCACGAGACCGGCCATGTCTTCGACCTGCCCGACCTCTACCACCGCCCGGTCGACGGCAAGGGCGACTGGGACACCTATGTGGGCGACTGGGACCTGATGGGCAGCCAGTTCGGGCTGGCGCCCGACCTGTTCGCCTGGCACAAGTGGCGGCTCGGCTGGCTGGATCCGCGCCAGGTGGTGTGCGTGCGCGGCACCACGCCGACCCGCCTCACCCTGGAGCCCCTCGCGGCCGCGCCCGGCGTGCCGGTGCCGGGGGCGGGCGACACCCCCGGCTTCGGCCTCGGTCACGGCGTCAAGCTGGCCGTGGTGCGCACCGGTCCGGAGAGCGCCCTCGCCTTCGAGGCGCGCGACGCGGCCGGCAACGACCGGGCGTCCTGCCGGCAGGGCATCCTGGTCTACCGGGTGCGCGGCGCCGCCGAGTCCGGTGACGGCCCGATCCAGGTGGTGGACGCCCACCCGCGCACCGAGGCCTGCTGGGAGAACTCGGTCTACGCCCCCCTCGCCGACGCGCCGGTCTCCCTCGGGGAGAGCTTCACGGTCCCCGGGGAGGGCGTGAAGGTGGAGGCGGAGGACCGGACGGCATCCGGGGCGTGGACGGTGAAGATCACGCCGGGGGTCGGTGACTGAGGCGACTGACCTTGCGGCTGGAGGGCGGCGCCGCGGGACCGGCGGCTGGACGGGGGGCGCGCGGGACCGGCGGTTCGTGTACGAAAACGGCGGGCCTGATTCTTTCGAACCGGACCCGCCGTTTCCTTCGCGTGCGCCGCCAGGGACTCGAACCCCGGACCCGCTGATTAAGAGTCAGCTGCTCTAACCAACTGAGCTAGCGGCGCCTGCTGACGTCGTAGACCTTAGCATCCTGGTCGGCGGGAGGAAAAATCGATATCCGCACGGCCGGCCGGGCCGCCCGCACGGCCGCCCAGAGCAGCACCTCGGGCCCCGGCAGCCAGGGGTGCCGGGCGTCCGGGGCGACCAGCCAGCGGGCGGCCCCGCTGGCGTCGTCGCAGGTCAGGGACGGTACGGTGATGGCGTCACCGGTGCCGTGGCACAGCAGCGGAGGCACCGCGCGGGCCCGCCGGGACCCCCACTCCTCCCAGTCCAGCAGCGAGGGCAGCCGCTGGGCCGTCCCCGGGGCGGCGAACAGCAGCGTCCGCCCCCGGAACACCGCGACCGGCCCCGAGCCCGCGCCCTCGTCCCAGAGCCGGTCCAGCATGCGGCGGCCGAAGACCGTGGGGGCGCTCACCACGTCGAAGACGGTGCCGCAGGGCAGGACGACCGGGGCGTCCGGGCGCTCCTCCCACAGGGCGAGGGTGCTCCGGGGGTACGTTCCCGCCGAGGCGAGCCAGGCGACGCCGTCGGCGCTGACACGGGTGACGTTCGGGGCGCTGGTCATGACACCCAGATGTACAGCGCGTGAGCGTTCCGTTCTTCTGGGTTGCGGAAAACCGGGACAGCGGCGGCCGGGGAGGAGTATCTTGCCCGCCTGGCATATGCCGTGCGGGTGCTACAGGGGGTCTGCGGTGGTCCGCCCCTCGCCCTCCCCGCGCATCAGGTCCCGCCCGAACTCGACCATCTTCTTCGCGTAGTCCTCCGTCCACTCCGCCCGTTCGGCGATGTCCGCCGGGGTCAGCCGGTCGAACCGGCGCGGGTCGGCGAGCTGGGCGGCCGCGATGGCCTGGAACTCCACGGCCCGGTCGGCGGCCGCGCGGAACGCCTGGGTCAGCTCCGTCGCCCGGGCCAGCAGCGCCCGCGGGTCGTCGATCGACTCCAGGGCGAAGAAGTGCTCGGGGTCGGCGGCCGCCTCCGCGGGCTCGAAGAGCAGGGGCGCGGGGCGTAGCCGCGGTTCGTTACGACGCGGCGTGGGCTCCGCCATGTCTTGTCTCCTCCTCGTACGGTTCGGTGGGCGCCGCCTTCAGGTGGGCCACCGTCCATTGTCCCGCGCCGGCGCAAGAGGTCCCCGCGGCCGCCCGAGCGCGCCCCGTCCGGAGGAGGAGCCCTGGGTTACACCTGCACCAACGGCTGCCGGGTGAACAAGGTGCCCAGGGTCGGTGCGTTCACCCGGCGGTCCGCGAGCCTCAGGCCCTCCCAGACCGTGACCTGGTTGGCGGTGAGCACCGGCTTGGACAGGGCCTTCTCCAGGAGGGAGAGGTGCGCGGCCGTGTGCAGGGCCGTGTCCGGCAGCAGGACGGCCTCCGCGTCGGCGGCGTCCGCCGCGCGGGCCAGCGTCAGCACGTCCTCCTCCCCCCAGGTGCCGACCTCCGCCGCCGTGACGACCCCCGAGGACCGCGCGCCGGTCACCTCCAGGCCGCCGGCCCGCAGGAACTCCGTGAACAGCGCGGTGACGTCCTCGGGGTAGGTCGCGCCGACGGCGACCCGTCGTACGCCGATCTCCCGGGTCGCGTGCACGAAGGCGAACGACGTCGACGAGGCCGGCATCCCGGCCACCCGGGCCAGGTTGCGCACCTGCTCCTGGGCGCCCTCCCAGCCGTGCACGAAGCTGCCGCTGGTACAGGCCCACACGACCGCCTCGACGCCGGACAGCCGCAGCCCCTCCATGCCCTGGGCCAGCCGGTCGGCGGAGCCCATCTCGCGCAGCGCGTCCACCCGGTGCGCGTCCTCGCCGACGTCGGTGTGGACCAGGTCCACCCGGATGTCGCTGCCCAGGAGCTGCTCGATGCGTGGATAGTCGTCCTCGGCGAAGTGGCCCGGGTAGAGGAATCCGAGTGCGGTCATGTCCAGCCTTCCTGCGTCTCTTCGTGCAGTACGGGTCACGCGCGGGCAGCCGCGTCCAGCAGCGCCTGACAGGGCCCCACGATCCGGGTACCCAATCGGCGCGGCGCAGCCCTCGCGGTGCCCCGGCCGGCCGGATCAGCGGCCTCACGCTGGGAGACGAGGGGGTGACGGATCGTGAGTACGCCCGTGTTGACGAAGGTGGGTTCGGGTGCGAGCGTGTCAATCCGCGCACCATCCGCGCATGTCAGACGCCGGGAGCCGCCCCGCATGACGCCGACCGTCCCCACCGTTCTGGTCCTCGACGCCGATCCGCCGCCCCGGCTGGGCCGCCTCACCGGCCGTGCCCGGATCGAGCGCACGGACGCGGCGCACCTGGCCGAGCGGCTGCCCGGCGCGGACGTGCTGCTGGTGTGGGACTTCACCTCGCACGCGGTGCGGCGGGCGTGGCCCGGCGACGGGCCCCGGCCGCGCTGGGTGCACACCGCGAGCGCGGGCGTGGACCATCTGATGTGCCCGGAGCTGGCGGCGTCGGACACGGTGGTGACGAACGCGCGCGGGATCTTCGACCAGCCGATCGCCGAGTACGTGGCGGCCCTGGTGCTGGCGGCCGCCAAGGATCTGCCGCGCACCCTGGAGCACCAGCGGGAGCGGGTCTGGCGGCACCGGGAGACCCGGCGGGTGGCGGGCACGCGCGCGTGCGTGGTCGGCTCGGGTCCGATCGGCCGGGCGATCGTCCGGACGCTGAAGGCCCTGGGGGTGACGACGGCGCTGGTCGGGCGGGTGCCGCGGACCGGCGTGCACGGCCCGGACGACCTGGACCGGCTGATCTCCCGCGCGGACTGGGTGATCGCGGCGGCGCCGCTGACCGAGCAGACGTACCGCATGTTCGACGCGCACCGGTTCGGCGTGATGCAGCCCTCGGCGTTCTTCGTCAACGTCGGCCGGGGCGCCCTGGTCGACGAGGAGGCCCTCGCCCGGGCGCTGGTCCGGCGCTGGATCGCGGGCGCGGCCCTCGACGTGTTCGCCGCCGAACCGCTGCCCGGGGACAGCCCGTTGTGGGAGCTGCCGGGGCTGATCGTGTCCCCGCACATGAGTGGCGACACGGTCGGCTGGCGGGACGAACTGGGCGCGCAGTTCGTGGAGTTGTACGAGCGGTGGGCGGCGGGCAGATCCCTGCCGAACGTGGTCGACAAGACGCGTGGTTACGTGCCCGGTCACTGAAGCCCTGTCACCTGCCCCTGGAGGGTGCATGCAGCTCACCGACCTGACCGCCGTCCAGCTCCTCGACGGCTACCGCAAGGGCGAGTTCAGCCCGGTGGAGGTGACCGAGGAGGCGCTCCAGCGGGCGCGGCGCAGCGGGCCGGAGGTGAACGCGTTCGTGCGGCTCACCGAGGAGGACGCGCTCGCCCGGGCCCGGGAGTCGGAGGCGCGCTGGCGGCGCGGGGAGCCGGCCGGGCTGGTCGACGGGGTGCCGGTGACGGTGAAGGACGTCCTGCTGCTGCGCGGCCACCCCACACTGCGCGGCTCCAGGACCGTCTCGGAGCAGGGGAGCTGGGACGAGGACGCGCCCCCGGTGGCCCGGCTGCGCGAGCACGGCGCGGTGTTCCTCGGCAAGACGACCACGCCCGAGTACGGCTGGAAGGGCGTCACCGACTCCCCGCTGACCGGGATCACCCGCAATCCGTACGACCCCACGCGCACCGCGGGCGGTTCCAGCGGCGGCAGCGCGGCGGCCGTCGCGCTCGGCGCGGGCCCGCTGTCGCTGGGCACGGACGGCGGCGGAAGCATCCGTATCCCGGCCGCGTTCTGCGGGATCTTCGGGCTGAAGCCGACGTACGGCAGGGTGCCGCTGTATCCGGCGAGCGCGTTCGGCACGCTGTCGCACACCGGGCCGATGACCCGGGACGCGGCCGACGCGGCCCTGCTGCTCGATGTGATCGGCGCGCCCGACCCGCGCGACTGGTCGGCGCTGCCGCCCGCACCGGGCTCGTTCACCCAGGCGCTGCGGGGCGGTGTGCGGGGGCTGCGGGTGGCGTACTCGCCGTCGCTGGGCGGGCAGGTGCCGGTCCGCCCGGCGGTCGCCGCGGCGGTACGGCGGGCGGTGGCCGCGCTCGCGGACCTGGGGGCGTACGTGGAGGAGGCCGACCCGGACTTCACCGACCCGGTGGACGCCTTCCACACCCTGTGGTTCAGCGGCGCGGCCCGGCTGACCCAGAACTTCTCCCCGCGCCGCCGGCAGTCGCTGGACCCGGGTCTGCGGGAGATCTGCGCCCGGGGCGCCCGGATGAGCGCGCTGGAGTACCTGGCCGCGGTCGACGTCCGGACGGCCCTCGGCCGGCGGATGGGTCTCTTCCACGAGCGGTACGACCTGCTGGTGACGCCGACGCTGCCGCTGACGGCGTTCGAGGCGGGGCGGGAGGTGCCGAGGGGTTCGGTGTTCCGGCGCTGGACGGGCTGGACCCCGTTCACCTACCCGTTCAATCTGACCCAGCAGCCGGCGGCGACCGTGCCGGTGGGGGTGGACGGGGAGGGGCTGCCGGTGGGCATGCAACTCGTCGCCGCCCGGCACCGGGACGACCTGGTGCTGCGGGCCGCGCACACGTTGTACGAGGCCGGCCTGCCCCTGCCCGGGACGGTCACGCCCGCCGGGAACTGAGCACAGTGCCGAGGGTCCGGTGGGGGTTCCGTGGAGGTGAAGGGCAGGAAGAGGACGGGATCCCGCGTCGGCGCGGGGCGTGAGAACCAGGGTGCATAGCCCGTTTGCGCTTGGGTAGCCGCGCCGCCATGGCTCCACCACTTGGCAACGACGTACACATGATCCGGCCGGAACCCAGACACACCCGGCGCTCGGTGCTCGCGGGTCTCGCCGCGTTCGGCGCGCTGGGCGCGGCGGGCTGCACCCGGGTGGCGTCGGCGTCCGGGAAGAACGGCGGAGATCTGCTGGAACGGCTGCGCGCGCAGGGGGTCGTACGGCTCGGTATCGCCGGGGAGGTCCCGTTCGGCTACATCGACAAGAACGGCGAGCTGACCGGGGAGGCGCCGGAGCTGGCGAAGGCGGTCTTCAAACGGCTCGGCGTGGACCGGGTGCAGCCGGTGCCGACGGAGTTCGGCTCGCTGATCCCCGGACTGAAGTCGCAGCAGTTCGACGTGGTCGCGGCGGGCATGTACGTCACCCCGGACCGCTGCGAGCAGGTGATCTTCGCGGACCCCGACTACCAGATGCCGGACGCCTTCATCGTCCGCAAGGGCAACCCGCTGGGCCTGCGCACCTACGCGGACGCGCTGCGCAGACACGCCAAGGTGGCCACCGGCACCGGGTACGCGCAGATCCAGCACGCGGTGGAGGCGGGCTTCAAGGAGAACGACCTCGTCATCGTGCCGGACCAGGTCGCCGGACTGAACGCCGTGGAGTCGGGGCGGGTCGACCTGTTCGCGGCCACGGCGGTCACCGCCCGGCTCGTCGCCCGGGGCTCCGCCAAGGCCGAGTCGACCGAGCCGTTCGTCGCGCTCGTCGACGGCAAGCCGAAGGCGGACGGCGGCGCGTTCGCGTTCCGGCCGGCCGAGACCCGGCTGCGCGACGCCTTCAACGCCGAGCTGCACAAGCTGCGCCGCAGCGGTGAGCTGTACCGGATCGTGCGGCCCTTCGGCTTCACCAAGGCCGAGATGACGACCCTGACCGCGAAGGAGTTGTGCGGCTGATGACTGCGGGACTCTGGGAACTCGTCCTCCGGGGCACGTACACCACGCTCCAGTTGCTGGTGTACAGCGCGCTGCTCGCCGCCGCGGTGTCGTTCGTCGCCGGTGCCGCCCGCACCCACCGGTCACGGCTCGTCCGCTTCGTCGCGGCGCTGTACACCGAGGTGTTCCGCGGCACGTCGGCGCTGGTGATGATCTTCTGGGTGTTCTTCGTGCTGCCGGTCGCCTTCGGCTGGCAGCTCGTACCGATGTGGGCCGGCACGCTCGCGCTGGGCCTCACCTACGGCGCGTACGGCTCGGAGATCGTGCGCGGCGCCCTCGCGGCGGTGGACCCGGCCCAGCGGGAGGGCGGGATCGCGCTCGGCTTCTCACCCTGGCAGCGGCTGCGGCTGATCCTGCTGCCGCAGGCGGTGCCGGAGATGATCCCGTCCTTCTCCAACCTGCTGGTCGAACTGCTCAAGGGCACCGCGCTGGTGTCCATCACGGGCATGGGCGACCTGGCGTTCAGCGGCAACCTGGTCCGCCTCGCCCTCCAGCAGAGCGGCCAGATCTACGGGTACCTGCTGCTGATCTACTTCGTGATCGCGTTCCTGCTCACCCGTGGGATGCGGGGTCTTGAGCGCCGGCTGAAGGCGGAGGTGGCCCGATGACCTGGGACTGGGGAGCGGTCGCCGACTTCCTGCCGTACTTCTGGAAGGGTCTGGTCGTCACCCTGGAGGCGCTGGCCCTGGGGTCGCTGATCTCGTTCGCGCTGGGCCTGGTGTGGACGCTGCTGCTGCGGACGCCGACCCGGTGGGTGCGCTGGCCGGTGGGGGTCTTCACGGAGTTCGTGCGGGACACCCCGCTGCTGGTGCAGCTGTTCTTCCTGTTCTACGTGCTGCCCGAGGCGGGTGTGACCCTGTCCCCGCTGACCACCGGGGTCCTCGGGCTCGGGCTGCACTACTCGACGTACACGATGCAGGTCTACCGGGCCGGCATCGAGGCGGTGCCGGCGGGCCAGTGGGAGGCCGCGACGGCACTCAGCCTGCCGGTGCGGCGGACCTGGACGGCGGTGATCCTGCCGCAGGCCGTCCGCCGGGTGGTGCCGCCGCTCGGCAACTACGTCATCGCGATGCTGAAGGACACGCCGATGCTGATGACCATCGGCGTGCTGGAGATGCTGGGCCGGGCGCGGCTCGTCTCCCAGCAGCACTTCCAGTTCACCGAGCCCCTGACGGTGATCGGGATCGCCTTCATCGTCGTCTCCTACCTGGCCTCCCTTTGTCTGCGCACCCTGGAGCGACGCCTTGTCCGTTGAGACCCGCAAGCAGCCGGCCGTGACCGGCACCCTGCCGACCGAGCTGATCCGTCTGGAGGGCGTGACCAAGCGGTTCGGGGACAACACCGTCCTCGACGGCCTCGACCTGTCCGTGGACGCGGGCCGGCACGTCACCCTGATCGGCCCGTCCGGCTCCGGCAAGACCACGATCCTCAGACTGCTGATGACCCTCGCGAAGCCGGACGAGGGCACGATCACCGTGGACGGGCAGCGGCTGTTCCCGGCGCCGGAGAAGCAGGTCCGGGAGGTCCGCAAGAAGATCGGGATGGTGTTCCAGCAGTTCAATCTGTTCCCGAACATGTCGGTGCTGCGCAACCTCACCGAGGCGCCCGTGCGGGTGCTCGGCCTGTCGCGGGACGAGGCCGAGGCGCGGGCCCGGGAGCTGCTGGACCTGGTGGGCCTGGCCGACAAGTGCGACGCGAAGCCGACCCGGCTGTCCGGCGGGCAGCAGCAGCGGGTGGCGATCGCCCGGGCGCTGGCGATGCGGCCCCAGGTGCTGCTGCTGGACGAGGTGACCTCCGCGCTCGACCCGGAGCTGGTCGCGGGCGTGCTGGACCTGCTCCGGGACATCGCGCGCAGCACGGACATCACGATGCTGTGCGTGACGCACGAGATGGGTTTCGCCCGGGACATCTCCGACCAGGTCCTGATGTTCGACGCGGGCCGGGTCATCGAGGCCGGGCCGCCGGAGAAGATCTTCGGCGACCCGGAGCGGGAGCGCACCCGGGAATTCGTCAGCGCGGTGCTGTGAGGCGCGGTCGGGTGTGCGCGGGGGCCACGGCGGAAGAGCCGAGGTCCACCCGCTGGTGAATGACCGTGGCATATGCCAGCGGGTTTTCGCCCCGGTTGGCGGCACGGGCCCACGGAGAGCAATCTCGCAACCCCCTCTCCCCCGTGCCGCTTTGACGGCTATCGTGGACACGATCCGCCGACCCGGGTCGTGGCCGAGGGGGACCGACATGAGGATCGAGCCGACCGCCCCGTACCACTCCGCACAGGACGCGCTGCGCGTGCTGGAGACCGTGGCCCGGCACCCCGCCGGTGCCACCGACACCGAGCTGGCCCGCCGCACCGGCCTCGGCACCGAGCGGCTCACCGCCCTGCTGCGCATGCTGCGCCGCGAGGGGTACGTCGAGCAGATCGCCGACGGGGCGTACGTCACCGGTGACACCCTGCGCCGGATCACCTCGGCGCACGACCGGGAGCGGGCCCTGCGCGAGAAGCTCCAGCTCACCCTGGACCGGCTGCGCGACTCGGTCGGCGCGGCCGTCTACCTCAGCCGGTACCTGGACGGCGAGGTCCGGGTCACCCAGTACGCCGCCGGGCCGGCCGCCCCGGCGGTCAACGAGTGGGTCGACTTCCGCTACTCCGCCCACGCGACCGCCGTCGGCAAGAGTCTGCTGACCCAGCTGGACCACAACGCCCGCCGCGATCATCTCTCCCGGCACAAGATGGCCCGCCTCACCTCGCGCACCATCACGAGCGACAAGCTGCTGCTGTCCCGGCTGGAGTCGCAGCCGCCGACGGTGCCGGTGCTCGATCTCCAGGAGTACGCGGTCGGCACGGTCTGCGCGGCCGTACCGCTCACCGCGGGCTCCACGGTCGGCTGCCTGGCCGTCTCGCTCCCGCTGGAGCACGCGCACCGGCTGAAGCGGGCGGCGGAGACGCTGAACCGGAACGCGGCTCCGGTGGTCCTGTCGCTGACGATCTGAGCGGCCCGTGGATGGTCACGAGCACCCCTCGGGACCAGGTAGTATTTTCTCTGTCGCCGGCCGCGGGAACGAAAACCCGAGGCAGGCGGGAGTCATGCGCCGCTAGCTCAGTTGGTTAGAGCAGCTGACTCTTAATCAGCGGGTCCGGGGTTCGAGTCCCTGGCGGCGCACGTGATCGAAGGCCCCTCGCGGAAGCGGGGGGCCTTCGGCGTCTTCCCCTTGGTCTACGGCAGCAGGCCGTTCGACTCGGCGAAGATCACGTGGGCGAGGACCATGAAGCCGACGCAGAAGGAGCCGGCGACGCCGAGGAGGACCAGCCCGAAGCCGGTGCCGACGGCGAGCCTGCCGGGTGTCGGCGGCAGCGCGGTGGCCCGCTGGGGAAGCTCCGGGAGGTAGCGCACGGTCACGAAGTCGCCCTCCAGGACGGTCGCGGGGCCGTTCTCCTCCTCGAAGCGGACGGTGCGGCCCTCGCGGGTGGTGAACTCGTAGACGTGGTGCACGGTCGTGTGCACGGAGGTGTCGCCGCCGCCCCCGCTGGTCGTCGTGAACATCCGCAGGCAGCGCGCCTCGGCGGTCAGCCCGTGCGTCCACGTCCTGCGGAGCCGCCGGGCACGGCGGACGAGCAGGTACGCGGCGAAGGCGAAGCCCGCGAGCATGAGACTGGGCACGGCGTAGATGAAGAGCTCCATGAGATCCCCCGAGGTCAGGTACGCCGTCCCCGCTCGGCCGACGTGCGAGGAACGTACCCGGCGCGCGGGGCGGGCCGCCTCAAGGGAAGCTCAGTATCAGAACTGGGACAATGTGATCCACTCGTGCGCGACGAAGACCGCGCAGCCGGCGAGCACCGCCACCCAGACGACGGCGACCGTCAGGTCCCTGCCGGGCCGCGGCTCGGCGGCGGTGGCCTTGTCGCGCCGCCCCGGGGCGTAGTGGACGAGGACCTGGTCGCCCACGCCGCGGCCGGCCGGGCCGCCGCTCTCCTTGAAGCGCACCGCACGGCCGTCCTGGGCGGTGAAGTCGTACTCGTGCCACCGCACCCGCCGGGCGGCGTTGTCGACGACCTGGGCGGTCGCCCAGGCGCGCACCACCCGGGCCTGCGCGGTGAACCCGCTCCGCCAGGCCGCGAGCCGCTGCCGCGTGCGGAGCGCTGTCGCCACGACGCCCCGGGCGAGGACGGCGAGGAGCCCCGCCATGCTGATGTGGAACAAGGCGTCCATGGCGCCTGTCACCCCCGTGTGCGGTTCCCGGACTCGCGTGCGCCGGCGCCGGAGCACCGGCCCGGCGCACGCGGACCTCACCCGAAGGGTGATCAGAAGGTGACGTCCGAGCAGGCGTAGAACGCGTTGCCCGTGTCGGCGATCGTCCACACCGCGAGGATGACGTGGTGTCCGCTCAGGCCGGTCGGCAGGGTGCCGCTGTGGCTGAGGGTGGCCGGCGGGCGCTGGCCGTTGTAGGGCACCGTCAGGAACGGGGTGAGGTTGAGGTCCGAGCGGGAGAGGTTGTGGTCCTGGTTCCAGCCCGGCTTGGTGACGTAGTACTTGAAGTCCGTCGTGGCGTGCATGGCGGTGAACTGCCAGCGGAACGTGTACGACTGGCCGCCCGTCACCTTGGTGGTGGGCCAGGCGGCACCGGACGGTGTCTTGGGGGCGCTGAGCTGGGCGAACTGGCTCAGGCCCGCGTTGCAGAGCTGACCGTCGGCGGGACCGCCGGCCGGGAAGCCCTTGGGGCCCTCGACGCTCTGCGGCTCCCACTGGATCTGGCCGCAGTTCGCCACGGTGCCGTTCTGGCAGAGCTTCTGCCTGCTGATGGGGAGGTCGGTGTAGCCGTGCCCGCTGGCGCCGCCGGTGGAGAGCGCGAACGCTCCGGCGGTCACCGCGCCCAGCACGACCGCGGACAACTTGGTCTTGGTGCGCATGCTGCCGCTCCTGGAGAACGTGGGGAGTTCGGTGAGCCGTGCAGATCAGGTCTAGACCAAGCCTCAGATTATTGCCGCCAGTTGAACATGTCCATACCAATCGCAGACCGGCCGCGCGCCCGCGCCGCACCGGCCCACCGCTCCCGCCCTACACCGGCTCCCCGCGCCCCGAGCAGAACGCCACCGTCAGGTCACGGACCAGCACCTTGCGCTCGTAGTCGTCCAGTTCGACCAGACCGCGCATGGTCAGCCGGGTCACCGTGTCCTCCACCGAGTCCACCACCGAGCTGAGCATGCTGGCCCGCTGCCGGGCGTCCAGCGCGGCGATCCGGCGCCGGTGCACCGCCCCGGCCACCTCGGGGGCGTACTCCACCCGGACCGGCCGCACCGAGAACACCTCCACGCCGACCGGACCGGTCTCCGCCGCCACCAGCCGGGTCAGCGCGGCCCCGGCCGCCGTCGCCCCGCCCCGCGTCCCGCCCGCCGGCTCCACCGGCACCCGGGCCAGCGCCGCCTCCACGCACTCCCGCAGATACGTCTCGTGGTCGTCGATGGCGAGCAGGGCCCGCGCGGTGTCCCGCACCCGCCACACCACCAGCACCACCACCCGCAGCGCCAGCCCGTCGGGATCCGCGGCCGGCATCGCCTCGCTGCGCCAGTGCCGCAGCCGCACGTCCACCCGGCGGCGCGGCACCAGCGGGTTCACCCACAGCAGCCCGGTGCGCCGGACCGTCCCCCGGTACCGCCCGAACAGCCCCAGCACCCAGGCCCGCCCGGTCCGCCCCCGGGCCAGCCCGCCGAAGCCGAACGCCCCGAGCAGCCCGGCCCCGGCGTACGCGGCCCACTGCACGGGGCCGAGACCGCCGCCCGGATCCGCCGGCAGGCCCAGCGCCCGCGCGGCGAGCGGCGGGAGCAGCCCCGCCCACCAGGTGGTGGCCAGGCAGCCGGTGACCCCGCAGACCCCGGCGAGCACCCCGGCCGCCCCGGGCAGCACCCGCGCCGGGCGCTCCGCCAGCTCCGGGTCGACCTCCGGCAGCGGCCGTCCGCGCGCCGGCGCCGGGCGCCTGAGGCGGGGCTGCTCACCGGTGCCCTGCCGGCGGGCCACCACGGCCGGCCGCAGCGGCACCTTCACCGGGTCGGGATCGTCCCGGAAGAGCAGGTGGACGGGGATCTCGGTGGTGGCCTCGTTCTGGATCAGGCGGACCGGCCGGGTGCCGGGGCCGGCGGCCGTGCCCTCCGACTGCCCCTCGGACTCGGGCGGCGTGTGGGATGTGGTCGTACTCATGCGTGCTCCAGCCTCCGCGCCAGACGCGTCATGAACAGGGGGTTGGGGTGGGGTGGGATGCCGGGCCGGTCAGGCGAACAGGCGGCGCCACGTCTCCGGCCCCGGGTAGCCGTCAGCCGCGCCGCCCCGCCAGCCCTGGGCCCGCTGGAAGGCCTCGACGGCGCGCCGGTCCGCCTCGCCCCAGTGCGGTCCCGGACCGAGGGCGTAGAACCGGCCGAACCCTTTCTTCACCAGCTGGGCGCCGAGCCTGGTGATGTGGTCGTTGCTCTGGCCCGGCCGGAAGTGGTTCCGGCCCGGGTAGCCGGGGACCCCGTGCGAGCCGGGTCCGGCGGCCGGCGACGCGATGTCCTTGCCCCGGCCCGTGCTCAGCAGCTCCCAGGTGCGCCGGCCGGGGATCCCGTCGGCGTCCGCGCCGGACCAGCCCTGGGCCCGCTGGAACGCCTGGGTGGCCCGCCGGTCCGCCGCGCCCCAGACCGGCCCCGGCCCCTTGGCGTAGTAGGAGGCTCCGCCCCGGGCGATCAGCATCTGGCCGAGCAGGGTGACGTACGCGTTGTCGGCGCCGGGGCCGAAGTAGGCCGCACCCGGATAGGCCGCCCCCGCCTTCCCGCCGGGCGCCGGGCGGGCGGCGGCCCCGGCCTTGGTCACGCCCTTGTAGCGGTAGGGGACGTACTTGTCGGTGTTGTTCCAGTACGGGTAGGGGGTGGTCTGGCTGCGGGTGCGCGGGGGCGTCTGCTCGTAGACCGTGTAAGAGGTGTGCGTGTGGTCCGTCCAGCCGCCGAAGATCACGACGTGGGAGCCCTTCTCGGGGTTGTCGGGGTTGTGGTAGAGCAGGATGTCGCCGGGTTGCAGCTCCTCCTTCTTGATCTTGACGCCGAACTGGCCGAGGCTGCCGGTCCACTCGTTGTTCGGCAGTCCCCAGGCCATGGAGACGTACCCCGAGCAGTCCTGGCGGTAGCCGTCGGACCAGAAGTCGTTCATGCTGTACGGCACCTTGGCGGCCACCCAGGTCTTGGCCCGGTTGATGATCTGGGTCCGGGTGGTGGCGGGGGTCGGGACGGCGCCCGGCTCCGCGGGCCGGCCCGCCCGGCCGTGCAGGGGGGCCCTGGCGCCCTGCGGGGTGTCGGGTACGCCGTCGCCGGGCAGGGCCTGCCGGTGCGGGGAGTGGCCGGGGGTGAGGGCGGCGGCGGGCGCGACCGTGCCGAGCGCGGCGGACGCTGCGGCCACGACGACGACTCCGCCGGCCGCCGGACGGCCGCGGGTGAGCAGGGAGCGGGGGGTCGGCCTGCGCCCGTGGACGCAGCCGGGACAGTCACAGTCGCTCGCGGGGTCGATGTCCTCGAACAGCGGAGCGGTCATGCGATCTGCCTCACATTCGGGCGTGGTTTGTCCGCGAGTGTGCACGTTGATCAGTTTCCCAACTGGGTACGGAACGCGCATTTTGACGGTCCGAATGATGTACGGGACTCCCCGCTCGGCCGCTCCGCCATCTCCCGGTGGTCGGAAGCACCCCTGGAGGTCCGGTAGAGTTTTCTCCGTCAGCAGGCGCCGCTAGCTCAGTTGGTTAGAGCAGCTGACTCTTAATCAGCGGGTCCGGGGTTCGAGTCCCTGGCGGCGCACCGACCGGAAGGCCCCTCGCGGAAGCGGGGGGCCTTCCGCATGCCCTGTGCCGCGTGCTCCCGCCGTATCCCCTCCGCCCGAATGGCCGGATACCCTCTGGCCATGGCAGCCCGGGACCTTCAGGAGCGGATCAAGAAACTGATCGTGGACCAGCGGCTGCCCTCGGGCGCCCCGCTGCCCACCGAGCCCGAGCTGATGAGGCTCCTCGGGGCGAGCCGGAACTCCGTGCGGGAGGCCCTGAAGGCGCTCCAGGCGATGGGCATCGTGGAGATCCGGCACGGCTTCGGGACGTACGTCGGCTCCATGTCGTTCGCGCCGATGATCGAGGGGCTGGCCTTCCGCACCGTCGCCGGCCACTACCGCGGCGAGGACTCCCTGCTCCAGTTGCTGGAGCTGCGCGAGGCCGTCGAGACCGGGCTGGTGTCCCGGCTGGCCGGGCGGCTGCCGGAGGCGGACCTCGTGGAACTGGACGCGCTCGTGGAGCGCATGGAACGGGAGGCCGCCGAGGGGACCGGGCTCGGCGAGACCGACCGCGCCTTTCACGCCACCCTCTACCGGGGACTGGACAACGTGCTGCTGGGCGAGGTGCTGGAGGCGTTCTGGGACGCCTTCCACCGGGTGCAGCGGGACCTGGTGGACGTGCCGCAGGACCCCCGGGTCACCTGCCGCCAGCACCGGGAGATCCTGGACGCGGTGCGCTCCGGCGACTCCCTGCGGGCGGAGCGGGCCATAAGGGACCACTTCGGCAACATCCGCAGCCGGCTGTCCCCGCTGGCCGCGCCCCGCTGGTGACCAGCGCCCCGGACACGCAACCCGCTGGTGACCGCCACTCCGGACGCCCCACCGGCCCTCCCCGCGCGACCCGCCCCACCAACCGCCATACTCCGGACGCCCAGCCGGCCCTGCCCGCGCGACCCGCCCCACCGGCGACCACCGCCCCGGACGCTCGACCGGCCCTCCCCGCGCGACCCGCCCCACCAACCGCCACCACTCCAGGCACCCAGCCCCCGCGACCACCTTCCGGACGCTCAGCCCGCCGTTCCCGTGAGGTATGCCGAGACCACGACGTTCGCCGTGTAGCTGCGGCTGACGCGGTCGAAGGAGCCGCCGCAGGTGATCAGGCGGAGTTCGGCGCGGCCCGGCTTGCGGGGGCCGTAGGCCAGCCGGGCGTCGAAACCGTCCCGGGGCAGCACGCGGACGTCGTCGACGGTGAACTCGGCGACCTTGCCGTCCGCGCGGAACACCCGGACCCGCTCCCCGGGCTGGACGGTGCTGAGCCGGTAAAAAACGGCGGGCCGGGTCTCGGTGTCGACGTGGCCGACCAGCAGGGCCGCCCCCGCGGCGCCGGGCTTGGGACCGGCGCCGTACCAGCCGACCACGCCCGGCTGGTCGTAGGGCGGCGGGTCGACCGCGCCCCGCGCGTCCAGGCCGCGGGCCACCACCGGGGCCTGGACGCCAAGCCGGGGGATGTCGACGCGCTGGGGCACCGCGTCTGCCAGGGGGTTCGCCGCGCGCGGCAGCCGGGCGGGGTCGGCGGCGCGGCCGGGGGCGAAGACGTCACCCGTGGCGGCGCCGTCCGCGCCCCTCGGGACGTCGGTCACGCCGCGCCCCCACAGCCACAGCCCGAACAGCAGCAGCGCCCAGGCCAGGCCGGTGACGAGCCGCCCGGTGCTGGTGATGCGCCCGTGGTCGTCGGACATGGCTGCGCTCAGCGGGGGCCGCGGCTCCGGCGGGCGCGCAGCCCGACGGCGACCGCGGCGATCCCGGCGAGCGCCAGCCCGGTCGCCGCCTGGACGGCGTCGGGTCCGGAGCCGCTGGTGGCCACCGTGGCGAAGTGGGTGGTTCCGCCGCCGCCCGCGGGAACCGGGGCGATCGGCGAGGCGGACCGGGCGGGCAGCCGGATGGGCTCTTCCGGCAGGCCGGCGGCGGCGCCCGGCCGTGCGACCGTGAGGCTCCCGGTGAGCACGGTGCCGGCGCAGGTGACCTTCACGGTGTAGGTGCCCGGCTCCAGGGCTGACCGGACGCGGGTCTCGCCGCTCAGACTGCCCTGGGCGCCGGTCAGCCGGGCGTCGGCGACGAAGGCGGACGAGGCCGCGCTGCCCTGCTCGCCGGAGCAGCCGCTGACCCGCAGGGTGACGTCGCCGCCCGGCGCCGGGCTCGCGGGGGCCACGGTGACCGCGTCGCCGTCCGCCGCCCTGGCCGACGGGGCGACCGCGGCCACGGCGGCGAGGGCGACCGCGGGGATTCCTGTACACAGCGTGAGGCGTAGTGAGCCCATCGTGAACCTCCAGTTATCAGGAGGCTCCCCCGCCCAGGGCGCCTCCGCATCCTCGGGAGGCGCCGGATTGCTCCGAACGGGTGAGGCCGGGTTTCGGCCGGGCTCAGACCAGGTCCACCAGGTCCGCGATGGAGTCGACGACCTCGGACGGGCGGAACGGGTAGCGGTCCACGTCGGTCGGCTGCGTCACGCCGCTGAGCACCAGGAACGTGCGCATCCCGGCCTCCAGGCCGGCTAGCACGTCGGTGTCCATCCGGTCGCCGATCATCGCCGAGGTCTCGGAGTGGGCACCGATCGCGTTCAGCCCGGCCCGCATCATCAGCGGGTTGGGCTTGCCGACGAAGTACGGCTTCTTGCCGGTCGCGGCGGTGATCAGGGCGGCGACCGAACCGGTGGCGGGCAGGTCGCCCTCGGTGGACGGGCCGACGTTGTCGGGATTGGTCGCGATGAACCGGGCGCCGTCGTTGATCAGCCGGACGGCCTTGGTCAGGGCCTCGAAGGAGTAGGTGCGGGTCTCGCCGAGGATCACGAAGTCGGGATCGTGGTCGGTGAGGATGTAGCCGATGTCGTGCAGCGCGGTGGTGAGGCCGGCCTCGCCGATGACGTAGGCGCTGCCGCCGGGCCGCTGGTCGTTCAGGAACTGGGCGGTGGCGAGGGCCGACGTCCAGATGTTCTCCACCGGCACGTCCAGACCCATCCGGCGCAGCCGGGCGTGCAGGTCACGGGCGGTGTAGATGGAGTTGTTGGTGAGCACCAGGAAGGGCCGGCCGGACTCGCGCAGCTTCTTCAGGAAGGCGTCGGCTCCCGGGATCGGGACGCCCTCGTGGATCAGGACGCCGTCCATGTCGGTGAGCCATGACTCTATGGGCTTGCGGTCTGCCATGCTGTGCGTCTCCTGGCGTACGTACGGTCGGGGAACGGGGCGCCGGAACCACGGCGTACCGACGGCCCCAGCCTAGTCAGGACCGGCCGGTCCTGACCCCGTCGATCACCTGGTGACCACTGGTGTACCCACTGGTCAGCCGCCGGTGGCGGACGTCCGGGGCCTCGACGTACGACGCGAGGGGTGCTGTCGGTGTGACAGCTCCCGCCCGGTATGGACGGCCCCGCCCTCCGCGAGGGGGGCGGGGCACGTCAGCGGCGGCCGCGGGCCACCAGGTGCGCGGTCGTGCCCACGGCGACCAGCGCGGCGACGGCCGTGAGCAGACCGTGGGCGAGTCCCGGGCCGGTGCGGGCCAGCTCGCGTGCCCGTTCTCCGGCCGCCTCGTCCTGGGCGAGGGGCAGGGAGGCGTCCGGGGTGTCGCTGCCGGAGGCGCTGGACGCGGCGGAGCCGGCGGGAGTGGCCGGCGATGTGCTGCCGCCGGAGGGGGCGGCCGGCAGTGCCTCGGCGTCCTGGCGTGCGCTGCCGGTGGGCGCGGTCGGCAGGCCCTCGGCCGTCTGCGCGCCCGCGCTCTCCCGCACGCCCGCGGTCTCCCGGACGCCGCCGGTCGCCCGCGCCCCCGCGGACGCCCCCGGAGACGCCGGGGAGTCCTGCTGCGCGGCCTCCTCGGCGTCCTCCAGGGAGCCCTCCGGGATGTCCTTTGCCTCCTCGCCGATCCCGAAGCGGTAGGCGTTGGACTGCCCGACCCAGTCGCCGTCCTGGCCCCGCCGCTGCACGACGGCCGCGTTGGCGGTGACCTGGCCGGATGCGGTGTCCGAGGTGAGAGCGAGCCGGACCCGGACGCTCACGGTCCGGCCGGGCGGCACGGTGAACCCGCCGAACCCGGCGCCGTCCAGCACCCCGACCAGCTCCTGTTCGTCGGTGCTCTCGAAGGTCACCGGCCGGGCCCGGGGGCCGTCGTAGAAGTCCAGCTGGGGCTGCCCCGGCCGCAGGGCGCGCTTGTCGTCGACGAGGACCACGACCGGGTGGATGCCGGCGCAGGTTCCGCGGGTGGTGTTGGTGAGGTCGATGTACCAGGTGCCGTATCCGCCGCCGGCCTCGTAGGACGTGGGCCCGCCCCGGATCCGGGTGGCCAGCGGGAAGGCCCGCGCGTCGGCGGCGACGCACGAGGGGGCCGTACCGGCGGACGCGGCATGCGCCGACGCGGGGACGGCGGCGGGCACGACGACGGCGGCGGCTGCGGTGAGGCAGAGGGACAGGGACGTGCACAGTCGCATGAACACATGACCATGCCGGGTGGGGCGGGGGTACCGGCCGCGCCACTCCGGCACCGGCCGCGAAGTCCGCCCGGCCGGCGCAGCGGTACCGCCCCGGACAGCGCTGGACGAGCTAGTCCCCGCCGAGATCGGCCAGGTGGAGCTGGCCGCGCGAGGTGATGCCGAGTTTCGGGAAGATCCGGTAGAGGTGCTGACCGACGGTTCGGTGCGAGAGGAACAGCCGGGTGCCGATCTCGCGATTGGTCATCCCGGTGGCCGCCATCCTGGCGATCTGCAGTTCCTGCGGGGTGAGGCTGTCCACGGTGGACGGCGTCGGCCTGCCGACCGCTTCGCCCGCCGCGCGCAGCTCGGACCGCGCGTCCTCCCCGATCACCGTGACGCCCAGCGCGTCGAAGCTCTCCACGGCCGCCCGCAGCGGACCGCGGGCCTCCACGATGCGGCGTTGGCGCCGCAGCCACCGGCCGTAGGCCAGCAGGAGCTGGGCGCGGTGGAACGGCCAGTTGGCGAGCAGCCGGTCGTCGAGCGCGCGGCGGTACAGCGGCTCCGCCTGGTCGTCGGCGACGACCAGGGGACGGACGCAGGTGGCCATGGCCCGCAGGTACGGCGCGGTCGTCCGCTCCGCCAGGGCGCTGAGCTGTGCGTAATGGTGTTCCGCCGCGTCGCCGCGGCCGGTGCGGACCGCCGCCTCGATCAGGTCCGCCATCCCCAGGTAGCCCACGAAGGGGTGGTACGTGGTGTCGGCCGGGTCCAGCACCCGTGCCAGTTGCTCGTACGCGTCGTCGTACTGCTTGTTGACCATCGCGTGACGCCCGCGGGCGAACTGGGCGAAGCCGAGGATCGACCGTGGCCCCAGTGACAGCAGATCCGCCTCGGTCGTCCGGATGAGTTCGGTCGCGGTCTCCGATTCGCCGCGTTCGCTGGCCAGGGTGGCGAGGGCCAGGTCGGCGACGCACGCCCAGCGGGAGCGGCCGGTGTCCCGGGACAGCCGCCGCGACTCGTCCGCCGCGGTGCGCGCCAGCCGGTGCTTGCCGAGCTGGAGCGCCGCCCACGCCTGGGACGCCAGGGCCTCGCCCAGCAGTCCGAGGCGGCCCTGCTGGCGCAGTCCGTCGACGGCCGCGCACAGGTAGGGCCAGGCGAGGTCGTAGGCCCATATGGCGGTCAGCGACGCTCCCAGGGCGTGCTGCTCGGCGGGGTCGTCCACGGCCCCCGGCGCGAGCCGGGTCGTCCGGTCGATGACCCAGGCCGCCTCCCCCACCGGGTCAGCGCAGGCGGCGACGGAGAGGACCATCGGTTCGCTGTCGTCCTGCTGGAGGCGCCGGGCCGCCTTGACGACGAGCCCCCGGGTCTCCTCGGCCGGGTCGCCATACCAGCACCCCATGGAGAGCGGCCACAGCGCTCTGAGGGCGAGTGCCGCGCCGTCGCGGTCGGCACCGGCCAGACGGTCCGCGACGTCGGCGAAGGCCCGCACCCGCTCCGGCCGGAACCAGCTCTCCTCGTCGAGGGCCTCCGCCCAGAGAGTCAGGCGCAGCCTCTCCTCCGCCGCGAGCTTCCCTGACCTCGCCTCGGCGAGTTGCCGGCGGGCCGTGTCCGCCTCGCCGAGTTCGAAGTTGATCTCCGCGGACCGCAGCAGCAGGCGGCCTCGGTGTGTCTGCGGACGGCTGCGGAGCGCCGCCTGCCGCAGTGCCTCCGCCGCGGCCCGCGGCGCGCCCCGCCGCAGTGCTCTGTACGCGGCCTGTTCCAGGTCGAGCGCCACCTCGTCGTCCGGGCCGGGGGTGGCGGCCGCGCGATGCCAGGCCCGGCGTTCGTGCTGCCCCGCCAGGGCCTTCGCCAGGGCCGCGTGTCCCGCCAGGCGTCTCGACGGGGCGGCCGCGTGGTAGACGGCGGAACGGATCAGGGGGTGCCGGAAGCGCACCGCGTGCCCGCGCACCTCGATCAGCCCGGCGTGCACGGCGGGCTCCAGGGAGCTCACCGAGAGGGCCGCGCCGGACAGGATCTCGGCGGCCGTGAGGATCTCGGCGAGATCACCCTCGTCGTCGGCCGCCGCTATCAGCAGGGCGGCCCGGGTCACCTCCGGCAGTGCGGACGCGCGCGCGAGGAACGACCGCTCCAGGCGCCGGGTGGTGGGCAGCCACGGCAGCGGTGACTGCGCGACGGTTCCCTCCCGGTGCAGCGCCGTCGGCAGCTCGACCAGCGCCAGCGGATTGCCGGCGGCCTCGGCCAGCAGCCGCTGGCGCAGGGCGGGGTCGAGTTCCGGCGCCCGCGCCGCGAGGAGCGCCACCGCCGCGTCGCCGGCGAGCTTCTCCAGCTGCATCTCGGGCAGGCCGGCGTCGTTCAGCACGGTGTCGTGGCCCTCGCGCACGGCCACGACCATGGCGACCCGCTCGCCCTCCAGCCGCCTGGCGACGAAGGCCAGGACCTCGCTGCTCGGCCCGTCGATCCACTGGGCGTCGTCGACCAGCAGCACCACGGGGGCCTCTTCGGCCAGGCTGCTGATCAGTTCCAGCGAGGCCAGTCCGACGGAGAACATCTCCGGTGCGGCGCCGTCGGACATTCCGAAGGCCGCGAACAGCGCGTCCCGCTGTCGGGCCAGCAGGGACGGGGCGTGGTCGGCGAGGACCGGTTTCAGCAACTGGTGCAGTCCGGCGAAGGGCACCGACGCCTCGGACTGGACGCCGAGCGCCGACAGGGTACGGCCGCCACGTGCGACAGCGGCTTCCCGGGCGGCGCCGAGCAGGGTGGTCTTCCCGATGCCGGCCTCTCCCCGGAGCAGCAGGGCACCGCCCGTCCCGTCGAAGCCAGCGGCAACGTGGTCCGACAGCAGCCGCAGCTCCGCATCACGCCCGTACAGCATGTCCCCGTCCAATGCCCTCGCCACAAGACCGCTCGGGGCTCGCGATTCGCCCGCGGAAGGAGCCTGGCCCCACCTTCCCCGGCTGAAAATCGACCCCCCGCGATTACCAAAAGTTAGCACGGGGGGCGCTGGGTGGGTGAGGGTGCGCGGGGGCGGTGGTCGGTGGGGTGGGCGTAGGGGTGGGGATGGTTGTCGGTGGGGGCGGTGGTCGGTGAGGGCGTGGTCGGTGAGGGCGGTGGTCGGTGAGGGCGGTGGTCGGTGAGGGCGGTGGTCGGTGAGGGCGGTGGTCGGTGAGGGCGGTGATCCGGGGGCCGCACCGGCGCCTACATCCGGGCATCCGCACCCGGGCACCCGCACCCGAGCACCCCATACGCACCGGCACTCACATCCGGGCACCCATACGCACCCGCACCCACATCCGGGCACCCGATCCGCGCCGGCACCGAGCAAGGAACATCGACACGCGTCGGCGAAGAGACCCCCGTCAGTCGTCCCCCCGTCCGAACAGCGGTGCCAGCAGCAGTTGGGCGGCGCCCTCGGCCACGATCCGTTCCCCGCGCGGAGCAACCCGTACCGGCACCGCGTCCTCGCCCGTACCCTCCCGTCTGGCCCGGGCCCCGAGCACTTCGCCGACCCCGCTCAGGTATGTCTGAGGGGCGCCGGCGACCGTCCGGCCCCCCAGCAGCACCACGTCGATGTCCAGCAACCCGACCAGGTTCCCGGCCGCCACGCCCAGCACCCGGGCCGCCTCGCCCACCTCGCCCCGTGCCGCGGCTTTGAGGCACAGCGCCTCCACACAGCCCCGGTTCCCGCACTCGCACAGCGGCCCGTCGAGCTGGATCACCTGGTGTCCGAACTCCCCGGCCCCGGTCCGCGCCCCGCGGTGCACGCTCCCGTCGATCACCAGCCCGGCCCCGAGCCCGGTGCCGAGGTGCAGATAGGCGAAGGACCGGGCCGACGCGCCCTCCTCACCCCCGACCGCCAGCCCGAGCGCCGCGGCGTTGGTGTCCTTGTCCACCACCACCGGCACCCCGAGCCGTTCCGCGAGTGCGTCCCGCAGCGGAAATCCGTCCCACTCGGGAAAGCCGGTGACCCGGTGCAACACCCCCCGCTCATGGTCCAAGGGGCCCGGCAACGCGACCCCCACGCCCACCAAGGAGCCCGGTCCGGCGAGCCCGCCGCCACTGGCACCCGCGCCGAGACCGACACCCGCGTCAACACCGACACCGGCACCGGCACCCACGTCAACACCGACACCAGCACCGGCACCCGCGTCAACACCCGTCCCCGCACCCAGTTCCCCGACAACCCCCCGAACCGCCGCGCACACCGCCCCCAGTACGGCCTCAGCCCCCGCGCCCAGGTCCAGTTCCCCGCGTCGCTCCCCCACCACGGCCCCGTCCAGATCGACCAGCACCACCCGGAGCTCGTCGCGGTCCAGGTGGACGCCGACCGCGTGGCCCGCCTCCGGTACCAGCCGCAGTACGGTCCTCGGCTTGCCCCCGGTCGACGCCCGGCGCCCCGCCTCCGCCGCGAGCCCCCGCGCCCGCAGCCGCGCGGTGATCTTGCTGACGGCCTGCGGGGTCAGCCCGGTGCGCTCGGCCAGCTCCAGCCGGCTGATGCCCTCGGCCCCGGCGTCCCGCAGCAGCCCCAGCACCACCGCGGTGTTGTGACTGCGCAGCGCCCCCAGGTTCGCGCCCGCCACCCCGCCGTTCACCGGCCCCGCCGTCGTCGCCGTCCTCACCCGCTTCACACCCCCATTGTCCCCACCGCTTGCACTTCCGCAACACTGTTGCCAAAGTGGAGGCATGACTGCTACCCCCCTCCGCGTCGGTCTGATCGGCTACGGCCTCGCCGGCTCCGTCTTCCACGCCCCGCTGATCGCCGCCATCGAGGGCCTCGCCCTGGACACCGTGGTCACCTCCCAGCCGGAGCGGCAGCAGCAGGCCCGCGCCGAGTTCCCGGACGTGCGGATCGCCGCCACCGCCGAGGAGCTGTTCGGCCGCGCGGACGACCTGGACCTGATCGTCGTCGCCTCCCCGAACAAGACCCACGTCCCGCTGGCCACCGCCGCCCTCAAGGCGGGCCTGCCGGTGGTCGTGGACAAGCCGGTCGCCGGCACCGCGGCCGAGGCCCGCGAGCTGGCCGCCCTCGCCGAGGAGCGCGGCCTGCTGCTCTCCGTCTTCCAGAACCGCCGCTGGGACAACGACTTCCTGACCCTCCGGCGGCTCCTCGCCGACGGTGAACTGGGCGACGCCTACCGCTTCGAGTCCCGCTTCGAGCGCTGGCGCCCCCAGCTCAAGGGCGGCTGGCGCGAGTCCGGCGACCCGGCAGAGATCGGAGGTCTGCTCTACGACCTCGGCAGCCACGTCGTCGACCAGGCCCTGGTTCTGTTCGGCCCGGTCACCGAGGTCTACGCCGAGTCGGACATCCGCCGCCCCGGCGCCGAGGCCGACGACGACACCTTCATCGCGCTCACCCACGCGAGCGGCGTCCGCTCCCACCTCTACGTCTCGGCCACGACCGCCCAGCTCGGCCCCCGCTTCCGGGTGCTGGGCTCCCGCGCGGGCTACGTCAAGTACGGCCTGGACCCCCAGGAAGCGGCCCTGCGCGAGGGCAGCCGCCCCGGCAGCACCGCCGACTGGGGTGCCGAGGACGAGTCCCTGTGGGGCCGTGTCGGCTCCGGGGAGTCCCCGCTGACCGGCGGCGGCACCCCCGTACCGACCCTCCCCGGCGACTACCCCGCCTACTACGCCGCCGTCGCCGCCGCGCTGCTCGGCGCCGGCCCCAACCCGGTGACCGCCCTGGAGGCGGCCGCCGCGCTCGACGTACTGGAAGCGGCCCGCAGGTCCGCCCGCGACAAGGTGACGGTGACCCTCTGATGCAGCACCCGCAGATCACCCCGAGGACGACGCCCGAGCTCACCCCGAGCCTGGAGGAGCTGGAGGCCCAGGAACGCCGGCTGGTCTTCCGGCGGTTCACCCACGAGGACGCCTGGGCGCTCGGCTCCCTCCTGGTCGAACTCGCCCGGGAACGCCAGGCGCCGGTCGCCATCGACATCCACCGCGCCGGCCAGCAGCTCTTCCACGCCGCGCTGCCGGGCTCCACCCCGGACAACGACGCCTGGATCGCCCGCAAGCGCCGGGTGGTGGAGCGCTACGGCGCCGCCTCCTACCTGGTCGGCGCCCGCTTCCGCGCCAAGGGCACGACGTTCGAGGACTCCTCCCGTCTCGACCCGGACGTGTACGCGGCCCACGGCGGCTCCTTCCCGATCACGGTCGAGGGCGTGGGCGTGATCGGCGCGGTGACCGTCTCCGGGCTGCCCCAGCTCCAGGACCACCGGTTCGTGGTGGAGGCGCTGGAGGAGTTCCTGGGCCGTTCGGCCGACTGAGCGAACGGCGGGAATCCGGCCGGGACGCCCTCCGGTTGGCAGGGAGAGAGGCCGTGGGATCACGGCGCGGACCACCACCGGAGGGCTCACATCCGATGACCGCTTCACTGAAGGAGACCGTCGGCCGCCACGGCGTCTGGAGCGTAGAGCTGCGCTCGGAGGATCCGTCCCGGCGCGGGGAACTGGACGAGGCCGCCGCCGAGCTGGAGGAACTCGGATACGGCGCCATCTGGCTGGGCGGCAGCAGCACCGTCGACCACGCGGCCCCGCTCATCGGCGCCACGCGACGGATCGTCGTCGGCACCAGCATCCAGAGCGTGTGGCAGCAGGACGCCGCGACGACGGCGGCCGGCTTCACCGAGGTGGAGGCCGCGCATCCGGGCCGCTTCGCGCTGGGCCTCGGCGTGAGCCACAGCGCGCTGGCGAAGAACTACCGCCGCCCGTACGCGGCCATGGTCGGCTACCTCGACGAGCTGGACGCGGCGGGCGTACCCGCCGGCCGCCGTGTGCTCGCCGCGCTGGGCCCGAAGATGCTGGGGCTGTCCCGGGACCGCTCGGCCGGGGCGGTGCCCTACCTGGTCACGCCCGAGCACACCGCGCAGGCCCGGGAGATCCTGGGCGACGGGCCGCTGCTGGCACCGGAGTTGAAGGTGGTCCTGGAGACCGACCCGGCCCGCGCCCGGGAGACGGCCCGCGCCTACCTGGCCCGCTACCTGCGGCTCCCCAACTACACCGGCAACTTCCTCCGCCTGGGCTTCACCGAGGACGACATCGCCGACGGCGGCAGCGACCGTCTCGTCGACGCGGTCTTCGCCTGGGGCGACGGGGCCCGCGTCCGTGAGCGCGTCGCCGCCTTCCACGAGGCGGGCGCGGACCACGTGGCCCTCCAGGTGGTCCGGGCGGACGCGGGCGACTCCCTCCCGAGGAAGGAATGGCGCACCCTCGCCTCACTGCTGGCGTGAGCCGACCGCCCGCCACGGCCTGAGCCGGCCGGCATCAGGCACACGGGGCCGTGTCCGTCGTACGACCTCACGGCCCCGCCGACGTCAGGGGCACGAGCCGCGACCGGCGTACGCCCCACGACCCCACCGCGCCACCACGACCCCCGACGTCAGGGACACGAGGCCCAACCCGCGTACAGCCCACGGCCCCGCCGTGGCGGCGCGACCGCCCCGAGCTCGGCGAACGACCCGAACGACCCGAACGACCCGCGCCCGGCGACGGATTCACGGCCCCCCGCCGCCGCAGGATCGCTCCGCCGCCGTGGCCGGCACGCGCCGTGCAGGCCCGCGAAGCGCGCGGCGGTCCACACGCGCGCATGTCCGGGAGACCCCTCGGCCTCGCCCGTACGCCCCCCTCGCACGCCGACATGACGCCCGCATGACCCGGCACGCGTCTCCGCCCCGCCCAGGCCACCGCTGTCCGGCACGGACTGCGGGACCCAGGCACCCCGGGCTCCCCCACCCCCGGCCCCCGAGCTCCCCAACCCCAGCCCAGCCCAGTCGAGCCCAGCGGAGCGTCTACGCGTTCTTCAGTTCCTGCCGCTGCCGCCCGAGTCCCGCGATCTCCAGCTCCACCACGTCCCCGCCCCGCAGATACGGCTTGGGCTCGGGCCGGCCCATGGCCACTCCCGCCGGCGTCCCCGTGTTGATGACGTCGCCGGGGTACAGCGTCATGAACCGGCTGAGGTACCGCACGACCTCCCCGACGGGGAAGATCTGCTCGGCCGTCGTACCGTCCTGCTTCAGCTCCCCGTTCACCCACAGCTTCAGCGACAGCCGCTGCGGGTCCGGGACCTCGTCGGCCGTCACCAGCCACGGCCCGAGCGGGTTGAAGGTCTCGCAGTTCTTGCCCTTGTCCCAGGTCCCGCCCCGCTCGATCTGGAACTCCCGCTCGGAGACGTCGTGCGCGACCGCGTACCCGGCGACGTGCGCGAGCGCCTCCTCGGCCGAGTCCAGGTAGCGGGCCGTACGGCCGATGACGACCGCGAGTTCGACCTCCCAGTCGGTCTTCGTCGAGCCCCGCGGCACCAGCACCGTGTCGTTCGGCCCGACGACCGTGTCCGGCGCCTTCATGAAGACCACCGGCTCGGCGGGCGGCTCGGCGCCCGTCTCGCGGGCGTGGTCGTGGTAGTTGAGCCCGATGCACACGATCTTGCCGATGCGGCCGAGCGGGGGCCCGATCCGCAGGCCGGTGGCGTCCAGCGCGGGCAGCTCACCGGCCTCGGCCGCGGCCCGGATCCGGCCGAGCGCGGTGTCGTCGGCGAGGAGCGCGCCGTCGATGTCGTCCACGAGGCCCGACAGGTCCCGCAGGGTCCCGCCGGTGTCGAGCAGTGCGGGTCGCTCCGCCCCTGCCGTACCGACTCGCAGCAGCTTCATGGTCACCATCTCCCTCGATCGGCGGCGCCCGGCCGATGTGTGCAGCCATCGGAGGACTGGCCGATCCTCCAATCACGACGTCCAGTCCACAAGACCCTGTTCACGTACTGGACCGTAACCAGGGACACAGGGGCACCCTCGACCGCTCAGCGGGACAACAGGGACTGTTCCGCCGCGCTCCAGGCCGTACTGGTGACGACGTACAGCGCGGCGGCGAGCGGGACGACCGCCACGGTGACGAGCGTGAAGAAGGACAGGAACGGTACGGCCCGGTTGACCGCGCCGAGTCCGGGCAGTTCGCCGCCGGCGCCGGCCGGTACCGGCTGCTCGGCCATCGTCCGTCTGACGCGCCGGTAGTTGACGGTGGCGACGGCCGCGACGACGGCGAAGAGGCCGAGGTAGACCAGTCCGGCCGGGCCGAACGCCCCGCCGTGTGCCAGGGCTTCGGTCCAGTGTCCGCCGAGCGGGGCCGTGAACAACCGGTGGCCGAGCAGGCCGTTGGTCTCGCCGCCGATCGTGGTGCTGGAGAAGAGGTGGTAGAGGAGGAAGAACGCGGGCAGTTGGAGCAGGCTGGGCAGGCAGCCGGAGAGCGGTGAGACCTTCTCCTCGGCGTGCAGGTCGAGGATCGCCCGCTGGAGCCGCTGCGGGTCCTTGGCGTGCTTCTCGCGCAGTGCGGCGATTCTCGGCTGGAGCGCGGCGCGGGCGCGCCGGCCGCGGGCGGCGGCCCGGGACAGCGGATGGACGAGGAGCCGTACGAGCGCGGTGAACAGGACGATCGCGGCGGCTGCCGCGGAGGCGTGGAAGAGCGGGGCCAGCAGATCGGCCAGGTGCTCGACCAGGCGCGCGAAAACGGACATGGGTGAGCCCTCCGGGGGTCTCGTCGTGCCGGGAGCGACCGGAAGCAGCCGGTCATGAGGGGCCGGGAGCAACGGGTCATGAGGGACCGGAGACAGCCGGTCCTGTGGGGAGATCGGCAGGACGACCCGCGCGGGGTCACGCGCTGACGTGTGTGCGGACGTGCCCTACGCGGCGGTCGCCGGACGGGTGCGTCCGGGAGCTCTGGACCGCCGCCGGCCGGGCGCGTCGGGATCGCGCTGGGGCAGGAAGGCCGTACGGCGGGCCCGGTCGCGTATCGCCGTGCGGACGCGCGTGGGCGGTACAGCGGGCACGCTGCGCGCGGCCAGCAGGGCGCAGGCGGCGAGCGTGGCGGCCGCGGTGGCGGTCGCGGCGAGGGCGACGGCGGTGGTGAGGCCGCCGGTGCCGAGCAGCGCCGCCTGGAGCAGCATCAGTTGGGCGAGGAGCAGCAGGAGGGCGAGGGGACGCGCGGCGGCGACACGGCCGGACATCAACACTCCCCCCTTCGCACCGCTCGTCTTGCGGGCACCGCTCGTCAGTATGCCGGTTGCGGCGACTCGGTCTCCAGGGGCTCCAGCAGCCGCTTGGGCCGCAGCAGCGCCCTGCTGACCGGATCCGCCGGCGCGGAGTCGAGTTCCGGCCCCGGCACCATGACAACGTCCGCGACCGGCACGAGAGTTCCGCACGCCGCGCACTGTCCGTACGGCTCGACCTCGCCGCCGCACTCCGCGTGCAGGAAGGAGCGCAGCCGGTGCGCGTCGACGTGCTCGCGCCCCCAGTGGCCGAGGGCGCGCAACACGGGCCACAGGGCGGCTCCGCGCTCGGTGAGGACGTACTCGTCCCGGGGCGGGCTCTCCTGGTACCGGCGCTTCGCGAGGATCCCCTCCTCCGTGAGCGTGCGGAGCCGGGCCGAGAGGACGGCGCGCGGGATGCCGAGGTGGACGAGGAAGTCGTTGTAGCGCCGGACGCCGTAGATCGCGTCGCGGACGACGAGCAGCGTCCACCGCTCGCCCACGACCTCCAGCGCGCGGGCGATCGAGCACTCCTGCGTCACGTAGTCCTTGCCCAGTGCCATGCCCTCCACTGTAACCACCGGCCGGGAGTGGGTTCATTGAACGAACCTACAGTGCTACGGTGGCGCACACGGGGTCGGTTCAACGACCGAACCTGACGACCGGACCCGACGACCTCACGACAGGACAGGCCATGCCCCGGCTCGACTCCGCCACCTCCCCCGCCTCCCTGCGCCGGACCAGTCCCCGGGACGCCCCCGCACGCCCCCGCGCCACGCTCGCCCTGACCAGCGCGGCCACCGCCGTCGCCCTCATGACGTACACGGCCCCGATGGTCACGCTGCCGGACACCGCGGCCGCCCTGCACACCCCGCTGTCCGCCCAGGCCTGGCTGCTCAACGGCGCCCCCCTCGGCCTCGCCGCCCTGCTCCTGGTGGCCGGCAGCCTCGCCGACGACTACGGCCGCCGCCGGATCTTCCTCGCCGGCACGCTGGCCCTCGGCCTCACCACCGCCCTCGGCGCCATCACCACGTCGACCTGGCAGTTCACCCTGGCCCGCGTCGCCCAGGGCGCGGCCAGCGCGGCCCTGCTGGCCAGCGCCCTCGGCCTGATCGTGCACGCCTTCCCCAGCCCGCGCGGCCGGCTGCACGCCACCGGGGTGTGGGGCGCCTTCGTCAGCGGCGGCATCGCCGCGGGCCCGCTGCTCGCGGGCGCGCTGCCGACCTGGCGGGTGGCCTACGGCGTGCTGGGCGCCGCCGCCCTCGTCGTGGCCGCGCTCGGCACCCGGGCGCTGGCCGAGTCACGCGCCCCGCGCGGCGGCCGGCCGGACGCCCTCGGCGCGCTCACCTTCGGTCTGGCGCTGGTGGCCCTGGTCGCGGCCCTGACGCTGGGCCGGGACGGCTGGCTGCGCGCGCCGGTCGGGCTGCTGTTCGCCGCGGCCGTCGTCCTGGTCGCCGTGTTCGTCGCGGTGGAACACCGGACCGCCACCCCGATGATCGACCTCGGACTGCTGCGCCACGCCCGTTTCCTGGCCTCCTCGGCGGGTGGTCTGTTCACCGGCCTGGCCGTGATCGGCCTGTTCAGCTTCCTGCCGGCGCTGCTCCAGCAGTCGCTCGGGCTCTCCCCGCTGGCCACGGCCGGACTGTTCCTGCTCTGGTCCGGCCTGAGCTTCGTCGTCGCCCTCCAGGTCAAGCACCTGGCAGGCCGCGTCGCCGCCCGCACCCAGCTCGCCCTGGGCTTCGCCCTGCACACGATCGCCATGGTCACGATGCTCGGCGCCGTCGGCTCCGGCTCCTGGACCCGGCTGCTGCCCGGCCTGATCATCGGCGGCGTCGGCAGCGGCCTGCTCAACGGCGCGCTGCCGCTGCTCGCCGTCGACTCGGTGCCGCCGCAACGGGCCGCGATGGGCTCCGGCGCCCAGCAGACCTTCCGCTACATCGGCTCCTGCGCCGGAGTGGCCCTGACCATCGCCATCGCCACGTCGGGCGGCAGCCTGGCCCGGGGCACGAACATCGCCCTGCTGGTGTCGGCGGGGCTGGCGGTGACGGGCGCGGTGAGCGTGCTGGCGCTGGGGGAGCGGGCGTAACCAGGCGTGAGCCGGGCGCGGTGAGCGTACTGACGCTGCGTGAGCCGGGCGCGAGGAGGCGTGGTCCGGCGCAAAGGGCGTCAGCCAGGGTGGGCAGGTGCGCTCCGGCGCACCCGGCTCACCTCGGCCTCATCGACACCGGTTGATCGTCGCCGCGCACACCCGTGTCACCGCGTCACGGAATCCACCGGGGCAGGCAATCATCGTTCCGGGGACCCCAGGGACCCCAGGGACCCCAGGGATCCCAGGGGAAGGGCGTCCTGGTAACCGTTCGACGGCCGGGGGACCTTCGTGACCGTGCGGGCGTCCAGCGCGACCGCCGCGGAGCCGGTGCCCAGGGTCCCGCCCGGGTGCCAGGTCCCGGTGACCGTCACCCACGTGTCGGCGGGCAGGGCGGGCCCGCCGTAGACCCGTACCTTCACCGACTGGGCGTCCGCGGCACAGCAGTTGAGGATGATCCGGGTCAGGTCCCAGCTTCCGCCGTCCCCCGGGGTGACGAACCCGGTCATCCGGACGGTGCGCCCCTTGATGGCCTGCCCCCGGTCCTGCCGCACCCGGCTGGTGAAGTCGGACAGCGTCATGGGCAGGGGCGAGGTGCGCGGCAACGGATCGAAGGGGCTGTCGTGGACTACGGCCTTCGCCGGCTGCCGGGCCGCGGTGTAGGCGCCGAGGGCGGGCGGGGCGTAGAAGAGCAGGCTGAGGGCGGGGAGGAGCAGCAGCCAGGAGACGCGGGGAACGCCGGAGTGGCCGTGGTGCTCCCCGGTCTCCGCTCCCCTGTCGAGGACGGCGCTCGCGATCCCGAGCAGGAGCAGTACGGCGCCGGAGGCGATGAGCAGGGGCCGCATGCCCTCCTTGACGTACCGCAGGCAGAGGTCGGTGAGGAGGGAGACGTGCAGCAGCCCGAGCCCGCACAGGACGAGCAGCCCCGCCTGGAGTGACCGTTTCACCGCCCCTCCCCCAGTCCCTCGCGCGGACCGGCTCACAGCAGCACCCCTCCGAACAGCGCGCTGCACAGGACGGCGACGACGACGGTCGCGGCGGAGAACCGTACCGCGAAGGCCCGCCCGAAGGTCCCCGCCTGGAGGGCGATGAGCTTCAGGTCGACCATGGGCCCGACGACCATGAACGCCAGCCGCGCGACCGGCGGGAACCCGGTCAGCGAGGCGGCCAGGAAGGCGTCGGCCTCGGAGCACACCGCGAGCAGCACGGCGAGCCCGGCCAGGAAGAGGACGGACAGCCAGGGCGCCGTGGCGAAGGTGTCGAGCACGGAGCGCGGGACGGCGACGTCGAAGGTGGCCGCGGCCATGGCGCCGAGCACCAGGAACCCGCCGGCGTGCAGGAAGTCGTGCTGGAACCCGCGCCGGAACTCGTCGAGCCGGCCGTTTCCTTCCCGGTGCCCGGTGTGCCGTACGGCGGGCCGCAGCCACTCGGCCCGCCCGAAGCGGAGCCACAGCCACCCCATGACGACGGCGGTGGCGAGGGAGGCGAGCAGCCGGGCGAGCACCATGGCGGGGTTCCCGGGGAACGCGATGGCGGTGGCGGTGAGCACGACGGGGTTGACGGCGGGCGCGGAGAGCAGGAAGGCGAAGGCGGCGGCCGGGGTGACCCCGCGGCGGATGAGACTGCCGGCGACCGGCACGGAGGCGCACTCGCACCCCGGCAGGACGACCCCCGCGATCCCGGCCACGGGTACGGCGAGCGCGGGCCGCCGGGGCAGGATCCGGTTGAACACCCCCTCCGGCACGAAGGCGTTGATCGCGCCGGACAGGGCCGTGCCGAGCAGCAGGAAGGGCAGGGCCTGCACGGTGACGGCCAGGCACACGGTCCGCCATGCCTGTACGGCCGGGGCGTCGCCCCAGCGCCCGAGGAGGAAGAGCGCGCTGCCGGGGACGACGGCGGCCCCGAGGAGCAGGACCGGCCAGTACCGGGGTGGCGCGGGGGCGTCCGTCCCCTCCCCGACGCCGGCCGGACGGTCGTCCTCGGCCAGCACTCCCGTCTTCTGCATGCCGACTCCGTGCGTAGATGCCGGGACAGAAGATATCCATATCTACGTACCGGCGGGGCGGCCTCCTCCCCGGCAGCCCTCCGGCCTCACTTTTGTCACGTCCCGGCAGTACGGTGTCCCCCATGCGCCCCGACACGCCTGCCGAGAACGTCGACCACACCGCCGAAGCGGCACGCCTGGAGCGGACCGCCGGCCTGTATCCCGAGGACGCCGAGACGCTCCTCCTGCGGGCGGCGGCCCACTTGGAGCTGTCCGGTGACCGCCCCGCGGCGACCGCGCTCTACGACCGCCTGCTGTCGTCCGCCGACGGGCTGGACAACCCCGCCCTGGTCCGCGCCCTGAAGGCGTCGAACCTGTGGGAGTACGGCCATGAGGCCGAGGCGAGGGCGATCATCGAGGGCATCCGCACGACGGCGCCCCGCGACCCGGCCCCGTGGGTGATCGTGGCGGAGGCCCTGGAGTCCCACGACGAGCTGGAGGCGGCGGCGGAGACGTTCGGCGAGGCCGCGGACCTCCTGCTGCCGGACACGTCGGAGGAACCCCCTCCCGCCACCCACCCCCTCCTCTACGGCCGCCACCGCGTCCGCCGCATGCTGGGCCTGCCCCACGACGACCGGGACACCCTCGCGGACACCCTGCACACGTCCCCGGTCTCCCTGGACGAACTCCACGACCCCAAGCGCGTGTGGTCCCTGGGCTCGGACAACCCGGCGGAACTGACGGCGGAGATCTCCCGCCTCCGCGCCGAACTGGGCGCCTACCGCGAGGCCCTCTCCCGCCCGTTCCCGGTCGCGGTCCTCCACTGGCCGGCCCCGGAACTCTCCGAGCTCCTCTCGGCGTACCCCACCCTCTCCTCGGAGTACCCCTCCCACACCGACCACTTGTCGACCATAGAGTCCTCCCTCCGCGAACTGTCCGCCTCCGGCACGGCCAACCTGGGCATCGTCACGGGCACGGTCCCGTCGTACGAGGCGTTCGCGGCGTCGGAGGGCGCATCACCGGGCGACGCCACGCTGCTGCCGCAGTACGCGACGACACTGGCGGCACGGGGACGGGCGGTGGCTTGGCCGCCTGGGCGGGGGGCGGGGTGTTGGTGTGGGTCGGGTGGGGCCTACGCAGGGTGTCATGGACTGTGACGTCAGGGAGCTAGGCTGGCAAACGTGTCCGAAGATCCTCCGTGGAACCCGCCCGCAGGCTCCTGGGCCTCATCCGCGGCGCGTCGTCGCAACATGCAGGCGATCCGCAGCCGGGACACCAAGCCGGAAACACTGATCCGGCGGTTGGTTCACGCACGCGGTCTGCGCTATCGCGTCGCCGCACGCCCCTTGCCAGACCTTCGCCGGACAGCGGACATGGTCTTCCGTCCGGCGAAGGTGGCGGTCTTCATCGACGGCTGCTATTGGCATGGCTGCCCCGAGCACTATGTCCCACCGAAAACCAATCCCGGCTACTGGTCGGAGAAGGTCCTCCGCAACGTTGAGCGGGACCGGGACACCGACCAGCGCCTGAAGAATGCCGGGTGGCTCGTGCTCCGCTTCTGGGAGCACGAGCCGTCAGACGCCTGCGCGGATAAGATCGCCGCGGTCGTGCGCCGCCGACGGATCGGCGACGACAGGCGCGCCTGACACAGGCAGAACCATCTGTTCGGCCGGCGACACGTCCGCATCAACACCCTTGGTGTCAAGTTCGTAATCACGCAGAAGCTGATCCCGGTACTCAGGCCGGAGCACTGCGGCGATGGCACGCCCCACCGCCTCTGCCACAGGCGGGGGGAAAGCATTTCCGACCTGCCGGTACTGGGCAGTCTTCCGGCCCTGGAATTTCCAGTCCGCCGGGAAGCCCTGGATAATCGCAGCCTGCTCTACCGTCAGCATAGGGCCAGCAGGACGGAAAAGGTCCCGCTCCGGATCGCATTTGTCGGGCTCGTTGGCCACGCCCATCCCGTCTACACCGAGCTGCGCCCAGGCCCGCTTAGCCCTCGTCGGTCCCAGATCCGCGCCGCCGTGCTTCTTCGAGCCTCCCACCAGGGTCGGAGCGACACCTCGGCCCAGTTCCGCAGCCTCCCCAGCCTTGCGCAACCAGTCCAGGTACACGTTTTCCCCAGTACGCTCTCCCGGCTTGGCCTGCTCCCCTCGCTCGTTCTTATCCCAGTACATGCGGCAGCGTGCTTCCATGCTCGCGGCAAGCTCCCCGACTACGGTCGCCTGCTTGCCTTTGAGTCGCGATGGCCACACAAACTCAACGCCAGTCTCCTCAACCGCACTCTCATGGATCACAACCAGGATGGCCCGCGGCCGCAACTGGGGCACGCCGTAATCACTGGCATCAATCCGGCGCCACACCTTCCGCATGACACGGTCCTGCTCTGCAGCGGACCAACTCTCCTTGATCTCGGGAACCAAATATCCCAGATCGCGCAGGGTGCGCAGAATGTCTCGACGGTAGTCGATAAAAACCTCCGGAGGCTCCAGAATGCCTCGGACGTTTTCAATCATTACTGCCTTAGGCAAGAGTCTGTCAATAATCCTCAGCGCGTCCGGGAACAAGTCACGCTCGTCGTCTTTCCCCAAACGCTTCCCGGCTAGCGAGAAAGGCGGGCATGGAACGCCTCCGGCCAGCAGGTCCAAACCCTCTTCCTTGAACTCAGGACCGGCGCTCTCCCCGGGCTTGAGGAATTCTTTCACATCCATGGGTTTGAGCTCATCGGCCCGCCCCTCGCCCCAACCCGGCCAACTGCCCACGTTCGCCCGAAGGGTAGCCACCGCATGCGGATCCCACTCCACGAGAGCACGGTGGTCAAACCCTGCGTTATGCAGTCCAACGGCTTGCCCGCCCGCACCGGCACAGATCTCCAGCGAGGTCAGTGGCCGGGTGAACTGCGGACGCTCACGACCGCTGGCGCTCATAGTGTTCTCTCCCAGGATTGACTCAAAACCGAGGTCAAGTGTCCCAGAGACCGATGATCACTTGCTCGGTCTTGAACACTCGATACCCATGAGTCTCGCACTGTCTCAGCGCTGCGCCCCTGAGGGGCGTGGGATGAGGCGATCGGACACGTCACCCTGGGACCTCATCAACTGCGCCCTGCCGAGCCAGAACGGTGTTCGCCGGACATACATCCCGGTCAGGTGATCGCGGTCGACGTCGCGCATGCCCATCACTCGCCTGCCGTCCCTCGCCGCAAACCCGCCCTGGCTACGGAGCATGCCGCGGGGGTCGGCAGGCTGTTGCGTGGCCAAGGCGGGGGCTCAACCGCGGCGGAGGAATCTGTTCTGGCCGCGGTGCCTGCCAGTACGCCGGACAGAGGGCGGTCCCGCGGCGGTGGCCTCGTTCAGCTGGCTGGAGCGAGCCGACTCGTCCCTGCTGAGCGGCGACTCCCAGACGCGTGCTTGGAGCTCGCGGATGCAGGGGCCGCACGCGTACATGGGAGCCTGAGCGCCGGCGACGCTCGCGGGGCCGATCCACAGGACGCGTGTCCAGCGCTGGCCGCAGTAGAGCCAGCAGAACCCGTCGACCCATTCGTTGTCGTCGTCCGTGGCCGCTGGGGCGGGTAGGCCGCCTCGGGCTAATTCTGCGATCCCGGGGATCACCCTGTGCTGTAAGCCGATTTCCGTCAGCATGGTTCGGACGCTTACCCGATCAGGAGCCCTGGGCCACCGCGGAAGCGTTCTCCTGCTTCTCGCCGTCGGAGAACAGCAGGGTGGGCTCCGCGAGGATGTCGCGGCCGGCCTCACTCTTGTAGATCTCGTCGACGCTGCCGAACCGGGCCTGGGAATAGTCGAGTCCCAGGAGACCGGCGGCCTGCCGGACGGAGGCCTCGTCGGGCCCCTCGATCTCCAGGAACGTGGGGAGGTCGGGCCAGGTGTCGAAGTCGAAGGCAACCTCCCCCAGACGCCACTCCTCGCGGTAGTTCTCCTGGTAGCGAACCTCGGTGAGGCCCACCCGGCGGAGGATGTCGGCCATGGCGTGCAGGTCGGCGACCTCGGTCTCGATCTCCTTGGTGCCGTCGATCGTCGTGGCATCGGTGACCTGCTTGAGCGTGAGCGTCGAGCGGGTGCCCTCGTCCCGCAGACGGAGCCACGCCCCGCCGTCGAGGGAGTCGTTCTCGAAGATCTTGCGGGTGAGGAGGGTGCGGGGAATCGCCTGGACGGCACCGAGGACAGCCAGCTTGGCCTGCAGGCCGACGACGTCGACGGCCAGGAACTTCGCCTCGTACTCGTGCTTCATGGATCCTTCTCTCAAAAACGGTCGGTGAGGACGGACGAACGGGCCGCCAGAAGCAGGCCCATACGATGGATGTGGTCGTGCGGCTGGCCGATGTGGGGCCGCTCGGTGAACTCGTTCGTGCGCAGCGTGAGCAGCACATCCCAGTCCCCGAGGAAGTGACGGTGCAGGCGCTCAGGAGAGGTGTAGTGCTCCACCAAGTGATGGCGCTTTTCCACGGGCATCATGAACTCCGCACCGAACACACCGCCCGGGCGGACCAGGCGCTGCATGCGGTCGACGAACTCGGCGAGAGGGCGGTGGTGGTTGGCACTGTAGTGCCACGAGCAGCTCGTCCAGACCGCCTCGCACGGCACGTCCAGAGGTTCCCTCGTAAGGAAGTCCTCTTCGATCACCTGCACACGGGCATGGAGTTCCTCCAGCTTCAGCCGGTCGATCAATCCCATGGCGTGCACCTCGCTGTCATCCGGGAGGCGGATTTCCCCTCCGTGTACGGCGAGCGCGTCGCGTTCGATGGCCAGTACGCGGTACCCGGCGGCGGCCAGGGGCAGCACGAACTTGCCGTCGCTCGCACCGACGACCGCGACGGTGGAGTCAGGAGCAACACGTTCCCGCAGGGTCGCGAGGAACTGAGGGAAGAAGGTGAGGGTGTGCTCCCACAAGCTCTGTGTCTGCATGGGAGGGCGCTCCTTGCGTATCGGTGGAGGTGATCACGCGGAGGACTTCTTCGGGGATGAGCCCCGTGGTGTCGATGCGTCGCATCGGGAACGAGGCGTAGGTATCCGCCACTTGGTCCGTGACGTCCTCCGTCAGCGCGTCCCATCGCGATATCGGCTTGTCCCGGGCTGCGAGGCGGCGCCGGCGTTCGTCGTCAGCGCACACGAGGTAATAGGTGACGGGAGTCGGCAGCCAGGCCGGCAGAGTCACGCCGAGCCGGGCGCCCAGGGCGCGGTGGCTGGTGAGGCACCGGGCGAAATAGCTCTCCACGACAACCGGAACGCCTCTTCTGAGGTGGCGCTGGATCTCTTCGGCTGCTGTGAACAGTGCAGAGAGGTAAAGGCACATCCGGGCTTCGACGTTCGTCCGCCTGTCCACCTCGCGCCTGAGGGGCTGGTAGAAGGCAGGCACGGTGGGCACAAGCACGGCTTGACGGGCAGCGGCGAGCATCGGAGCGATCGTCGACTTCCCAGTGCCCCGTAAGCCCTCCAGACTCTCGAATCTCGGCTCACCAGGCACGGGCGTACACCACGTCCGGTACCGGGAGCGTGAGCTCGTCGGTGGCAGAGGGCCTGTGGACGATGCGGTTCGCGGCCTTCTCGTACCAGAACGCGTGGGAGTCCTTACCGACCGCCTTGCAGGACATGGTGAGCGCGCCGCGCGGGTCGGCCTCGATCCGATCGATCTCACGAAGCCCGACGGACGGAGCGCAGACCTCCGGAGCGCCGTGCGCGGATAGGTCCTCGTCGACGATCACTTCAAGCGGCAGCCTGGTCAGCGCGAGCTCTTCGCGGAGACGACCGTAGGCGGCCGTGTCCGTGACCAGCAGCTCGGGGTGGTTGGCGGCATTGCCGACCGGCCGCAGATGGTGGAGCTTCAGATGCTGGACCCCCAACTGCGCCAGGATGCTGGCGAGAGGCAGTACCTCGCCGATGTTCCGAGAGGTCACGGTCATGGTCGCGCCCGTCGGAACACCGAGGTCCCGTGCCAGGCTGAGCGAGTCCAGGGCGCTCTGGTAGCTGCCGCGCCTGCGGATGCCGTCGTTGGTCGAACCGACACCCTCCAGGGAGACCCGGAGCAGATCCAGGTGTAGAGCGATCTCAGCCAGACGGCGCTCGATCCGGTACCCGTTGGTGCAGATTTCGACGCGCAGACCCAGTTCCTGCTTGGCGTGCCGGACAACCTGCGGAAGCTCCCGGTGGACGAACGGCTCCCCTCCGAGAAGGGTGACGGCTTCCGTGCCGTATTGGTCCCGCATCAGGGTGAGAAGGCTGACGGCTTCCTCGGCGGTGAAGGTGTCGCCGTACTGAAGCCGCTTGCCGTGAAAGCAGTGCAAGCACGTGAAGTTGCAGCGGTACAGCAGCTGCAGGTACAGCATCCGGATCTTCCTGATCCCGGTGACTTCCCCGATCACTTGGGCTCCTTCGGCTGACTGCCTGTTGGGAACCCCGATGGTGGCGGTCTGCCGGGGGACCTCGTCACCGCGTTCGGGGACGGTCCAAGGACGTCCTGGGACGTTTCATGCGGCCTTGAACGACTCCAGGATGCCGAGAACCCGCCTGGTGTCCGACAGGTCGGGCAAGATCCCGCGGGCGCCGACAGCGGCCAGCTCCTCGGCACTGTGGACACCGGAGGCGACCGCCAGGATCGCGGAACCAGTGGCCAGGGCGGCTTCCACGTCGCGTGGGGTGTCTCCCACCAGGACGGCGGGCACATCGGCCGGAACGCCACGGAGCTGCCGCATGCGTTCGCGGGCGACCGCGACAAGTTGGGGACGGAGCTCGGCGTCCGCGCCATAGGCGCCCACGGGCAGATCCAACAGTGAGTCGAGGCCGAAAGCGGACAACTTCACGTACGCGTTGGCGGCGATATTGCCTGTCAGGACAGATGAGACCCAACCACTTCGCGCGGAAGCGACCTTCAGCACCTCGTGAACCCCTGGCAAAGCCGTTCCCCGCAGTCGCAGATCAGCCATGCGGTCATGCCCAGCCCGCGCGAGAGCGTCCTCAATGATGGGCCACTCAGGCACCGGCAGTCCGTCGCGAAGGAACATGTCGCGCATGATGAGCCGGTCCGTGCGCCCCTCGGTGCGCGCCGGCCCCGACGGTTCACGTCCAGCAAGTGATGAGAAGGCGGCAGCGTAGATCTCCTTGCTGACCCCCGCGTTCTCGATGAGGGTGTGGTCGATGTCCCACAGGACGATGAGCTCCATGGCGCCAGGGTAGGCAGCCGATTCGGTGCGCTGCTTCCGTGACGACGTCCCATAACGTCCTTGCACGATCATGCAATGGACCGCTTCGATAGCTGCTGTGAACGACCGACTGCACTCTGTGCTCGCGCAGCGCGGTGTCTCACCCGAATCACTCGCGGAAGTCTGCGAGGTGGACCCCAAGACGGTGAGCCGGTGGCTAGGAGGGCGTGTTCCGCACGCACGGCATCGCTTCCGCGTCGCCCGCCACCTGCGCGTGGAAGAGACCTTCCTCTGGCCGGCGCCGCCTCGACGGTCCGGCCGAGTTCGTGACGGGTTAGGCACCGAGCTGGTCGGCACGTATCAGGACCGGGCCAGCGTGCCGAGGGACGTCTGGCTTTCGCTGCTGCGAGAGGCCCAGCACGAGATCAGTGTCCTCGTCTTCTCCGGCACGTTCTTCGCGCAGTCCAATCCGCACGTAGCCAAGATGCTCTCCGAGCGCGCTGCCCAGGGGGTCCGGGTGCGCCTGTGCTTCGGCGACCCGGACGGTCAGGCAGTCGCGATCCGAGGCCGCGAGGAGGGCATCGGCGACACCCTGGCCGCCAAGATCCGGGCATCACTGACGTACTACCGGCCCCTGCTGGGCGAGGCTGGGTGTGCCGTACGCCTCCACGACACCACGCTCTACACGTCCATGTTCCGCTACGACGACAACCTGCTGGTCAACCCCCACATCTGGGGGCAGCCGGCCAGCGCCAACCCCCTACTGCACCTCAAGAGGGCCGAGGGCACTGGGTGGTTCGACAGTTACGCTCAAAGCTTCGATGCTGTCTGGGCCGCCGCGCGGTCGTGGACACCCGACCACGAGAGGACCGCTGCCCATGGGCAGGACTGAGTACTACAACGACCCGGCCGCCCCGAAGGCAAACACCCTCATCCCGGCGAGCAACCTGCTCGTCGTCGATGAGACCGGAGCCATCCTTCTCCAGCGCCGCCGCGACACCGGCCAGTGGGCGCTTCCCGGAGGCGCGCAGGACATCGGTGAGACCGCGGCAGAGTGCGCGGTACGCGAGTGCCTGGAGGAGACCGGCATCATCGCCGAGATCACCGGTTTCCTCGGCGTCTACACGAACCCGAACCACATCGTCGCTTACAGCGATGGAGAGATCCGCCAGCAGTACGAGAACACGTACATCGGCCGTCCCGTCGGCGGAGCTCCCACGATCAACGACGAGGCCGACGGGGTCCGCTTCGTCCAGCCTGCCGACCTCGACCAGTACGACATCCACCCGAGCATGCGCCAGCAAATCGGGGACTACCTGGCCGGCACCTATCCCTACCTCGGCTGAGCCGCCAGCGTCGCCTCGATCCTCCGCACAGAAGAGAGGATCTGCGGCGCCGCACGGCGGATGAACCGGCCGACCACACTGTCCTCGCCGTAGCGACTGATGATCTCCGCTATCCGCTCCTGCACACTGGTCCGGCCGCCGTCGGGCGTCGTCGTCATGTCGCAGTACACGAGAGCGTCCACCAGCAGTGGATCGTCCAGCAACGGAAACTCCGACGCCAACTCGTCTCGCAGTCCGCGCTCCTCCGCCTCCAAGAGGGCGAAGGAGTGGTTCGCGACCAGCCGCACCAGCCGGTCATCGGCCCCGTGCTCGTCGCGAAGGAACCTTGCCCCGTCCAACGGGTGGAACCCGGTCACGGCCAGTCGAGGTGCGTACCCGACATCGTGCAGCGTGGCCGCAGCGGTCAGCAGACCGGCGTCCTCGCCAAGAAGCTGCCGAATTCCAATCGCACGCTCAGTCACTCCCTGCGTATGCACCCACCGCCGTGGGAGCACAGCGCTGAGTTCGGTTTCCGCTACCCGCGCCGCCCACTTCGTCACCAGATCGGCCATGCCGAGCTTCCTGCCCCAAAGGGTCCTGGGCCATTCAGGCCCCGCAGCTTGGCGCCGTGCCGGTGAACCCATCGGCACGGCGCGGGCGTAAGGCCGGGATCCGCCTCAAGCACCACCGATGTGCCGGAGCAGCGCCTCGATGTCCCCGGGCGCCAGTCCGGCCGCTACGGAGGGCTCTTCCTCCAGGTCAGCCAGTTGCTGAACCGTAGGGTCATCAAGGATCTTCCCCATAAATTCGAGCTTCTGGTCCAGCCGCACCTCAACGACTTCGTCGATCGTGCCGCGTGCCGCGATCACGGTCACCCGTGTTTCCGTGCCAGGGGCAAGGCCGAGGCGATGGATTCGGTCCAGGCTCTGCAGGTAACGGCCGGCCATGAAGTCACGGTCCACGTACACCGCGTCGTGGCACACGTGATGGAGGCTGATCCCCTCTCCGAGGGTCGCCGGGTTGGAGATCAGCACCATGCAGCTGGGATCCTCACGGAAGCGGCGCAACTGCTCCTCCCGGTCGGGCGTGCCCCCGTACACCACAGCTGGACTGTACTTCTGAAGCATCTGGGCCAGGGTGGTCAAGCTGCGCACGAAAGTCGTCCATACCAGGGTCTTACGGCCCTGCGCGGCGTTCTCGGCGATGATCGCCAGCGCTTCCTTGTACTTGGGGGACAGCTCGTAGTCCGGCAGGTTCTGCATCAGCGAATACAGGGAGCTTCCGGCCGGGATCTCCAGCGGAGGCAACTGGTAGGCGAGCGGCTCGTGCTTGGTGGCGCCTTCCAGCAGCAGTGCCGGGCTGGTCGCCGCCATCAGCAGACGCAGCGCTGTCTTGCCGAGCGCGCTGAGGTCGTCGCGTGCGGTGCCGTTGGACATGCCGCCCACGAGAGAGCTGTAGATCTCGGCGTGCAGGGCCGGCATATCGACGTAGCGCATCCGCAGTGTCATCGGCGGCAGGCCGAGTTCCTGCTTGGTCGTCCGGGTGAACAACGGCCGCAGCACCGTGCTCGCGTAGGCGAGGTCTCCGCCCGCTACCGCCCGGGTGACCGTCCGCTGGCCGTGGCCCGGCCATACGAAGCCCATGAGGTTCTCCAGGTCCTTGGCACCGTTTGGAGCGGGCGTCCCTGTAAGGATGAGACGGCGTTCAGCGAGCGGGCCCAGCGCCATGCAGGCGGCACCGTACGTACCTCGCGCGCCCAGCTTCATCCGGTGGGCCTCATCAAGAATGATCATCGAGGGAGCGGCTTTGAGCCAGTTCGCCAGGAGCGGGAGCGAGCGGTCCAGCCGCTCATAGTTGACGATGAGCACCTCGGCCCACTCATCCAGAGAGCCGTCGAGCACATGGGTGCGCAGTGGGTAGTTGAAGCAGACGGCGGTCTCGTAGCGCCAGGACTCGTAAGCCGACTTCGGGCAGACGACCAACAGTCTGCTGGCGGCGCCCTTGGCCCGCTGTGCTGCGTAGACCGCAAGCGCCACTCGGGTCTTGCCGGCGCCGGGCACGCTGAAGTTCGCTCCGTGCCCCAGTGAGAGCAGCTTGGCGACATCCCGGCGCTGGAAGGTATTGAGGTCCTCCTTCCAAGTGTCTCCGAGCATGCTCAGCACGTCGCCGGCAGCGACCTCCGGGGGCGCCGCGGAGCCGGCCAGCCGCTCTTCGACCAGCCTGGAGTCCTTGACCACTCCTGAGACGAGGTTCCGGAGTTCCGGGGCCCAGTCGACACCGGCCGGGTCAGGCCAGCTGCTGAGAACCGGCAGGTTCACCAGGAGTTCGTCCAGCGCCACCGAGGCGGAGAGCGGGCCCAGCTGGCCGCCGGTACGGAACCGGCCGGCCAGCTGGACGAGGTCCTGCCGGTACTGCTCAGTGGTCCGCAGGACCACGCGGGTACGCGAATCGTCGAACCCGAGGTGCAGGGACGTTTCCGTCACTGGGTGCCCTCCACGGTGGCGGCTGCGAGGAGCCAGGAGACACCGTCACCGGGGCTCGGGATACCGCGCCCGGCCTGCTGGGCGAGCTTGCGAAGACTGCCCCGAAGCTTGAGTACGGCCTCGTCGAAGGCCTCCTCGTCCAGGCTGTTCGAGGTGCGTGCCTGAACCAGCTCGATGACGCACTGGTCGATGTTGACACACGCGTCCGCCAGCCGGGCCGGCGCGAGCTGCTTCCGCTTACGGAGCCGGGCGTCACGGCCAGCGTTCTCGATGGCCTGGTCGAAGGCTTCCTTGGCCTGGTCGAGCAGGGCCTGGGCCGATGCCTTTTCGCTGTCGGGCAGCCCCGCGGTCGTGTCACGGACCGTAGCTGCGGCCCGGAGGATACGGTCGTTCAGCGCACGGGCCGCCGATACGGCCGACGTGGTCGACGGCACCTCCAGGTCAAGCCCGGGGATGGACACCGACTCGGGCTGGGCGGCCGTCCCGTGGTCAGCCAGCTCCGGCGGCAGCGCGTCCTCCAGGTACCCCTCCTTCAGGAACGCCTCGTCGATGTGACGCAGGTCCGTCTTCGAGAAGTTCAGCAGGATCGCGGCCAGACGGCGCTCCTTCACGATCTCAGCCTGATCCCGGTCCAGGGTCTCCAACTTCGCGTACAGGCGCTGAAGTTCCTTGAGACGTTCCTGCGCCCCCTCCCAGTCGACGAGCCGCAGCGCGACTCCCCCGCCGCTCGCGCTGCGGTCGTTCAACTCCTTGATCGTGCTGAGGATCCACCGCTCCTGGTGGTACGTCGCAGTCCGGATCCGGAACTCCTTGGCGATCTGCTCGGGCGTCCGGCCCATCGCCGCCTGCTCTTCCATGGCGATCAGACGGTTGATGTACGAGTAGTCGCGCCGCTGATCCTGGCGGAGCTGGAGCGCCAGCTCCACGGCGTCGATGTCCGCCTGCGTGAACGACGAAGGCAGTACGCCCACCCTCATCGACGGCTTGCGCAGCTCCCGCAGGGCAACGGCGCGCGTGTTGCCGTTCACCAGGACCCCGTGGTGAGTTACCAGCCCCGGTTCGTTCTGGCCGAACTTGTCCAGATCCTCCTTCAGCTTATCGAAGTCGGGATCCCGCAGATCCGGGTCAGAAGGCTTGGCCTGGAGCAGGCTGCGCAGGTAGTCCTGGCCGGCCTCCCCGAAGGGGTCCTTGTCCAGGTTCCGGTCCTGGTCCGGCCTGTGGCTGCGCTGGGCACGGATCCTGTGCGTACCCGGGTTGAGGTAGAGGTCGTTCAACGGCAGGTCGATTACGTCGACATGGATCTGCTGTCCGTTCCAGTCGACCGTGACGGTCTCCCGGGTGCCTCCGGCAGCCCTGACCTCCTCCAGCCTCTTCCTGATCAGCTCACTGACCGTCTCCGCGCGCGGCGGCGGCGGGAACTCCCGCACCATGTCCTTCCCCGTCCCTTCTGTTGCCTCTGTTGCCGGTCCTGTCAGCTTGCGTTGCCGGTCCCGGATCAGTCGCCCTGGTCACCGATGGCCTGCGCCACCGCGGCGCGCGACTCCTGGGGCAGCGTCCGGTAGATGCCCCAGATCTTCTCGATCGGGCTGAACGAACGCTGGTCGGCGTCAATCCACTTCATGAAGAGACGCCGCTCCACGGACGAGAGGTTCTCCACGAGGTCCAGCAGCGCGCCGAGGTCAACCTCGCGGTCCGCCCCGCCGCCGGTCCCACACTTCTTGCACTCGGTTACGAGCTGGTAGTCAGCGGTCCCGTCAGACTGGAGCACCCTACGCCGGGAGACGTTGAGCTTGGCGAGATCGATTCCGCCGTCCTCGTACGCTTCGCCGGCACCGATGCCACACGACCGGCACAGGTGGTTGTCGTCCTGGAGGACCTTCGCGCGCTGAGCAGCGGTCAGGCTGCTCTTGTGCTTCGGTGCCTTCGACTTGCCGGGGATCCAGACGTCCGCTCCCCTGGTCACGAACCGCTGCTCCTGCTGGAGCAGGGAGGGGTCGTCGCGATTCGTGTCGATCCGCCAGCCGTGGTCACGAAGGTCCCGCAGCCTGCGGTCGATCTGGGCGACGTCCGGGAACGTCTCACGCAGCTGGGCCTTGGTGAAGATGTTGCCCTCCCCCACGACGGAGACCAGCCACAGCGCTGCCCGGACCATGCTTCCGAACTTCTTGTCCTGGTAGGACGGAATTTCTTCCATTAACGCCTCCGCGAACTCGTGCCATTGGCACATCTTTCATTTCGGAGTGTGCTGCAGCTGCGACTCACAGTGCACGGCACATGGTCTCCGCGTTCCCCCGCTCCTCAGCGGCAGATCCAGCTGACACCACAACAGCGGGGAAGTCCAGCCCCTTTCTGACTTGCGCGGGCTGAGCATTTTCTGCGGGCTGGACTTGCTCGCAATGAGCAAGTCCAGCCCGCAGAAAGGCTGCAGGAAAGGCTGGCGTAGAAGGGCCAGCATCGGGGCACAATTGCCCAGTCACAGACAGGGCTTGGGTGGCGACGCTGGCCGCACCTGAGCATTCCAGGGAGGGGTAATTGCATGTCATCAGCTGGACGCAGCCCGGTCAGGGGCGGCTGGCTGGACCCCGGCAAGGAGTTCAAGGACGGCGTACGCCCGAGGAAACGCCAACTCGGCTTGGCCTTGCGGGCCTTGTGTCGCCTGCTTCGGTTGGACGACCTGAGAGAAACAGGTAGAAGGCCCCTCAAGCAGGCAGAGGCGGCAAAACGGCTGGAATGCACCGCTGATGAGCTGTCGCGCTACCTGAACGACGCCAGGATTCCCCCCCAGCACTTCCTTGAGCGTCTGCACAAGGAGGCCTGCGCCGACGCCGCCGCCAGCAATCAGGACGTCTGTATCAGCCTTGAAGCCCTGCTAGGTCTCCACACCAGCGCCCTAGGGGAGCAGCGAGGCTGCGAGCACTGCCTGGAGATGGGTGGCCGAATCGATTCGCTCATTCAGCAGCTGAACGCCCCCTGTCCGGCGTGCGCAGCGCACCAGCAGCAGCAGGAAGCCCGTCGACAGCAGCGGAAACAGCTCGCCGCCCGGCTGCGGTCCGCCAGGATAGAAGCGGCAAGGCTGCGGACGGCGGTGGCCGATTTGAAGGTCACGGTGGCCGATTTGAAGACCACGCTGGCTGAAGCTGAAAGAGCCGCCGAAGCTGAAAGAGCCGCCATTGAAGCCGGCCTGCGGGAACGTCTGGCGGCGGCACAGGGCTCCAGGGCTCAGCTGCCGGTCCCCCGTCGGCCAAGGGACCGGCAGCTGAACACGAGAGACATGTCGGCGACGCGGCAGCTGGTGGCGCAGGCCGAGGAGCTGGACAGCTCCGGCCGGGAAGACCTCGCCCTCACCCTGCTCCGGCAGAGCACGACAGAGCTGCTCACCCCAGCTGAGACCGCGCTGGTGGTGACAGAACTCAGATATCGCGAGAGGGACCGGCTGGCCGACGACCTCATCCACGTCTACGGCCGGGACCAGGAAAGGGAGGACGTCATGGCGGTAGCCCTGGAGTTGCACGAGGAAGGCGCACCAGACGACGCCGGCGCCATACTGCGAGCCGCGCTCGGTTAGCGTGCCGGCGCTCGGCCTCTGCCGGTCAGGCCGCGTCCGCTTCGGCCTCGTAGTACGTCTGGGCGCGGTCAAGGAAGTCGTCGGGATCGTGCCCACGTTCGGCGATCCAATGGAGAAGGCCGGCGATCAGCTCGACCGCGGACTCCTCAAGGCTCGTCTCCCAGCTCCGTCCATGCCGCTCCAGAACGCCTCCGGCACTTTGGTATGCCTCCAGTACGCCGACAGCGTGCTCAACCCGACAGCGGTCCGCTCCCAAGCTGAGTGGTAGTTCGCACCACACCGCCTTGCCGACGGCGGTACGGATCACGCCCCAGTCGGCGGTCAGGCCCGCGACGAGATGCAGGCCCCGGCCGCACTCGTCGTAGCACCCCGTCTTCCTGGCGGTCGGAAGCACAGGACTCCTGTCGTGAACCTCCAGCCGCAGCCGACCACTCCTCCACTCCAGCACCAGTGCCGCCGCCGTACCGTCCCCCACGTGCTTGACAACATTCGTCGCCAGCTCAGTGATGACGACTTCAGCCTCGTCTACAGCTGTCGGCATTCCCCACCTGGTCAGCTGCCTCGCCGCTGCGTTCCGCAGCAGGCGTACCTCAACTGGCGCCGCCTTGAAGGGCAAGACGCAGCGCAGCCGGCCGTCGGTCGTTCCGGAGATGGGCATGACCACCCTCCCTCCCAGGCCACGCACGTGCCCGCGCCCGCCGTATCCGAACGGCTGCACTGCGTAGCGGTCTGCGGTTGAGCATGGCATATGAGAACTCTCGGCATGCAACTTCTCACGACTCTCGATCGAGTGAATCCGATGGTGAGGCCGGTCCAGCGCTACCTAGCCTGTGGAGATCTCGGAACCGCCATCACGGCGCACGACGAAGGAGCCGGATGTCTGAACGAACCACCACTCGCCGACGCCAGCTCGGCGCGACCTTGCGTAAGTTGCGTGCGCGCAAAGGACTGACGCTTGAGGAGGCCGGGCGGCTCGTCGGTGTATCAAAGGCGACGGTCAGCCGGTACGAAACTCAGGCAGGGCCAGTCAGGTGGATCGTCGTGGAAGCTCTGTGCCGTGAGTACGGAGCGACCGAGGCCGAGACAGCGGCTGTCATTGGTCTGGCGAAGGACGCCAAGCAGCAGGGCTGGTGGAACTCCTTCGCGGATTCCATCCCCGAGAGCATGAACCTGCTGCTCACCCTTGAGGACGACGCAGTCCGCGAGAGCCACTTCTCGTGTGTCTACGTACCCGGCCTCCTCCAGACGCGGGCCTATAGCAACGCACTTCAGAAGGCCAACGAAGTGCCCCTCACCCATGAGGAGATCGAGCGTCTGGTTGACATCCGCATGAAGCGGCAGGAGATCCTCATGCGTCCGAAGCCGCCGCGGCTGTGGGCGATCCTCGATGAGTCGGTCATCCGCCGCGTCGTCGGATCACCTCAGCTCATGAAAGAGCAGCTCAGCCGACTGCTCGAAGCGAACGAGTCACCTCACATCACTCTCCAGATACTGCCGTTCGCCAAGGGAGCGCACGCCGCGGCCCTGGGCAGCTTCGTCATCATCGGCGGACCCGAGCCGGCCCTTGATGTGGTGTACGTAGACCTCCACGCCGGCTCGCTCTTCCTGGAGAAGGACGAGGAACTGGACCGTTACAGACTTGCGTTCGAGTACCTTCAGGCACAAGCGTTGGACATGGAGTCCTCGTCCGCCATGATCCATCGCGCCCTCAAGGAGCTGTGAATGTCCGTCGGCACTCAGCCCACTACCGAGCCCAGGTGGTTCAAGTCGTCGTACAGCGGTGGCAACACGACCGAGTGCGTTGAGTGTGCGTACGTCAGCAACGGCATCAGTGTCCGGGACTCGAAGTGCGCCAATGGGCCAGTCATCGCCGTTCCTGCCAACGCTTGGCTCTTCTTCGTGGCGTCGTTGGCTCGGCCGCAGCCGCTGGACCGCTGAACGCGTCCAGCGTGGGCCGCGGTGCCCGCTCCGTCGACCTCCGGATCCCGGCGAGTGATCAAGCCCTTGACCATACTGAGCGGTCTCTTCGTGCCCGTCTGAGCCGGGACACGGTGGTGCGCGGGCGTCGAACGGTCACGCCCGGAGAATCACGGCTCGGCCCTGCACGCCGGATGGCAGAGAAGACCGTCGCAGATTTCAAGTCGGACTGACAGCTCCAGTCCTGATTCCACTCGCATGGACGCCGAGCCGGTTCGGTGGCTCGTAGACCGGGCGTGTCCCGGGCGCCGCCCCAGGGTGTGCGGCGCCCATCGCGTGTTAAGCCAACCCCGCCAGATCCGCCCGCCCGAACAGCAAGGCATAACCCGGAGGGAGTTGGTCCAGGACGCGGGTGGTCAGCGACTCGCCGACGTGGGTCGACAGGACGCTCAGGACCGAGCTGACGTCCCAGCGGGCCGTCGCCGGGGTCGAGCCCTCTATGCGGGTGGCCACCGACTCCACGAACTCGCGGGCCGTCAGCGGGTGGGTCGCCGGGATCTGGGAGGCGATGACTCGGCCTGCCTCCCGGGGGAGGGCCTGGGCCAGGGCCACGCGCTCGTCACCGGTGACGTGGCCGCCGAGGGCCGACAGGACGATGCGGGTGACGCGTTCCGCCTCCACCCTCGTCGGGTACTGGCCCGCGTCACGCACCGCCTCGATCAGCTCCAGCCAGTCGGCGTCCTCCGTCCGGTCCTTGGCGAGCGGGCGCAGGGACGGGGTGGGGATGGTGGTTCTGGGCTGCGGGGTCGTCACGGTCATCGTGCTGGCTCCTCTTCCGGGACGCTTCGGGGCACCGGAAGCCCGGTACCCCGTAATGCAGCGGACATGGGCGGGAGTTCGGCCAATGTGCGGCATGGGCCGATTGGGCTGCATTGGCTGGGTGGACTTGCTTGGGCTGCATGGGCCGCTGGGGGTGCGTCGGCTCCACGGGGTCGCTTGGGCTGCGTCGGCTGCACGGGGTCGCTTGGACTGCGTGAGCCGCTCGGGCCGCGTGGGCCAGTGGGCCGCGGGTGACGCTTGGCTGCTTCGACTGCGTGGGTTGCCCGGACTGCACGTGCGTAGCGCGTGCCGTGCGTTTTCGTGCCCCGCCTGCCGGCCTGGCATGCGGGGCACGTGGTTGTCACGCGTCGCGAGCGGCAGCGCGCCCTGTCCGTCACACGGCCTGTGCGGCGGCCTCAGCCGCTGATCTCCTTGCGGTCGCCGCCCCCGCCGGTGATCTGGATGCGGCGCGGCTTGGCCTGTTCGGCCACCGGGATGCGCAGGGTCAGGACGCCGGCGTCGTACGAGGCGTCGATGCGGTCCGTGTCGAGGGTCTCGCCCAGGAAGAGCTGGCGGGTGAACGTACCCGTGGGCCGCTCGGCGACCAGCATCTCCGCGTCCTCCGGAGCGGGGCTGCGGCGCTCCGCGCGGACGTTGAGGACGTTGCGCTCGACGTCGAGTTCGATCGTCTCCGGGTCGATGCCGGGGAGATCGAAGTGGACCAGGAACTCTTCGCCGGAACGGTAGGCGTCCATCGGCATCGCGGACGGGCGGGGGTTCGCGCCGAAGAGCTGCTGCGTGAGCCGGTCGAGGTCCCGGAACGGGTCCGTACGCATGAGCATCACGGGTCACTCCTTCCATCAGGGGCTGGGGTGCGATGCCCTACGGCTTCTTATATAACTCTCCGCCGAAAACTTGACAAGCGTCGACTCAGGTTCGGCGCGGGTTCGAGTCGGTTCGGCTCCGGTCCCTTCGCCTTCCCTTCGCCCACCCACCTGCGCGTCCGCCTCGGGCCGGCGTTAGCCTCGGGCCAGACCCCAACAGCAGTGAAACGGACACGAGGAGGCCACCATGGCCCGAGTTCCCAGCGCGGTCGTCGCCGCGACCGGGCTCGTCGGCGGTTACGGCGTCGCCCGCTGGACCAAGAAGCGACAGCTCGGCGGGGCCGTCCTGGCCGTCGCCGGCGCCGCGGCGGCCCAGCAGTGGCGGGCCCGGGCCGGCGGGAAGGCCGCGGGCGCGCTGACCGCCGCCTACGTCGCCGCGTTCGCCGGCTCCCACCCCCTGGCCAAGAAGGTCGGCGCCTGGCCGTCCGTCCTCGGCGTCGCCGGCGCCGTCGCCCTCGCCTCCTGGGCCGTCGCCGACCGCAAGGCCTGACCCGACCCCCGGTACGTCACACCCTCTCCCCCGCCCGGAACGCCCTCCGGTACGCCTGCGGGCTCGTCCCCACCACCCTCCGGAACCGCTCCCGGAACGCCGTCGGCGAGCCGAAGCCCGTCTGGTCGGCGATGCGCTCTACCGGGTACGCGGTGGTCTCCAGCAGGTACTGGGCCCTGCGCACCCGCGCCCGGTGCAGCCACTGGAGGGGTGTCGTACCGGTCTGCTCCCGGAAGCGGCGGTTGAGGGTACGGGTGCTCATGCCGGCCTTCGCCGCGATCTCGGCCAGCGTCATGTCCTGGTCGCAGTGGTCCTCCAGCCAGGCCAGCAGGGGCTCCAGGGTGGTGCCGGCCGGGGCCGGAGGCAGGTCGTGGACGATGAACTGGGCCTGGCCGCCCTCCCGTTCCAGCGGCATCACGGACATCCGGGCCGCGTGCGCGGCGACCGCCGAGCCGAAGTCCTTGCGGATCATGTGCAGGCACATGTCCAGGGCGGCCGCGGCGCCCGCCGACGTCAGGAACTGGCCGTTGTCGACGTACAGGACGTTCGGGTCGACCGTCACCTCCGGGTGCCGCCGGGCCAGGTCCGCGGCTGCCACCCAGTGGGTCGTCGCGCGCAGGCCGTCCAGCAGGCCCGTCGCCGCGAACAGGAACGCGCCCACGCAGATCGACGCGATCCGCGTGCCGTTCGCCGCCGCCGCGCGCAGCGCCTCGGCGACCCCGGGCGGCAGCGTCTCCGGGGGCTGCGCCACCCCCGGCAGGATGATCGTGTCGGCCTCCGCCAGCGCCTCCAGGCCGTACGGCGCCCGGACCGTGAAGGCACCCGCGCTCACCTCCTCCCGCACCGAGCAGACCCGCACCCTGTACGGCTCCCGGCCGTCGGGCAGCCGCGCCCAGCCGAAGGTGTCGATGGGGGCGGAGAGATCGAACGGGACGACGCCGTCCAGCGCCAGTACGGCCACCGTATGCATGGCAAGAAGGTAGCCGTACGACGGGTTCGCGCCAAGCGGCCCACCCCGTGTCGATCGGCTCCCGCCAACTGGCCCACCCGTGCTCACCGGTTCCGGCCACCCGCGCCGACCGGTCCCTGCCAACCGGCCCACCCCGCGCCGACCGGTGCACGCCAACCGACCCGCCCGCGCCAACCGGAGATCAGCAGGGGAGAAGGGAGCCGTCGGCCCGCGGGTCCAACCCTCTGGCGGGAATCCGTTGAGCACTGGCAATCACGCCACTTCTGTGTGATCCCGGCGCCCCCTACCGTCCCCCCGTGACCAAGTTCCTGCTCTCCGTCCACGTCATCGCCGCGATCCTCGCCATCGGTCCCGTCGCCGTCGCCGCCAGCATGTTCCCGCCCGCCGCCCGCCGGGCCCTGACCACCCGGCCCGGCGCGGACGACAGCCACGGCGACGGCGGCCCCGACGCCACCGGCACCCTCCACGTGCTGCACCGCATCTGCCGCGTCTACGCCGTCGTCGGCGTCGTCGTCCCCGTCTTCGGGTTCGCCACCGCGAGCGAGATGGGCGTGCTCGGCAGCGCATGGCTGATCGTGTCGATCGTGCTCACCGCCCTCGCGGCGCTCGTCCTCGCGGCGCTGGTGCTGCCCGCCCAGTCCGCGCTCCTCGAAGGAAGGGCGGAGGCCGGGCGGGCCGCTCGGCTCGGCATGGTCACCGGGCTGTTCAACCTGCTGTGGGCCGCCGTGACCGTCCTGATGATCGTCCGGCCGGGCTCCACGACCGGCGCCTGACGGTCACGGCCTGCTCGCCGCCGGCGGCGCCGAGGGACCACCGCGGCCCTGCGAACCCCCCGCCGACGGTGCCGAAGGACCACCCCGGCCCTGCGAACCCGGCGTCCCCCGGGACGGCCGGGCGCCCCGGGCCGCCGCCTTGGCCCGGCCGGCCACCGCCGTCAGCGGGCGGGCGATGTCCTCCAGGGAGCGACGCTCGGCCCGTACCGCCAGGAAGGCGGCGACCAGCCCGGCCGCGCACATCAGCGCCGCGCCGATGCAGAAGGCGAGGACGGTGTCGCCGACCCGGCCCGTACCCGTCAGGTCGGCGAACAGCAGCGGACCGCTGATACCGCCGGCCGCGGTACCGAGGGCGTAGAAGAACGCGATGGACATCGCCCGCGTCTCCATCGGGAAGATCTCCGACACCGTGAGGTAGGCGCTGGAGGCACCCGCCGAGGCGAAGAACAGCACCGCGCACCAGCAGGCCGTCAGCGTGCCCGCGCTCAGCGAACCCCGGTCGAACAGCCAGGCCGTGCCGAACAGCAGCAGACCCGACAGCAGGTACGTCGAGGAGATCATCACGCGGCGGCCGACCGTGTCGAACAGCTTGCCCAGCAGCAGCGGGCCGCAGAAGTTGCCGACCGCGATCACCGCGAAGTAGTAGCCGGTGTGGCCGGAGGGCACGTCGAAGAACTTGGTCAGGATCGCGCCGAAGCCGAAGGTGATCGCGTTGTACAGGAACGCCTGGCCGATGAAGAGGGAGAAGCCGAGCACCGCCCGCCTGCGGTAGCGGCCGAACACCGTACGGGCGATCTCCATGAAGGACACGCTCTTGCGCTGGTGGATCTCCAGCTCCCCCTCGGGCGCGGGCAGCCGCTCGCCCCGCTCCTCCTCGACCCGGCGTTCGATGCCGGAGACGATCTCCTCCGCCTCCCGGTCCCTGCCGTGGATCAGCAGCCACCGCGGACTCTCCGGGACGTGCCGGCGTACGAGCAGGATGACCAGCGCGAGGACCGTGCCGAGCGCGAACGTCAGGCGCCAGCCGACGTCCTTCGCCAGCAGGCCGGTGTCGAGCGCGACGATCGACAGCAGGGAACCGCCGACCGCGCCCAGCCAGAAGCTGCCGTTGATGATCAGATCCACCCGGCCGCGGTAGTCCGCCGGGATCAGCTCGTCGATCGCGGAGTTGATGGCCGCGTACTCACCGCCGATGCCGAAGCCGGTCAGGAAGCGGAAGAGGAAGAACCACCAGGCCTCCCAGGACACGGCCGTGAGCGCCGTCGCCGCCAGGTACACCGCCAGCGTGATCATGAAGAGGTTCTTGCGGCCGAACCGGTCCGTCAGCCGGCCCCAGAACAGGGCGCCCGCGCAGGCACCCGCCACATACAGCGCGGCGGCGACGCCGGTGACCTGACCGGAACTGATCGCCAGGCCGCTGCCGGGCTCCGACAGCCGGCTGGCGATGTTGCCGACGACCGTGACCTCCAGGCCGTCCAGGATCCACACGGTTCCCAGACCGATCACGATCGTCCAGTGCCAGCGGGACCAGGGCAGGCGGTCGAGCCGGGCGGGGATGTCGGTGGTGAGGGTCCGGCCGGTGCCGGCCTCGGCTGTGCTCATGGGCGCTCCCTCCACGTCGAAGGACGGGATACCGGGTGCCCTGGCCTGCGCGGAACAGTCCGGTCAGGCCCCCAGCCAGCGCGAGAGGGTGTAGATCAGCAGCCCGGCCAGGGAGCCCACCACCGTGCCGTTGATGCGGATGAACTGGAGGTCCCGGCCGATGTGCGCCTCGATCTTGCGGGTGGTGTGCTCGGGGTCCCAGCCCGCCACCGTGTCCGTGATCAGCGAGGTGATCTCCGTGCGGTACGTCGTCACGACGTGCACCGCGGCGCCCTCCACCCAGCTGTCGACCTTGTCCTGCACCTTCTGCTCCGTCGCCATCCGGACGCCCAGCGACAGCAGCGCCGCCCGCACCCGCGTCCGCAGCTCGCTGCGCTCGTCCTCCGCCGCCGCCACGATCATCGACCGCACGGCCGTCCACACGGACGCGATCAGGTCCTGCACCTCACCCCGGCCCAGCACCTCGCCCTTGAGCCGCTCCACCCGCGCCCGGGTGTCCGTGTCGGACTGCAGGTCGGAGGCGAAGTCGGTGAGGAAACGGTCCAGCGCGCCACGCGCCGGGTGCGAGGGCATGTCCCGCATCTCGGTCACGAACCGCAGCAGCTCCTTGTAGACCCGCTCGCCCACCTTCCGGTCCACGAACCGCGGCGTCCACCCCGGCGCACCCCCCTCCACGGCCACCATCACATCGTCCCGGTGCAGCACCAGCCAGTCGTGCGCCCGGGCCACCACCAGATCCACCACCCGGCGGTGCCCACCGTCGGCGACGATCCTCTCCAGCGTCTTGCCGATGCCCGGCGCGATCTCCTGCGCGTTGGCCCGCCGGGTGATCGCCTCACCGACGACCGCCTGCACATCCGAGTCCCGCAGCACCGTCAGCGCCCCCCGCAACGCCGTCGCCAGCTCCGCCGTCACCCGGTCCGCGTGCTCCGGCTCGGCCAGCCAGGCCCCCAGCCGGCTGCCGATGCCGACCGCGTGCAACCGCTGCCGCACCACCTCCTCGGAGAGGAAGTTCTCACCGACGAACTCACCCAGCGAGACGCCCAGCTGATCCTTCTTCGTGGGAATGATCGCGGTGTGCGGAATGGGCAGCCCCAGCGGGTGCCGGAAGAGAGCCGTGACCGCGAACCAGTCGGCGAGCGCGCCGACCATCCCCGCCTCGGCCGCCGCCGCCACATAGTCCGTCCACGCCCCGGCGCCCGCGTTCCCGGCCGTCTTCGCCAGCACATAGACCACCGCGACGAACAGCAGCATGCCCGTCGCCGTCGCCTTCATCCGGCGCACCCCGCGCCGGCGCTCCTCGTCGGCCGGGGTGAACGCCGTCATCGTCTTGTACGACGCGACCCGCCCCGGTGTTCCCGTCTCGGTAGGTTCCATCAGCTCCACCCGTTCGGTGATCCCGCACACAATTGTCCCTTCCTGACCGACTCCCGGAACGAAACAGGAGTTCCCGGCGTCTGTCTGAAGGGTCGTAGTGGCAGGGTCCTGTCACGCCACCCCGGCCCATGACCCATCATGGGCGAGCAAGATCGGAGCCACCGGCTCCCATCTGTCGAGGAGAACAACACAAGCGTGACCAAGCGTCATGGTTATGCCGTCCTGAGCGCGCTCGTCGCGCTGGTCGTGGCCCTGTCCGCCGCCATATACGTCACCGTCGCCGCCGACGACGGCACCCCGCGCGGCGCCCTCACCGACAACCGCCCACGCCCCGACTCCCACGCCGCCCCCGCCTCCACCGGCACCTGGGTCGGCGCCTGGGCCACCGCCCCCGTCGGCGGCGAACCCGGCACCGAGACCGCCGGCCTCGCGGGCCGCTCCGTCCGCAACGTCGTCCACACCAGCACCGGCGGTACGAGCGCCCGCGTCACGCTGTCCAACCTGTACGGCCAGTCCGCCCTCACCATCAGCCACGCCTCCCTCGCCCTCTCCCTGGGCGACGGCAGCCCGGCCGCCGACGCGGAAACGATGCGGCGCCTCACCTTCGACGGCGCCCCCGGCGTCGTCATCCCCGCCGGCGCACAGACCGTCAGCGACCCCGTACACCTCACCCTCCCCCACGGCGCCGACGTCCTGATCACCACCTACTCCCCCACCCCCTCCGGGCCCGTCACCTACCACCCGCGCGCCCGGCAGATCTCCTACCTCGCCACCGGCGACCGCACCGAGGACACCACCGGCACCCCCTACACCGGACAGACCCCCTACTGGCGGTACGTGACCGCCCTCGACGTGCTCAGCAACGAGGCCACCGGCACCGTCGTCGCCTTCGGCGACTCCCTCACCGACGGCGTCACCTCCACCACCGGCGCCAACCACCGCTGGCCCGACATCCTCGACGGCCGCCTCCGCGACGCCCTGCGCAGCGGACGGCAACTGCCCCGCTACAGCGTCGTCAACGAGGGCATCAGCGGCAACCAGGTCCTCGCCGACGGCCTCGGCCGGCCCGCCGAGAACCAGAGCGGCCTCGACCGCTTCCGCCGCGACGCGCTCGACCGGCCCAACGTCAAGGTCGTCGTCATCGACCTCGGCATCAACGACATCCTGCGCAACCCCCGGCTCGCCGACCCCGACCGTGTCCTCACCGGCCTGCGCACCCTCGTCCGCCAGGCCCACGCCCGCGGCCTGGAAGTCGTCGGCGCCACCCTGATGCCGTTCCAGGGCCACCACGGATACACCCCCGCCCGCGAAGCCGTACGCCGGCAGATCAACGCCCGGATCCGGGCCGGTGGCGTGTACGACGCGGTCGTCGACTTCGACAAGGCCCTCCGGGACCCCTACGACCCGCGCCGGCTGCGCCCCGAATACGACTCCGGCGACCACCTCCACCCCAGCGACCTGGGCTACCGCACCATGGCCGAGGTCTTCGACCTGCGCACCCTGAAGCGCGCGGGCCAGACGGAGCTGTGACCGGGCAGCGAGGAATACTGGCGGACATGACCCGCTTGATCCTCGCCACCCGCAACGCCGGAAAGATCACCGAGCTGAGGGCGATCCTCGCCGAAGCCGGACTCCCCCACGAACTCATCGGCGCCGACGCCTTCCCCGACGTCCCCGACGTCAAGGAGACCGGCGTCACCTTCGCCGAGAACGCCCTGCTCAAGGCGCACGCCCTCGCCCGGGCCACCGGCATGCCCGCCGTCGCCGACGACTCCGGCCTGTGCGTCGACGTCCTGGGCGGCGCCCCCGGCATCTTCTCCGCCCGCTGGGCCGGCCGCCACGGCGACGACAAGGCCAACCTCGACCTGCTGCTGGCCCAGCTCTCGGACATCGCCGAGGAACACCGCGGCGCCCACTTCGCCTGCGCGGCGGCCCTCGCGCTGCCGGACGGCACGGAACGGGTGGTGGAGGGACAGCTGCGCGGCACCCTGCGGCACGCCCCCGCCGGCACGAACGGCTTCGGCTACGACCCGGTCCTCCAGCCCGACGGCGAGTCGCGGACGTGCGCGGAGCTGAGCCCCGAGGAGAAGAACGCGATCAGCCACCGGGGGAAGGCGTTCCGGGCGCTGGTGCCGGTGGTGCGGGAGCTGTTGGGCTGAGAAAGGCCGGGGGGCCGCCCGGGTGGACGGCCCCTCACATGTGCGGCCGGTGGGACTCGAACCCACACGGGATTTCTCCCACGGGCACCTAAAACCCGCGCGTATCGCCCATTTCGCCACGGCCGCCTCAAAACGGACTATTCGCTTGCAGGCCGTTTTGCCTCGCTCAGTGTACGGTCCCGCGCCTCGCGTCGTGCGCCCCCTCGGCACCAGGTCCTCGTCGTCGCGTGGCAGTTGGGACAGAGCAGCCGGAGGTTCACACGCCGGTCGTCGCTCCAGTCACCGTTGATGTGGTCGACCTCCAGCGTCATCGGATGCCTGCCCCACTCCGGTCCGACGCCGCACTCGGCGCACTCCTCCGGTACGCCCACCTCACGGAGCGCGCGGCGCAGCAGGTAGGTTCGCGTCCGGCGCCGACCGTCGTGCCTGACCAGGATGTCCCCTGGACGCCTGACGCGGTCCGCGCGAGTCCTGCCACGCTGGTGCGCCTGTCCCAGGAAGTGCGCGGTCGAGATGCCCTCTTCGGCGACCCGCTGACGCAGCAGCGCGCGCTGCGTGCCGGTATCCGGCCGCCCGAGACGGCGTAGCGTCTGCGCAATAGAGATCGACTCGGCCACCGCCGTACGCAGTTCGCCAGGAGCGGGGCTGCCCAGTCCGCCGGAGTCGGAGAAGTGGGCGGCCTCGGTCAACCGCTCTCGCGTGTACCGCGCCCCGCCGCTCATACGGCGCCGTTCCGGGAACGGCCCTTGCCGCGCCCTCGGTAATTGTCCGTGACCGAGTGACAGTTCGGGCAGAGGAACCGCAGGTTCTCGATCCGGTTGTTCCGCCAGTCGCCGTCGATGTGATCGATCTCCAGCGGGAGCGGACGGCCCCGCCACTCCGGCCCGGTACCGCAGCGAGCGCAGTGCTCCGGCAGGCCCACGGTCTTCATCGCCCACCTGAGCCGGTCGCTCGGAATGCGCCGTGTCTGGCCGACCGGTTGCTCGACGAGCAGGGCCTCCGGCGTCCTGACGCGCCAGGGTTTTCCGCGCTGTGCCGGCGGCCGGAAGTGTGAGGTGTCGATCCCGTACGCCTTGATCCTGCGGCTGATGTGCGTGTGATGGCCGCCGACGACCTCCAGGCCGAGGTGGCGCAGCACCTCGCACATGTTCGTGGAGGCAGCCACGGCTCCCTCAAGCACATCCTTCGTCCACTTCACCCCCTCCCGCTCGAAGTGCGAGACGTCCACTCCGAGCTTCTTCATCCGCCCGAGCAGGTACCGCCGACTCGGACTCCGCGGATCCACCCCCAACCTCTCCAACGCCTCCGACAGCGTTCTCGCGCCGCGAGCGGCCGTCTCCAGGCGTTCCTTCGTGTATGCGCCGGCCCCCATCAAGCTCCTCCGTTCCGGGCGTGCGTTCCCTGTCCGTACGGAGTAACGAACCGACTATCGGACAGTCACGCCCGGGGGCACGGAAACGGCCCGCGCCGGGGCTCCCGGTGCGGGCCGTTCATGCGGTGCCCGGGTCAGATGCCCAGGTCTTTGATGATCTTCGCCACGTGGCCGGTGGCGCGGACGTTGTAGAGGGCCCGTTCGACCTTGCCCTCCTCGTCCACGACGATCGTGGAGCGGATGACGCCCAGGTACGTCTTGCCGTAGTTCTTCTTCTCGCCGTAGGCGCCGTAGGCCTCGGTGACCTTCTTGTCCGGGTCGGCGAGGAGGGTGATCTTCAGGGACTCCTTCTCGCGGAACTTCGCCAGCTTCTCCGGGCTGTCGGGGGAGATGCCGATGACGTCGTATCCGGCGCCGGCCAGCAGCTCCAGGTTGTCCGTGAAGTCGCAGGCCTGCTTGGTGCAGCCTGGGGTCAGGGCGGCCGGGTAGAAGTAGACGATGACCTTGCGGCCCTTGTGGTCCGAGAGGGACACCTCGGTGCCGTCGGCGTCGGGGAGGGTGAAGGCGGGGGCCACGTCCCCCGGCTGGAGTCGCTCGCTCATCGGGCCAGCCTAACCGGGGGGCCTTGCGGTGCGGCGCGGCGCAGAGCTGACAAACTGTTCGGAACAGCATCAGCAGACTTCGGAGGCCGTACGGTGGCGGACACGTCGGACACCAGAACCCCGGCGCAGATCGAGGCGGACATCAAGCGCCGCCGTGAAGTGCTGGCCGAGACGCTCGACGAGATCGGGGTGCGGGTGCATCCGAAGACCATCGTCGGCGATGCGAAGGCCAAGGTCATCGCCAATGTCGACCATACGGTCGGACGGGCGTACGTGCAGGTCAACCGTGTCGTGAGCGAGGTTCGGGCACAGTTCGTGAACGATCAGGGGGCGCCGCGCCTGGAGCGGGTGGTGCCCGTCGCGCTCGTCGTCGTGGGGGTCGTGGGGCTGCTCGCCCTCGGGGCCCGGCGGCGCAGGGACTGACCGGGACAGGTAGGTTCGAGCCGTGAGCGCCAACAGAAACGAGCACAGCACTCCCCACCACGACAAGCTGCCCATCCGGATGCTGCACGACCGGGTTCTCGTGCGGCAGGAGACCGGTGAGGGCGAGCGGCGGTCGGGGGGCGGCATTCTGATTCCCGCCACCGCGGCGGTCGGCCGGCGGCTGGCCTGGGCCGAGGTCGTCGCCGTCGGGCAGAACGTACGGACGGTGGAGCCCGGGGACCGTGTCCTGTTCGACCCGGAGGACCGGGCGGAGGTCGAGGTGCGGGGCGTGGCGTACGTCCTCATGCGCGAGCGTGACCTGCACGCCGTCGCCGCGGACCGGTTCGAGGGGTCGGAGGACTCCACGGGGCTGTATCTGTAGCCCCGGCCGTACCTGGAGAACACAGAGCGAGAGGGCTGGTGACCATGGTCACCAGCCCTCTTTGCCGTGTTTTTGCTATGTTCGGAAGGAGCCCGACGAGACGCGCCGTACCGGGTCGAAGGCAAAGACGACGCACCCGAAGTGACCCGAAGAAGAGTCGCCGTGTCTCGGAGGTGCTGTCATGGCCTGGGTTCTGCTCGTCGTCGCCGGTCTGCTGGAAGTGGGCTGGTCGATCGGGATGAAGTACAGCGAGGGGTTCACCCGGCCCGTCCCCAGTCTGTTCACCGGCGCCGGCATCGTCGCGAGCATGGTCCTGTTGTCGTACGCCGCGAAGTCCCTGCCCATCGGTACGGCCTACGGCGTGTGGGTGGGCATCGGCGCGGCCGGTGCGGCGGTGCTCGGCATGGTGGTGCTGGGTGAGCCGGTCACCGCCGCCCGGATCTTCTTCGTGTGCCTGCTGCTGGTCGCCGTGGTGGGGCTGAAGGCGACCAGCGGTCACTGAGGCGTCACGGGTGGTGCGGCGTCAGTGGGGGCGTCAGGTGCGGTGTCAGGTGCCCGGAAACCCTCCCGGGCCCGTGTCCGAGCCGGTGGTGCCGCCGCCCGGTGTGCCGCCGCCGGTGGTTCCGCCGCCGGTGGTCGCGCCCCCGTCGGTCGTGCCGCCGCCGTCCGTGGTCCCGCCGCCGGTGGTCGCCCCTCCGCCGGTCGTGTCCCCGCCGGTGGTGGCGCCGCCGTCCGTGGTCGTGCCGCCGTCGGTCGGGGTGCCGCCCGTGGTGCCGGTGCCGCCGTCGGTCGGGGTGCCGCCGCCCGTGGTGCCGCCGGCCGTCGGGGTGGCGGTCGCGCCGCCGGTGGTCGGCGTGGCGGTGGTGCCGCCGTCGTTCTGGCCGCCGTCGGTGCCGGGCTGGGCCGTGCTGGTGGCGGGCGGCTCCTGGACCTGGTCGGCGCCCTGCTGGAGCTCCAGGTCGAACTTGCTCGCGGGCTTGCCCTGCAACGCGTCGCGCGTGTACTGCGCCCAGATCTGGGTGGGCGGGCCGCCACCGTTCATGCGCGGCTGGCCGAGCGCCCCGTACAGCGGCTGGTGCTTGGCCGTCACCGGGTCCTGGCCCATGACGGAGACCACCGTGGCCAGGTCCGGGGTGTAGCCGGCGAACCAGGCGGCGGTGTCGCTCTCGGCGGTACCGGTCTTGCCGGCCGCCGGACGGCCCGCGGCCTGGGCGGCCGTGGCGGTGCCGCTCTCGACCACGCTCTGCAGGACCGAGGTCGTGGTGTCGGCGGCCTCGCGGCTGACGGCCTGCTTGACCGGCTGCTGGGGCAGCTTGACCTCGTCGGTGCCGTCCTTGGTGATCTTCTCGACGAGGGTGTACGTGCCGTGCTTGCCGTGGTTGGCGAGCGTGGCGTAGGCCTCCGCCATGTCCAGGACGCTGGCGGTGGCGGTGCCGAGGGCGATGGACGGGTACGGCTGGAGGTCCGGGGTGTCGGAGGGGATGCCCAGGTCGACCGCGGTCTGCTTGACCTTGGCGGGGCCGACGTCGACGGCCATCTGCGCGTACACCGAGTTCACCGACAGGTCGGTGGCCTTGCGGACGGTGATCGGGCCGTACGACTTCTGGTCCTCGTTCTCGGGGGCGTAGGCGCCGCCGTTCCAGCCCTGGACCGGGCGCTGGTTGGTGCCGTCGTAGACCGTGTTCGGGGTGATGGCGCGGCCGTCCTGGGTGGTGGAACCGTTCTCCACGGCGGAGGTGAAGACGAACGGCTTGAACGTCGAGCCGACCTGGAAGTCACCGCGGGTGGCGCCGTTGGTGTACTGCTTCACGTAGTCGATGCCGCCGTACATCGCGACGACCTTGCCGGTCTTGGGGTCGACGGAGGCTCCGCCGGCCCGGACGAAGGTGTCGGCCTTGCGGTTCTTCTTGTCCAGCTTGGACATGAGCTGGTCGTCGACCGCCTTGACGAAGGCGTCCTGCCGGTCCTTCTGGATGGTGGTGGTGATGCGGTAGCCGCCGGCCGTGAGGTGGTCGGAGTCGATGATGTTGTTCGCGGTGAGGTACTGCTTGACCGCCTCCACGAGGTAGCCGCGCTGGCCGGACATGCCGGTGGAGACCGTCTGTTCCTTCGGCATCGGGAACTTCATGCCGGCGCGCTTGGACTCGCTGAGCCAGCCCTTGGTGACCATGCCGTCCAGGACGTAGTTCCAGCGGGCGACGGCCGCCTTGCGGTTCTCCGGGTGGGCGACGACGTCGTACTCGCTGGGCGCGTTGACGAGCGCGGCGAGGTAGGCGGCGCGGGCCGGGTCGAGGTCGGCGGCGTCGCGGCCGTAGTAGGCCTGGGAGGCGGCCTGGATGCCGTAGGCGTTGCGGCCGAAGTAGCTGGTGTTGAGGTAGCCCTCCAGGATCTCGTCCTTGGACTTGTTCTGGTCGAGCTTGATCGCGATGAAGAACTCCTTGGCCTTGCGGGTGACCGTCTGTTCCTGGGCCAGGTAGTAGTTCTTCACGTACTGCTGGGTGATCGTCGAGCCGGACTGCTTGCCCTTGCCGGTCGCGGTGTTCCAGCCGGCGCGGAGCATCGCCTTGGGGTCGACGGCGGACTCGGTGTAGAAGTCCCGGTCCTCGGCGGCCAGTACGGCGTGCTGGGCGTCCTTGGAGACCTGGGCGAGGGTGACGTTCTCGCGGTTGACCTCGCCGTCGCGGGCGAGCTGTGAGCCGTCGGCGTACAGGAAGACGTTGCTCTGCTTGGTCGCGAACGCGTTGGCCGGGGGGATCTTCACCAGGGAGTACCCGACGAAGAACAGCCCGACGAGCAGCAGCACGCCGACGAAGAAGGTGCCGAGCACCATCCGCCAGGTCGGGATGATCCGGCGCCAGCCGGTCCGCTTGGGCCGCTTGCCCTTCTTGCCCTTGCCTTTGCCCTTGCCTCCGGCGGTCTGACCGTCGGTGGCGGGGAGGGCGGTGGTGGCGGCTTCGGTAGCGGGGGTGGCTCCGGTGCCGGGGGTGGCTCCGGTGCCGGGGGTGGCTCCGGTGCCGGGGGTGGAGGGGCCGGCGGCGATCGAGGCGGCACCTGCTGCGGCACCGGTTGCTGACGCGGCGGCGCCGGCCGCGCGGGCGGCGCGGGCGGCCCGTGCGGCGGCCGGGGAGGAGGTAGCGGAGGCACCGGCCGGGTCGGCGCCGGAGGCTGTCTGGGCAGCGCGGTTCTCCCCGGCGGGGCGGGGAACGGTGGGACGAGGGGTACGGCGGGTGGGGTCCGACTCACCGGCGGCACCGGCGCCGCCGGGCTCACCGGAGCGGGGCGCGTTGACCCGCCGGAGCACCTGCGTGGTCTCGGGCGCGGGGGCGGCGTCGGCCTCCTGCCGGGCACCGGACCGCGGCTCTCGGGGCGGGGTGACACGGCGGAGCACCTGGGTGCTCTCGGCCGGCGGCTCCTGCCCGGAACCGAGCGGGGCCTCGGACACCCCCGGCTTCCCGCCGCCACCGGCCGCACCGGAACGCGACCCACGACCAGCACCGGAGGCACCGGCACCGGCACCGGCACCGGCAGCCGAGTCCACGCCGGCCGGCGCAGCCCCGCCGGACACCGGCCCGCCGCCGGACACCGATGCCCCACCGGACGCCGGGCCACGGCCGGACCGCGAACCGCCGCCGGAACCCTGACGCTCGGACTGCGAACCACGACCGACGGCCGGGCCGCTCCCGGACACCGGGCCACTGCCGGCCCCCGGCGCACGACCGGGCTCCGGAGCACGACCGGTTGCCGGGGCGCTCCCGGACACCGGGCCACGGCCGGGCGGCTGTGCGTCGCCGGAGGCCGCGCTTGCGCCGGCCCCCGCGGCACCCGTCTGTTCCGTGCGGGCGCGAGCCGCCTGGCGGGCGCGGGCGATGGAGGTCGTACGGTCCCGGCCCTGCTCGGCTGAGTCCGCGGGGCGGGAGCCGTCCTCGGAGGACGCACCCGTCATGCCGGAGCGGTTCCCGGACGCCGATCCGGGCGTGCCGGAGCCGGCCCGGGACGGGGAGTCCGCCGGGCCGTTGCCGGTCGTCCCGGCCGTCCGGCCCGCTCCACGCTCAGCCTCCGGGCCACCGCCGGCGCCACGGCTGCCGTCGGTCCCCCGCTCACCGCGCTGCGGCTTCGCCGCGCTCCCGGCCCGGCCGGCGCGCGGGTACCCCTCGGCGCCCTCGCCCACGTCGGCCCGCCCGGCACGCTCACCAGCGCTGCCCCTCGCGGCACCCTCGGCACGCTGACCGCCGATGCCCCGATCGGGCCCCCCGGCACCACCCTCGCGGCTCCCGGCGCCGCCGGCACGCAGGTCACCATCGCCCCTGGGGGCACCCTCGGCACGCTGACCACCCTCGCCCCGACCGGGCCCCCCGGCGCGCTCACCGCCGTCGCGGTTGCCCGCGGCTGCGGCGTGTGCGCTGGTGTCGCTCCTGGTGCCCCCTGTGGGATCCGGTGGTGTGCTGCTCGGTTCGCGGCGTCCCGGGTTTCCGGGCCCTTCAGCCGGCAGCGGCTTTTTCGGTGCCACGCCTTCGTTCCGCTGCTGCGGCTGCGGCTCGTCGCTCATGTCGTGCACGGACTCCTGTTTCGCGTCGTACGTTCCCGTACGCCTCGTACGCTTCTGCGCTCCCCCTGTTTGAAGACTCTCGCACCTGGCGTTCCGTTCCCGGATTCCGGCACGCTTCGACCGGAAATCGCGTGGCCGGCCGCCGGGCCTCCGGACTAGGCTCCTGCGCTTCGGTGTCGAGCGGTCCGAGGAGGTCGACTCACGTGGGCGCGGGACGGTTGTACGCGGCCGTGGCGACAGGGGGATTCAGACGGTACGCGACCTACCGGGCCGCCACTGCGGCAGGGGTGTTCACGAACACCGTCTTCGGACTCATCCTCGTCTACACGTACCGCGCCTTGTGGGACGAGAGGCCGCATCTGGGCGGGTACGACCAGGCGCAGGCCGTGACGTACGTCTGGCTGGGGCAGGCGTTCCTGTCGACTCTCGCCATCGGGGGCGGCGGCGTGGAGGACGAGTTGATGGAACGCATCCGTACGGGGGACGTGGCGATCGACCTGTACCGGCCCGCCGATCTCCAGCTGTGGTGGCTGGCGGCGGATCTGGGCCGGGCGTTCTTCCAGCTGCTGGGCCGGGGACTGGTGCCGTTCGTGTTCGGCGCGCTGTGCTTCCCGGTGTACCTGCCGGCCGACGCCGGCACCTGGGCGGCGTTCCTCGTCGCCGTCGTCCTCGCCATGCTGGTCGGCTTCGGCATCCGCTACCTGGTGGCGCTGAGCGCGTTCTGGCTGCTGGACGGCGCCGGTGTGGTGCAGATGGCGTGGCTGCTGGGCTTCTTCTGCTCGGGCATGCTGCTGCCGCTGAACGTGTTCCCGGGCGCGCTCGGTGACGTCGTACGGGTCCTGCCCTGGTCGTCCCTGCTGCAGGCTCCGGCGGACATTCTGCTGGGGCACGCGGATCCGCTGCCCACCTATCTCTTCCAGGCCGCGTGGGCGGCGGCGCTGCTGGGGGCGGGGCGGCTGGTGCAGTCGGCGGCGACGCGCCGGGTGGTGGTGCAGGGTGGCTGAGAGCCAGGTCCCCGGCCCGGGCCACCGGCTGGCCGAGGGGGTGCGGGCGTACCGGCTGATCGCGGGGATGTGGGTGCGCTCCACGATGGCCTACCGGGCGTCCTTCGCCATGACCACGTTCGGGAACTTCGCGGCGACCTTCCTCGACTTCGTCGCGATCATGCTGATGTTCTCCCGGGTGGACGCCCTGGGCGGCTATCCGCTGCCCGAAGTGGCGTTCCTGTACGGCCTGTCCGCGACCTCCTTCGGGCTGGCGGACCTGGTGATCGGGTCGATGGACCGGCTGGGCCGACGGGTCAGGGACGGCACGCTGGACACCCTGCTGGTGCGGCCGGCGCCGGTGCTGGCGCAGGTGGCGGCCGACCGGTTCGCGCTGAGGCGGCTGGGCCGGGTGACGCAGGGGGCGCTGGTGCTGGGCTGGTCGCTGACCCGGGTGGACATCGACTGGACGGCGGACAGGCTGCTGCTGATGCCGGTGATGGTGGTGAGCGGCTGCGGCATCTTCTGCGCGGTGTTCGTGGCGGGCGCGGCGTTCCAGTTCGTGGCGCAGGACGCCTCGGAGGTGCAGAACGCCTTCACCTACGGCGGTACGACGCTGCTGCAGTACCCGCCGACCGTGTTCGCGAGGGAACTGGTGCGCGGGGTGACCTTCGTGCTGCCGCTGGCCTTCGTCAACTGGCTGCCCGCGACCTATGTGCTGGGGCGGCCGTATCCGCTGGGCCTGCCGGGTTGGACCGCGTTCACGCCGCCGCTGGTGGCGGTCGTCTGTGGCGCGCTCGCGGGGCTGGCCTGGCGGGCGGGACTTCGTTCGTACCGCAGCACAGGGAGCTGACGTGAGTGACTTCATCGCACTGGAGAAGGTGGAGAAGGTCTTCGAGGTGCGCCGGAAGACCGGGTTCCTGCGCCGGGAGCGGCGTGAGGTGCGGGCGGTGGACGCGCTCTCGTTCACGGTGGCGCGCGGCGAGATGGTCGGGTACATCGGGCCGAACGGTGCCGGGAAGTCGACGACGATCAAGATGCTGACCGGGATCCTGACGCCGAGTGCCGGGCGGCTGCGGGTGGCGGGCATCGATCCGGCGCGGGAGCGGTCGCGGCTCGCGCACCGGATCGGGGTGGTGTTCGGTCAGCGGACCACGCTCTGGTGGGACCTGCCGCTGATCGACTCCTACCGGCTGGCGCACCGCATGTACCGCATCCCGGACGCCCGTTACCGGGAGAACCTGGACCGGCTGGTGGAACTGCTGGACCTTGGCGCCCTGTTGGACGTACCGGTGCGGCAGCTGTCCCTGGGCCAGCGGATGCGCGGGGACATCGCGGCGGCGCTGCTGCACGATCCGGACGTGCTGTACCTGGACGAGCCGACGATCGGTCTGGACGTCGTGTCGAAGGCCAGGGTGCGGGAGTTCCTGCGGGAGGTGAACGCCGAGCGCGGTACGACGGTGCTGCTCACCACGCACGATCTGCAGGACATCGAGCAGTTGTGTTCCCGGGTGATGGTGATCGACCACGGGCGGCTGGTGTACGACGGCCCGCTCGCGGGGCTGCACGAGGCCGGCGAGAGCGAGCGGACGCTGGTGGTGGACCTGGAGCGGGAACTGCCGCCGGTCGAGGTGCCGTCGGCCCGGGTGGTGCGGGTGGAGGGCCCCCGGCAGTGGCTGGCGTTCCCGGCGGGGCAGTCGGCGGCGCCGGTCGTGGCGCATCTGGCGGCACGGTACCCGCTGGTGGACCTGTCGGTGCGGGAGCCGGACATCGAGGCCGTCATCGCCAGGATGTACGCCGAGAAGGCGGTCTCGTAGGCTGCCGGCATGAGCGACGACGCAGTCCCGGACCTCCGTGCGTCCGACGCCGACCGTGACCGGGTCGCCGAGATCCTGCGGGACGCCCTGGCCGAGGGCCGGCTGGACATGGAGGAGTTCGACGAGCGGCTGGGGGCGGCCTACCGGGCGCGGACGTACGGCGAGCTGGCGCCGCTGACCCGCGACCTGCCGGTGCCCGGCGTCGCGCCGGCCCTTCCCGTCTCCTTCGTCAAGGCCCCGGCGGTGGACGGCGGTCGGGCGGGCCGGATCACCGGCACCGAGGGCTCCTCGACGGGCGCGGTGGCGATCCTGTCGGGGTTCGAGCGCAGGGGCCGCTGGACGGTGCCGAGGCGGTTCTCCTGCTTCACCTTCATGGGCGGCGGGGAGCTCGACCTGCGCGAGGCGGACTTCGCCGCCGGTGAGGTGGAGATCCACTGCGTGGTGGTCATGGGTGGGGTGCAGGTGATCGTGCCGCCCGGCGTCGAGGTCGTCGTACGCGGCGTCGGTGTGATGGGCGCCTTCGAACACCCGAGGGACGACGGCCCGCCCGTGCCGGGCGCCCCCCGTGTGGTCATCGGGGGGCTCGCGTTCTGGGGCGGGGTGGGGGTGGAGCGCAGACTCCCGCGCGGGGCGCGGAAGCGCTTGAAGAAGCCGCGCTGAGCGCGCACTCAAGGCGCGCGGGGAACCGCGCGACCGGTCACGACGGGCCCGGGGCGGCCCACGGCCCGCGGCCCGTCGGCGCCCGCTACGACGTGCAGACCTTGGTCAGCTCCCCCGCCGCGTCCGTCACCGGGCTGACGTCCGGTGTCTCGTCCCCGTTCCTGATGGCCGTGCGCACGTTGCCGACGGCCTTCTCCAGGTCGTCCACGGCCTTGTTGACATCGGTGTTGTCCGTCTTGTCGCCGATCTTGCGCAGGCTCTTCTCGATGGAGTCGAGTGACTCGTCGGCCTGGGAGGGGTCGTTCGCCGCGTTCTCCACGGCCTGCTGGAGGTCGGTGACGTTGTCGGCGATGGCGTCGGCGGTCTGCACGCAGTCCAGCGCCTTGTCCACGGCGTCGCAGCCGGTCGTGAGGCCGGCGGCGAGCGCGGCGGTCGCTACGGCGGCGACAACGGTGAGTCGGCGTCGGCTGGCGGCCATGGTGGTGTCCCTCCCCTGGTACGGCTGGCCGGGCGCACGCTGGTGAGCCGTGCGCCCGTATCCACTGGGACGCCGCTGGGGTCCGCCGGGTTGCCCCGTGGCCTTGGGGACTTCTTTACGCGCGCGTGGCCGCGAGTGCCGCCTGCTGGATCACGGCCAGTTCCCGGCAGCCGGTGACGGCGAGGTCGAGCAGGGCGTCGAGTTCCTCGCGGGCGAACGGGGCGGCCTCGGCGGTGCCCTGGACCTCGACGAAGCGGCCGTCGCCGGTGCAGACGACGTTCATGTCGGTGTCGGCGCGCACGTCCTCCTCGTAGCAGAGGTCGAGCAGCGGGACCCCGCCGACGATGCCCACGGAGACGGCGCTCACGGTGCCGGTGAGCGGCTGCCGGCCGGCCTTGATCAGTTTCTTGCCCTGGGCCCAGGCGACGGCGTCGGCGAGCGCGACGTACGCGCCGGTGATGGCGGCCGTACGCGTGCCGCCGTCGGCCTGGAGGACGTCGCAGTCGAGGACGATGGTGTTCTCGCCGAGCGCCTTGTAGTCGATGACGGCGCGCAGGGAGCGGCCGATGAGCCGGGAGATCTCGTGGGTGCGGCCGCCGATCTTGCCCTTGACGGACTCGCGGTCGCCGCGGGTGTTGGTGGCGCGGGGCAGCATGGCGTACTCCGCGGTGACCCAGCCCTCGCCGCTGCCCTTGCGCCAGCGCGGGACGCCCTCGGTGACGGAGGCGGTGCAGAAGACCTTGGTGTCGCCGAAGGAGATGAGGACGGAGCCCTCGGCATGCTTGCTCCATCCGCGTTCGATGGTGACGGGGCGGAGCTGTTCGGGGGTACGGCCGTCGATGCGAGACATGGCGATGAGCCTAGCCGCACAGGGGGAAGGGGCTCCTCCGGCGTTGGGAAGAGCCCCTTCGGGGTGAGCCGGCAGGGCTCACATCATGTCTTCGATCTCCGCGGCGATCGGGTCGGCGTCGGTGCCGATGACGACCTGGATGGCCGTGCCCATCTTGACGACGCCGTGGGCGCCGGCGGCCTTCAGGGCGGCCTCGTCGACCAGAGCGGGGTCGGACACCTCGGTGCGCAGCCGGGTGATGCAGCCCTCGATCTCCTCGATGTTGTCGATGCCACCGAGCCCGGCGACGATCTTCTCAGCCTTGCTGGCCATGTTCCTTCTCCCTGCTCCGAACCGCTTTGTCGCAGTAACCCACAGTTGGCCCATCTTCGCGAGCGGTCTTGCCGTCCGTGCCGAATGATGGCGATCACGACAGCGGAACCGTCCGCCGACTGGTCTACACCACCGTGGGGAAGGTCGCCAAACCCATGAGTGCAGAGAGCACGGCGAGCAGCGCCGGGGCCCGCTGGAACCGTCTGTTCCAGAGCATGCAGAAGATGGGCCGCAGTCTCCAGTTGCCCATCGCGGTGCTGCCGGCGGCGGGCATCCTGAACCGGCTGGGGCAGCCGGACGTGTTCGGCGCGGACAGCCTGGGCTGGACCGACGTCTCGAAGGTGATGAGCGGGGCGGGCGGCGCGCTGCTGGACGGCCAGCTGGGGCTGCCGCTGCTGTTCTGCGTGGGCGTCGCGATCGGCATGGCGAAGAAGGCCGACGGTTCGACGGCGCTCGCCGCGGTGGCGGGCTTCCTCGTCTACTACGGCGTCCTGCGGCAGTTCCCGCAGACCTGCCCGGCGGGCGCGAAGGTGGTCGCCACGGGCTGCCAGGCGGCGAACGGCACGGTGTCCGCGTACACCTACCAGAACCCGGGCGTCTTCGGCGGCATCGTCATGGGCCTGCTGGCCGCCTTCTTCTGGGCCCGTTACCACCGCACGAGGCTGGTGGACTGGCTGGGCTTCTTCAACGGGCGCCGGCTGGTGCCGATCATCATGGCCTTCGTCGCGATCCTGTTCGCCGTGGTGTGCCTGTTCGTCTGGCCTCCGGTCGGCGACGCGCTGGAGAGCTTCAGCGGGTGGCTGCGGGACGCCGGCTCGTGGGGCGCGGGCGTCTTCGGGGTCGCGAACCGGGCGCTGCTGGTGGTGGGTCTGCACCAGTTCCTGAACGTGCCCATCTGGTTCCAGTTCGGCAGCTACACCAAGCCCGACGGCACCGTGGTGCACGGCGACATCAACATGTTCCTCCAGGGGGACCCGGACGCCGGCCAGTTCACCTCGGGCTTCTTCCCGATCATGATGTTCGCGCTGCCGGCCGCGGCGCTGGCCATCACGCACTGCGCGCGGCCGGAGCGCCGCAAGGAGGTCGGCGGCCTGATGCTGTCGGTCGCGCTCACCTCGTTCGTGACCGGCATCACCGAGCCGCTGGAGTACTCGTTCCTCTTCATCGCGCCCGGCCTGTACGCCGTCCACGCGGTGCTGACCGGTGCGTCGATGGCGGTGACCTGGGCGCTGGGCGTGCACGACGGTTTCAGCTTCTCGGCGGGCCTGATCGACTACGTGATCAACTGGAACCTGGCGACGAGACCGTGGGCGATCATCCCGATCGGCCTGTGCTTCGCGGCCGTGTACTACCTGGTGTTCCGCGTCGCGATCACGCGTTTCGACCTGAGGACGCCGGGGCGGGAACCGGCGGAGGACGTGGAGGACGTCACCAAGGTCTGAGCGCACCGTGCGTAGCGCCGCGGTGGCGGATTCGCGGGTTCCTTATGCCGCCTTCATCGTGCTACAACAGGTCTACACCACAGGTGGTGTAGACCAGAGACGCTGCCGTCCCCTTCCATGGTTCCCGGGCGGCGCCTTGCCCGATGGAGGAGCTTGTGACCACGGCCAGCGCCGCACCCGCGGCCGAGAAGAAGAAGGGCGCCGGAGCGATGGCTGTGCTCCAGCGCATCGGCCGCAGCCTGATGCTGCCGGTCGCCGTGCTGCCCGCCGCCGCCCTCCTGGTGCGCCTCGGCAACACCGACATGCTGGGCCGCTCGTCCTTCCCGGCCTTCCTGACCAAGATAGCGTCGTTCATGGCGGCCGGCGGCAACGCCATCCTCGACAACATGGCGCTGCTGTTCGCCGTCGGCATCGCGATCGGCTTCGCGAAGAAGTCGGACGGCTCCACGGCCCTCGCCGCCGTCGTCGGCTACCTGGTCTTCAAGAACGTGCTCGCCACGTTCACCGACAAGAACCTGCCGAAGGTGGCGGCCGTCGTCGACGGCAAGGTCGTCATGCAGAACGCCCCGGTGGACGCCAAGGTCCTCGGCGGTGTGGTGATGGGCATCGTCGTGGCCCTGCTGTACCAGCGCTTCTACCGCACCAAGCTGCCCGACTGGGCGGGCTTCTTCGGCGGCCGCCGGCTCGTTCCGATCCTGTCGGCCTTCGCGGGCCTCGTCATCGGCATCGTCTTCGGCTACATCTGGCCGGTCCTCGGCACGGGCCTGCACAACTTCGGCGAGTGGCTGGTGAAGTCGGGGGCGGTCGGCGCGGGCATCTTCGGTGTCGCCAACCGTGCGCTGATCCCGATCGGCATGCACCACCTGCTCAACTCGTTCCCGTGGTTCCAGGCGGGCGAGTACCACGGCAAGAGCGGTGACATCGCGCGCTTCCTGGCCGGCGACCCGCACGCGGGCCAGTTCATGACCGGCTTCTTCCCGATCATGATGTTCGCCCTGCCGGCCGCGTGCCTGGCGATCGTCCACTGCGCCCGGCCCGAGCGCCGCAAGGTCGTCGGCGGCATGATGTTCTCGCTGGCCCTGACGTCCTTCGTCACCGGCGTCACCGAGCCCATCGAGTTCACCTTCATGTTCATCGCGCCGGTCCTGTACGCGATCCACGCGGTCCTCACCGGTGTTTCGATGGCACTGACCTGGGCGCTGGGCATGAAGGACGGCTTCGGCTTCTCGGCGGGCGCGGTCGACTTCGGCCTCAACCTGGGCATCGCGAGCAATCCGTGGGGCCTGGTCCTGGTCGGCCTGTGCTTCGCGGTGGTCTACTACGTGATCTTCCGCTTCGCGATCACCAAGTTCGACCTGCCGACCCCGGGCCGCGAGTCGGACGAGGAACTCGCGGAACTGCAGAAGGCGGAGGCCAAGTAACCAGACGGCGCGAAGGCCCCGGAACCTCTTCGGTTCCGGGGCCTTTCGTCTGCGCGCGGCGGCCTCAGATCTCGTACGTCTGTCGCGGCGCCGCCAGGTGCACCGGACCGGTGAACACCTCGCGCGCGTCCCGCAGGTTCACCTCGGGGTCGGTCCACGGCGGGATGTGGGTGAGGACGAGCCGCCGTACGCCCGCGCGGGCCGCCGTCTCCCCCGCCTCGCGGCCGTTGAGGTGCAGGTCGGGGATGCTCTCCTTGCCGTGCGTGAACGCGGCCTCGCACAGGAACAGATCGGTGTCCCGGGCCAGCTCGTCCAGCGCCGGGGTGACGCCGGTGTCGCCGGAGTACGTCAGGGACCTGCCGCCGTGCTCGATCCGGATGCCGTACGCCTCCACGGGGTGGCGGACCCGCTCGGTGTGCACGGTGAACGGGCCGATCTCGAACGAGGACGGCTTGACCGTGTGGAAGTCGAAGACCTCGCTCATCGAGGAGGCGGAGGGGGTGTCCGCGTAGGCGGTGGTCAGGCGGTGCTCGGTGCCCTCGGGGCCGTAGACCGGGATGGGTTCGCAGCGGCCGCCGTCGTGGCGGTAGTAGCGCGCCACGAAGTACCCGAGCATGTCGATGCAGTGATCGGCGTGCAGATGGCTGAGGAAGATCGCGTCGAGGTCGTAGAGACCGCAGTGGCGCTGCAGCTCGCCGAGGGCGCCGTTGCCCATGTCGAGGAGCAGCCGGAAGCCGTCGGCCTCGACGAGGTAGCTCGAACAGGCCGATTCCGCGGACGGGAACGACCCCGAGCAGCCGACGACGGTGAGCTTCATGAAACAGAAACCTCCGTTGGCGGGTATCCGGTGGGCAGGACGTAAACCCCTTGCGGGGCGGGGGCTGTCGGGGGTCGTGCGGTCCGTCGAGCGTAAGGCGCGAAAGCGCGGGTCGCTCCTCCGCCAGGGGCCGTTGTGGGCGAACTCACCTGTGCTGTCACCGGTTCGGCTGGACGCAGGGCGCACAAGGATCGGAAGAGGGCGCGCGAGGTCCGGCGCGCGCCGGTAACGTCGTCGTATGGACACGTCCTGGTGGCTGGCGCTCGCGGCGGTGGTACTGCTCGCGCTCGTCGCCACGCTCGTCGACGGCTGGGGCCGCGGTCACCGGCCCGGCGGACGGCGGCTGCGGCCCCCGGGCCGGCCGGGCCCGCGGACGGCGCACGCGGTACGGCCCTCCCCCGGGGACATCTGGTGGGCGGAGGTCCCCTACGAGGACCGGGCCGGGACCAAGGACCGGCCCTGTCTGGTGCTGGCCGTGCGCGGCAACCGGGCCACCGTCGCGAAGATCACCAGCAAGTACCACGACGAGCGCTGCGGGGTGATCCCGCTGCCGCCCGGCGCGGTCGGCGACACCCAGGGGCGGCCCAGTTTCCTGGAGACCGACGAGCTGCGCGAGGTCCCGGTGGACGGCTTCCGCCGCCGGGTGGGCGTGGTCGACCCGGTCCTGTGGGACCAGGTACGGCACCTGGCGGGTTAGGGAGCACCTCAGCTCACGCGCACGGTGACCGTCCAGTCCTCGATGCCCTTGCAGGAGACCTGGCCCGGTGCGGTCGGCTCGGCGCACAGCGGGCGGGACGACGTGAGCTTCACCGTGCCGGCGGCCACCGCCCGGTACGCGGCCGTGGCGTCACCCGGCTGGAGTACGAAGCCCGCGTTGACGGCCTGCAGTGCCGTACCGCTCGCGGCGACCGGCTGCCAGGGGCGGGCCCTGGTCCCGTCCAGCGTCAGCCGGACCTCGCCGCCCTCGGTCACGCAGACGGTACGGCCGTGATCGGCGGCCGTCAGCTCCACGTGACCGGTGCAGCCGCCGGCGGACCGGGTGGGCGCCGGCGTGCCCGTGCGGGCCGGCGCCGACACCTTGTCGCTGCTCCCGGTGTCCTGCTGGGAGCCGCAGCCCGCGAGGAGCAGCGCTGCCGCCGCGGGGGCGAGGAGCGTCGTACGGCGCATGGGGTCCGCCTCTCTGCCGGAGTCCTGGTACGGATGTGACGTACCACCGGCGCGCGCGGATCCACCCCTTCGAACACCCAGCACCCGTGTCACCAACGTCCCGGGACAGCACACCTAGGCCCAGAGCTGGCCCTGGAGTGCCGCGATGGCCTCTTCCGTGGTGGCCGCCGTGTAGACGCCGGTGGAGAGGTACTTCCAGCCGCCGTCGGCCACGATGAAGACGATGTCGGCGCTCTCGCCCGCCTTGACGGCCTTGCGGCCGACGCCGATCGCCGCGTGCAGGGCGGCGCCGGTGGAGACGCCCGCGAAGATGCCCTCCTGCTGGAGGAGTTCACGGGTGCGGGTGACCGCGTCGGCCGAGCCGACGGAGAACCGGGTGGTCAGGACGGACGCGTCGTACAGCTCGGGGACGAAGCCCTCGTCGAGGTTGCGCAGGCCGTAGACCAGGTCGTCGTAGCGCGGTTCGGCGGCGACGATCTGGACGCCCGGCTTGTGCTCGCGCAGGTAGCGGCCGACGCCCATGAGGGTGCCGGTGGTGCCGAGGCCCGCCACGAAGTGGGTGACCGAGGGCAGGTCGGCGAGGATCTCGGGGCCGGTCGTGGCGTAGTGGGCGCCCGCGTTGTCCGGGTTGCCGTACTGGTAGAGCATCACCCAGTCGGGGTGCTCGGCGGCCAGTTCCTTGGCCACGCGCACGGCGGTGTTGGAGCCGCCGGCGGCCGGCGAGGAGATGATCTCGGCGCCCCACATGCCGAGCAGGTCCCGGCGCTCCTGCGAGGTGTTCTCCGGCATCACGCACACCATCCGGTAGCCCTTGAGCTTGGCCGCCATGGCGAGGGAGATGCCGGTGTTGCCGGAGGTGGGTTCGAGGATCGTGCAGCCCGGGGTCAGCCGGCCGTCCTTCTCCGCCTGCTCGATCATGTGCAGGGCGGGCCGGTCCTTGACCGAGCCGGTGGGGTTGCGGTCCTCCAGCTTGGCCCAGATCCGCACGTCCGGGGCCGGCGACAGCCGCGGCAGGCACACCAGGGGGGTGTTGCCCACCGCGGCCAGCGGGGAGTCGTAGCGCATCGCTGCTCAGCGACCGATCAGCGCATGCCGCCGGCGACGGCCGGCAGGATCGTGACGTTGTCGCCGTCGGACAGCTTGGTGTCGATGCCGTCCAGGAAGCGGACGTCCTCGTCGTTGAGGTACACGTTGACGAAGCGGCGCAGCTGGTCGCCGTCCACGATGCGGGCCCGGATGCCCGCGTGCCGCGACTCCAGGTCGGCGAACAGCTCGGCGAGGGTGCTCCCGTTGCCCTCCACCGCCTTCTGACCGTCGGTGTACTGGCGGAGGATGGTGGGGATGCGGACCTCGATGGCCATGGTTGCGGGCTCCTGTCAGGAAGTGTCGGAAGGTGTGGGCACGCGGCGGGGCACGCCGCGGCTCACGGCCGTACGGCGGCGGGGAACGTCAACAGATGGCGCTGTTCAGCCTGCACAGATCGACGTGCAGCCGCGCCACGAGCAGCGTGCCCGGCGCCTTCTCGCTCACGTCGTTCAGAACCATGGGCTCATCGTATCGATTCCCGGTCCGGATCCCGGAGTGTGATTCCACATCGCGGACGGAATCCGACCGAGTGCTGGGATCAGTACGCCTCGACGACCTTGACCTCCTCCTCGGTGACCTCCCCTTCGAGGATGCGGAAGGAGCGGAACTGGAACTCTCCGGCGCCGTCGGTGTCGGCGGTGGACACCAGGACGTAGTGCGCGCCGGGCTCGTTGGCGTAGCTGATGTCGGTCCGGGACGGGTACGCCTCGGTCGCGGTGTGGGAGTGGTAGATGATCACCGGCTCCTCGTCGCGGTCGTCCAGCTCGCGGTAGAGCTTGAGCAGGTCCTGGGAGTCGAACTCGTAGAAGGTGGGCGAGCGGGCCGCGTTGAGCATCGGGATGAAACGCTCGGGGCGGCCGGACCCCACCGGGCCGGCGACCACGCCGCACGCCTCGTCGGGGTGGTCCGCGCGCGCGTGGGCGACGATCTGGTCGTGGAGCTCCTGGGTGATGGTCAGCATGGGGGTCAGGATAAGCAGAGGGGCCGTCCCGTACCGAGGGGTGGTACGGGACGGCCCACATGGCGGACGTCCTGAGCGGCGGCCACCGGGAGCGCCACGAGAGCTCCCGACGACCGGACGTCCTTTTCCGGAGGTCTTCCGGGGTCTTCCGGCGTCTTCCGGGGTCTCCCGAGAGCCCCCGAGGATCCTTTTGGGGGTCAGCCCACCTTCTCGAACTCCGGCTCGCGGCGGTCCGCGATGGACGGCGTGCGGGACTTCAGGACCAGCCAGCCGATGCCCAGGGCGACCGCCCAGACCGCCATCACGTACAGGCAGACGCGGGAGTCGGCGTCGTAGGCGATCAGGCCGGTGACGAAGAGCAGGAAGGCGATGGCGATGTACGAGCACACCGCGCCGCCGGGCGCCGGGAAGGAGCTGGCGGGCAGCCGGCCCGCGTCGACCGCGCGGCGGTAGAGGACGTGGCTGATCAGGATCATCAGCCAGGTCCAGATGCCGGCCGCGGTGGCGACGGAGGTGACGTAGCCGAAGGCCTTCTCCGGGACGATGTAGTTCAGGACGACGCCGATGCCCATGAACAGCACCGAGACGGTGATGCCGAGGGCCGGGGTCTTGGACGCCGACAGCCTGCTGAAGACGCGGGGGGCCTCGCCGTTGTCGGCCAGTGTGCGCAGCATGCGGCCGGTGGAGTACATGCCCGAGTTGCAGGACGACAGGGCGGCCGTGAGCACCACGAAGTTGACGATGCCCGCGCCGGCCGGGATGCCGATCATCGCGAACGCCTTCACGAACGGGCTGACGCCCTCCGTGAACTCGGTCCACTTCACCACACAGAGGATGACGGTGAGGGCGCCGACGTAGAACAGGCCGATGCGCCAGGGCAGCGTGTTGATGGCCTTGGGGAGGGTCTTCTCCGGGTTCTCGGACTCGCCCGCGGTGACGCCGACCAGCTCGACGGCGAGGTAGGCGAACATCACGCCCTGCAGGGTCATCAGCGAGGAGCCGATGCCCTTGGGGAAGAAGCCGTCGAACTGCCACAGGTTGGACACGTGCGCGGTGTCACCGGCGGCGCTGAAGCCGAAGGTGAGCACGCCGAGACCGATCACGATCATGCCGATCAGGGCGGTGACCTTGACCATGGAGAACCAGAACTCCAGCTCACCGAAGAGCTTCACGGAGATCAGGTTGACCCCGAAGAGGACCACCAGGAAGACGAGCGCCGTCACCCACTGCGGAATGGCCGGGAACCAGTAGTTGATGTAGATCGCGGCGGCCGTCAGCTCGGCCATGCCGGTGACGACCCACATCAGCCAGTACGTCCAGCCGGTGAAGTAGCCGAAGAACGGGCCGAGGAACTCGCGGGAGTAGTCCGCGAACGAGCCCGAGACGGGACGGTAGAGCAGCAGTTCGCCCAGGGCCCGCATGATGAAGAAGATGATCACGCCCGCGAGGGCGTACATGAGGATGAGGCTCGGGCCGGCCTTCTCGATGTTCGCGCCTGCCTTGAGGAACAGACCGACGCCGATGGCGCCGCCGATGGCGATCATCTGGACCTGACGGCTGCCGAGCCCGCGCTCGTACCCCTCCTCAGGGGCGGTGGTGACCTTCTCAGAGGTCATGTGTGGTGCGCCTTTCTCCATGCCGACCCGGGCCTTTCGTCGGCCTCGGATCGGGTCTCGATCCCCCCGGATGATGGAGTTGTCTGCCTGGCCGACGGTCGTCGGCTCGGTGGCGCACCCGGCCGGACGTGGGTGGTGTCGGCCGGGCGGTCGTGAAGATTTATCACGGCCGCAATACTGATCACAGGGGTGCGATGTGGCGCATCACACAGGTAAAAGCGGACAAAGAACGCCCGAATGCGGCAAAACCGGCCACAAAGGTGACGGGATCGTTATCCGGATTTGAGCGTCCTCTGAGCGAACACTTCCGAGGGACACATCCGTACGAACTACGGCATCAGGGTCGTCACCAGGGTCTCCTGGAGCCCGCCGAGCCACAGGTACGCCATGACCATCGGCTTGCGCGGGTCCTCGTCCGGGAGCCGGTAGAGCAGGTCGGTGTCGTCCTCGTCGGTGATCTCCAGCCGGGAACCGATCGCCAGCCGCAGATCGTTGAGGGCGCCGAGCCACTGCCGGGACTCCTCCGGGGACAGCTTGAGCACCGCCCCGCCCTCGTCGACCGGGGCCAGCGCGTCCAGGCTGCGGATCACCCCGAGGGCACTCTCCCGCTTGCCGGCGCGCAGGTCGTTCTCCGTGAAGCGGCGGAACTCGGCGGAGCGCGCCCGCCGCTCCTCGGCCTCGGCCGACGAGGCGGGGATCTCCTCCGGGTCGCTGTAGGCGTCCGGGAAGAGCCGTCGCAGCACCGGGTCGGCGGGTGGCTCGCTCGGCCCCTCCGCGAACAGCTCGGCGAGCGGGTCGTCCGGGGCGTCGGCGCCGGGTCCGGGACCGATGAGCTCCAGGAGCTGGACGGCCAGCGACCGGATGATGGAGATCTCGACGTCGTCGAGGGCGACGGCCGCGCCGCCGCCGGGGAGCGATTCGAAGTGTCCGGGCATCTGGGTGCGTTTACTTCCGGTCCTGCTGGAGGGTGGCCCACAGACCGTAGCCGTGCATCGCCTGCACGTCGCGTTCCATCTCCTCGCGGGTCCCGCTGGAGACGACCGCCCGGCCCTTGTGGTGGACGTCGAGCATGAGCTTGGTGGCCTTGTCCTTGGTGTAGCCGAAGTACGTCTGGAAGACGTACGTCACATAGCTCATGAGGTTGACCGGGTCGTTGTGGACGATCGTGACCCAGGGGACGTCGGGCTCGGGTACGGCGAAGACCTCCTCCGCCGACTCGGTGCGTTCGATCTCTACGGGCGCGGGTGACGTCACACAGCCCATGCTGCCACGGCCTCCATAAATCGTCACACCGACGAAAAGGGAGTACGATTCCTCGTCATGAACACAGCGGACCTTGGGCTGCCGGTGGACGTTCCCTCGACAGCGCTCTTCACGGACCAGTACGAGCTGACGATGCTGCGTGCCGCCCTGAAGGCCGGTACGGCCGAACGGCGGAGCGTGTTCGAGGTCTTCACCCGGCGGCTGCCGAACGGGCGCCGCTACGGCGTGGTGGCCGGCACCGGCCGCGTCCTGGACGCGGTGGAGAACTTCCGCTTCGACGCCGGTGTCCTCGGCTTCCTGCGCGAGCGGGACATCGTCGACGAGGAGACCCTGCGGTGGCTCGCCGACTACCGCTTCAGCGGGGACATCTGGGGCTACCCCGAGGGCGAGGTGTACTTCCCCGGCTCCCCGATCATGCGCGTCGAGGGCAGCTTCGCCGAGTGCGTCCTGCTGGAGACCGTGATCCTGTCCATCCTCAACCACGACTCCGCCATCGCCGCCGCCGCCTCCCGGATGGCCTCCGCCGCCGGTGGCCGCCCGCTGATCGAGATGGGCGCCCGCCGCACCCACGAGCTGGCCGCGGTGGCCGCCGCCCGCGCCGCCTACGTCGGCGGCTTCGCGACCACCTCCGACCTGGCCGCCGGCTTCCGCTACGGCATCCCGACCGTCGGCACCTCCGCCCACGCCTTCACCCTGCTGCACGACCGCGAGCGCGACGCCTTCCAGGCGCAGGTCGACACCCTCGGCCGGGGCACGACCCTCCTGGTGGACACCTACGACGTCGCCGAGGCCGTCCGTACGGCGGTGGAGGTGGCCGGCCCCGAGCTGGGCGCGGTCCGCATCGACTCCGGCGACCTGCTGCTGGTGGCCCACCGGGTGCGGCAGCAACTGGACGAGCTGGGCGCGACCGGCACGAAGATCATCGTGACCTCCGACCTGGACGAGTACGCCATCGCCTCGCTGGCCGCCGCGCCGGTGGACGCGTACGGCGTCGGCACCCAGCTGGTGACCGGCTCCGGGCACCCGACCTCCTCCATGGTCTACAAGCTGGTCGCCCGCGCCGACTCCGCCGACCCGAAGGCCCCGCTGCTGCCGGTCGCGAAGAAGTCCAGCGGCGGCAAGACGTCCATCGGGGGCCGCAAGTGGGCGGCACGGCGGCTGGACGCGGAGGGGGTCGCGGAGGCCGAGGTCGTCGGCACCGGGCCGGTCCCGGCGGAACTGGCCGACCGGCAGCTCCTGGTGCAGCTGGTCAAGGGCGGCGAGGTGGTCGCCCGGGAGCCGCTGGACGTGACCAGGGACCGCCACATCGCGGCCCGCGCGAATCTGCCGCTCTCCGCTGTCCAGCTGTCCAGGGGGGAACCCGTCATTCCGACGGAGTACGTCCACGGGCGCTCGGGTAGCCAGAGCGGGACCCCGTCCGCCCCTGGACGCCCCCTCCCGCAGGAGCCCGGAATTCTCTAGGCTCAGTTACTTCACTCTCAGTCGAAGGACACCCACCATGCGCCGCGCCTTGATCGTCGTAGACGTGCAGAACGACTTCTGCGAGGGGGGCAGCCTCGCGGTGGCCGGCGGTGCCGACGTGGCCGCCGCCATCACCGAGCTGATCGGCCAGGCGGCGGGCACCGGGTACCGGCACGTCGTGGCCACCCGTGACCACCACATCGCGCCCGGCGGCCACTTCGCGGACAACCCCGACTACGTCCGCTCCTGGCCCGCGCACTGCGTCGCGGGCACGGAGGGGGTGGGCTTCCACCCGAACTTCGCCCCGGCCGTCGCCTCCGGCGCGGTGGACGCCGTCTTCGACAAGGGTGCCTACACGGCCGCGTACAGCGGCTTCGAGGGCACGGACGAGAACGGCGTCCCCCTGGCCGACTGGCTGCGCGCCCGGGAGATCACCGAGGTGGACGTGGTCGGCATCGCCACGGACCACTGCGTACGGGCCACAGCCCTGGATGCCGCGCGAGAGGGCTTCCGCACGCAGGTCCTCCTGGACCTGACCGCCGGGGTGGCGGGCGAGACCACCGAGCGGGCCCTGGAGGAGCTCCGGGAAGCGGGCGTGGAACTCACCGGCAAGCCCGTGGTGAGCGGCTAGGAACGTCGGCCCGGAGGGCTTGCGGCCGGTTCGGCACCGCCGGTGACCGCCGTCGTGGCTGATCGGCCGCTGCGGCGGAAACGAGGGCAGGCGCTGCCGGCCTCAGCGGCGCGGGGAACCGCGCGACCGGCCACCACGCCCCCGCACCCGCACCCGGTGACGTACCGCCGCTCCCCTCACCGCACCAGCGCCGGCCCGCGCAGCAGCGCCCGGATCGGGTGCCACAGCTCGTTCACCATGACACCGTTGTCGGCCGGGGCCGTGCGCCATATCAGGCCGTCGGGGTGATGCAGGACCGCCGTGATCTCGTCCGGCGTCGGAGGCTCGGCGTTCCCCCGGAGGTAGATCGCCCGCAGGCCCAGGTTCCGGAGCCTGGTCAGGGCCCGGGCCCGGTTCTGGGCGTGCACGAGAACCCGCACCCCGGCGGAGCCGTACGGCAGGTTCAGCGCCACCACCACCGTGCCGTTCGGCAGCTTGCAGAAGCCTCCAGCGGCCATGCGGTCACATCCCCGTTCCGGTCGGTGTCAATAAGCGGTCCACAGGACGCACCTAAACACGACCGGCGGCAACCCGCCAAGGGGTTGCCGCCGATACGCCTCTGACCTGCGGTGATGCGGACTACTTCACCGCGGGGCCGACCTTGAGCTGGATCGTGGAGCCGTCCTTGGCCTCCTTGACGATCGTGATCTTGGTGTTGGTGTCAGTGACCTTCACCCCGCCCGTCGGGTTCGACGGGTCGTAGTAGGTGCTGGTGTGGTCGTTGAAGACCCGGACACCCTTCGAACCCTTGATCTTCAGCGCGACGTCGGCCTTGTGCAGCGTGATGCCGTCCGTGGCGTAGAGGCTGAACGGCGAGTCGTACGCCTGGATGCGGTTGCGCAGCAGCGTGCCGTCGGTCCACTTCAGGGCCTTCGGGTGCGAGTCGACCGGCAGGATCAGACCGGTGCCCGGGTGGCCGCTCGCGGCGTTCGTGTTGTTGTCCGCCTGGGAGGTGTCCCACTTCCAGATCAGCAGGCCGTTCTGGTACGGGTAGTGCTCCACCCAGTCCGGGCGCGACGCGAAGCCGAAGTTGTACGGGCCGGTCTTCAGCGTCTTGTCGTACGACACGTACTGCCGGTTCTCGGCGATGTAGTACTGCTTGTAGTCCTTGGTGAAGGACGCGCCGATGCGGGAGAAGCCGTCCGCGGTCCAACCGGCGTCCGCGGTCTCGGCGTTGTCCGAGAACAGCGGGGTGCCGTCGGCGGTCACGGCGATCTCGTCGGCCGTGAAGCCGTTCTCCGCGACACCGCCGTCGGTGGCGTAGCGGAAGCGCAGGTCGATCTTCTTGCCCGCGTAGGCGTCGAGCGGGAACACCAGCTTCTTGTACGTCTGCGAGAAGCCGCTCAGCGCCGGCTTGCCGCTGGCGTCCTTCGGCAGGGCCTGGCCGTCGGCCGTGCCGTCCAAGGGGGTCCAGTTGGCGCCGCCGTCGGTCGAGACCTCGGTGTAGACGTAGTCGTAGCCGGCCTCGGTGGCCCACCAGCCGTCCAGGGTGAGGCTCGCCGAGGACTTGCCGGTGAGGTCCACGGAACGGGTCAGCGTGTTCTTCAGGTTGTTGCCGCTGCCGCTCCACCACTGGGTGGCGCCCTGCGCCGGCTCGGTGATGGTGGTGGTGACCGCCTTGTCCGGCAGGGTCACCACGAGGGCCTGCTTGTCCCAGGTGTTGTACTCGGCGACGCCCAGCTTGTGCGTGGACTGCTTGCCGGCCTTGGCGGTGTCGTAGTTCAGCCAGCCCAGCTGGAGCTTGTCCCAGGCGTTCATGTCGCCCGGCAGGTCACCGATGGACTCCTTGCCGGTGCCGAGCCAGGAGCCGGAGGACATCAGGGTCCAGAAACCGGTGGAGTTGTCGCCGCCGGCGGTGTCGTACTCGTCCGGCAGGCCGAGGTCGTGGCCGTACTCGTGGGCGAAGACGCCGAGGCCGCCGTTCTCCGGCTGGATGGTGTAGTCGCCGACCCAGATCCCGGTGTCGCCGACCTGCGTGCCGCCGAGCTTGTTGTTCTCGGGGCCGGTGGCGCCGGCGTCGGTGCCGAAGGCGTACCAGCGGTGGGCCCAGATCGCGTTCTCGCCCTCGGCGCCGCCGCCGGCGGACTCGTCCTCACCGGCGTGCACGATCTGGAAGTGGTCGACGTAGCCGTCCGGCTCGTTGAAGTTGCCGTCGCCGTCGAAGTCGTAGCGGTCCCACTGGTCGTACTTGGCGAGGTCCGCCTTGATGTCGGCGTCGGTGCGGCCGGCCTTCTTCTGCTGGGCGACCCAGGCGTTCAGGCCGTCGCTGACGACGTTCCACACGCTCGGGCAGTTGGTGTCGCCGCAGGCGTTGTTGCCGTAACGGGCCTCGTTGTACGGGACCTTGACCCAGTCGGTGACCTCACCGGAGACCGAGTAGCGGCCCGAGGACTGCTTCTCGTAGTACTTCTTCAGCGACTCGGTCTTCTTGCCGGTGCCGAAGTAGAGGTCCTGGTAGTGCTTCTGGTCGTAGTCCTTCTGCCAGGCCGTGGAGTTGTCCTTCTTGCGGTCCGGCGCGGCGATCTTGTTGTGCAGCGGGCCCGGGGTGCCCCCGAACTTGGGGTCGGTCTTGTCGCCGAACTCCACCAGGATCGTGAAGATCTTGTCGGTCTTCTCGCGGCTCAGTTCGACGTACTTGCTGCGGCCCTTGCGGCTCTTGAGCTCGACGACCTTCGAGCCGTTGCGCTCCTTCGCGGTGGCCTTGCCCGATATGAGCTGGTTCAGGGCCTCCTTGCGCTGCGCCTCCTGGGTCTTGCTCAGGGGGCCGTCCAGGTCGTGCGCGCGCTGCTTCACCGGCGCCGGGTCGTGCCGGTTGGCCGCGGCGTTCTGGGCCTGGGTGCTCGCCTCCGCGACGGCGAAGGTGGCGAACGTGGCGGAGGCCGCCGCGAGCGTCACACCGATGGCGGCCGCTCTGAACGTCCAGGATCTGCTGGTCACTTGAGTTCCTCCCCCGCGCCGCGCGCACGGACAGAGGGTTCCGGGTCTTGGAGGAATCCGTGCGCGCACGATCAACGCGTGTAGTCAAGTGACGACATTTGACTAGAGGTTTAGCTGAAAAGACAGACCTTGACTTGAGCAGGACAAGTGCACTATGCGGAGGTGACGTTCGCTTTACGGACGCGTGTCACCCCGCCGACGGGCGCAGGGGAACGCCCGTTTGGCCGGAGGGTGACTCCATGCGCCCCCTGTGCACCGGTACCGTGGGTTAGGTCACGCTTACCGGGCGTCCCGCTCGGGCATGCAGGCCAACAGAGTGGCACCCCCCGACTTCCGAAGACTGCCGAGGACACGATTGCCATGCCTCGTCCGACCGCCGCACAGCTCGCCTACGGTTCCTGCACCGTGATCTTCTCGACGCTCGCCATGCTGCTGCTGTCCCAGACGAGTTCGGGCCTCGGGGTCGCCGTCATCGCCCTCGCGGCACTCGCGCTGGGCCTGCTGGTCGCCCTGACGGTCCCCGTCCCCGGGGCGCGCGCGGAGCGGGCGCCCGCCGAGCCCGTCGCGGAGGAGGAACGTATCCCCACGACCCTGTGAGCGGACGGGGACACAGGGCCGCGGAGCTGCGACAGTGGCGGCTCCGGACGTCCCGGAACCGCCACTGTCGTGCGAGCACCCCTGGCGGACGGCTCAACCGGTGCTGACCACCACCGTCTTGGCCGCCTTGTCGTGCAGGCCCTGTTTGTACGGCTTGTCGAAGAAGCTCCAACCACCCGAGACGGCCGTCCAGATGCAGGCGCAGCAGAAGGCGAACGGCACCCACAGCACCAGGGAGCGGATCAGCATGGTCTGCACGGAGGGCGTGGCGCCGTTCTCCAGGTTGGCCACCCGCAGGCCGAGCAGCTTCTTGCCGAGGGTCTGCCCCGACCTGGTCATCATGAAGGTGTCGTACGCGATGTAGAGCACGGCCGCGATGAAGGACTGCGCGAGGGATCTGCCGACCTCCGCGCGCTCACTGTCGAGCGTGTACGCGCTCACCCCGAACGCCCAGGTGAGCAGCAGCACGACGATGCCGACCAGGATCATGTCGATGATGCGCGCGAGCGTCCGCTTTCCGCTGTCGGCCAGCGGGGGCATGCCGGCCAGCGGGTCGGCCGGGTAGCCGCCGGGGCCGTAGGGGCCGCCGCCCGGACCGCCGCCGTAGGGGCCACCGCCGTAAGGACCGCCACCGCCGGGGGGAGGGGGCTGGGCGCCGCCGTACGGGGCGTCGTACGGCGAGCCCGGCCCCTGGTCCGACGGGGGCCGCTTCCTGAAGGGGTCGTCCTCGGGGGGCTGCTCTCCGGAGCCGGGGGGCGGTTCGCTGCTCATGGCCCGAGTGGAACCCGAAGATCCCGGCTCCGCATCCGGCAGACGGCCGGACGGAGGACGCGCGTCAGCCGGCCACGAAGGTGTGGGCCGCCTTGTCGTGCCAGCACTGGCGCCAGGGCCGGTCGAACAGGCACCACAGCACACCCACGATCCCGACGACCAGCAGGCCCGGCACGCTCAGGACCAGCCAGCGGCGCAGTGCCGCGCCGAACGCCGGGGGCTCGTGTGCCTCGATGTCCCGGACCTCAAGACCGCACAGCTTCTTGCCGAGGGTGCGGCCCCACTTGGCCGTGGGCAGCACCTCGTACAGGACACCGGCCAGGAACAGGACGGCGAGGACGATGCCGAGGCTGGTGCCGGTCGTGCCGTCGAGCAGCCAGACCGTGACCTCGCGGCCCGAGAGCCGGGCCGCGTCGATCTTCTGCTGGACGTGGTCCACGGCCCGGATGCCGAGCGGGACCGCCGCCGCGGCCGTCACGGCGCCGATGACCAGCAGGTCGATCAGCCGCGCGGCGAGCCGCTTGCCGAGTCCGGCGGGGCGGGCGGCGGCCTGCCGGCGCGCGGCGGCCTGGAAGAGGTCCTCCACCGGAGGCTTCCACGGCGCCACGGGCTGCTCGTCCCCGCCCCCGGCGAGCTGGTGCACCTGCTGCGCCCAGGAGGCCTGCCCGCCACCGGGCCCGCTGGTCAGCGGGGTGACGGGGGCACCGGCATGGCCGGGACCCGCCTGGTGCGGCAGCGACGGGGCCACGGGGGCGGCGGGGGAAGGCTGGGGCGCGGGGGCCGGCTGTGGGACCGACGGTGACCGCGGTGCCTGCGCCCCCGGCGACGGCTGCGGGACCGACGGTGACTGCGGTGCCTGGGCCGCCGGGGGTGTCTGTGCGGCGGCGGCGCGGGCCGCGGCGGCCTTTCCGGCGCCGAAGCCGGAGTTCGCGGGCGCGCCGACCGGGCCTTGCGCGCCGAAGCCGGCCGGGCCGCTGTCGGGGCCGGACGGGGCTTGCGGGGCCGGAGGGGCGGACGGGACCGGGCGGAAGGTCATCGTGCCGTCGTCGGCGCGGTCGGCCGCCGCCGGGCCGGGGATCGGACGGCGGAAGATGAAGGTGCCGGGATCGTGGGGGTCGTCCTCCGTCGGCGGGATCGTCGCGGTGCCGTCGGTCCGGCTGGTGGCGCGGCCGTCGGGGTCGGGGGAGGCTTCGGCCGGCACCCGGGGGTCGGTACCCCAGGGTTCGCCGGGCTGACCCGGCCGGCCGGGCTGAGCGGGCTGCCCCGGCGCGCCCGACTGTCCCGGCGCACCCGGACGGCCCCACTGCGCGCCCTGCGCGCCCTGCACGGGTTGCGCGGGCTGACCGCCCTGCCGGTCCCGCTGACCCGCGCCGCCCTGCTGCTCCCCGTCCGGCGGGTCCTCGTCGAAGAAGTGCGGACCCGTTTCCTCCACGGACGGGGACGCCGGGCGGGCGCCGGCGGGCGGGGTGAGCGGTTCGCCGTTCTTCGGCGCCGGGCGGCTCGTGCCGGGCACCCAGGAGGCGCCGTTCCAGTACCGGACGTAACCGGGGATGGACGGGTCCGGGTAGTAGCCCTCGCGGGGCCGGTCGTCGCCTGGGGCCGGGGTTGGGGCGCTCATGTCCGTCGTCCCGTATCTGCTCGGGGGTGTGATGGGGGCCTCCACATCTATCAGACCCGGGCATCCCCCACCGCCAGTCCCGCCGGACCCACCCCTTTCCGGGCAACGCCGTGACCCACTCCCCGCGGGGCTTCCGAAAGGAATTTCTGCGAACCCGCGTAATGGTCCGGCCCCTGCCCCCTCTCTCCCGGTGCGGGCCCTTCCCGGCGGCCCCGACGCGAGAGGAGACGCAGGTCATGCAGCACACCGTGGTGGAGCGCGAACTGGAACTGAGGCTCATCCTGTCACCGGAGCGGAGCGTCCCGGTGCCGGCCCGGCTCGCATACCGCTCCGACGACCCCTACGCCGTCCACATCACCTTCCACATCGACTCGGCGCACCCCGTCGACTGGACGTTCGCCCGCGACCTGCTGGTGGAGGGGGTGTTCCGGCCGTGCGGTCACGGGGACGTGCGGGTGTGGCCGACGAAGACGGACGGGCGCGGTGCCGTGCTGATGGCGCTGAGTTCGCCGGACGGCGACGCGCTGCTTCAGGCGCCGGTCCGGCAGGTGTCGGCCTGGCTGGAGCGGACGCTGCGTGCGGTGCCGCCGGGCACGGAGGGCGGGCGGCTCGGCATCGACGACGCGCTCGACCACCTGCTCGCCCAGTGAGCCCGGCGTCAGAAGAGCTTGCCCGGGTTGAGGATGCCCAGCGGGTCGAAGACCTGTTTCACCGCCCGCTGCATCTCCACCCCGACCGGGCCGATCTCCCGGGCCAGCCACTCCTTCTTCAGGACGCCGACGCCGTGTTCGCCGGTGATGGTGCCGCCCAGCTCCAGCCCGAGGGCCATGATCTCGTCGAAGGACTCGCGGGCCCGGCGGGACTCCTCGGGGTCGCGGGCGTCGAAGCAGACCGTGGGGTGCGTGTTGCCGTCGCCGGCGTGCGCGCAGACCCCGATCGTGAGGTCGTACTCGGCGGCGATCCGCTCCACGCCCTCCAGCATGGCGCCGAGCCGCGAGCGGGGCACGCACACGTCGTCGATCATCGTCGTGCCCTTCACCGCCTCCAGCGCGGTCAGCGAGAGCCGCCGGGCCTGCAACAGCAGCTCGGACTCGGCCGCGTCCTCGGCCGGGACGACCTGGGTGGCGCCGGCGGCCTCGCACAGGGCGCCGACCGCGGCCAGGTCCGCCGCCGGGTCCGGGGTGTCGAACGCGGCCAGCAGCAGTGCCTCGGTGGTCTCGGGCAGCCCCATGTGGGCGAGGTCGTTGACCGCCTTGACCGTCGTACGGTCCATCAGTTCGAGGAGGGACGGCACGTGACCGCCCTCCATGATCCGGCAGATGGCGTCGCAGGCGGCCGCCGCGGAGGCGAACTCGGCGGCCAGCACGAGCTGCCGGGGCGGCTTGGGCCTCAGCCCGAGCACCGCCCGGACGACGATGCCGAGGGAGCCCTCGGAGCCGACGAAGAGCCGGGTGAGGTCGTAGCCCGCGACGCCCTTCGCCGTACGCCGGCCGGTGGACATCAGACGACCGTCGGCGAGGACGACGTCCAGGCCGAGGACGTATTCGGCGGTCACGCCGTACTTGACGCAGCACAGGCCGCCGGAGGCCGTGCCGATGTTGCCGCCGATGGTGCACATCTCCCAGCTGGAGGGGTCCGGCGGGTAGTACAGGCCGTGTTCCTCGACCGCGCGGGACAGGGTCGCGTTGACCACGCCCGGTTCGACCACGGCGATCCGGTCGACGGGGCTGATCTCCAGGATGCGGTCCATCTTGGTGAGGGACAGCACGATGCAGCCCTCGGTGGCGTTGGCGCCGCCGGACAGGCCGGTGCGGGCGCCCTGCGGGACGACGGGGACGCGCAGCTCGGTGGCCGTGCGCATGACGTGCTGGACCTGCTCGACGGTGCGTGGGAGGACGACGACGGCGGGACTGCCCGCCGGGCAGAAGCTCGCCATGTCGTGGGCGTAGGAGGCCGTGACGTCGGAGTCGGTCAGGACGGCCTCGGGCGGCAGGCCGGCCAGGAGCCGGTCGGCGAGGTTACCGGTGTGCTCGTCGCGGGGTGCTTCGATACGGCTCATGATCACAGCGTGTCACTCGCGGCCATCGGTGTGAACCCCGCCCGCGCCGCTCCGGGGCCACATGGATGTGCTCGTCATATTGACGCACAGTGAGCGCCATGGACAACCGACAGTGCGTGGGTACGTCCCTGGTCCCGGAGCCGCCGGCGCCGCGCCGGCGGGCGCTGCGGCGGGTGCTGGTCGCCTCGCTGGCGGGCGGTGTCGTGGCGGGCACGGTGCTGATGCTGCTGCCGCACGAGCGGCGGCACGGGCCGGCCGTGCCGCCCGCCGCCGGTCCGCAGGCGCGGCCTCGGGCACAGGTGCCGGCGCTGACGACGGTGACCTACGGCGTGCCGGCCGCGCTGCCCGGGCTGACGGCGCTCATCGGGCGGCAGGAGCAGTCGGTGCGGGCCCGGCCGCGGGACGCCCGGGCGTGGGCGGTGCTGGGGTCGGCGTACGTGGAGCGGGGGCGGCGGGCGGGTGACGCGGCGGACTACCCGAAGGCCGAGCAGGCACTGCGGGAGTCGTTGAAGGTGCGGGGCGGCCGGAACACCGAGGCGCTGGACGGCCTGGCCGCGCTGGCGCTCGCGCGCCGGGACTTCCCGGCGGCCAAGAGCTACGGCGAGCAGGCGCTGAAGGCGGACCCGAAGCGGTGGCAGGCGTATCCGCCGCTGATCGACGCGTACACCGGGCTCGGCGACTACGAGAAGGCCCGCTCCGCCCTGGACAAGCTGCTGGCGCTGCGTACCGACGCGGCGGCGCGGCCGGCCGTGATGGCGCGGGCCTCCGCGGTGTACCGGGACCGGGGCTGGCGCGAGGACGCGGTGGCCCAGCTGACCGACGCGGCGGCCGCCGCCCGCACCCCGGCGGAGCAGGCCGCGTGGCTGACCGGGCTGGGACAGCTCGCGTGGGAGCGCGGGGACCTCGCGGACGCGCTGCGGCACTTCGAGGCGGCGCTGCGGCTCGATCCCGACCAGCGCGCGGCGGCGGCCGGGCGGGCGCGGACGCTGGCCGCGCTGGGGCGCACGGCGCAGGCACTGGCCGCGTACCGGGCCGTCGTCGCGAAGCAGCCGGACCCCGCGGATCTGCTGGAACTGGGCGAGCTGTACGAGTCGCTGGGGCAGCCCGGGGTCGCCGAGGAGCAGTACACGCGGATGAAGGCGGCGGTACGGCGGGCCGTGTCCGGCGGGGTGGACGAGGAGGTGCTGATCGGGCGGTTCGAGGCGGACCACGGGGACCCGTGGGACGGCGTGGAGCGGCTGCGGGACGAGTGGGAGCGGCAGCCGGGGATCGAGGTGGCCGACGCGCTGGGCTGGGCGCTGCACCGGGCCGGTGAGGACGAGGAGGCGCTGACCTACGCGACCACCGCGACGGACAAGGCGAAGGGGGGCGGGGTGCGCAGCGCGCTGTACGCGTTCCACCGGGGCGTGATCGAGGCGGAACTGGAGCGGTACGGCCCCGCGCGGCGGCATCTTGAGGAGGCGCTGCGCATCAACCCGTACTTCTCGCCGCTGCAGGCGCCGATGGCGCGGGAGGCGCTGCGGGAGCTGGGCGACGTACCCGACGAGCCGCCGCCCAGCGAGTAGCGTGCGCCGTTACAGGTTGCCCCGCTTCTCCTGCTCGCGTTCGATCGCCTCGAACAGCGCCTTGAAGTTGCCCTTGCCGAAGCCCATGGAGCCGTGCCGCTCGATGAGCTCGAAGAACACGGTCGGGCGGTCCTGGACGGGCTTGGTGAAGATCTGGAGCAGGTAGCCGTCCTCGTCGCGGTCGGCGAGGATCTTCAGCTCGCGCAGGGTCTCGATGGGTACGCGGGTGTCGCCGACCCACTCGCCGAGGGTGTCGTAGTAGGAGTCGGGGGTGTCGAGGAACTCGACGCCGGCCGCGCGCATGGTGCGGACGGTCTGCACGATGTCGTTGGTGTTGAGCGCGATGTGCTGGACGCCGGCGCCGCCGTAGAACTCCAGGTACTCGTCGATCTGGGACTTCTTCTTGGCGATGGCGGGCTCGTTGATCGGGAACTTGACCTTGAGGGTGCCGTCCGCGACCACCTTCGACATCAGCGCGCTGTACTCGGTGGCGATGTCGTCGCCCACGAACTCCTTCATGTTCGTGAAGCCCATGACCTTGTTGTAGAAGGCCACCCACTCGTTCATCCGGCCGAGTTCGACGTTGCCGACGCAGTGGTCGATGGCCTGGAAGACGCGGTGGGCGGGCGGCTCGACGATCGGCTGGGCGGCGGTGTAGCCGGGCAGGTAGGGGCCGTCGTAGCCGGTGCGCTCGACCAGGGTGTGCCGGGTCTCGCCGTAGGTGGCGACGGCGGCGAGGACGACCGTGCCGTGCTCGTCCTTCAGCTCGTACGGCTCGGCGACGCTCTTCGCGCCCTGCTCGACGGCGTACGCGTACGCGGCGCGCGCGTCCGGGACCTCGATGGCCAGGTCGATGACGCCGTCGCCGTGTGCGGCCACGTGCTGGGCGAGGAAGTGGCCCCAGGTGCTGCTCGGCTTGATCACGGAGGTGAAGACGAAGCGGGCGGAGCCGCTCTCCAGCACGTAACTGGCGGTCTCGCGGCTGCCGTTCTCCGGTCCGGAGTAGGCGACCAGCCGCATGCCGAAGGCGGTGGAGTAGTAGTGCGCCGCCTGCTTGGCGTTGCCCACGGCGAAGACGACCGCGTCCATTCCCTTGACCGGGAAGGGGTCGTCCTGCCGGGCGGTCGTGTCGGGAGTGAGGTCTGTGGTCTGCGTCATAGCGGAAGGGTGGCTCTGCTCTGCAAGGTGCGCAATAGTTCGCGCCATCGCTGGGCAATCTGCCCAGTGGTATGACCGCCCCGGCGGTGTTTCTGTACAGGATGACCATCTCAGGGGGTCCCGTGGCGATCGATCATCTGGACGGGCGCATCATCGTGCTGCTGGCCCGGGAACCGCGCATCGGGGTGCTGGAGATGTCCCGGCGGCTGGGTGTGGCGCGCGGGACCGTGCAGGCGCGCCTGGACCGGCTCCAGTCGAACGGGGTCATCCGCGGCTTCGGCCCGCAGGTGGACCCGGCGGCCCTGGGCTACCCGGTCACCGCGTTCGCCACCCTCCAGATCAGGCAGGGCCAGGGCGCCGACGTACGGGCGCACCTGGCGACCGTGCCGGAGGTGCTGGAGCTGCTGACCACCACCGGCAGCGGGGACATGCTGTGCCGGCTGGTGGCCCGCTCGAACGCCGATCTGCAGCGGGTGATCGACCTGGTCGTCGGCTTCGACGGCATCGTCCGGGCCTCCACGGCGATCGTCATGGAGAACCCCGTCCCGCTACGGATCATCCCGCTGGTGGAGCAGGCGGCGGCGGACGCCGAACGGTCGTAGGCGGCCCGGGGATCAACAGCTCGGGACCGGGCCCTTGCCCTTCTCCAGCGCCACCAGGGAGTCGACAGCGCCCTTGAGTGTGGTCACCGGGACCAGTCGCAGCCCCTTCGGCAGCTCCGCCTTGGCGTCGGCGCACTCCGCCTTCGGCACCAGGAAGACGGTGGCCCCGTCCCGGCGCGCGGCCTGGGTCTTCAGGGCCACCCCGCCGACCGCGCCCACCTTGCCGGCCGGGTCGATCGTGCCGGTGCCGGCGATGACGCGGCCCCCCGTGAGGTCGCCGCCGCTGCCGTCACCGTCCAGCTTGTCGACGATCCCGAGGGAGAACAGCAGCCCCGCGCTGGGCCCGCCCACGTCGGCGAGCTTCAGCGTGACCTTCACCTTGCCGGCGCCGAGGCCGAGGTACTTCAGCGCCGCCTGGGTCGCCGCGTCCTGGGACTGCCGCATCTGTGCCTCGTTGTGCTGCTCGATCTCCTTGACGGTGTCGCCGCTCGGGTAGACCGAGTCGCGCGGCAGCACCGCGCGGTCGGTGCGGAACCAGCTGTCGACCACGTCACCGAGCCTCACCCGGGCGTCCGGACCGGTCGCCTCGATCGTGGTCATCCGAAGCTGCCCGCTGGTCCTGCGGGTCTCCGCCCCCGAGACCGTGATCACCGGGGTGCCCTGGTTCCGCCCGAGCACGTTCGCCGTCATGCCGGGCTGCGCCACCGAGAACGGCAGCGGCGCGAACGCCGCCGTGGCGAGCAGGGCCACCACGGGCAGCGCGCAGACGGCGAGGGCCTGGGGGCGTGTGAGACGTGAGAGCACGAGTTCAATCTAACGTGACGGCCACGTGCGCCTTCTGCCGCGTGCGGGTCCATGTGCGGAGGCACCCGTCCGCGTACGGTCCCGGTCTGCCGCGTACGGGCCCCGCCACGCCGCTGGGGATCGAGGACCTGCCGGGACGGCGGTGGTTTCAGCCGTCGGGGACCGCGGCCGTTATTCGGGGACCGTGAAGTAGCGCGCGAACGCCGGTACGATCTCCGCCTCGCCGATCCTGCCGTCACCGTCGGTGTCGAGGGCGGCGGTGGCCTGGCGGGCGGTCTCCTCCGGGACGTGGAACACGCGCAGCACGCGCGCGGTGTCGGCGGTGCCGAGCCGGCCGTCGGCGTCCGTGTCGGCCACCGCCAGGGCCGCCGCCGGTCCCCTCACGCCCGGTACAGGTCCCGTCGCGCCCGCGTGAACCGGCGCAGCGCGTCCGGCAGGGGTGTGACGCCGATGCCGGGGCCGTCCGGGACGGGCAGATGGCCGTCCGCGTCGAGGACGAACGGCTCGGTGATGTCCTCCGCGAAGTAGCGGCTGGACGCCGAGGTGTCCCCGGGCAGGGTGAAGCCGGGCAGCGCGGCCAGGGCGAGGTTGGGCGCGCGGCCGATGCCGGTCTCCAGCATGCCGCCGCACCACACCGGCACGCCGTGCGCGTGGGCCACGTCGTGGACCCGGCGGGCCTCCAGGTAGCCGCCGACCCGGGCGGGCTTGACGTTGACCACCCGGCAGGCGTCCAGGGCGATGGCGGACGCGGTGTCCCGGGCGTGGTGCAGGGACTCGTCGAGGCAGACCGGGGTGCGCAGCCGCTTCTGGAGCTGGGCGTGGGCGTGCAGGTTGTTCTCCTCCAGCGGCTCCTCGACGAGCAGCAGCCCGAACGCGTCGAGCCGCCGCAGGTGCTCGGCGTCGGCGAGGGTGTAGGCGGTGTTGGCGTCGACCTGGAGGGGGAGGTCGTCGCCGAAGCGCTCGCGGACCGCCCGCACCGGTTCGACGTCCCAGCCGGGCTCGATCTTCAGCTTGATGCGGACGTACCCCTCGGCGAGGTACCGCTCGACATCGTCCAGCAGCTCGGGCACCGAGTTCTTGATGCCGACGGAGACCCCGGCGGGCACCCGGTCCCGCACCGCGCCCAGGTAGGTGGCGAGCGGCATGCCGTGGCCGCGCAGCTCGGCGTCGAGCACGGCCGTCTCCAGGGTCGCCTTCGCCAGCTCGTGGCCCTTGACCTTCGCCATGGCGGGGGCCAGCGCGGCCGTGGTGAGCCGCGGGAGCGCGGCCACGCGGGGCAGCAGGAAGTCGCGCAGCACGATCTCGGCGCCGGCGACGAACTCCGAGCAGTACAGCGGCTCGGGGTCGGCGGCGAACTCCGACCAGCCCTCGGCCGTGTCGGTGACCACGCGCAGCAGGAAGGTGTCCTTCGCCGTCATGGTCCCGAAGGAGGTGCGGAACGGGGTGACCAGCGGGATCGCCACATGGACGATCTCCACGCGCTCCAGCTTCACGCGGCCTCCTCCGTCCCGGTCAGCGTGTACCAGCCGTCGCGGGACATCCCGGTGGCCCGGAACCCCTCCACGAAGGCCTCCAGGAACACCTCGCGCACCGCGTGCCGCCAGCGCAGCGCCAGGGCGGGATCGGCGGCGCGCAGCGCGACGACGTCCTGAGGGACCCGGCACCAGAGGTGCCGTCCGGCGCGCCGGACGAGCGGCCCGCCGTCGGGGGCGCTGCGCAGGACGGGCCCGTGCGGCTCGGGGTCGTACGACGGCCCCTCCGCCGTCAGGTCCCAGGTGACCGTCAGCCGGTCGCTCTCGTCGCCGTCGTTCACGCCGTCGGTCATGGGGCCGTAGAAGTCGACCAGGTACTCGGTGCCGACGGCACCGAGCTTGACCAGGTTGAAGCGGGCGTTGCGGCCGACCAGCGGGTCGAAGGTCCAGCGCATGGTGCGGGCGCCGTGGGCGAGCGCCCAGTCCCGCTGGGCCAGCTTCAGCCGGTGCCCGAGACCGCGCTCGGCTGCGGCCACCAGCGAGTACGTGCTCCGGTCCGGGCCGAGCACGGCGACGGACGCCCCGGCGAGCCGCTGCCCGTCGTGGGCGGCGTGCACGGCGCCGCCGGCGTGCACCAGGCTGTGCAGGACCTCGGCCGGGTAGGGCGGGGCGGTGCGGGGTGTCCGCCAGACGTCGCTGAAGTGGTCGGCGACGGCGGCGAGCCCGGCGACGTCGTGGACGGTACGGATGGTGGCTCCTGTCATGGGACGAGTCTCGGAGGCACCGGCGGCGCATGTGTTGTGCGAGCGGCCAAGGCACGCGTACGTTCGTTGCACCATCCGCCAACCGGCAAGCTGAGGACCCTCATGGACGCCTGCACCCTCGGCGACCTCCTGGACGTCGTCGGCGCCCCCGCGCTGCGCCTGCACACCGCCCCCGCCGGGCTGACCGCACCGGTCACCGAGGCGGTCCTGTACGACGGCCGCACCCCTCTGCCCCGGCTGCCCGGCGCGCTGCTGCTGGCGGTCGGGGTGCCGGCGGCGGAGGCGGGACCGCTGCTGGGGGCGGCGGCGGAGGCCGGGCTGACCGGGGTGGTGGTGCGCGGCGCGGACGGGCCGGTGGCGGCGGCGCGGGAGCACGGCGTGGCCCTGCTGTCGGTCGCCGAGGACGCGGCCTGGCACCGGGTCCATCTGCTGCTGGCCTCGGCCGTCGCCGCCCGGCCCGCCGTCCTCGCCGCCGACGCCGGGGCGGGCGACAGCGGGCTCGGCGATCTGTTCGCGCTGGCCGACGCCATCGCGACGGCGACCGGCGGGGCCACCGCCATCGAGGACCCGCGCCAGCGGATCCTCGCCTACTCCACGGTCCCCGGCCAGCCCGTGGACGAGGACCGCCGGCAGGGCATCCTCGGCCGGCAGGTGCCGGCCAGCGCCGAGAACACCGAGCAGTACCGGCGGCTGTTCGCCGCCGACCGGCCGGTGCGGCTGCCCGCGCTGACCGGCAGCGGCCTGCCCCGGCTGGCGATGCCGGTACGGGCCGGCGGGGAGACCCTGGGCTCGGTGTGGGTGATCGACGGCGGCTCGCTCGCCCCGGACGCCGAGGCCACCCTCGCCCAGGGCGCGTCCACCGCCGCGCTGCTCCTGCTGCGCGCCCGGGCGGCCCGGGAGCTGGCCCGGCACCGGGGCGGCGACCTGCTGCGCCGGCTCCTGGACGGCACGGCGGACGACCCGGCCACGGCCGCCGCCCGGCTCGGCGTCGACGGCCCGGCCCGGGTGGCGGCCTTCGTCCTGGACTCCGCCGCGAGCGTCCCGGACGCCGAACGCACCGCACTGCGCCTGCTGGACGTCGTACGCCTCCAGTGCGAGGCCCGCTACGGCCGGCACGCGTGCGTCCTGCTGGACGGGGTGGTGTACGCGGTGCTGCCCGGGCCGGGCGAGCGGCACCGGGCGCTCGCCGAGGACATCGTGGCGCGGGCCGGGCAGGCGCTGCGGGTGCCGGTCCGGGCGGCGCTCGGCGAGCTGGTGCCGGGCGCGGACGGGCTCACGGACTCGCGGGCGGACGCCGACCTGGTGCTGCGGGTGCTGGACGCGGACCTGCCGGTGGCCGTGGTGGACGAGGTGCGGGCCCGGGTGACGCTGCTGCGGCTGGCCGAAGTGATGCGGGAGCGCCGGGATTTGAGCGCGGGCGCGTGGCGGCGGGTGCTGGCCTACGACGCCGGGCACGGCACCGAGTACGCGCGCACGCTGGTCTGCTGGTTCGACGCGGGCTGCGACATGGCCGGCGCGGCAAGACTGCTGGCCGTGCACCCCAACACCTGCCGCTACCGCCTCAAGCAGCTCCAGCAGCACGCCGGGGTCGACCTGGACGACCCCGACGAACGGCTGGTGCTGTGGCTCCAGTTGCGGACGCTGGCCGGGATCGGCGCAGCCACGCCCTGAGCCGGGCCTCGCACCGCTCCAGGTGCGCCACGGGCACGTACTCCCCCGCCGTGTGCGCGAGCGACGGGTCGCCGGGGCCGTAGTTGAGCGCGGGCACCCCGAGCGCGGCGAACCGGGCCACGTCCGTCCACCCCAGCTTGGCCCGGGGTTCGGCCCCGAGGGCGGCGACGAGCGGCCCCACCCGGTCCAGGTGCGGCAGCGCCCCGCCGACCACCTCGGTGACCCGCACCTCGTACTCCGGGAAGAACCCCCGCACGTACGCCTCCGCCTCCTGCGGGGAACGGCTGGGAGCGAAACGGCAGTTGACCGTCACGACGCACTCGTCGGGTACGACGTTCCCGGCGACCCCGGCGTGTACGGCGACCGCGCTGAGCCCTTCCCGGAACTCCAGCCCGTCGATCACGACCCGCTCCGGGACGTGTGCGTCGAGCCGCTGGAGCACCTGCCCCGCCTTGTGCGCGGCGTTGGTGCCCTGCCAGGCGCGGGCGGTGTGCGCGCGGGCGCCCCTGACCACGATGTCGGCGGTCAGGATGCCCTGGCAGCCGGCCTCGACACCGGCGTCCGAGGGCTCCATGAGGATCGCGAGGCCGGCCTCCTCCAGCAGCCCCGGCCGGGCGGCGGCGATCCGGCCGAGCCCGTTGCGCTCCCCCTCGACCTCCTCGCACTCGTAGAAGACGTAGGTGAGATCGCGGGCGGGCTCCGGCACGGTGGCCGCGAGCCGCAGCGCGACGGCCACGCCGCCCTTCATGTCACAGGCGCCGAGCCCGTGGACCCGCCCGTCGGCGAGCCGGGAGGGCAGGTTTCCGGCGGCCGGCACGGTGTCCATGTGCCCCGCGATCAGGGCCCGCTCGCCGCGTCCGAGGCCGGTGCGGGCGACGACGGAGTTGCCGACCCGGTCCACGGCGAGGTGCGGCAGGCCGCGCAGGGCGTGTTCGACGGCGTCGGCGATCCCCTCCTCCTCCCCGCTCTCGGAGGGCAGGTCCACGAGGGCACGGGTGAGGGTGACGACGTCGGCGGTGAGGTCGAGGGCGGTCATGCGGGGTCTTCCCGGGTCTGGGCGAGCTTGGAGTGCCGGATGCCGTAGAGGCCGTAGACGACGAGCCCGGCCGCCAGCCACGCGCCGAACGCGATCCAGGTGTCGGCGCCCAGGCTGCACAGCATGTAGCCGCAGAAGACGACGCCGAGCAGGGGCGTGACCGGGGAGAACGGCACCCGGAAGGAGCGGGGCGCGCCGGGGTCGCGCCGGCGCAGCAGCACCACCGCCAGGTTGACCAGCATGAACGCGAAGAGCGTGCCGATGCTGGTGGCGTCGGCGAGGCTGCCGAGCGGGACGAGGGCGGCGAGGACGGCGATGAAGCCGGAGACGATGACGGTGCCCGCGCGGGGCACTCCGGTGCGCGGGTGCACCTTGGCGAACAGCGGCGGCACGAGTCCGTCCCGGGCCATGGCGAACAGGATGCGGATCTGCCCGTACTGCACGGTGAGCACGACGCTGGTGGTCGCGACGACGGCCCCGACGGACAGCAGGACCGGCCACAGGCTGCCGCCGCCGACGGACCGCACGAGCACCTCGCTCAGCGTCGCCTCGGTCCCCGCGAACTCCCGCCAGGGCATCGCGCCGAGCGCGGCGACGGCGACGAGGACGTACAGGGTGGTGACGAGGACGAGCGACAGGATGATCGCGCGCGGCAGGTCCCGCTGCGGATTCCGTGCCTCCTCACCCGCCGTGGAGGCGGCGTCGAACCCGATGTAGGAGAAGAAGAGGGAGGCCGCTCCGGCGCTCATGCCGGCCGCGCCGAGCGGGAACAGGGGCCGGAAGTTGCCGGCCCGGAAGGCGGTGAAGGCGACGGCGCAGAACAGCAGCAGAGCCGCGATCTTGACGGCGACCATGACGGTGTTGGCGACGGCGCTCTCCTTGGCGCCGCGCAGCAGGACCACCATGGCGAGGACGACGATGAGGGCGGCCGGGACGTTGAGCACACCACCGGCGCCGGGCGGCGCGCTGAGGGACGCGGGCAGGGAGACGCCGAGGGTGAGCTCCAGCAACTCGTTGACGTACTGCCCCCAGCCCACGGCGACGGCGGCGACCGACACCCCGTACTCCAGGATCAGACACCAGCCGCAGACCCAGGCGACCAGCTCGCCGAGGGTGGCGTAGGCGTAGCTGTACGACGACCCCGAACCGGGGATCATGCCGGCCAGCTCCGCGTACGACAGCGCGGAGAACAGGGCGGTGACGCCGGCCAGCACGAAGGAGACGACGACGGCGGGCCCGGCCTGCGGCACGGCCTGCCCCAGCACCACGAAGATGCCGGTCCCCAGGGTGGCGCCCACGCTGAGCAGGGTGAGCTGGGCGACGCCCATCGTCCGCTTCAGCGGGCTCCCGGCGGCCTCGCCGACGAGGGTTCCCATGGTCTGCCGCCGGGTGAGCCTGCCCGCCGTACGTCCTGTCCGCCGACCTGGTGCGGCGACCGTCCCCACTCTGTCCACCGTGCCGTTCCCTCCGCCTCAAGGTTGCCTGGCCCTTGATGATGCGGAGGGGCGGGCGCCGGGGGGTGTGCGGATCGGCCAAAGGTTGGCGTGCGGGGTTGGAGGGGCGGCCAAGGGTCGTGGCCGGATGCGGGCTGGTCGGGGCTGTTCACGGGGGGCTGCTCGCGTGGTTCCCCGCGCCCCTTTCGGGGCGCTGCGATGCCGTCGGCCGCCTGGGAACTCAGCGCAGCGCTTCCGCGACCTCTCTCGCCGCCTCCACCACGCGCGCGCCCACCCGTTCCGGCACGGCGTCCGCGAGCATCACCACGCCCACACTGCCCTCGACCCCCGTCACCCCGACCAGGGGCGCGGCGGCCCCGCTCGCCCCCGCCTCCAGCTCCCCGTGCGTGAGCGTGTACCCGGGATCGGAGGACGGCGACTGCCGCGCGGAGAGGATCGCCTTGCCGGCCGCACCCCGGTCCAGCGGATGCCGGAACCCGGCCCGGTAGGCCACGTGGTAGTCCGTCCAGGTGGGCTCCACCACCGCGACGGCCAGCGCCTCGGACCCGTCCACGAGCGTGAGGTGCGCCGTCGCCCCGATGTCCTCCGCGAGCGACCGCAACGCGGGCAGCGCGGCCTCCCTCACCAGCGGATGCACCTGCCGGCCGAGCCGCAGCACGCCGAGTCCGACCCGGGCTCGCCCGCCCAGATCACGCCGTACGAGCGCGTGCTGCTCCAGCGTCGCGAGCAACCGGTACACCACGGTGCGGTTCACGCCCAGTTTGGTGGACAACTCGGTGACGGTCAGCCCGTGGTCCGTGTCGGCCAGCAGCTTGAGGACGCGCAGTCCCCGGTCGAGCGTCTGAGAGGTCTCCGCGGTCACGACGCCCACTCCTTTGGCGGTGAGGTCGGCAGCCCCTGTCCGGCGGATGCGTCACCGAGTCCCGTCGGCGACGCGCTTCAGAGGCCGCCGATCGGCAGGACGGCCCGGCGGCTCCCGGGCCGAGTCGCTTCACGGCTGCGCTCCGCGGCGGCGCTGCCACGGGGCGTGTGCGTAGCCGGACAGTAGCGAAGCCGGTTCGCTCAGCGGAAGTCTTCGTCCAGAATCCGGGCAAGCCCAGATCCGGCCTGCCTCCATTCGTCCGGATACGCACGCACGAAGACACGGCACTTCCCCACCCCGAATCCCCCGAGCCGCGTGGCGAAGCGCCCGCACGCCCCTCTCACCCACCTGAGCCCCGCACCCGCCGGGGGGCCGGGGCGAAGCCCCGAACGGGAACCTCTCACCTACCCGAGTCCCCCACCGACCCGGGGGCCGGGGGAAGCCCCTGAACGGCGGCCTCTCACCGACCCGAGCCGCCCGCCCACCCGGGGAGGCGGGGGAAAGCCCCGCACAGCGCCCCCATCCACCCAAGCCACACCCACCCGGGGCAGGGGTAGAGACCCCGCACGCCCTCTCACCCACCCGATTCCCGCGCCCACCCGAGCCCAGGGGCGGAGCCCCGAGCGGGAACCTCTCACCCACCCGAGCCCCCAGCCGGGGTCCGGGGCGGAGCCCCTGGGCGGTGCCCCTGGGCGGTGCCCTCCCGGCGGACCGAGTCGGGTGGGCGGGTGGGCAAAGGCCGTCCGCCAAAGCCCAGCGCAGCGTCACCGCATGCGGGTGGCCCACTCCCGAACCTTCTCGATCCGCTGCCGCAACTGCCCCGCCGTGGCCTCCGCGCTCGGCGGCCCCCCGCACACCCGCCGCAGCTCGGTGTGGATCACCCCGTGCGGCTTGCCGCTCTGGTGGACGTACGCGCCGACCAGCGTGTTCAGCTGCTTCCGCAGCTCCATCAGCTCCTTGTGCGTGACCACCGGCCGCCGCTCGGCCGGCAGTTCCAGCAGGTCGGCCTCGGTGTCCGGCTTCTTACGGCTGTGCGCGATCTGCCGGGCCTGCCGCTTCTGCAACAGCAACTGCACCTGCTCGGGCTCCAGCAGCCCCGGAATCCCCAGGTAGTCCTGTTCCTCCTCACTACCGGGGTGCGCCTGCATGCCGAACTCGGCGCCGTCGTACAGCACCCGGTCGAACACGGCGTCGGACTCCAGCGCCTCGAACGGCAGCATGTCCTGCTCGCCGGTGTCCTCGTCCTGCTGCTTGTTCGCCTCCTCCATCTCCTTCTCGGATTCGGCGTACGGGTCCTCCTCGCCCTCCTTCTTCGGCTTGTCGAGGGCGTGGTCCCGTTCCTTCTCCATCTCGTTGGCGAAGGTCAGCAGGTCGGGCACGGTCGGCAGGAACACGGACGCGGTCTCGCCGCGCCGCCGGGACCGCACGAAGCGCCCGACGGCCTGCGCGAAGAACAACGGCGTCGAGATCGTCGTCGCGTACACGCCCACCGCGAGCCGCGGCACGTCGACCCCCTCGGACACCATCCGCACGGCGACCATCCACCGGTCGTCGCTCGCGCTGAACTCGTCGATCCTCTTCGACGCCCCGGCGTCGTCCGACAGCACGAGCGTCGCCTTCGTCCCGGTGATCTCCCGGATGAGCTTGGCGTACGCGCGCGCGGAGTCCTGGTCGGAGGCGATGACGAGCGCGCCCGCGTCCGGGATGGCCTTGCGGACCTCGGTCAGCCGCTGGTCGGCGGCGCGCAGCACGCTCGGCATCCAGTCGCCGCGCGGGTCGAGGGCCGTACGCCAGGCCTGGCTGATCGCGTCCTTGGTCATCGGCTCGCCGAGCCGGGCCGCGACCTCGTCACCGGCCTTGGTCCGCCAGCGCATGTTGCCGCTGTAGGAGAGGAAGATCACCGGCCGGACGACCCCGTCCGACAACGCCGACCCGTAGCCATACGTGTAGTCGGCGGCGGACCGCCGGATCCCGTCCGCCCCCTCCTCGTAGGTCACGAAGGGGATGGGGTTGGTGTCGGACCGGAACGGCGTACCGGTCAGCGCGAGGCGCCGCGTCGCCGGCTCGAATGCCTCCAGGCACGCCTCGCCCCAGGACTTGGAGTCACCGGCGTGGTGGATCTCGTCCAGGATCACCAGCGTCTTGCGCTGCTCGACCCGGTTGCGGTGCAGCATCGGCCGGACCCCGACACCGGCGTACGTCACGGCCACGCCGTCGTACTCCCTGCCGAGCGGGCCCGCGCTGTACTCGGGGTCGAGCTTGATCCCTATCCGGCCCGCGGCCTCGGCCCACTGCTTCTTCAGGTGCTCGGTGGGCGCGACCACGGTCACCTGCTGTACGACGTGGTGGTGCAGCAGCCAGGAGGCGAGCGTCAGCGCGAAGGTCGTCTTGCCGGCGCCGGGCGTGGCGACGGCGAGGAAGTCACGCGGCTGCTCCTGGATGTACTTCTCCATCGCCCCCTGCTGCCAGGCGCGCAGCTTGCTGGCGGTACCCCAGGGGGCCCGGCCCGGGAAGGCGGGCGAGAGGTGGTGGGAGGAAGCGGACGAGGCGGCGGTGGTAGTCACGGTCTCCGAGCGGGGTAGGGCGGCTACGTATGACAACCGGGCCACCCTACCGGCGCCGCCCTCCGCTCAACGCGCGGACGACCCCGGGTCGCCCACGGGTGGGAGCGACGTCACAACACCCCCGAAGGCCCCACCGCGCTCACCGGCCCACCACAGTCACCGCACCCCACCACAGTCACCAGCCCACCGGAGTCATCGCAGCCCACCGCACTGCACGGAACCGCACTCACCGCCCCACGGCACTCTTCCCCCCCGGCACCCACCGCCCCGGCACTCACCGCGCCGACGCCGGCTCCGGCCGTTCCCGCACCCGCGTGGTCACCCAGGCACCCACCACCGCCACCACCGACATCGGCAGGAAGACGGCGGCGAAGGCCGCGGGATGCCCGCCCCCGGCCCCCGTGGTGTGCGCGGTGCTGCCGCCGCCCAGGGCCGCGAAGGCCGCGCCGGTGGCCGCCAGGAGGACGACGTTGGAGAGGGCGTCGGAGATCTGGAGCGCCGCGGAGTTGGCGCCGGCCTCCTCCGGGGCGGACAACTGGAGCAGCAGCACGCTGGTGGAGGAGATCACCAGGCCCATCCCGAAGCAGCCGACGCCCCAGGCGACGGCCACGCTCCACACGGGCACGGAGTGCAGGAGCACGCTCGGCGCGGTGACGATGGCGGCGGCGACCAGCACCATCCCCAGGGTCATCAGCCGCTCCCGGTACGGCGCCAGGCGCGGCCGGGACTGCACGAACGAGCCCAGCGCCCACGTCCCGCCGCCGGCCGCCAGCGAGAACCCGGCGAGCGTCGGGGACAGCCCGCGCTGGGTGACCAGCATCAGCGGCACGAAGGACTCGGCGGCGATGAAGGACCCCGCGGCGAGTCCGCGCAGCAGTACGACGCTGGGCAGGCCGCGGGCGGCCCGGTAGGTGCCGTGGGGCAGCAGCCCGAGCACGGCCGGCACCAGCAGGGCCGCCCCGGCCAGTCCCGGGAGCAGGGCGAGGGGCCGTAGATCCTGGGCGGCGTACTGGAGGAGCCCGGCGCCGAGGGAGATCCCGAAAGCGAGCCCGGTCCGCCGCCGGTCGAAGGAGCCGGCGCCGGCCTCCGTGTCCACCGGGCCGGCCGCCCGCCGCCGTATCTGGGGCAGGGCGAGGGCGAGGGGGAACACGACGAGGGCCGGGATGCCGAGGAAGACCCAGCGCCAGCCGAGGTGCTCGGTGACGGCGCCGGAGGCGAGGGGTCCGACGATCGAGGGGACGACCCAGCCGGCGGCGAAGGAGGCCATGATCGCGGGCCGCAACCGCTCCGGATAGGCGCGTCCCACGACGACGTACAACGCCACGATGACCAGCCCGCCGCCGAGCCCCTGCACGGCGCGCCCCAGGATGAAGATCCACATGACCTGCGCGGTCCCGGCGACGACGAGCCCCACCGCGAAGGCCGCGATACCGGTCGTCAGCGCCCCGAGCGGACCCCTCCGGTCGGACCACTGCCCGGCGAGCACCATCCCGAAGAGGCTGGTGGTGAAGTACCCGGAGAAGGCGAACGCGTACAGCGCCAGTCCGTCCAGCTCCCGCGCGGCGACCGGCATGGCGGTCCCCACGGCCGTCGCCTCGAACGCGATGAGCACCACGACGGACACGATCCCGACACTGAGCGCCCGGTACGCCCTGCTCAGCACACCGCCGTCCTGCTCGGCGGGCGGATCGAGGACATCGGGCTCACGGGATCCAAGGGCACTCATGTGCGACAGAGTAAGGCCCACAACCGACTTTGGCCCCTGTCAGGAGTCCGACCGGCGGTACGCCCTTGGTCGTACGTCCCGCCCCGCTTCGTGAACGGCACATGGCAGTCCCGTTGCGGCACCCTCACTGTCCTTGAGCCCCTTACGGCCCGCCCCGTACGTTCTTCTCACGAACACGGCCGTGTGCCCGAGTGGTTCAGGGACTCGCCTGCAAAGCGAGTTACGCGGGTTCGATTCCCGCCACGGCCTCTGATGCCTTCGGTTCGTGCCGTCGCTCGTCCGTCGCGGTTCTCCGATGCTGGCTGCGACCGTGCTCGTCCGGGAAGAGCGGCCGGTTCCCCTCCCGGCTCTTCCCGGCCGCCGCCCGCCGTCCGTCTGCCGACCCGGAACCGGAACGAGATCGATCATTTCGAACATCTCCGGCCACGTGCGTCGCCGGTTCCCTACGCTGGGCCCACTCAGTCGTCTGCGTGCCCCGGCACGAGCTTCGAGGGGGGTCCATGGAACTCGACACGTTCATGCAGCTGGCCGGCCCGACCATCGGCGCCGCGATGTCCGCCTACGGCGTCGCGGTACTGACTCAGGCCGAGGACGCGGCGGCGGGGGCGACCGTGAACCTGGGGCGGCGCATCCTCCAGCGTGTGTGGCAGCGGCGCGACGAGCGGCAGCGTGAGGTGCTGGAGGCGGACGTCCGCGAGGCGGCGGAGGAGAGCGAGGACGCCGACGCCCAGGCCACTCTGCGGCAAGCCGTCAAGCGCACCCTGCGGGAGCACCCGGAGCTGTTGGCGGAGCTGGCCGAGCTGCTGCCGCGGCCGGAGCCGCAGCCGGCCCACGTCACGGTGTCGGGCCCGGGCTCCGTGGTCAACCCAGGCGTCAACTACGGGTCGATGACCTCCACCACCACGATCCACGGCGGCAACTCCCAGTGACATCGGCGCCGTTCGATCTCAGCGGTACCGGGCAGGTCATCAACTTCGGCATCAACACCGGCGAGATGCACAGCACGGTCACGACGGTCGTGCTGTCGGCCGAGGCGCTGCGATCGGCTGCCGACGCTCGGGCCGAAGGAGTCGTCCACCTGGACCAGCCGCCGAGCCACCGCTTCACCGGACGACAGCACGAACTCGCCTCGATCCGCGACATGCTGACCGCCGAGCGCGCCGGTCCGGGTGTGTCTGCCGTGGTCGTCCACGGGCTGGGCGGGGTCGGCAAGAGCGCACTGGCGCGGCAGTACGTCCACACCTTCCGGGAGACGTACGACCTGGTCTGGTGGATCGACGCCTCCTCCCCGGGGAAGATCGAGGAGGCCCTGGCCGGCATCGCCCGGCTCCTGAGCCCCGTCTGGGCCGGAACGGCGCAAGAGCCCGAGCTCACCTCGTGGGCCCTCGCCTGGCTTCAGCGCCACACCACATGGCTGCTGGTGTACGACAACGTCGAGGATCCCGCGCTTCTCAGACCCTTCCTGGGCAGTCTCGGCAGCGGACACCACCTGATCACCAGCAGGCTGGCCGACGATTGGGACGACCTCGGCGCCGTCGGCAGCGCACTGCTCCCGCTCCGCGTTCTCCCACGGGGCGAGGCGGCGGACCTCCTGTGGTCCTGGGTGTCCGAAGGGGACCCGTCCGACGCATCGCGGTGGCAGACCGGGCAGCTGGCCCGGGAGCTCGACGGCCTCCCGCTCGCCTTGGACCAGGCCGGCGCCTACTTGAAACGGACCCGCACCACGGTCGCGGCCTACCGGCTCCGCCTCGGACTCCACCTCTCCAGAACCCCTGCGCGCAGGGACCCGCGACAGACCGTCGCCCGGATCTGGCAGGTGACCCTGGCGGCGATCGCCGACGACGACCCGTCGGCGGTCGAACTCCTCTACGCCCTGGCCTGGCTGGACCCCGACGGGTGCCCACGCGACCTGGTCACCCGACTGGCGCCGGACGAGATCGCGGCTGACGACGCCCTGGGTGTCCTGCACGCCTACAGCATGATCACCTTCACCGGGCGGGACGTAGCCGTCCACCGCCTGGTGCAGAGCGTGCTTCGCGCCGACGCCGTCACCGCGGCACAGCGCGCCCACCCGGGCGAGTCCGCGCCCGGCCGGCCGCGCGGGCGGCACGAGGCCGAGCAGGCACTGCTCCAGGCGGTCCACCCGAGGGGAGCGGACCAAGCGCACGACGCCCACGAACTCGCGCGCCTCGCCGGACAGGTGTGCGCACTGGCGGCGACCGACCCGAAGGACTGCTACAGCACGCCGGTGTCCGCGCTCTACGTGAGCACCGCCGTGCACCTGGAAGGCCAGGGCCTGAGCACCCGGACGCTGCGGTTGTACGAGGCGTACAGCGCTCAGATCGAGCGCGTATTCGGCCACGACCACCCGTACGCGCTGGTGGCCCACTGCGCTGTGGGCAGGGTGTACGAGACGGTGGGTCGCCTGGACGACGCCGTCAAGATCCTGCAACCGGCCCTTGAGCAGAGCCTGCGGGTCCACGGCCCCGGACATCTCACCACCCTGAATCTCCGCAGCAGGCTCGCCTCCGCCCACAGGTCCGCCGGGAGACTGGAACGGGCGATCGACGAGTACGAGACGGCCGCAGCTGCGAGCAGGGACGCCCTCGGCCCCGATCACCTCAAAACCCTGACCCTGCAAGGTGACCTGGCGGGCGCCTACGAGTCGGCCGGCCGTATCGGCCAGGCGATCGGGATCTACGAGGACATCGTCCAGCGGGATGTCGACACGTCCGGCTACGAGAACCTGGTGCCCTCGCTGAAACTCAACGGGTTGCGGCTGCGCAACAACCTCGCCGGGGCATACGAGAGCGCCGACCGCCTCCAGGAGGCCATCGCCCTGTACAAGGAGGTCCTGGCCGGCTTCGAAGATGTCTGCGGCTCCGACCACCCGGACACCCTCAGCTGCCTGGGCAATCTCGGATACGCCTACGAGTCGGCCGGAGATCCGGGCCGGGCGCAGGAGGTGTACCAGGAGGTCCTGAGACGACGGGAGCAAGCTCTCGGCGAGGAACACCCCGACACCCTGCTGAGCCGCAGCAACCTCGCCTACCTCTGCCTGGTGACGGGCGACGTCCCGACCGGGCTCGATCTGTGCCGGACGACACTGGTGCAGCGCACGGGCGTCCTCGGCCCTGAACACCCTGACACCCTGGTCAGCCTCAGCATGCTCGCCTCGGCCCATGACGCGGCCGGGGAACCGGAGCACGCGGTCCCCCTCTTCGAGGAGACCCTCCGCCTGCGCCGGAAGGTGCTCGGCGATGCTCACCCCGACACGTTGCGCAGCCTGATGAACCTCGCCACCTGCTTCCACAAGCTGGGGGACGCCGCCCGTGCCGTCCCCCTCCTCGAAACCGCGCTGGCCGAACAGGAACGGCTGCTCGGAGCCGAGAGCCGGGACGCCCTGATCAGCCGCAACAATCTCGCGGCGGCCTGCCGGGCGGCAGGTGACCTGGATCGGGCACAAGCGCTGTTCACCACCGTCCTGGAGCAGCGCACACGGATTCTGGGCCCGGACCACCTGGACACCCTCAGCAGCCGCGCCGGCCTGGCCCGGGTGTACGAGGCGTCAGGCGAACTCGACCGAGCGGTCCCGCTGTACGAATCCACACTCGCCCGTCTCACCGAGCTGGTCGGCACAGACCATCCCGTCACCAGTCTGGTGGCAGGCCTCCTGACGGAGGCGTCGCGCAAGAGGAAGCAGGACTGCCCGCAGCCGTGACGCGGGGCGACCCCCGGAGCCGATCCAGGACGTCGGCCTCTCAGCGCGGTACTCCAGTGATCGCATTGCGACCGGCGAGTTACGCGGGTTCGATTCCGGCCACGGCCTTTGACGCCTTGGCCAGGCGAACGAGAGGGCGGCGCCTCCGACTTGGCGGCGTAGCGGCGCCTCCTCCAGCACGAAGTGGATCGATGGGGCCGGTACGCGTTCGAATACCGACCTCCGGGCCGAGCGGGCGGCCACCATGCGTTCCACGTCGTCCGGCGAGTACGGCGGCTGCGCTGCCCCGATCACGGCTCGCGCGTGCCCGGCCGTCTGCAGAAGTCCGGCGATGATGTTGCACTCGTACAGGCCGATCTCGACCGCCTCGGCCTTCATCTCCGCCGGGGCCCGCACTTTCTTCGGGTAGCGGACCTTCTGAACGTCCTCCTTCATCGCCGAGAGCAGGCCGCCGGCCCCCAGGACGTCATCGGCCCTGTCCAAGTACTCGGGCCGGGGAATCCGCCTACCGCTCTCGATCCTGTCACCGTGCGTGTCCGCATCGTCACGGTTCACGGTAGGGATGTGCGGCCACGCCAAGTGACCGGAATCGGGAGAATCACTGCGGTCGGATCTCAGAACACCCCGCCCGTCTCGTCCTGGAAAAGGTTCGTCCAGTAGTGCCAGGTCGTCTCCGGTGCGGTGCCCGTCGGGTCGATCGAGTGGAGGGTGTGGATCATCAGGGCGACCAGGTGGTCGTAGGCGTGGGTGGACAGTTCGTGGGCCAGGTGGGCGTCGATCGTGCGCTCGTGGTGGATGAGCCACAGGGTGAAGGCCAGGGTGGAGACGTCGGTGTTGAGGGGGTAGAGCGTCGCCTCCGGCTCGTTGAAGGTGAGGACCGCGCCCGTTCTGCCGTCGATCACCAGGCTGTTGTCCTCCAGGAGGTGACCGAGGCGGATCAAGTGGTCGCAGTGGGCCGGGAGTTCGGCGAGGGGGTAGTCGGGGCGTTCCTGGGTGAAGTACTCGCGGAGCGTGGGGAGCGGGACGTCCGTGTCGGCGTGGAAGAAGACCGCCTCCTCCGGCAGGCCCGTCTCGCGCAGGAAGCGGCGGGTCGGCTCGTGGGTGAGCGTCTTCGGGAAGTCGACCTCCTCGAAGCGGGCCACCCTGCCGTGCCCGAACTGCTGGTCCAGGACGCGTGCCGGGACGTCCAGGGTGAGGCCCGACGCCGTGCCGGGGCCGGCGATGAGGGAGAGCGGGCGGATCAGGGCCGCCGCCTTCCAGTACGGCGGGACCTCGCCGTCCGTGCCCTCCTCGAAGAGGGTGAGGAGGCGGCGGGACGCCTCGGTCACGGTCCTGGGGCCGTACTGCCCCGCCAGGGAGGCGAACCGGCCGCGCAGGCCCGCCAGTTCCTCGGTGACCGCGGCGAAGCGCAGCAGCGTGTTCAGGGAGGGCGCGAAGGGGCGCGGGTGGGACGGGTCGAAGAGGTAGGCCGTCGTGAGCTCGCCCGTGGCGCCGTCGAGCAGGATCGACCGGCGCTCCATGCCGGCCGGGGTGAGCAGTTCGCCGATGACCAGACGGCCGCGCAGCTCCTCCGCCAGGTGGAAGGGGCTGTCGGCGGCGTCGGCGAGTGTGCGCAGGCCGTACGTGCGCAGCGGGGAGAAGGTCAGCAGGGCGGTCTCCGTGGGCAGTCCGGCGCCCGCGAGGAGGCCGCGCGTCGGCGCGTGCGTGACGTAGCGGTCCAGTTCCGCCTCGGTCAGCGTGATCGCCGGAACTTCGGCGTCCGTCGTGCTCATCGCTCCCCCGCGATCTCCCGGTGCGTGGCAGGCACGCGTACCCCGTCGTACGCGGCCTCCGGGCAGGTGCCCCCCACTTCCGAGCACACTACGCCGCCCCACTGACAACGACCTCACGAGGAAAGACGTCAGGCGACCCGCGCCCGTTGCGCGTCCGCGAGAATCGCCTCGACCGTCTCGTGCGGCGTCCAGCCGGACGTGTCCAGCCAGAGGCCGATGCGCGGGGTGCGCAGACGCAGTTCGTCGTCCAGGGCGGCCACGGTCCATCCGCCGCCGTACCCGGTCTTCGCCCGGCCCGCCTCACGGGCCGCGACCTCCGCCGCGCCGGGCGCCAGAACCACCACGTACAGGGGGCGGGTGCGGACCAGGCCGACGTACGTCCGCAGGTGCTCGCCCAGGACGACGTCCTGCACCACCGCCGTGAAGCCCGCCGCCGCGTACCCGTCCGCCGTCGCCGCCGACAGCCGGTACCGCAGCCGCAGTTGGGCCACCGCCTCCCCGTCCACCCCGGACGCGCGCTCGCCGCCCGCCCCGGACGCGCGCTCCGCACCCGCCCTGGTCGTGGGTTCCCCGTCCTCCCCGGGAACGTACTCCACCCGCCCCGACACGATCATCCGGCGGAACGCGTCGCCCCGGACGTGCGCGGCGCGCGGCAGCGCCTCCGCCAGGCGCTGGGCCACCGTCGACTTGCCCGCCGCCATCACCCCGGTGACCAGGACGACACCGTCCATCAGGCCGCGTCCGCGTCCATCGGGACAAGCCCCTCAGGTGAAGTAGATCCCGCCCAGGACCACGGCCAGCGCCGCGACCACGAACAGCAGGACCCACAGGAACAACTTGCCCGCGCCCGGCGCGGGTTCATAGCGCGGCTCCCCGGGCGGCGGCGTGCTCACCGGTCCGTCACCACCGCGGCCTGCGGGCGGATCGGAAGGCGGTTGACCGGGCGGCCGGTGGCGGCGCGGACGGCGGAGGCGATGGCCGCCGGGGCCGTCACCACCGGGACCGCGCTGACGGACTTGGCGCCGAAGGGGGCCACCACGTCACGTTCCTCCACCAGTTTCACGATCCGGATGTCGGGGGCGTCCAGGGCGGTCGGCAGGGCGTAGCCGGTCAGGTCGGGATGGCGGATGAGGCCGCGGGGCGTGCGCAGGTTCTCGGTGAGGGCGATGCCCACGCCCTGGGTGACGCCCGCCTCGATGCGCGCGGCCAGCTGCGCGGGGTTGAGCACCCGGCCCACGTCCTGGGCGACCGCCAGCTCCACGACCCGGACCGAGCCCAGCTCGACGTCGACGTCCACCACCGCGCGGATCGCGCAGAAGGCGAGGCCCACGAAGGCGTCGCCCTGGCCGGAGGCGTTGAGGGGTTCGGTCGGATGCGGGCGGCACTGGGCGGTGGCCCACAGCTCCTTGCCCTCCATCGCCTCCGCGACGGTGGTCGACAGCACGCCGTCGTACGAGGTGATCTTGCCGTCCGTGATCTGGAGCAGTTCGGTGGACATGCCGAACTTGTGCGCCAGGGGCTGGAGGAGTTGCGTGCGGACCATCTTGGCCGCCCGTTCCACCGCGCCGCCCGACACCCAGGTGTGCCGGCCCCGGCAGCCCGCGCCGGCCGGCGGCTGGTCGGTGTCGACGGGGGCGACGTGGACCTCCTCGACGCCGAGGGTGTCCTGGACGATCTGCCGGGCCAGGGTGGTGAAGCCCTGGCCGGTCTCCACGGCCGCGCACAGCACGGTCGCGATGCCGTCGTGCACCTTCACGGTCGCGGTCGACACCTCGTCGGCGCCCTCCGCGCCGAGCATGTGGACCATGCCCAGGCCGTAGCCGACGCCCCGGCGCACCGCGCCCGGCTCGCCCGCTCCCTCGGGGCCGCCGGGCAGCAGCCACTCCTCCTCCGGGCTGTCCTTGGGCAGTGCCGGGAGCGGGAAGTCCCGGACGGCCTGGAGGAGTTCGGCGACCGGGGCCGGGCAGGTCACGGTCTGGCCGATCGGGAGCACGTCACCGGTGGCGAGGACGTTGCGCAGGCGCAGTTCGGCCGGGTCCAGGCCCAGCTTCTTCGCCAGCTTGTCCATCTGCGCCTCGTAGGCGGCGCACACCTGCATGGCGCCCTCGCCGCGCACATGGCCGGAGGGCGGGTTGTTGGTGCGGACGGCCCAGCCCTCGATGAAGGCGTTGGGGACGACGTACGGGCCGCACGCGAAGGAGACGGCGGCGGCCAGGGCGTCGGAGGACGTGTCGGCGTACGCGCCCGCGTCCAGCAGGATCTGCGCCTCGACCTTCACCAGCCTGCCCTCGGCGTCGGCGTGGTGGCGGTAGCGCAGCAGGGTCGGGTGCCGGTGGGCGTGGCCGAGGAAGGACTCCTCGCGGGTCGCCGTCAGCTTCACCGGGCAGCCGGTCTTCAGGGCGAGCAGGCCGAGCGGGAGCTGGAAGCCCTGGTCCTCGCGGTCGGCCGTGGCGCCGGGCACCCCGGTGACGACGATCTTCACCCGGTCGGGGGACAGGCCGTAGCAGGCGGCGGCCGTGTTGCGGTCGGTGTGCGGGTCGGTGGAGGCCAGGTACAGCTCCACCCCGCCGTCCGGGCGCGGTACGGCGAGACCGGCCTCGGCGCCGATCGGGGCCGGGTCCTGGCGGCCGATGCGGTACAGGCCCTCGACCACCACCTCGCCGGCCGCCTCCGGGTCGCCGTGGCGCAGCGGGATGTGCCGGATCAGGTTGCCGTCGGGGTGCAACGGCTCGGCCTCGAAGGCCTGTTCAGGGTCGGTGACCGGGTCCAGCACCTCGTACTCGACGATGACGGCGGCGGCGGCCATCCGCGCGGTGTCCGGGTGGTCGGCGGCCACAGCGGCGATGGGCTCGCCGTGGTGGCGTACGACCTCGGAGGCGAACACCGGGCGGTCGGGCGTGCCCCGGCCGTGGCGGGGGGTGCCGGGCACGTCCTCGTGGGTGACGACCGCGCGGACGCCGGGCATCTCGCGCGCGTGGGTGGTGTCGATGGAGACGATGCGCGCGTGCGCGTGCGGGGAGCGCAGGACGGCCGCCCACAGCAGGCCCTCGGCCCACAGGTCGGCCGCGTACGGGAAGGTGCCCTCGGTCTTGGCGCGGGCGTCGGCGTGCGGCAGGGAGGCGCCGAGGCCGTGCGGCAACTCCTCGGCGGCGGGTGCGGGTTCCGCGGCGGTGATCGCGGTGCCGGCTTCGTTGCTCACGCCTGGCCTCCGTCCTGGCCGTAGTGCTGGTCGTGCGGTCCGGGCGGCGTGCCGTACGGGTCCGGTGCGTCGTACCCGTCCGGTACGCCGTACGCGTCGGGCGTGTCGTACGTGTCCGGCGTGTCGTACGGGTTCGGCCGCTGCGGGGTGTCGAACGCGCCGGGCGCCTCGAACGCCGACGGGTGGACGCCGCCGGAGCCGGGGCCCGCCTGGTGCGGGATGCGCGCCTCCTCCGTGTCCGTCACGGGGCCCGCGTGGGACGCCTCGCGCTCGGCGACGACCTCCTTGACGGCCTCCAGGACGCCCCGGTAGCCCGAGCACCGGCACAGGTTGCCGCACAGGGCCTGCCGGGTCTCCAGCTCGGTCGGCGCGGGGTTGCCCTCCAGCAGGTCGTGCACGGTCATCGCCATGCCGGGCACGCAGAAACCGCACTGGACGGCTCCGCAGCGGGCGAGCGCGCGCTGTACGTCGGAGGGCTGCCCGTCGGCGGCCAGGCCCTCGACCGTGCGCACCTCGCTGCCGGCCGCGGTGACCGCCGGGACCAGGCAGGAGGCCACCAGACGGCCGTCGACCTGCACGTTGCAGGCCCCGCACTCGCCCTGCGAGCAGCCGTCCTTGGCGCCCGCGAGGCCGAGCCGCTCGCGCAGCACGTACAGCAGGGACTCGCCGATCCAGGCGTCGGTGACCGGGCGGTCGGTGCCGTTGACGCGCAGGACGTAGGAGGCGAGCGGGTGGTCGTCGTTCGGCGGGAGGGGTACGGCGGCCCCCTCGGCCTCCTCCTCGGCTCCGGTGCCTTCGGAAGGGTCGTCGGGCGCGGACGCGTCGACGGCGGGCTCGGGTGCGGCTGCCTCCGGCGGCGAGTCGGGGGTGCCGGGTGTGTCGGGGGCCGCGGAGTCTGCTGGTGCCACCGGCGCCTCCGCGTCGCCCGTCTCCGGCGTCGTGGCGGGCCGGGACGCGGTCGCCGGGCCTGCCGGTCGCCCGTGGTCCGCCGGGGCGTCAGCGGGGCGTGCAGAGGCGTCCGCGGGGTCGTGGGCGTCACCGGCGTGGGCGTCACCTTCCGGCGCCGTACCGGGCCCGGCCGACTCGTGTGCGGACGGGACCGGTTCGGCGGGCGCGGCCGTACCGGCGGGCGTGTCGGCGCCGGGGGCACCGGCGTGACCGGCGTCCTGACGGCCGGCCCCGTCGTGGCCGCCCTCGTCGTGACCGGCGCGCACATGACCGGCGTCCCGGCGCCCGTCCCCGTGATGACCGGCCGCGGCGCGAACGCCCTCCGCGTGACCGGCTCCGTCGTGCCCGCCCTCGTCGTGGCCGCCCTCGTCGTGACCGGCGTGCACATGACCGGCGTCCGGGTGCCCGCCCTCGTGATGACCGGCCCCGGCGCCAACACCCTCCGGGCGACCGGCCGGAGCGTGCCCGTACCCGTCCTCCGGGGCGTACGCCTCCACGGGGCCGTACCCGTCGTCCGGGACGTACGCGCCCTCGGGGCCGTACGCCTCCTCCGGTCCGTACCCGTCGTCCGCCCCGTACGCGTCCGGCGCGCCCGCCGGAGCACCACCCGCCGGAGCGTCCGGCGCGCCCCCGGAGGGATACGCGTGACCCGTGCCGTCCGTCGCCCAGGGCGCCGGCGCGCCGCCGGGCAGGGTGGCGGGCGGCGCGGCGCCCCACTGCTCGACCAGCGAGGACGTGGTGAACTCGCCGGACTCGTCCGGAAGGTCGCCCCCGGCGACGGGGATGGACCACTGCCCGGTGACGTCGTGCCCCGGGGCGGCCGGTGCCGCGGGCTCCTCGAAGGTCCAGTGCTGGGTGGCGGCGGGCTGGTAGGTGAACCGGTCGTCCGCGGCGTGCGGCGGGGCCGGCGTGGCGTTCGGGTCGGGCCACCGGCCGCCGCCGTCGGGCGCGGGCCAGGTGCCCGTGGTGCCGTCGGCGTGCGTGCCGTCGGCGTGCGTGCCGTCGGCGTGCGTGCCGTCGGTGTGCGTGGCCGTGATCCGCGGCGGCACGTAGCCGTGTCCGGGCGCGGCCAGCGGGCTGTCGCCGGACAGCAGGGCGTCGATGCCGCCCTCGGGGAGCTTGACGAAGGCGGTGGCGCCGTCGTCGTAGTCGCCCTGGGGCAACGGGTCCCAGCGTCCGCCGCCCTGGGGCGTGCCCTCTCCGTGCTGGTCGTCGGTCACGACAGCGCCCTCCCCAGTGCTCGTCGGGCCAGCGCGGCGACAGTGCGCCGCAGGTGCAGTACGGCGGGCGGAAGCGGGGTCACCGAGCCGTCGGGCTCGGGGGCCGGGTCGGGGATGCAGGCCGCGGCGACGTACTCGCCGAAGGCGTGCAGGGCCTCCGGGACGAGGGCGCGGTCGTTGTCCCAGTCGATCAGCTGGGCGACCCACTGCTCGGCTTCCAGCGGCCGGAGCGGCATCGGCGCTATGGCTCCGACGGCGCAGCGCACGCCGCGCCGGGCCGGGTCCAGGACGAGCGCCACGGAGGCGAGCGCGCGGCCGGGGCCGGTGCGTCCGGTCGCCTTCAGGAAGACCTGCGGGGCGTGCAGCAGCGGTACGCGCACGTAGCCGATGAGTTCGCCGCCGCGCAGCATCTCCACGCCGGCCAGCAGGTGCGACACCGGGATCTCCCGGCGGGCTCCGCCCGGGCCCGCGATGATCAGGGTCGCTTCCAGGGCGGCCAGCACCGGCAGCGCGTCCCCGGTGGGGGCGGCGGAGGCGATGTTGCCGCCCAGGGTGCCCGCGTTGCGGATGTGCGGGGGGCCCGCGGCGCGCGCGGCGGCGGCGAGCGCCGGGATCAGGGCCGCGAAGTCGGGGCGGCCCATGCGCGCGTGCGTGAGGCCGGCGCCGAGCAGCGCGTGGCCGTCCTGGTACTGCCAGCCGCGGATCTCGCTGATCCGGCCGAGGCCCACCAGGGCGGCGGGCCTGAGCTGTCCGGAGTTGACGGCGGCCATCAGGTCGGTGCCGCCCGCCACGGGGACGGCGGTGGGCATGGCGGCGAGGGCCGTCACGGCCTCGTCCAGCGTCGTGGGCAAGGTGACGGCCTGCGCCGCCTGCGGTGCGTGCGTGGTCAAACCGGCTGCCCCTTCCCGCTGCCCCACCTGGTCCCGCCTGTGTTGCCGTACGGTACGTGCTGACAGGGCGGACGACGCAACTCTGGCACATCTTCGCAACGCCCGAACGCAGGGGTCCGCTAGGAGGCATTCGCCCACCTCACCAGGGAGGTGGCCCGTTTTCGCACGGCATCACCGGTGTGCACGGATTGCCACTCTTCGGTGATGCTGCCGGGGTTTTTCCGTTGCCGGTCGGGGGCCGGTCCGGCGCTGTCACCTGTTCGGGGGCGGCCCCTCGATCGGGCGGCCGAGCACGCCGGGGCGCTTCTGCCACGGGCGGGGACCGGCCGGTGGCCGATAGGCGACGCCGAGGGCGTCAAGTCGCCGGTAGTGGGCGGCCATCCGGCGTTCGAAGCCGGCGTAGTCCCGGTCCGCGGGGGCCGGCAGCGGGCTCCAGGCGACCTCGGCGAAGGCGGCGAGCCGGGGGAAGGTCTGGTAGTCCACGCGCGCGGTGTCCTCCAGCACCTCGGTCCACACGTTGGCCTGGGTGCCCAGCACGTGCCGGGCCTCCTCGTCGGTGAGCCCGTCCGGCACGGGTTCAAAGCGGTAGACGTCCTCCAGGGTGCGCACGAAGCCGATCGGCACGGGCTCGTCCTCGCCCGGGGCCTGACGGTGGTCCAGGTACACGTACTGCTCGGGGCACATGACCACGTCGTGGCCGGCCCGCGCGGCGGCGACGCCGCCTCCGTAGCCGCGCCAGGAGGAGACGGCGGCGCCGGGCGCGAGGCCGCCCTCCAGGATCTCGTCCCAGCCGATGAGGCGGCGCCCGCGCGCGGCGAGCCAGGCGTCGAAGTGCCCGATGAACCAGGACTGCAACCCGTCCTCGTCACCGAGGCCGAGGTCGGCGATGCGGGTCTTGGCGGTGACGGACTCGGCCCACTGCTCCTTGCGGCACTCGTCGCCGCCGATGTGGACGAACTCCGAGAACGCGGCGGCGTCCGCGGGGAACAGCTCCAGGACCTCCTCGAACACCCCCTCGTAGAACCGCAGGGTGGCGTCGGTGGGGGCCAGGACGTTGGACGAGATGCCCCAGGTGTCCCAGACGGAGAGGGCGGTGGTGTCGATGACGTCGGTGTTGCCGAGTTCGGGGTACGCGGCGATGGCGGCCTGCGAGTGGCCCGGTACGTCGATCTCGGGGATGACGGCGATGTGCCGCTCGGCGGCGTAGGCGACGATCTCGCGGACGTCGTCCTGGGTGTAGTGGCCGCCGTGGGGTTTCTCCTCCCACAGCGGTGACGCCCGGTGGCCGAATTTCGTCCGCGTGCGCCAGGAGGCGACCTCGGTCAGCCGCGGATAGCGCTTGATCTCGATGCGCCAGCCCTGGTCGTCCGTCAGGTGCAGGTGCAGCACGTTGAGTTTGTGCGCGGCCATCAGGTCCAGGTAGCGCAGCACGCCCTCCTTGGGCATGAAGTGCCGGGCGACGTCGAGGAGCAGCCCGCGCCAGCGGAACCGGGGGGCGTCCTCGATGACCTGCTGCGGGACGCCGAGGGCGGTGTCCGGGCGCACGGGGGCGCGCCGGAAGGCGTCGGGGCCGAGGAGCTGGCGCAGGGTCTGCGCGCCCCAGAACACTCCGGCGGGTCCGCCGCCGCGGATCTCCACGCCCCGGTCGGCGGCGGCGCCGAGCCGGTACGCCTCCGGTTCCAGCGTGTCGTCCAGCAGCAGCCGCAGACCGTCGCGGGCGTCCCGCGGCCCGGGGCGCAGCGGCAGGCCCAGGGCCGCCCCGAGGGTGGCGCGCAGCCAGCGTTCGGTGCGCTCGGTGCCCGGGCCGGCCCACAGCGTGGTGTCCGGGCCGAAGGGTACGGCGGACCCCTCCGGTCCCTCGATCGCGCGCGGCGCCGGAATCAGTTCCACGACATCAGCCCCTCCCGCGTTGCATGTGACGCAACGCTCCTGTCGCCCTGCACAACGCGTGCCCGGTCCTCTCGAAGGCTAGGGACTGCCTGCGGACCCCACAAGAGGTCTGGACCACTCGGCGGCCGGAGAACACGAAGGTCCCCGGGACGCGCCTCGCGCGCGTCCCGGGGACCTCACCGTCGGCGGGCGGAAGGGGCGCGACCTACTTGTCGCCGCCCTTGCCCTCGTCGCCGCCGCTGCCCATGGACTCGTAGATCTCCTTGCACATGGGGCAGACGGGGTACTTCTTCGGGTCGCGGCCCGGCACCCAGACCTTGCCGCACAGCGCCACGACGGGGGTGCCGTCGAGGGCGCTCGCCATGATCTTGTCCTTCTGGACGTAGTGGGCGAAGCGCTCGTGGTCGCCGTCGCCGTGGGACACCTGTGGCGTCGGCTCTACGAGGGTCCCCGTACCAGTCCCGCGCTCGGGCTCAAGAGTGCTCATATCAGCAAGGGTACTGAAGCTCCCAGGCATCAGTTGAGCGAAGGGTCGTCCGGGTACGTGGCCACCATCGCCAGCTCGTTGCGCTGCCGGCGCAGCACCTCGCGCCAGAGTCTCTCCGGGGCCGGGGAGGAGACGTCGCCCGGCTCGGACTCGACGACGTACCAGGCGCCCTCCACCAGCTCGTCCTCCAGCTGGCCCGGGCCCCAGCCGGCGTACCCGGCGAAGATCCTCAGGGAGCCGACGACGGAGGCGAGCAGCTCCGGCGGGGCCTCCAGGTCGACCAGTCCGATGGCGCCGTGCACCCGCCGCCAGCCGAGCGGCGCGCCGTCCCCGTTCGCGCCGCCGGGGATGACGGCGACGCCGAGCGCCGAGTCCAGCGAGACGGGGCCGCCCTGGAAGACGACGCCGGGCTCACCGGCGAGGTCGGCCCAGTCCTCCAGGATGTCGCCGACGCCCACCGGGGTGGGCCGGTTGAGGACGACACCGAGGGAGCCCTCCTCGTCGTGGTCGAGAAGGAGCACCACCGCACGGTCGAAGTTCGGGTCCGCCAGGGCGGGGGTGGCCACGAGCAGCCGCCCTGTGAGCGAGGACACCTCGGTCATGCCAGACATGATCCCGCATCTTCCCCCGGAGTGGGGAGCCAATCGGGGGCACGGGAGTGAAGGCAGCTCAGGGCGTACGGGAGCGGCCCCGGCGCACGTGCCCGCGCCGGTGACCCCATGTGGCCGACAGGGAACGGTTCGTGTTGTGACACAGCTATGACGCGGCTGGGCGGTACTTGGACTTACGGGCGGGGGGTGATCGGCGATTACCCTGTCTTCCCGGCCCGTGCGCACAGTGATCGGCCGGCCCCTGACCAACTCATCGGAACGCGAGATTCATGACCGTCAACGACGATGTCCTGCTTGTCCACGGCGGAACCCCGCTGGAGGGCGAGATCCGTGTCCGCGGTGCGAAGAACCTCGTACCGAAGGCCATGGTCGCCGCCCTGCTGGGCAGCGAGCCGAGCCGACTGCGCAACGTTCCGGACATCCGTGACGTGCGGGTCGTCCGTGGTCTGCTCCAGCTGCACGGGGTGACGGTCCGTCCGGGCGAGGAGCCCGGCGAGCTGGTGCTGGACCCGACGCGGGTCGAGAGCGCCAACGTGGCTGACATCGATGCCCACGCGGGTTCCAGCCGCATCCCGATCCTCTTCTGCGGTCCGCTGCTGCACCGCCTCGGCCACGCCTTCATCCCGGGCCTCGGCGGCTGTGACATCGGCGGCCGGCCCATCGACTTCCACTTCGACGTGCTGCGGCAGTTCGGCGCGACCATCGAGAAGCGGGCCGACGGGCAGTACCTGGAGGCTCCGCAGCGGCTGCGCGGCACGAAGATCCGGCTGCCGTACCCGTCCGTGGGCGCCACCGAGCAGGTGCTGCTGACGGCCGTACTGGCCGAAGGCGTCACGGAGTTGTCCAACGCGGCCGTCGAGCCGGAGATCGAGGACCTCATCTGCGTGCTGCAGAAGATGGGCGCGATCATCGCGATGGACACCGACCGCACGATCCGCATCACGGGTGTGGACAAGCTCGGCGGTTACACCCACCGCGCCCTTCCGGACCGCCTGGAGGCCGCGTCCTGGGCCTCCGCGGCGCTCGCGACCAACGGCAACATCTACGTCCGCGGTGCCCAGCAGCGCTCGATGATGACGTTCCTGAACACCTACCGCAAGGTGGGCGGTGCCTTCGAGATCGACGACGAGGGCATCCGGTTCTGGCACCCGGGCGGCCAGCTGAAGTCGATCGCGCTGGAGACGGACGTGCACCCCGGTTTCCAGACCGACTGGCAGCAGCCGCTGGTGGTGGCCCTGACCCAGGCCACGGGCCTGTCCATCATCCACGAGACGGTCTACGAGTCCCGCCTCGGCTTCACCTCCGCGCTGAACCAGATGGGCGCCCACATCCAGCTCTACCGGGAGTGCCTGGGCGGCTCCGCCTGCCGCTTCGGCGCGCGCAACTTCCTGCACTCCGCGGTCGTCTCGGGCCCCACCAAGCTCCAGGGCGCCGACCTGGTCATCCCCGACCTGCGCGGCGGCTTCTCGTACCTCATCGCGGCCCTGGCGGCCGAGGGCACGTCCCGCGTCCACGGCATCGAGCTGATCAACCGCGGCTACGAGAACTTCATGGAGAAGCTCGTGGAACTCGGAGCGAAGGTCGAGCTGCCCGGCAAGGCGCTCGGCTAGGCGCCACGCACGTCGAAAGGGCGGCCTCCCGCGGAGGGAGGCCGCCCTTTCGACGTCTTGAGCGGTTCGCGCCCGAAGGGGCGCGGGGAACTGCGCGACCAGCCACGACCGGCCCGCAGTCACCCACGGCGCTCCATGCCGCGGCGCTCCAGTGGACGGCGCCGAAGCGGAGCGGTTCCGCTTACTTGCCCTTCGCCGCTTCCTTGAGCTTGGAGCCCGCGGTGACCTTCACGCTGAAGCCGGCCGGGATGTTGATGGGCTCGCCGGTCTGCGGGTTGCGCGCGGTGCGAGCGGCACGGTGGGTGCGCTCGAAGGTCAGGAAGCCGGGGATGGTGACCTTCTCGTCGCCCTTGGCGACGATCTCGCCGACGGTCTCGGCGAACGCGGCCAGCACGGCGTCGGCGTCCTTGCGGGTCACCTCGGCGCGGTCGGCCAGCGCGGCCACCAGCTCACTGCGGTTCATGTTGTTACTCCCGTGTTTTTCTTGCCGTTGGGGTGTGCCACGCGGCGGAGCCGCCCGAGGCACTGCGATGCCGATGCGCTCGCGCCCTTGGGGGTGCCCCCTGGAACGAAGTCCCGAGGGAGCATCCTGCCCCTACCTGCGGCGGGAAAGCCAATCCGGCACCCGTAGGAGTCGTGAGAACACCCTGGGGAGTCACACGAAAAGCGCCTGCTCGGCCGTCACCCTAGAGTGCGCCCGGCATCGCGGGGTTCCACGACGCGCCGGTGCGGGGGGCCGCCGTGGTGATGCTCACAGCCCCCTGCACATTACGCCACGCCCTGATCAGACGGTCGCCCCGGCCGCCTTGGCGGCCTCGCGGACCGCCCCGGCCACGGCGCCGGCGACCTTGTCGTTGAAGACGCTCGGGACGATGTAGTTCGGGTTCAGCTCGTCCTCGGTCACCACGTCGGCGAGGGCCTTCGCGGCGGCGAGCATCATCTCGGTGTTGACCGTGCGGGACTGGGCGTCCAGCAGGCCGCGGAAGACGCCCGGGAAGACCAGCACGTTGTTGATCTGGTTCGGGAAGTCGGAGCGGCCGGTGGCCACGACGGCCGCGGTCTGCCGGGCGATCGCCGGGTCCACCTCGGGGTCCGGGTTCGCGAGCGCGAACACGATGGCACCCTCGGCCATGGCGGCCACGTCGGCGCCGTCCAGGACGTTCGGGGCGGAGACGCCGATGAAGACGTCGGCGCCGCGCACGGCCTCCTTCAGGGTGCCGGTGAGGCCCTCGGGGTTGGTGTTGTCGGCGATCCAGCGCAGCGGCGAGTCGGCCGGGGCGTTCACCAGGTCCTCGCGGTCGGCGTGCACGACCCCGTGGATGTCGGCGACGACGGCGTTCTTCACGCCGGCGGCGATCAGCAGCTTGAGGATGGCCGTGCCGGCCGCGCCTGCGCCGGACATGACGACCCGGATGTTCTCGATCGTCTTGTTCGTGACCCGCAGGGCGTTGGTCAGCGCGGCGAGCACGACGATGGCGGTGCCGTGCTGGTCGTCGTGGAAGACGGGGATGTCGAGGGCCTCGCGCAGCCGGGCCTCGATCTCGAAGCAGCGCGGCGCGGAGATGTCCTCCAGGTTGATGCCGGCGAAGCCGGGGGCGATCGCCTTGACGATCTCCACGATCGCGTCGGTGTCCTGGGTGTCCAGGCAGATCGGCCAGGCGTCGATGCCGGCGAAGCGCTTGAAGAGGGCCGCCTTGCCCTCCATGACGGGCAGCGCGGCCTTGGGGCCGATGTTGCCCAGGCCGAGCACGGCGGAACCGTCCGTCACGACCGCAACGGAGTTGCGCTTGATGGTGAGGCGGCGGGCGTCCTCGGGGTTCTCGGCGATGGCCATGCAGACCCGGGCCACACCGGGCGTGTAGACCATGGAGAGGTCGTCACGGTTGCGGATGGGGTGCTTCGACGCCATCTCGATCTTGCCGCCGAGGTGCATCAGGAACGTACGGTCCGAGACCTTGCCCAGGGTGACGCCCTCGATGCCGCGGAGCTTCTCGACGATCTCCTCGGCGTGGGCCGTGGAGGTGGCCGCGATGGTGACGTCGATGCGGAGCTTCTCGTGACCGGACGCGGTGACGTCGAGGCCGGTCACCGAGCCTCCGGAGGACTCCACGGCGGTGGTGAGCTGCGAGACGGCGGTTCCGCTCGCGGGCACCTCCAGCCGGATCGTCATCGAGTAGGAGACGCTGGGCGCCGTTGCCATGGCCGACTTCCTCTGCTTTCACCGTGTCGCGGGTTGTGCCGTCCGATCGTCGCACCTACCGCTGAGTACGTGGTAGTCGCCCTGGGTTACGGACGTTGTGTTCACGCGGGGTTCCACGACAGGTGCTGATTTCGGAAAACGACTTCCACCATACGAGATTCGATCAGTGGAGGAAAGAGGCGCGCGGGGCAAAGAAAGAGACCCACGTCACTGGGTGACGTGGGTCTCTCACACGTTCATGACACCGACCCGCCATGCTCGCCTCGCGGCAAGTGGTCCCTCGAAGGGACGAAGGTTGGGCCCGGGGGCTTGGATCGGGCCGGTGCCACACCAAGGCTAACAAACGGATCCCGTAAGGCCATTCCCGTACGGGAGGTTCAGTCCCTGAGAAGATCCGGGACCCCCGACGCGTCCGGCTCGTCCCGCTCCCCCGACACCACCGTGAGCTGCTGGGTGGCCCGGGTCAGCGCCACGTACAGCACGCGCAGGCCGGCCGGCGACTCGTCGGCGATCTCCGCGGGCGAGACCACGACCGTCGCGTCGTACTCCAGGCCCTTGGCCTCCAGGCTGCCGAGGGCCACCACCCGGTCGCCGAGCCCGGCCAGCCAGCGCCGGGCCTCCTCGCGCCGGTTCATCGCGACGACCACGCCGACCGTGCCGTCCACCAGCCCGAGCAGCCGCTCGGCCTCCGCGCGCACGGTCCTCTCCAGCGAGTCCCGTACGACGGTGAAGCGCGGCTGTACGCCGGTGGAGCGCACCGCCGACGGGGCCTCGGAGCCGGGCATGGCGAGCGCCAGCACCCTGGCGGCCAGCTCGGCGATCTCGGCCGGGTTGCGGTAGTTCACGGTGAGCTGGAAGCGGCGCCGGGGCCGGGTGCCGAGGGCCTCGTCGCGGGCCTCGGCCGCCTCGTCCGGATCGGACCAGGAGGACTGCGCCGGATCGCCGACGACCGTCCAGGTGGCGTGCCGGCCGCGGCGGCCGACCATGCGCCACTGCATCGGCGTGAGGTCCTGCGCCTCGTCCACGATGACGTGCGCGTACTCGGTGCGCTCCTGCGCCAGCCGCTCGGCCCGCTCCCGCTGCGACTCCTCGCGCACCGGCATCAGCTCCTCCAGGCCGGTGAGCTGGTCCAGCGGGTCCAGCTCCCGCTTCCTGCGCGGCCGGGCCGGGGCGCCGAGGATCGCCTGGAGCTCGTCGAGCATGGCGACGTCGTGCACGGAGTACCCGTCCCGCCGCAGCGAGCGGGCGACCTTGCGGACCTCACCGGGGTTGAGGATCCTGCGGGCCCACCGGCCGAGCCGCTTCTCGTCGGCCATGGCGGCGAGCACGGCCTTCGGGGTCAGCTCGGGCCACCAGGCGTCGAGGAAGGCGATGAAGGAGTCCTCGCTGGTGATGTCCTCGTCGAAGGAGGAGCGCAGTTCGGCGGCCAGCTCCGGGTCGGTGTGCCGGGAGGCGGCGCCGGAGCGGTCCCACAGGGCGTCCAGGAGCAGCTTGCGGGCGCGCGGGCGGAGCATGTTGACGGGCGCGGTACCGCCGAGGGCGGTACGGCGGATGCGTCCCAGCTCCTCGGCCTCCAGTTCCAGGCGGCGCCCGAAGGCGACGACGCGAAGCCGGGCGGGCGGGCCGGTGACGGTGTCCCCCTCCGCAGCCGCCGGCCCCAGCTCCAGGGCGCCCCGGGCGGCCCTGCGCAGCACCTTCAGCATCCGGTACGAGCCCTTGGCGCGGGCCACCGCCGGGGAGTCGTACAGCGTGGCCTCCGCGCCGTCGACCAGCGAGCCGATCGCACGGATGGCGACCTGGCCCTCCTCGCCGAGCGAGGGCAGCACGCCCTCGGTGTAGGCGACGAGCAGCGGGGTCGGGGAGACGATGAGGATGCCGCCCGCGTAGCGTCTGCGGTCCTGGTAGAGCAGGTAGGCCGCGCGGTGCAGGGCGACGGCGGTCTTGCCGGTGCCCGGGCCGCCCTCCACGTAGGTGATGGAGGCCGCGGGGGCCCGGATGACCATGTCCTGCTCGGCCTGGATGGAGGAGACGATGTCCCGCATGGTGTGGCCGCGGGCCTGGCCGAGCGCGGCCATCAGGGCGCCGTCGCCGATGACGGGCAGCTGGTCGCCGTCGAGGAAGGCCGTCAGCTCGGGCCGCATCAGGTCGTCCTCCACGCCGAGGACCCGGCGCCCCTTGGAGCGGATGACCCGGCGCCGCACCACCCGTCCCGGCTCCACGGGCGTGGCCCGGTAGAAGGGGGCGGCGGCGGGGGCGCGCCAGTCGATGACCAGCGGAGAGTAGTCCTCGTCCAGGACGCCGATACGGCCGATGTGCAGCGTCTCGGCGATGTCGGCGGTGTTGTCCGGCCGCACGGCCCCCTCGGCCGGCTCGACCGCCGTGTAGGCCCCGTCGGGCCCCTTCTTGCCGTCCTTGCCGAGCAGCAGGTCGATCCGCCCGAAGAGGAAGTCCTCGAACTCGTTGTTGAGCCGGTTCAGGTGGATACCGGCCCGGAAGACCTGCGCGTCCCGTTCGGCGAGCGCGCCCGGGGTGCCCACCTGGCCGCGCTTGGCCGCGTCGTGCATCAGGAACTCGGCCTCGTGGATCTTCTCCTCCAGGCGCTGGTACACCCGGTCCAGGTGTTCCTGCTCGACGCTGATCTCCCGGTCACGGACGGAATCCTGTGCGTCGTGTACCGAGCCGACCGCGGACTGCTGTACCTGAGCGGCCACCGGGCCCCCTTCTGACGTGCTGGGCAGCCGTCAACCGTACGCGAAGGGGGCCCGTCGAAGCTACGGGAGGTACTCCGGCGGCCTCCCGGGAGACGGCGCGGACGGACCGAGGCCCGCGGGCAGTGGGCGCGGGGAGTCCCCGCGCACCACGACGACACGCCGGGCGCGGCTACGGCGCGGCACCCGCCCGCGATCCGCCGGGAGCCCGGGGGGCGGGGACCGGGAGGGCGTCGGCGGCCCGGCGCACCCGTGGCTCGGCCCCGACCGCCGCGGGCGTCACGCGTCCACCTGGACCAGCTTCTTGCCCTCGAACGTCACCACCTCGAAGTGATCGATCTCGTTGGGCTGGAAGGCCGCGGCCCCGCCGATGTACAGCGGTTGCTTCGACTGCTCCGTCTTGGCGTCCGGGATGCCGTACCCCCAGTCCGGCACGGACCACGACGACATGGTCACGCGCTGCCCGTTCTTGGCGACGAGCACCAGGGAGCACTTCAGCGGGCCCTTGACGTTCTTCAGCTCCAGGACCGCCTGGGTGCCCCAGTCCTTCCCCGCCATGGCGACGGTCGCGCTGACGTGGGTCGACGCGTCCGTGGCGGACTTCTTGTCGGACATGGTCCGGAAGGTCGCCTGGGCCGGCGTCGCGGTGACCTGCCCGCCCCCGTCCGAGCCGCCGTTCACCGCCACCGCGGCCAGCGGCCCGGCGATGATCAGCGCGGCGGCCGCCGCGATCATGTACATGCTGCGCCGGCGCTTCCGGGCCCGCCGTTCGGCGACCTCGTCCACCAGCTTCTCCACCACCCGCGGGCTGGGCCTGGCGGACAGCGACTCGCCGATCGCGGGCGTGCTGCCGGTGCCCGGCAGGTCCGCGAGCGCGGCCAGCATCGGCTCCATCCCGGCCAGCTCGTCCAGTTGCTGGGCGCACCACTCGCAGCCGGCGAGATGGGCCTCGAAAGCGGTTGCCTCGGCGTCGTCGAGGATGCCGAGGGCGTAGGCGCCGACGGTCTCGTGCTCGCTCGGCACCGAAGATCCCTGACTGGGGCTCATGGGCCCAGACATACCCGGACCACCCGGTCCGAATCCCTGCATACCCCCGTACCCGCTGCTCATCACGCCGTCACCCCCCGCTCCTCCAGTGCCAGCTTCATCGACCGCAGGGCGTAGAACACCCGGGAACGGACAGTTCCGCTGGGTATGCCCAGTGTTTCCGCCGCCTCATTGACGGTACGCCCCTTGAAGTACGTCTCGACGAGCACCTCCCGGTGGGCCGGGGTCAGGTCGTCGAGCGCGTCCGACAGCGTCATCAGCCACAGCGCCTTGTCGATCTCGTCCTCCGCGGGGATGACCTCCAGCGGCGACGGATCGACCTCCTGCGGCCGGGCCTGCCGGCTGCGGTGGCCGTCGATGACGATGCGGCGCGCGACCGTCACCAGCCAGGGGCGTACCGAACCGGTCGCCCGATTGAGCTGACCGGCGTTCTTCCAGGCACGGATGAGCGTTTCCTGCACGACGTCCTCGGCGCGCTGCCGGTCACCGGCGACCAGCCGCAGGACGTACGCGAGCAGAGGTCCGGCGTGCTCCCGGTACAGGGCACGCATCAGCTCCTCATCCGGCTCCGAGGGCTGTGAGGACATGCGATGTCGGGCCCTCGCTCCACGTTCATTGGCCACGGCCGCATCCTTGCGCACGCCCACCTCCGGTGTCCGGGGGTTCCCCCAGTCGGTCGCTCGCCCACCCGTACGGACGGGGGCGGCCCGGTGTTCAAACCCGAGTGACAGATTTCTTGAGGCTGACGTGACGAGCGGGACATGCGCGCACATTCCCACCGCGCGATCTTCACATCTCCGACACGCGGGCGAACCCGGCGGGCGATTCCCGTGCACAGGCCATCCAAACCCGGTGTTGCAGAAATCACTCCTGCCTTCAGGCGCGCGCCAGCGCCGCCCGCCGCCGGTGCCGGGCGACCCGCTCCCGGTTCCCGCACACCTCGCTGGAACACCAGCGCCGGCGCCGGCCGCGGGAGGTGTCCAGGTACACCAGCGGGCAGTCGTCCCCCTCGCACTCCCGGACGGCGGCCCGCGCGACGGGGTCGGTGAGCAGCTCCACGGCGTCCCGGGCGACGAGGGCGAGCAGCGCCGCGGGGCCGGGCGGCCCGGCCAACCCCCGCACGAGCCCGCCGCCTTCCGTGGGTACGGCGACGGGCGCGGGGGGCACTCCCAGGGCGAGCTCGTTCACGCGCCCGAGCGCCCGCCCGTACGACGACGCGTCCCCGGGACCCGGCCCGCGGACCAACACCCCCACGCATCCGCGCAGTTCCCGGAACCCGGCCAGCCAGGACGCGTCGGCGTGACCGAGCGCCGTACCGTCGGGCACGAGTCCGGCGCTCCCGATCCACGCGCACAACGCGCCGACGCCGTCCAGCCGTTCGGCCGGATGCGTGGTGGCGAGGAGGTCCAGGCACACCCGCCCGGCGTCGAACCGCGGCGCGTACGCGGAGGGGGCGCTACCGAGTGCCATGTGCCAGTCACCGCCTGGGCAGGAACCGTGCGGGGTCTCTCCCACAGTGCCCGCGCGGAGGAGACACCGGAACCCCTCGCGCCGCGCTCGCGGTGGGATCCCGGGGGAATCCCGGGGGCCGCGTCCCGCCTGTCACGCGGAATCCGGGGACCGGCGTCCCGCCTCACCGGCCCTTCCCCGGCCGAGTGAGAGCAACGTTCCCTTCCGGTCACCCACAGCCACAGGCCGGAAACGCGTCCTCCCTACCTTCGGGCTGAGTCAGTGGTCGGCAGACCGAGCAGCCGGAGCACCGTGGAGGCGTGATGACAGGCCCAGCCCCAACCCGTCGCAGTGGCCACTGGATCGAGCGCTGGGATCCGGAGGACGAGGTGTTCTGGCAGGCGACCGGGGAGCGGATCGCCCGCCGGAACCTCTGGTTCTCCGTCCTCTCCGAGCACATCGGCTTCTCCGTCTGGACCCTGTGGTCGGTCCTGGTCCTCTTCATGGGCCCGGAGTACGGCCTCACACCCGCCGACAAGTTCCTGCTGACGTCGGTGGTCACGCTGGTCGGCGCGGTGGTCCGGGTGCCGTACACCTTCGCCGTGGCCGTCTTCGGCGGCCGCAATTGGACGATCATCTCGGCGAGCCTGCTGCTGATCCCGACCGTCGCCGCGTTCGTGGTGATGGAGCCGGGGACGTCGTACTCCACGTTCCTCCTGGTGGGCCTGCTGGCCGGCATCGGCGGCGGCAACTTCGCCTCCTCCATGACCAACATCAACGCCTTCTTCCCGCTCAGGAAGAAGGGCTGGGCGCTCGGCCTCAACGCGGGCGGCGGCAACATCGGCGTCCCCGTCATCCAGCTCGCCGCCCTCGCCATCATCGGCGCGAGCGGCGGCCCGCGCGTGCTGCTGGGGATCTACATCCCGCTGATCGTCGTGGCCGCCGCACTCGCCGCGCTGTTCATGGACAACCTGTCCTCGGTGAAGAACGACACCGGAGCGGCCAAGGACGCCGCCCGGGACGCCCACACCTGGATCATGTCCCTGCTCTACATCGGCACCTTCGGCTCCTTCATCGGCTACAGCTTCGCCTTCGGCCAGGTGCTGACGAACGGGTTCGGCCGGACGCCGCTCCAGGCCGCGTACCTCACCTTCATCGGGCCGCTGCTCGGCTCCCTGATCCGCCCCCTCGGCGGCTGGCTCGCCGACCGCTACGGCGGCGCCCGCATCACCCTGTGGAACTACGTCGGCATGGCCACCGCCACCGCCGTGCTCATCGTGGCCAGCATGCAGAAGTCGCTGCCGCTGTTCGTGTCGGTCTTCGTCGTCCTGTTCGTGCTCAGCGGACTCGGCAACGGCTCGACGTTCAAGATGATCCCCGGCATCTTCCAGGCCAAGGCGCTGGCCAAGGGCCTGGAGGGCGAGGCGGCGGTCGCCCACGGCCGGCGGCTGTCCGGCGCGTCCATGGGCCTGATCGGCGCGGTCGGCGCGCTCGGCGGCGTCGGCATCAACCTGGCCTTCCGCCAGTCCTTCCTCTCCTACGGCTCCGGGACGGGCGCGTTCGTCGCCTTCCTCGTCTACTACGGCGTCTGTTTCGCGGTCACCTGGGCCGTATACCTTCGTCGTACGGCGGCGCGGGTTCCGGCCGCGACTGCCGCGTCGGAGGCGAAGGCCCAGCTCAGCTATGCCGAGGTGTGACGTAACACCGGCGACATCGGGCCGAACCGAGCCTGTCACGCATCGTTGACAGGCTCGATCGGCGTGCCGGTCAGCTAGGAGAGCCCATGTACGACGAAGAGCAGCACCCCGAGCACGGCCCCCTCGCCGGGTTCACCGTGGGCGTCACCGCCGCGCGCCGGGCCGAGGAGCTGGGCGCCCTGCTCCAGCGGCGCGGCGCCACCGTTCTGCACGCCCCCGCCCTGCGGATCGTGCCGCTCGCGGACGACGGCGAACTGCTCGCCGCCACGAAGGAGATCATCGACCAGGTGCCGGACGTCGTGGTCGCCACCACGGCGATCGGCTTCCGGGGCTGGGTCGAGGCCGCCGACGGCTGGGGCCTCGGCGAACAGCTGCTGGGCCGGCTGCGCGGGGTCCGCCTGCTGGCCCGCGGCCCCAAGGTGAAGGGCGCGATCCGCGCGGCGGGCCTCACCGAGGAATGGTCACCCTCCTCCGAATCCCTGGCCGAGGTCCTGGACCGCCTCCTGGAGGAGGGCGTCGACGGCGACCGCGTCGCCGTGCAGCTCCACGGCGAGCCGCTCCCCGGCTTCGTGGAGTCGCTGCGCGCCGCCGGGGCGGAAGTGGTGCCCGTCCCGGTCTACCGCTGGATGCCCCCCGAGGACATCGGCCCGCTCGACCGGCTCCTGGACGCGGCCGTCACCCGCGGCGTGGACGCCCTCACCTTCACCAGCGCCCCCGCGGCGGCCTCCCTCCTGTCCCGTGCGGAGGACCGCGGCCTGCTGGAGGACCTGCTGGCCGCCCTGGCCCACGACGTCCTCCCGGCCTGCGTGGGCCCGGTCACCGCGATCCCGCTCCAGGCCCGCGGGGTGGACACCGTCCAGCCGGAACGCTTCCGCCTCGGCCCGCTGGTCCAGCTCCTCTGCCAGGAGCTCCCGGCCCGCGCCCGGTCCCTGCCCATCGCCGGGCACCGGGTGGAGATCCGCGGCCACGCGGTCCTGGTCGACGGCGACCTCAAGCCGGTCCCCCCGGCCGGCATGTCCCTGCTGCGCGCCCTGGCCCGCCGCCCCGGCTGGGTCGTCCCCCGCGCCGAACTCCTGCGCGCCCTCCCCGGCGCGGGCCGCGACGAACACGCCGTCGAGACGGCGATGGCCCGCCTCCGCACGGCCCTCGGCGCCCCGAAGCTGATCCAGACGGTGGTGAAACGGGGCTACCGCCTGGCCCTGGACCCGGCGGCGGACGCGAAGTACGCGGACGCGTGAGGGGCGGCGCCGCTCAGCCGGCACCAGCGGCTCCCTGACCGCCCACCTCGAACCACAGCAGCTTCCCGGCGCCCCGGTCCAGCGGGCTGTCCGCCAGGGACAGGCCGCCCCAGGAGTCGGCGTACTCCTGCACGAGGTGCAGCCCGCGCCCCTCTTCGGCGTCCACCGGAGCCGCCGGTACGCGGTCCCAGGGCGGATCCCCGAAGGGTGCCGGGACGCGCGGGTGACTGTCCCAGACGCCGACCCGCAGCCGGCCGTCCGCGAGCGCGGTGAGCCGGAGGGAGGCGGGGCCGGTGGTGTGCCGGTAGGCGTTGCCGACCAGCTCGGACGTCAGCAGTTCGACCGCGTCGAGGACTTCGTGTCTGCCGTGCCCGTTCAGCACGGCCCGTACGGTCACACGTGCGACGCGTGCCGCGCGGGGATCATGCGGCAGCCGAAGGGCGTACACCCAGGTGTCGGGCAGGGATACGGTGCCCATGAAAACCTCCGGTGAGAGAAGGGAACGGGCTCGCTCAACTGGTCGCGCCGGGCGGTGGCTCTGCCTTGGTCGGGTGCGCTTCCGGCTTATGGGCGCGGGGAGTTGAGCAACGCAGCATCACCATAGAGTGCGGGGATGTCATAATTGACATCGATTGAAGGGAACGGTTGATAGTTCCCTCCTGTGGGTGACTCACGGCGTACACGACGACGGAAGAGGACTCAGTGCCGCCCAGCACCACCCCCACCTTGCGTCAGCAGCGCCTCGGCGCCGAACTGCGCAAGCTCAGGGAGCACTCGGGCCTGACGACTACGGCCGCCGCGGCACTGCTCGGCCTCAAGCAGGCGCAGATCAGCAACATCGAGTCAGGCCGTTACGCCGTCAGCGCCGACCGGGTACGCACCTTCGCGCGCACCTACAGCTGTGCGGACACCGCCCTGGTGGAGGCCCTCGCGGCGATGACCGGCGGACGCACGCGCGGCTGGTGGGACGAGTACCGGGATCACCTGCCCGCCAGCCTGATCGACCTGGCCGAACTGGAGCACCACGCCGCTAAGCTGCGGGTGGCTCTCGTCATCCACATCCCCGCCTTGCTTCAGACCACCGACCACGCCCGGGCGTTGTTCCGCACGGTCTTCCCGCCGCTCCAGCAGTACGAGATCGAGCACCGCCTCTCCCACCGCATCAAGCGGCAGAACATCCTCCACCGGGAGAGTCCCACCCCGTACACCGCGACCATTCATGAGGCCGCACTCAGAATGGGGTTCGGCGGCCGGGACGTGGCCGCCGCTCAGCTCAGACACCTGCTGAGCATGAGCGAACGTCCTGACGTCACCGTCCGGATCATCCCCTTCGGCAGAGCGAGCTTCCACGGCACCGGCCAGGGAATCGACTACGTCGCCGGAGCGGTCCCCCAGCTCGACACGGTGCAGCTGGACACCCACCATGGCTGCGAGTTTCTCGACGGAGAGGCGCAGTTGAACAAGTACCGCGCGGTGGTGGACCACATGGAGGCGAGCGCCCTCCGACCCGAAGCGTCCCGCGACGTCATCCACCGCATCGCACAGGAACTCTGAGGAACCCCACCATGCCCGAACTGACCTGGCAGAAGTCCACCTACAGCGGCGACGCCTCCAACTGTCTGGAGATAGCCGCCACCCCCACCACCATCCACATCCGCGACTCCAAGACCCCCACCGCCGGCCACCTCACCCTCGCCCACTCCGCCTGGGCGGACTTCCTTCCCCACCTCCGGGCGGGCCAAGGCTCTGGAACTGCTCAAGTGGTTTGATGACGGCGGCCCGTGGTGTTCACCCTGGTCGTATGAAGGGACTCGCGGGATTCGGCAAGAAGCAAGACCTCGTGCTGGTCATCCGGGACTCGGACCTGGTCGCGGCGGCGCTGCGGGACGCGTTGGACGGGGCCCCGGAAGGGGAGCGGGCGGGGCTGGAGCGGGCCGTCGCGCTCGTCGGGGCCACCGCCGGCGCCAGCGAGGCACGACTCCGTGCCGACTGGGTCCGCGCCCGGCTGGCCGACGTCGGCTTCACCGGGGACATCGCCTCCGTCGCCGCCGTCAAGGCACTGCGTCAGGCCGAACCGGGTCTGAGCCTGCTGGCGGCGGTGCAGTTGCAGAAGGACGCCGTGACCCACCAGGACTAGGGAGCCGCGGCTTCAGCCGACCGGTGTCGCCTCCGGGACCGGCGGACGCTCGGCCGGTGGTGCCGCCACCCCGCCCGTGCGGCGGAGCTTCTGCCAGCGCAGTCGGCCGCCGGTGAGGGCGGTGATCCAGGACTGGAGCAGGACGACGTACATCAGCTGGCGGTAGAGCAACTGCTGGAGGGGGAGGGAGAGCAGCGGGGTGAGGCGCTCGCGGTCCAGGTGGAAGGCGTACCCCGCGCACAGCGCCTGGACGGCCAGGACCGCGCACCAGGCCAGAACCGTCTTGGCCGTCGGGCCGAAGACCAGCCCGTAGACCAGGAAGAGATCGATGAGGGGGGCCAGGAGCGGGGCCACGACCATGAAGAGCGAGACGAGGGGCAGGCCCACACGGCCGAAACGGCCCGACGGCCCCCGGTCGAACACCGCGCGGCGGTGCTTCCAGATGGCCTGCATGGTGCCGTACGACCAGCGGTAGCGCTGGGACCACAGCTGCTGGACCGACTCGGGCGCCTCCGTCCAGGCGCGGGCCTTCTCGGCGTACACCACGCGCCAGCCGTCGCGGTGCAGGGCCATCGTGACGTCGGTGTCCTCGGCGAGCGTGTCGTCGCTCATGCCGCCCACCCGTCGCAGGGCCGAGCGGCGGAACGCCCCGACGGCACCCGGGATCGTCGGCATGCAGCGCAGGATGTCGTACATGCGGCGGTCCAGGTTGAAGCCCATCACGTACTCGATGTGCTGCCAGGCGCCGATGAGCCGGTTCTTGTTGCCGACCTTGGCGTTGCCGGCGACGGCGCCGACACGCGGGTCGGCGAAGGGCTGGACGAGTTCGCGGACGGTCGCCGGCTCGAAGACGGTGTCCCCGTCCATCATCACGACCAGCTCGTGACGGGCGTTCGCCAGACCCCGGTTGAGCGCGGCCGGCTTGCCCGCGTTGGCCTGGCGGATCACCCGTACGTCCGGCAGGTCCAGCGCCTGGACTATGTCGGCCGTGCCGTCCGCCGAGCCGTCGTCGATGACCAGCACTTCGATGGGGTGCTCGCTGCGCATGAGCGAACGGACCGTGTTCTCGATGCACTTGGCCTCGTTGTACGCGGGCACCAGCACCGACACCGGCTCGGTCACCGGCTCCTCGCCCCAGCGGAAGCCGGGGCGCCGGGTGCGGCGGGCGTGCGCGCCGGACAGCAGCAGCATCAGGCCGAAGCGGGCGAAGACGAGGCAGCCGACGACGGCGAGACCGGCGACGAGCACCGTGGTGATGTTGTCGGACGCCTTCACCAGGAAGATCCAGGCCCTCCCCTTCCACAGGTCGAGCCCGGTGACCCGGGTGTCGGCGCTCGGCGCCCGCAGGGCCGCGGTGAGGGTCTGGAAGGTGTAGCCCTGCTGCTGGAGCCGGGGCAGGAGCTGGTCGAGCGCCTGGACGGTCTGGTGCCGGTCGCCGCCCGAGTCGTGCATGAGGACGACCGCGCCCCGGCCGCCGTGGGGCGTGGCGTTGCGGATGATCCGCTCGACTCCCGGCTTGCGCCAGTCCTCGCTGTCGGTGTCGTCCACGACCGTGAGGTAGCCCCGGCTGCCGATGTACCGCGTCACCGGCCAGGACCGGTTGTCGATCGCGTTGGCGGAGGAGGAGTACGGCGGCCGGAACAGCGAGCTGCGGATACCGGCCGCCCCGGCGAGCGCGAGCTGGTTCTGCGACAGCTCCCAGTCGATGCGCTTCGTGGAGTGGTACGACAGGTCCGGGTGGCCGAAGGTGTGCAGGCCGACCTCGTGGCCCTCGGCGACCATGCGCCTCACCAGCTCGGGGTGGCGGGAGGTCATGGTGCCGGTGACGAAGAAGACGGCGTGCGCGTGGTGCTTCTTCAGCACGTCGAGCACCTTCGGGGTCCAGGTCGGGTCGGGGCCGTCGTCGAAGGTGAGGACGATGCGGTGGTCGGGTATGCGCAGGCTGTCGCTGCGGCCGTCGCGCGTGTCGATGACCGGACCGCCGTCCAGGATGCGCCGCGGAACCCTGTCGTTCGCCGCCGAAGGCCGGATGCGGTGATCGGCGAGGATCTCGTTGTGCACGTAGCCGCGCAGCATGAGCATCGCCAGGGTCGCCACCAGGACCAGGAGCGGGAGCAGGTAGCGCAGCGGCAGCCGGGTACGGCGGCGGGGGTGTGAGGCCATCTGGGGGTGTTCCACCTGGTCGTCAGAGGGAGAGCCTGGGGTGCGGGCGCCGGGTGTGACCGGGCGGGGTGTGGGTACGGCCCGGCGGGGTCGCCGTGGGTGCCGGAGCGGTGGCGGTGCCGGTGGCGGACGGTGCCGGGGACACGTCGGTGGCCGGTGCCGACGGGGTCGGGGAGCCGGTGGTGCCGGCGTCGGCGGCGGGCGCGGAGGCGGTGCCGTCCTCCGGCTCGGCGGACGCGGAGGCGTCGGCACCGGCGGGCGCTCCGCCGGCCGGTACGGCCGTGCCGCCCGCCTCGGCGCCGACGACCGGTGCGGTCACCGTGCCGGCTCCCGGCGGGGTCGTGGTCGGGGTCGCGGAGACGCTGGGCAGCGGCGAGGTGTCCACCTTGCCGGCCGGCTTGTCCTCGTGCTGTCCCGGCACCGGCAGCCAGGGGGCGGCGGAGTTGCCGGACAGCAGGGTGGCGACGATGACGGCGGCGTAACCGGCACAGGCGACGGCCACGGCCACGCCGAGCCGGCGGAAACGGCGGCTACGACGGCCCGACTCGTCCACGAAGACCGGCCCGTCCGAGCCACGGGGTTCCCGTACGGCCGACTCCCCACCCGCGGCACCGAGTCGTACGTCGCCCAGCTCGATGGTCGCGTCCTGCGGGGTGGAAGCCGGGGCAGGAGTGGGGCTGGGGGCGGAGGAGGGTGCCGGGGCTTCTGCGGGGTCGGCGGAGGTCTGGGAGAGCTCCTGCGCGGAGGGGTCGGCGGAGGTCCGGGAGAGCTCCTGCGCGGCGGGGTGAGCGGGCACGCCGGGCTTGTCGGCGTCGGCGAAATCGGCAGACGCGGCGCGCTTGCCGGCTTCGGCGGAATCGGCAGACGCGGCGCGGCCGTCGGGTTCGGCAGAGACGATGGGCGTGCCGGGCTCGATGGGTCCCCCGGGCTCGGCCGACTCAGCAGGCGGCTCCGACTCAGCACGCGGCTCCGATTCGGCAGACCGCTCCGATTCGGCGGGCCCCTCTGACCCGGCCGACTCGGCTACGGCCTCAACAGCCTCGGAGGCCCCACCAGTCTCAATGGCACCCGAATCATCAACGGCACCCGAGTCATCAACGGCACTCGCGTCACCACCGGTACCGACACCAGACTCCGCACCCTGCGCAGCCACCGCGTCCGATTTCATCCGCTCGTCGCCCCCGCCCACCGGCTCACCACGTCCCTCGGACGCCATCTCTCGCCCCTTGGGTTGGGCGTCTTCAGGACACATTTTCACGCGCGTTCATCCCCCCCACGGGACAGTCACGGGCGCGCTCTCGATCCCGGGCACCCCTCGACCGGACCAGACCCCCACCCGGCCCGAGCGCCCCACTACCACCCTGTGCCCGGGCCAAGAATGTAACGCACGCGGAGGAGTGCCACGCGCCGGGCCGGGTAGGAGCGGACACCCGCCCCCACAGGTCACACGCTGTTCATCACGTCCTCATCCATGGCCGGAATCCAACCGTCGGCGGGCCGCCGCAGCCACCCCTCCACCCGTGCGATCTCGGCCACCGCCTTCCGCAGTGCGGTCAATCCGGGATGTACCAGTCCCTTCCGCCAGACCAGGGAGACGGGCGACAGCGGGACGGGTTCGACGAGGGGCCGTCGTACCGTGCCGGGCAGGGGTGGAAAGTCCACGACGGCCAGCACCGGATTGCGGGTCTTCGCCATGATGCGGCCGAACTCCTCGTCACCGACGGCCAGCGGGAGCGGCGGGGCGAGCCGGATGGCGCGGTCCCGGAAGAGGCGCAGGGCCAGGTCGGTCCACTCCCGGGTGCGCGGGTTCCCGGCACCGGCGTACACCGTCTCACCGGCCAGCGCGGACATCGGTACCCGCGCCGACGCGGCCAGCGGGTGGTCGTCGGGCAGCACGACGGCCATCGGCTCGTACCGCACCGGCTGCTGCGCCAGGGAGGAGCGGAGCGTCGGGTCCAGACCGGCGAACCGGCCGAAGGAGACGTCCAGGCGGCCGGCGAGCAACTCGGCGGCGGCTCCCGTCAGACCGCTCTCGTAGCGGGCCATCAGCTCGCAGTCGGGGGCGAGTTCGCGGGCCCGGTGCAGTACGCGGCGGCCGGTGGCCAGGCCCGGCGAGTTGAGGTCGACCAGCAGCGGGCGGGCCTGGCCGGTGGCGAACGCGGCGAGCAGGTCGTCCTGGGCGGCGAGGACCCGGCGCGCGTGCGGCAGCAGACGCTCGCCGTCCGGGGTCAGTGTGACCTGCCGGGTGGTCCGTACGAACAGCTCGGCACCCAGCTCCCGTTCCAGCCGCCGTACGTCCCGGCTGAGCGCCTGCTGGGCGACGTACAGCCGGGCCGCCGCCCGGGTGAAGTGCAGTTCCTCGGCGACAGCGACGAAGGCACGCAGCAGGCGGGGGTCCATGTGGGCGGCGGGGGCGGACATGGCGGCGAATTTACAACGTGAGCGCGTGGATCGGGACGCAGAAGGTGTTGGACCCGGTGATCCACTCCGGGCGACCGTTGAGGCATGCCCCATGAGACCGCCCAAGACGCCCAAGACGTTCAAGACGCCCGATACGCTCAAGACAGCCGAACAGACGGTGAGAGAGACCAAGTCGGCGGGTATCGCCGCCTGTTCCGTCTCCCCGGCGCCCGCGCCTTCACCACAGGCAACCTCCTCGCCCGCCTGCCGATGGGCATGTTCAGCGTGAGCGCGGTCGTGATGATCGCCGGTTCCCGTGGCTCGTACGCCCTCGCCGGTGCCGTCACCGCGACGGGGCTCGCGGCGACCGCGCTGGCCGGGCCCTGGCTCGCCCGGCTGGTCGACCGGCACGGGCAGGCCCGGGTCGCGCTGCCGGCCACGGTCGTGTCGGTGCTGGGCAGCCTCGCGTTGCTGCTGTGCGTCCGCTACGACGCCCCGGAATGGACCCTGTTCGCCGCCTACGCCGGCACCGCGGCCACCCCCAACATCGGCGGCCTGTCCCGCGCCCGCTGGGCCCATCTGCTGCGGGACGAGCCGGGCGCGCTGCACTCGGCGAACGCGTTCGAGCAGGCCGCGGACGAACTGTGCTTCATGCTCGGGCCGGTGCTCGCGTCCTTCCTGACCGGCACGTTCTTCCCGGAGGCGGGCACGCTCACCGGGGCGGTGCTGCTGCTCGCCGGCATGCTGCTCTTCCTCGCCCAGCGGGCGACCGAGCCGCCGCCGACGCCCCGTGCGCAGGGACCCTCGCCCCTGCGCAGCCCGGGTGTCCCGCCCCTGCTGGCCTGCTTCACCGCGACCGGCGCGGTGTTCGGCTCCATGGAGGTCGTCACGATCGCCTACGCCGACGCGCAGGGGCACCGCGCGGCGGCCGGTGCCGTGCTCGCGCTCCAGGCGGCGGGCTCGTGCGCGGCGGGGCTGGTGTACGGGGCGCGGAAGCCTGCCGGGGCGCGCTTCTCCTGGTGTCTGGCGGCCATGGCCGGGCTCATGACCCTGCCCTGGCTCGCGGCCGGCACCCGGTCCCTGCCGGCGCTGGCGGGTGCGCTGCTGGTGGCGGGGATGGCGACGGCACCGACCATGGTGACGGCGATGACGCTGGTACAGCGGCGGACCCCGGCCGACCGGCTCAACGAGGGGATGAGTCTGATGGTGACCGGCCTGCTCACCGGTATCGCGTGCGGCTCGGCGACGGGGGGCTGGGCGGCGGAGCACCTCTCCCCCGCCACCGCGTACGCCGCACCGGTGGCCGCCGCCACCCTCGCCCTGGGGCTGGCCGCGCTCACCGGCGCCGGCCGGGTGCGAAGGCGCCCCGAAGGGGCGCGGGGGACTGCGCGACCAGCCACGACGGACCCGCGGCCGGGAGCAGACCCGCACCCCCGGGGTGCCACTCCATGACAAAGGCCCCGCCGCTCGAAAGCGGCGGGGCCTGTGCCCACATGGGGTCGGCCCCCAAGGGGGCCTCGTGGAGATGGCGGGAATCGAACCCGCGTCCAACGGTGCGGAATCAGGGCTTCTCCGTGTGCAGTCCGCTGCGATTTTCTCGGCCCCGGAGATCACGCGGACAAGTCTCCGACGGGCTCAGTCACTGTTTGATTTCCCTCTACACCCCGTGACCGGGCCTAGAGGTTTAGTTCCCTAGCTGATGCCAGGATCCGGGTCGGGAACAGCCCCGGGCTGACACTTCGCAAGTCGCTACTTAGGCAGCGAGGGCGAAGGAATCGCGCTTGGTGTTGGCGATTATTTTTTGCGACATATGGTTTACGAGATCATTGCCGCTTCCTCGACACGCTTCCCCTGCTTCGACAGCCGCTGTCGAAACCGATCATCCCCATGTTGATTTTTCAAACCCCTCCCGGAGGAGGGTTCGCGCACCCTCTGTGGAGTGCACTGCCATCGTACGTGACCAACGCCCGACGATGCCAGCCTATTCCCGTCGGCCCGTCGGCCCGTCGGCCCGTCGGCCGGCTAGTAGCCGCGCTGCCTGCGCTTCGCCGCCGCGATCGCCCGGTCCGCCTCCCGCCGGTCCTGCTGCTCCCGCAACGTCTGCCGCTTGTCGTACTCCTTCTTGCCCCGCGCGAGAGCGATCTCGGCCTTCGCCCGGCCGTCCTTGAAGTAGATGGCGAGGGGCACGATGGTGTGTCCCGTCTCCTGGGACTTCGACTCCAGCTTGTCGATCTCCTCGCGGTGCAGGAGCAGCTTGCGCTTGCGGCGCGCGGAGTGGTTGGTCCAGCTGCCCTGGTGATACTCGGGGATGTGGGCGTTGTGCAGCCACGCCTCCCCCCGGTCGATCTGGACGAAGCCGTCGGTCAGCGAGGTCCGTCCCTCGCGCAGCGACTTGACCTCCGTGCCCATGAGCACGAGCCCGGCCTCGTAGGTGTCGATGATCGCGTAGTCGTGCCGGGCCTTCTTGTTCTGGGCGACGATCTTGCGCTTGCCGCCCTTCTCGCCGTCCCTGGCCTTGGCGGCCCCGCCGCCCTGCTTGGGCTGGGACTCCTTCGGTACGTACATTCCCTTGCTCATAGTGCCCACCATTTTCGCACCACACAGGGGGTGTGCGTACAGCCGATTACGCGTGGCTACGACGGGTCGCCCAGCCCGGTGAGGACCCTCTCCGCCCGTGGCAGGGCCTGCTCCGGCCCCGCCTCCAGGTCGGGGGTGATGCCCCGGCCGTCCACCGCGCGGCCGGAGGGGGTGCGGTAGTGGCCGACGGTCAGCTCGGCCACCGAGCCGTCGGGCAGCTCGGTCGGCATCTGGATCGAGCCCTTGCCGAAGGTGCGCGAGCCGATCACCACCGCGCGGCCCCGGTCCTGGAGGGCACCCGTGAGCAGCTCGGCCGCGCTCATGGTGCCGCCGTCGACGAGGACGACCAGGGGACGGGCGGTGTCGCCGCCGGAGGCGGCGTGCAGGGCGCGCTGGGCGCCGTCGACGTCGTAGGTGGCGACCAGTCCGCCGTCCAGGAAGGCGGAGGCGGTGTCCACGGCCTCGGTGACCAGGCCGCCGGAGTTGCCCCGCAGGTCCAGGACGGTCCGGCCGTCGGCCGGGGCGGCGCGCAGCGCCTCGCGGACCGCGCCGGCGGAGCCCTTGGTGAACGCGGCGATCTTGAGCACAGTGACGCCGTCGGGCAGCCGGCGCACGGTCACGGAGTCGGTGGACAGCCGGGCCCGGTGCAGGGTCTCGGTCCACGCGCGCGGGCCGCGCTCCAGGCCGAGGGCGACCGTCGTACCGGCCGGGGCGTCATCGCCGTCCCCGCGCAGCGCGTCGCCGCGGAGCAGAGCGACCACCTCGGTGACCGGCCGCCCGTCGACCTTCGTACCGTCAACGCTGCGCAACCGGTCGCCGACCCGGATCCCGGCGTCGGCGGCGGGCGAGCCGGGCTGCACCCGGGTCACCTCGATCCCGCCGTCCGCCTCCTGCCGCGCCCACAGGCCGACACCCGTGTACCGGCCGTCGAGCGCGTCCTGGAACTCCTCGTACTCGCCCTCGGAGTAGACCGCGGCCCAGCGGTCCCCGCTGCGGCTGACCGCCCTCTCCGCCGCCTCCATCGGGGACTTGCCGTCGGCCATCGCCTCCGCGGCGGCCCTTTCGACGGCCTCGTGCCGGGCGGCCGGGCCCGCCGGGCCGGCGGCGGCCTTCCGTGCGGGAACGTCGGGTTCCGGGAAGGAACCGGTGGCGGCACCGGCGATGAGCACTCCGGCGAAGACCAATGTCAGGGTGGCCCCGCGGCGGACGCGGCGGGGCTGACAGAACGGGTCACGGCCTGACATGGCGGCGAGTCTAGGGCAACGCGAAGGGGCCGCACGGCCCGATGACCGTACGACCCCGTTGGCATGCGTCACACCTTCAGATACTTGCGCAACGCGAAGAACGCGGCGAGCGACGGCATCAGGACACTGGTGGCGAGGATCAGCGGCAGCTTGGTCAACACCGCGTCCCAGCCGACGAAGTTGATGAGCGTGAGCTTGTGGGACAGCTCCATGCCGTGGTCGATGGTGAAGTACCGGCCGACGACGAGCGCCACGCAGGCGAGGCCGCCGCCGATGAGACCGGCGACCGCGGCCTCCGCGATGAACGGCGCCTGGATGTAGAAGCCCGAGGCGCCGACCAGACGCATGATCCCGGTTTCCCGCCGTCGGCTGAACGCCGAGACGCGCACGGTGTTGACGATCAGCAGGAGCGCGACGATCAGCATCATCGCCATCACGCCGAGCGCGCCCCGGTTCATCAGGTTCAGCAACTGGAAGAGGTTGTCGAGGATGCCCTTCTGGTCCTGCACCGACTGCACGCCGTCCCGGCCGTTGAACGCGGACGCGATCACCTGGTACTTCTGCGGGTCCTTGAGCTTGATCCGGTACGACTCCTGCATCTGGTCCGGCGTCAGCGAGCCGGCCAGCGGGGAGTTGCCGAACTGCTCCTTGTAGTGCTTGTACGCCTCGTCCTGCGACTCGTAGGTCACCTTCTCGACGACCGGCATCTTGTCCAGGTCCGCGAGGATCTGCTTCTTCTGGTCCTCGGTGACCGCGCCCTTGGCGCAGTGGACGTCGTTCTCGGCGTCGTGCTTGTTGCACAGGAAGATCGAGACGTTGACCTTGTCGTACCAGTAGCCCTTCATGGTGCTCACCTGGTCGCTCATCAGCAGCGAACCGCCGAACAGGGCCAGGGAGAGGGCGACGGAGACGATGACGGCGAAGGTCATCGTCAGATTGCGGCGGAGACCGACACCGATCTCCGACAGGACGAACTGGGCGCGCATGGCGGGTTCTTCAGGCCTTTCCGGAACTGGGTGCTGGTGCGGTCAGTGCTGGTAGCCGTAGACGCCGCGGGCCTGGTCGCGGACGAGGCGGCCCTTCTCCAGCTCGATGACGCGCTTGCGCATCTGGTCCACGATGTTCTGGTCGTGCGTCGCCATGATGACGGTGGTGCCCGTCCGGTTGATGCGGTCGAGCAGCTTCATGATGCCGACGGAGGTCTGCGGGTCGAGGTTGCCGGTGGGCTCGTCGGCGATGAGCAGCTTCGGCCGGTTGACGAACGCGCGCGCGATGGCGACGCGCTGCTGCTCACCACCGGACAGCTCGCCGGGCCTGCGGTCCTCCTTGCCGCCGAGCCCGACGAGATCGAGCACCTGCGGCACGGACTTGCGGATCTCGCCGCGGGACTTGCCGATGACCTCCTGGGCGAAGGCCACGTTCTCCGCGACCGTCTTGTTCGGCAGCAGCCGGAAGTCCTGGAAGACGGTGCCCAGCTGGCGGCGCATCTGCGGCACCTTCCAGTTGGACAGCCGCGCGAGGTCCTTGCCCAGCACGTGCACCTGACCGTGGCTGCACCGCTCCTCGCGGAGGATGAGCCGCAGGAAGGTGGACTTTCCGGAGCCGGAGGACCCCACGAGGAAGACGAACTCGCCCTTCTCCACCTCCAGGGAGACATCCCTGAGTGCGGGGCGGGTCTGCTTGGGGTAGACCTTGGAGACGTTGTCGAATCGGATCACGGATGCACCACGGGTCGCCGGGGGTAGATGAGCGTGACCATACGCGAACCGGGTGTGCAAGTGCAGTCGCGGGTTGAGGTTGGGCAAGACTTGTACGTTTTTGTACCGGCCGCTTCCCACACCCCCTTCCCGGAGGCCCCGCGCACGCGTCGCGGGAACCTGGCACAGTGGAAGGGAGACGAAGGACGACGGGAACGCGGGGGAACGTTCTCGTCCCCGTGAGCGTTGTGCATGTGATGGCCGGTGCAAGGAGGGCGAGCGCATGACGTACGACCGGTTGGTGTGCGCGAACTGCGCGTCGCCCGTGAGCGAGGGCCGGTGCCCGGTGTGCCGTGCCAACCGCGAGCGACTGCAGCAGGAGGGCTTCTTCGGAGGCCTGAGCGGTGTGAATCCGATGGCGCTGATCGCGCTGCTGGCGGTGCTGATCGCCGCGGTGGCACTGCTGGCGCACCAGACCGTCTGACCGAAGCGTCACGAAGGGCCCGGAGCCGAGGCTCCGGGCCCTCGCGCGTGTGCCGTGCGTGACCTGGCGGTTACGGTCAGGCGGCAGCGCCGCGGCCACTCACCAGGCGCGGCAGGATACGGAAGCCGATGCCGCCGGCGATCATCGTCGCGGCGCCGACGAGCAGGAACGCGGTCTGGCCGGCACCGGTCTCGGCGAGCTGCTTGTCGCCGCCCTGCGCCGAGGTGTCGGAGCCGGTGTCGGTCAGCGCCGAGGAGCCCTCGTCCTGCGGGACGTTGTTGTTACCGCCGTCGGGGCCGGTGTGGTTGCCGCCGGTGGTCGAACCGCCGGTGCTGCCGGAACCGCCGTCGGTGGAACCGCCGCCCGTGGAACCGCTGGTGCCGCTGTCGCCGCCGTCGGTGGAACCGCTGGTGCCACTGTCGCCACCGGAGGTGCCGTTACCACCGCTGTTGCCGTTGCCACCCGAGTTGCCGTTGCCGCCGTCGGTGCTGTCGCCACCACCGTTGCCGTTGCCACCCGAGTTGCCGTTGCCACCGGAGTTGCCGTTGTCGCCGCCGGTGGAAGCGTCACCGCCGCTGTTGTTGCCGCCGGAGGTGCTGTCGCCACCGCCGATCGAGGCGTCGCCGCCGATGGAAGCGTCACCGCCGATCGAGGCGTCGCCGCCGATGGAAGCATCGCCGCCGATGGAGGCGTCGCCGCCGGAGGTGACGTCACCGCCACTGGCGGCCGAGCCGTCGGTGCCGGCCGAGCCGGTGACGGAGCCACCGTCGGTCCCCAGGGTCGTGCCCTCGGTCACGCCGATGGTGGCGCCCTCGATCGAGCCGCCGTCGGTGGAGCCACCGTCCGTGTTGCCCCCGTCGGCACCCACACCGCTCACGCCGAGGCTGATCGGGCCCGCCTGGACATCGAGGTCCAGGGCGGAAGCCGCGCCGGCGGCCGTCAGCGACGCACCGGCCGCGATCACGGCGCCGGCGGCTATCCGCGCGACCCGGATCCGCGTCTTCTTCGTCATATGGTTGCTACCCCCAGTAGCTGTTCGTCAATGAGGCGGCGCGTGGGGCGTGCCGTGATCGACGGAGGCAGCTGGTGACGAAGTGGCGTCAACTCGATCCCCCGGTTCACATGCGCCCCAAGGTACGCATGCCGCGCCTCACCCTTCCGATTTTTCAAAGCAACGTCAAGGGCGTTGCGGGCGCAATGTCCGGTGGGTCGGCGTTTGCGGAGAGTTGAAGCCTGTGAGTGTGACGTAAAACCCAGACATACGACAACTGCCGCCTCTCGGGCGGCAGTTGTCATGTCGACAAAGTTACTTCTCCTGCTGCTTGCGCCAGCGAATCCCGGCCTCCAGGAACCCGTCGATCTCGCCGTTGAACACGGCCTCCGGGTTACCCACCTCGTACTCGGTGCGCAGGTCCTTGACCATCTGGTACGGGTGCAGCACGTACGAACGCATCTGGTTGCCCCAGGAGTTGCCGCCGTCGCCCTTGAGGGCGTCCATCTTGGCCTGCTCCTCCTGCCGGCGCCGCTCCAGCAGCTTGGCCTGGAGGACGTTCATCGCGGTGGCCTTGTTCTGGATCTGCGACCGCTCGTTCTGGCAGGAGACGACGATGCCGGTGGGCAGGTGCGTGATGCGGACCGCGGAGTCGGTCGTGTTGACGCCCTGGCCGCCGGGGCCGGAGGACCGGTAGACGTCGATGCGCAGCTCGGACTCGTCGATCTCCACGTGGTCGGACTGCTCGACCACGGGCAGCACCTCGACACCGGCGAAGGAGGTCTGCCGGCGCCCCTGGTTGTCGAAGGGCGAGATGCGCACGAGGCGGTGCGTGCCCTGCTCGACCGAGAGGGTGCCGTAGGCGTACGGCGAGTGGACGGCGAAGGTGGTCGACTTGATGCCGGCCTCTTCCGCGTACGACGTCTCGATCAGCTCGGTCTTGTAGCCGTGCTGCTCGGCCCAGCGCAGGTACATGCGCTGGAGCTTCTCGGCGAAGTCGGCGGCATCGACGCCACCGGCCTCCGCGCGGATGTTGACGAGCGCCTCACGGGCGTCGTACTCGCCGGACAGGAGGGTGCGGACCTCCATCTCGTCCAGCGCCTTCTTCACCGCGGTCAGCTCCGACTCGGCCTCGGCGCGGGTGTCCGGGTCGTCCTCCTCCTCGGCCATCTCGAAGAGGACCGCGAGGTCGTCGATGCGGCCGCGCAGCGCCTCCGCCTTCCTGACCTCGGCCTGGAGGTGGGAGAGCTTGCTGGTGATCTTCTGCGCCTCGTCCGGGTTGTCCCACAGGGACGGGGCCGCCGCCTGCTCCTCAAGCACGGCGATATCTGCCCTCAGCCTGTCGAGGTCCAGGACGGCCTCGATCGACTCCATGGTCGAGGAGAGGGACTTCAGCTCTTCGGATACATCGACGACTGCCACGCCATCCAGCGTAACGGCTGTGGCAAGCGACCTGGCCCGCCTGCCCGCCCGGCCGAGTCGGCCGGGCGGGCAGGACTCGGGTCAGGGGGCCGACGTGCTGTGGGTGGCCGGGGCCGGCTCGTCGTCGTCCCCGCCGGAGGAGGCGAACCAGGCGCCGACGGCCACGACGGCGGCCACCACCACCCCGGCCACCCCCAGGGTCACCCGGCGGCGCCGCACCGCGGCCTTGTGGCGGGCCGAGCCCGGCCGGGGCGCACCAGTGGCCCGAGGAGCGCGGGCGGTCCCGTGCGCGCCCCCTGCCAGCTCGTCCGGTCCCGGCACCCGCATGGAGGTGTGGGTGTCGCGGTTGGAGTCCGGTTCGGCCCCGGGGACGAGGGACACCGCTCCTCGCCGCCGTACCGGCTCACCCTGCGGAGCGGACGGCACGGACTCCTCCGCGGCCTCCTCCGAGAGGTCGGGCTCGTCCACGTCCAGTGGCGGCATCCCGGCCAGCGTGGGCAGCTGCTCGCGCAGCCGCGCCGCGAGCTCCGAGGCGCGCAGCCGGGAGGCCGGGGCCTTGGCCAGGCACTGCACCAGCAGCTGCCACAGCTCCTCGGGGATGCCGGGCAGCGGTACGACGGTCTCGGTGACGTGCCGCCGCAGGACGGCGCCTGGGTGGCCGCCGCCGAAGGGGGTGAAGCCGGCCAGCAGCTCGTAGAGGACCGTGGCGAGCGCGTAGATGTCCACGGCCGCCCGGGGCGGCAGGCCCTCCACGATCTCCGGGGCCAGGTAGTCCGGCGTACCGATGATCTTGGTGGCGCGGGTCCGCCGCGGCGAGTCGATCAGCTTGGCGACGCCGAAGTCGGTGAGCAGGGCGGGGTGGGAGCCGCCCGGCCCGATGGGGCCCCGCATGTCGAGCAGCACGTTCTCGGGCTTGACGTCCCGGTGGACGACCCCGGCCGCGTGGGCCGCCGCGAGCGCGTCGGCGACGTCGGCGACGATCGCCACGGCCGCCTCGGGGGCGAGCCGCCGCTCCCGCTCCAGCCGGGTGCGCAGGTCGGTGCCGCGCACGAGGTCCATGACCAGGGCCAGGTCGTTGCCGTCGACCACCAGGTCGCGCACAGTGACGATGTGCGGGTGCTCCAGGCCCAGCAGCGCCGTGCGCTCCTGCACGAAGCGTCCGACGAGCTCCTGGTCGGAGGCGAGGTCCTCGCGCAGCAGCTTGATGGCGACGGGGCCGTCCGGTCCCTCGCCCAGCCACACCGTGCCGGCGCTCCCCCGCCCCAGGATCTGGTTCGCGGTGTACCGGCTGCCGATCTTCCGTGCCAAGACTGCTCCTACAGACGCGTGTTGTCGCCAAAACTACGCGTCCGACGAGCCAACCTTCACCGCGGAGACGGAAATCACCCGGCAGATGTCGACAAATCTCCGAACCAGCGATCAGTTTCCGCTGCCGGAACCGCCCAGATCCTTGATCCAGCCGCCGACCTTGCCGATCCAGTCGCTCATCTGGTCCCAGTAGCCCTTGCCGGTGCCGATCCAGTCCTGCAGCGGGGTCAGCTCCCAGATCAGCCAGCTGGCCACGATCAGGATGACGATCGTGAACAGGCAGCCCTTCAGACAGCCCAGCCCGGGGATCTTCATCCGGTTGGCGCTGCGCTGCCGCGGCTCCCGGGGCTCCCGCGCGGGCCGCTGCGGCGCGGGCGGGGCGGGAGGCGCGTACCGCTGGGGCTGGTGGGGCTGCTGCGGCGGGGCGTACTGCTGGGGCTGCTGCTGCGGCGGGCCGTACCCGGCGCCCTGCTGCCGGCCGCGCGGCTGCGGCTGCTGCGGGCGGCCCTGCGGGGCCGGGCGCGGCTGCTGCTGGGGCCGGGCCACCTGCCGCTGGGGGCGGCGGCGCAGCGGGTCCTCGTCCGGGTCCAGGTACTGGATCTGCGTCTGCTCGTTGCGGTCGCGGGCGGCCCGCAGCTGGGTCTGCCAGGGATGCGGCTGCTCGCCCTGCCCCTGCTGGCCCTGCTGGCCGTACTGCCCCTGCTGCTGGCCGTACTGCCCCTGCTGGCCCTGCGGGACGGGCGGCAGGACCGCCGTCGGGTCCGCCGCGCCCGTGTTCGGCAGTACGGCGGTGGGGTCGGCGGCACCGGCCGGGCCGCCGGTGTGCGGCAGCACGCTGGTGGCGGCGTTCGGGTCGTACGCCCCCTGCGGCGCGTTCGTCGGCAGCACCTGCGTGGGGTCGGCGGCACCGGGCACGCCCGGGACGGCGGCCGGGGCCGGGTCGGGGGCGAGCAGCGCGCCGACACCCTCGGCGGCGGCGATCTGCGCGGCGTTCGCGTGCACCCCGACGCCCTCGGCGACGACCCGCAGCCCGCGCGCGAGGTTCTCTGCGCTCGGCCGCTCGTCCGGGTTCTTGCGCAGGCAGCGCTCTATGACCGTCCACAGCGGCTCGGGGACGGTGGAGGGGCGGCGCGGCTCGGCGCTCAGGTGCTGGTGCAGGACCTCAAGCGCGGAACCGCCGGAGAACGGCGGACGCCCGGTGACCAGCTCGTACAGCAGGATGCCGGCGCCGTAGACGTCGACGGCGGAGGTCTGCGGGCGGCCCTCGGCGGACTCCGGTGCCACGTACGCGGGCGTGCCGACGAACTCGTGGGTACGGGTCAGGCCCGGGGAGTCGGCGAGGCGGGCGATGCCGAAGTCGGTCAGCATCGGGTGCATCTGACCGCCGTGCTGCATGAGCAGCACGTTGGCGGGCTTCAGGTCGCGGTGGACGACGCCGTCGGCGTGGCTCGCGGCGAGCGCGTCGGCGATCTGGGCGGTCAGCAGGGCCGCGGCGACCGGGGTGAGGGGGCCGTTCTCGCGCAGGTAGCGGTGCAGGTCGGGGCCGTCGACGAGGTCCATGACCAGCGCCAGCAGATCTCCCTCGACGACCAGGTCGCGGACCCGGACGATGTTCGGGTGGGTGAGCCGGAGCAGCACGGAACGCTCGCGCAGGAAGCGCATCACGATGTCCGGGTCGCTCGCCAGCTCCTCCTTCAGGACCTTGATCGCGACCGTCTCCCCGGGCTGCCCGGGCACGGCCGCCTCGGCGCCCGCGGTCTCGCGCTGGCGGGCACGCCAGACGGTGCCTGTGGCGCCGCGTCCGAGCGGTTCCTCAAGCAGGTATTTGCTGCCGACTGGCCGCACGTCTCGCGCTCCCTGCTGGTTGCTGTTGCTTCGCTTGCCTGCGTTCCGGTGTTCCGACCCACTGTAGGCCGTGCTCCACGGCAGCACGTACGCGTTCCGGAGCACGTTCGCGGGCTCGACGGGAAGACGCGCGGCCCGGTCCGCTGGTTGCCGGGGATGGACGTGACCGATCTCAACTGATCGCCGGTGACGTATTGGTCAGGCATTTTTGGGGGCAGAGCCGACCAATCAAGATCACTTCTGCCCGGGTCACGGGCGCGTTGTCGGTGGCAGGTGCGAGGATGCGTGCAGCAGCTCCCTGGGATGCCTTCAGTGGCTGCTGGCCGACGTGCTCGTGTGGGGGTGGGGGGAAGTCCGCGCCCGCGCAGATCCGCGCAGAAGGGACCGCTGACGCCGATGCAGATCCGGCTGACCGTCGTAGACCCGCTCGGCCCGTCCCCGCAGCGGGGCCGCGCCGCGAGCCGCGACGTGCTGGTCACGGCTCCCGCGGGCACGGAGCTGGCCGCGGTCGCGTCGGCGCTGGCCGGGGCGGTCACCGGAGAGGGCGGCACGGGCCGGGAGGCCGGCGGCGCGTCCGTGGTGCTGTACGCGGGCACCGAGCGGCTCGACCCGCGCCGCAGCACGCTCGGCGAGCCTCCGCTGGTCGACGGTGCCGTGCTGTCCCTGAGCGCCCCGGCGGCGCCCGAGCCGCATCCCGAGCTGGACGACGCGCCGACCCAGCTGCACGTGGTCGCCGGCCCCGACGCGGGCGGGGTCCATCTGCTGCACGGCGGCCGGATCACGGTCGGCCGCTCCGCCGACGCCGACGTCCCGCTGGACGACCCCGACGTCTCCCGTCTGCACTGCGTGGTCACCGTCGGCGCGGACGGCCGGGTCTCGGTCGCCGACCTCGGCTCCACCAACGGCACGTCCCTCGACGGCGTACGGGTGACGGAGCGCCCGGTACGGGTCCCTGCCGGGGGCTTGCTCCGGATCGGCGAGTCCGCCCTGCGGGTTACTCCGTCCGGGGGACCCGGAATGCGGGTGCGGGCGGTGGCCGACGGCGAGGGGTGCGTGCGGGTCGCCGTGGGCGGGGAGCGGGGGTCGTCGTCGGACGCGGCTCCACTGGGGGCCGGTTCCGCCGGCCCGGGTGCTGCCACGTCCGATGCGGGTGGCTCCGGGGACTGGAGATCTCCTGCGGCGGGTGCGGGGCGTGCCGGCGGGGCGGAAACGGCTTCCGGCGGGGGCATGGCGGGTCCCACCGAGAGGAGTGGTCCCGGCGGGGCGGCTTCCGGTGCCGGCGGTGGGTACGGCGGGGCAGGAGCCGCGGCCGGGGGTGCGGGGCACTCCCCCGACTCCGGGGCGCCTTACGTCAGTGGGCGGGCCGGTGGGTGGGGGTCCTCCGGCGGTGCTCAGCATGCCTACGACCCCCATGGCTCCGCCGGCTGGGACGCGGGGGCCCAGGAGCACCGGCGTGGGCCGTCGCCCGTGGTGCCGGGGCAGGCCGGCGCGCCGAGCGTGGAGGGCCTCGCCGGTGGCTCCGCCGGTGCGCCGGGCGCGGCGTCCGGTGCGGACACGCACGCGGGCCGCTTCGGTGTCGCCGGGACCGGTGACGAGGACGCGCGGGCGCGCGGGCGCAAGGGGACCCCGCTCAGGGGCACCGACCTCCCGCAGGGCGCCCGGCGGCGCGGGCTGGGCGCCTGGGCGCGTCGGCTGGCCGGCGGACGCGGGGAACAGCCGGCCGGTGCGGACGAGTACGACGGCACGACCGCGCCCGCCGGCGGCGCCCCGGCGGCCGATGTGCCACGGCAGCCGGAGACCTGGCCGGACCCCGCCGCACTGTTGCTCACCGCGCTGGGCCCCGGGCCCCGGCTGTGGGAGCGCGGGCCGGGACACCCCGAGGCGCTGACCGTACGGCTCGGCACGGCCGACCGGAACCCGCCGGACGGCTCGGGCCTGCTGCCGGCGGTGCCGGTGACGGCCGCGCTGCGGGAGGCGGGCGCGCTGGGCCTGGCCGGTCCGCGCCCCCGGCTGTCCGGGCTGGCCCGCGCGGTGCTGGCCCAGCTCGCCGCGCTGCACTCCCCCGACCTGCTGGAGATCGTGCTGATCAGCGCGGACCACTCACGGCCGGTGGCGGACCGTACGGCCGAGTGGGCCTGGCTCGGCTGGCTCCCGCACGTCCGGCCGGGCCACGGCCAGGACTGCCGGCTGCTGCTGGCCTACGACCGTGAACAGGCGGCGGCCCGCACGGAGGAACTGCTGCGACGGGTGGAGGACCACGCGGCGACGGGCCGCACGACGGCCCACCCCACGCCCGGGCGCGACGCGGCTCCCACGGCCGGGGCGACGGGCGCCCAGGGGCCGGCCGCGGCCTCCGGCGCCCCGACCGTCCCGGGCCCGGCCGGCACCGACGCCCACCACGGACCGGACGCCACCCACGGGACCTACGACGGAACCCAAGCGACATTTGGGACCTACGGGACCTACGGTGGCCCCGGACACGCGGTGCGCCCCGGCACGCCCGCCCCGGCCGCCACCCCCTCTCCCACCGAGTCCCCCGCCCGCCGCCCCTCCTGGGCCAAGGAAGCCCCCGGTGCCGGTGGCGGCTTCGGCGGACCGTTCACCGTTGTCGTCGTCGACGGGGACCCGGGCGGGGCCGCGCTGCGGGACGCGCTCGCGCGGCTGGCCGTGGCCGGACCCCGGGCCGGGGTCCACGTGGTGTGTCTCGCCGAGACCCCGGCCGCGTCGCCCGCCTCCCCGGTGACGGAGACGTACGAGGCCGCCTGCGCGGTGACGCCGACGTTCCGGCACTGCGGTGCCGTGGCGCTGCTCGGCGGAGACGTCGCCGCCACGCTGCGGCTGACGCGGGTCGCGCCGGGCGGTCCCGTCGGCCCCGGTTCGCCCGCCACCGTCGACGCCGTCTCCGCCGCCTGGGCCGAGCGGTTCGCGCGGGCACTCGCACCGCTGCGCCCGGACGGCCCCGCCGGCGAGCACCACGCGCGCGTGGCCGCGCCGCTGCCCCGGTCGGCCCGGCTGCTGGACGAGTTGGGGCTGGCCCGGGCCACCCCGGCGTCGCTGATGGCCCGCTGGGCCGACGCGGCCGACGACACCCGGTCGCTGGGCGGCCGGGCCCGCGCGGTGCTGGGTGCCGGGCCGCGCGGCCCGGTCACCGTCGACCTCGTGGCCGACGGGCCGCATCTGCTGATCGAGGGGCCGGCCGGGAGTGGCCGTACCGAGCTGCTGCGGACCGTGGTCGCCTCGCTGGCCGCCGCCGAGCGGCCGGACCGGCTGGCCATGGTCCTGCTCGACGGCCGGGACGGGGTCGGGACGGGCGCCGGCCGCGGTGAGGGCCTGCGCGTGTGCACGGACATACCGCATGTGACCACGCACCTCATCGCCAACGACCCCGTGCGCATGCGGGAGTTCGCGCAGTCGCTGGCCGCCGAGCTCAAGCGCCGGGCGGAGCTGCTGGGCCGGACCGACTTCGCCCAGTGGCACGCCGGACAGGAGGTCTCCGGCCGGTTGGTCGCGCAGCGCACGCCCCACCCCGGTGCCGCGCCCTCCTCCGGTGACATCGAGACGCCCCCCAGTTCCACCCTCCGGCTGCGGCCGGGCGCCGCCGCCCGGCAGCGGGCCGCGGCCGTCTCGCCGTTGCCCCGGCTGGTGGTGGTCGTGGACGACCTGGACGCACTGGTCTCCCCGGCGCTCGGCTCGCCGGGCCGGCCCGCCGCCGGGTCGGTGATACGGGCGCTGGAGGCGGTGGCCCGGGAGGGCGAGCGGCTCGGCGTCCAGCTGGTGGCGGCGGCCGGGACCGGCGGCCGTACGGCGGAGTCCGAGCCGGCGCGCCGGGCCGCGCTGCGGGTCACGCTGGACGCCCCGCAGCCGGGGCCGGACCAGCCGGCGCCGGGCCGGGGCACGCTGGTGTACGCGGACGGGCGGGCCACCGGTTTCCAGGGCGGCCGGGTGACGGGCCGTATCCCGCGGACCGCGACGCAGCGGCCCACGGTCGTCCCGCTGGACTGGGAGCGCATGGGTGACCCGCCGGCCCGCCGGCCCGTGCGGGAGCTGGGCAACGGCCCGACCGACCTGGCGCTGCTGGCGAGCGCGGTGGAGCGGGCGGCCCGTGAGGTCGCGGCGGCGGAGGTGCCCTCCCTTCTCTGACGGACCCCCGTCCCCCCTCCAGGTGAACCCGGTCCCTGCCCGGCGAACCCGATCCCTTCCCCGGTGAACCCGGCCCCTCCCCCGGCGAACCCGCCCGGCCCCCGCGCCGGCGGAAATCCGCGGGCATGCGGCCCTGGTCACGAGCCGGTCACGATGAGCCGGTGGACACCGCAGGCGCTCTTGCCCACCCGTCGCGGCCCGGCGTACACCGGACCGCACGGGACAGAGTTCTGACGTTCAACAACGTTCAACGGAGAACGACGAACGGGGAAGTGATGCACAGCAAGAGCAGCACGTTCCGGACACACAGGGCCGTCACCACACTCGCCGCACTGCTCACGGGAGCGCTCGCGCTCTCCGCCTGCTCCGGCAGTGACGACGACAAGAAGGACAACGGGGACAAGAGCAGCGGGGCATCCGCCGGCTCCACCGTCACGTTGCCGAAGCTGGACGGCGCCCATCTGGAGGTGGCCGCCGTCTGGACCGGCGGGGAGCAGGCCAACTTCAAGAAGGTCCTCGCCGAGTTCGAGAAGCGGACCGGTGCCAAGGTCACCTTCGTGCCCGCGCAGGACCCGATCATCAACTTCCTCGGTTCGAAGATCGCGGGCGGCCAGCCGCCGGACGTGGCGCTGCTGCCGCAGCCCGGCGCGATCAAGCAGGCCGTCGAGAAGGGCTGGGCCAAGCCGCTCGGCGCCGAGGCGCAGCAGGAGCTGGCGAAGAACTACTCACAGGGCTGGCAGGACATCGGCAAGGTCGGCGGCAAGCAGTACGGCGTGTACTACAAGGCCGCCAACAAGTCGCTGATCTGGTACAACGCCAAGGTCTTCGAGAACGCGGGCGCCCAGGAGCCGAAGACCTGGAAGGACCTGCTGACCGCCACGCGGGCCGTGTACGACTCGGGTGTCACGCCGTTCTCGGTGGCCGGCGCGGACGGCTGGCCGCTGACCGACTGGTTCGAGAACGTGTACCTGTCGCAGGCGGGGCCGGAGAAGTACGACCAGCTCGCCCAGCACAAGATCAAGTGGACCGATCCGTCGGTGAAGCAGGCGCTGACCACCCTCGCCGAGCTCTGGGGCAAGAAGGACTACCTGGCCGGTGGCCAGAAGGGCGCGCTCCAGACGGAGTTCCCGCAGTCGGTCACCCAGACCTTCACCGGCGGCGACCAGCCGAAGTCCGCGATGGTCTACGAGGGCGACTTCGTGCAGGTGAACATCGGGGAGACCAAGGCGAAGGTGGGCACGGACGCGAAGGTGTTCCCGTTCCCGGCGGTCGGGCAGTCGGCGCCGGTGGTCTCCGGCGGTGACGCGGCGGTGATCCTGAAGGACTCCGAGGCGGCACAGGCCCTCGCCACCTTCCTCGCCTCCCCGGACGCGGCCACGATCCAGGCGAAGCTCGGCGGGTACCTCTCGCCGAACAAGAACGTGCAGATCTCCGCGTACCCGAACCCGGTGCAGCAGAAGATCGCCAAGGCGCTGATCGCGTCCGGTGACGACTTCCGCTTCGACATGTCCGACCAGGCCCCGCAGGCCTTCGGCGGGACGCCCGGCAAGGGCGAGTGGAAGGACCTCCAGGACTTCCTGAAGAACCCCGCGGACGTCGCGGGCGCCCAGGCGAAGCTGGAGAAGGACGCGGCGGCGGCGTACGGGAACGGGGGCTGATCCGGTCATGGCGTCGGCAGCGGCGGCCGGGGCCCCACCGGGCCCCGCCGCGCCCCGCAGTCGCAAGAGCGTGACCGGCACCCGCAGGACCGTGGCGGCGCTGTTCCTGCTGCCCGCGCTGGTGCTGCTGGGCGCGCTCGTGGTCTACCCGATCGGGTACTCGCTCGTCCGCAGTTTCTACAACGCCTCCGGTGACGGCTTCGCCGGCTTCGACAACTACGAGACCCTCTTCACCGACGACGGCATCCGCACCGCGCTGAAGAACAACGTCCTGTGGGTGGTGTTCGCGCCGACGGTCTCCACCGCGCTCGGTCTGGTCTTCGCGGTGCTGACCGAACGGGTGCGCTGGGGAACGGCGTTCAAGCTGGTCGTCTTCATGCCGATGGCGATCTCGATGCTGGCCGCCGGGATCATCTTCCGGCTGGTGTACGACCAGGACCCGGACAAGGGCGTCGCGAACGCGGTGTGGGTCGGCGTGCACGACACGTTCGCGCAGTCGTCGGCGTTCCCGAAGGCGCACCCGGGCCGCGAGTCGCCGCTCGTGGCCGAGGGCGGGGGCTTCGTCACCAGGGCCGCGGTGCACGCCGGGCAGCCGGTCGTCCTGCCGCTCGTCGGTGTCGCCCCGGACCAGTTGCCGGACGACGCGAAGGAGGCCGCCGCCGCGCGGCCGGAACCGGGCAAGGTCACCGGCACCACCTGGCAGGACTTCACCCGCGGCAAGGGCGTCGGGAAGCTCGGCGCGCCCGATCCGTCCGAGGTGGGCTATGCCGGGATGCGGATCGAGGCGGTGAAGGACGGCAAGGTGGTCGCCTCGACGAAGGCGTCCGGCGACGGCACCTTCACCCTGCCCGCGGCGGCCGACGGGGCCCTGCTCCGGCTGCCGGCGAGCAACTTCAGGGAGCCGTACAACGGGGTCGACTGGCTCGGCCCGTCGCTGGTCACACCGGCGATCATCGGGTCGTACGTGTGGATGTGGGCGGGCTTCGCGATGGTGCTGATCGCGGCCGGGCTCGCGGGCGTGCCCCAGGAGCTGCTGGAGGCGGCACGGGTGGACGGCGCCAGCGAGTGGCAGGTGTTCCGCAAGGTCACCGTGCCCTTGCTGGCGCCGGTGCTGGCGGTCGTCGTCGTCACGCTGATGATCAACGTGCTGAAGGTGTTCGACCTGGTGTTCATCATCGCGCCGGGCTCCTCCCAGGACGACGCGAACGTGCTGGCGCTGGAGCTGTACCGCAAGGGCTTCGCGGAGGGCCAGCCGGGCGTCGCGAGCGCGATCTCGGTGTTCCTGCTGCTGCTGGTGATCCCGGTGATGCTGTTCAACATTCGTCGGCTCAGGCGGGAGGTGCGGCGATGACGGCGACCGCCGGAAGCATCGGGAAGGCCGACCCGGTGGGGACGGTGAAGGCCAGGCAGTCGGTCGCGTCCCGGATCACGGAGCGGCTGAGCGGCGGACTGGTCCGGGTGGTCCTGATCCTGGTGGGTCTGTTCTGGCTGGTGCCGACCATCGGCCTGCTCGTCTCCTCGCTGCGCACCCCGCAGGACATGAGCGCGAGCGGCTGGTGGACGGTGTTCACCGAGCCGTCCCAGCTCACCGTGGACAGCTACCAGAAGCTGCTGGAGAACTCCGACATCACGGGCTCCCTGGTGAACACGGTGCTGATCACGGTTCCGGCGACCGTCCTGGTCGTGGTGGTCGGGGCGCTGGCCGGGTACGCGTTCGCGTGGATGGAGTTCCCGGGCCGGGACTGGTGGTTCCTGGGCGTGGTGAGCCTGCTGGTGGTGCCCGTGCAGGTGGCGCTGATCCCGATCGCCGAACTCTTCGGCAAGATAGGGCTGTTCGGGACGATCCTCGGGGTGATCCTGTTCCACACCGGCTTCGGTCTGCCGTTCGCGGTGTTCCTGCTGCGGAACTTCTTCGCGGAGATCCCGCGCGAGCTGCTGGAGGCGGCCCGGCTGGACGGCGCCGGTGAACTCCGGCTGTTCGCACGGGTGGTGATGCCGCTCGGCGGGCCGGCCATCGCGAGCCTCGGCATCTTCCAGTTCCTGTGGGTGTGGAACGACATGCTGGTGGCCCTGGTGTTCACCAAGTCGGGCACCCAGCCGATCACGGTGGCGTTGCAGACGCAGGTACGGCAGTTCGGCAACAACATCGACGTGCTGGCGCCCGGTGCGTTCATCTCCATGGTGATCCCGCTGGCCGTGTTCTTCGCGTTCCAGCGGCAGTTCGTGTCCGGGGTGATGGCGGGCGCGGTCAAGTAGCGGCGGAGGAGGAGCGATTCAACACGGGCGGGCCGCCGGCGGCCCGCCCCTTCGCGTTCGCCGGATGTAGCCCGAATGCCGCAGCGGGCCGTAACCAAGTCACTCCATCGGCCGTTCCCGGGCAGAACGCCCGCGCCGACCGACCCATGGATGTCCCTTGCCCAGGTTCAGTGTCATTGTCCCCGCGTACAAGGTCCAGGCGTATCTCCCCGAGTGCCTGGACTCGGTGCTCTCGCAGTCGTATCCCGATCTGGAACTGATCGCCGTGGACGACTGCTCACCCGACGCCTGCGGCGCGGTCATCGACGAGTACGCGGCGCGGGACGCGCGGGTGAAGCCCGTCCACCTGGACGTGAACCAGGGCCTGGGCCGGGCCCGGAACGCGGGGCTCGCCGAGGCGACCGGCGACTACCTGGTCTTCCTGGACGGCGACGACACGCTCACCCCGGACGCGCTGCGGTCGGTGGCCGACCGGCTGAAGGAGACCGGCGACCCGGACGTCCTGGTCTTCGACTACGCGCGCACCTACTGGGACGGCAGCCAGGTGCGCAACCAGCTCGCCGCCGAGCTCAGCGAGCAGGGCCCGGCGCCGTTCCGGCTGGAGGACCGGCCGGGGCTGCTGCGGGTGCTGATGGTGGCCTGGAACAAGGCGTACCGGCGGGAGTTCGTCGCCCGGCACGGCTTCACGTTCCCGCCGGGCTACTACGAGGACACCCCCTGGACCTTCCCGGTGCTGCTGACGGCCGAGTCGCTGGCCACCCTGGACCGGGTGTGCGTGCACTACCGGCAGCGCCGGCGGGGCAGCATCCTCGGCACCACCAGCCGGGGCCACTTCGACCTGTTCGAGCAGTACGACCGGGTGTTCGCGTACGTCGAGGAGCGGCCCGAACTCGCCCGCTGGCGGCCTGAGTTGTTCCTGCGGATGGTCGACCACTTCGCCGTGGTGTTCACCCGGCGGGGCCGGCTGCCGCGCGGCAGCCACGGCGAGTTCCTGCGCCGGGCCCGCGCCCGCTACCGCCGGCACCGCGTGCCGGGGGCGCGCCCGCGACTGCGGCACGGCCTGATCCGCTTCGGGCTGCACCGCACGTTCCGCGCGCTCCGGCTGGCCGCGGCGGTCCGCCGGCGCGTGCTGAGGACGGCACTGAAGCTCGCCCGCGCCCTGCGCACCGGCGCGCTGCGGCTGCACTACGGCGTCCAGCTGCGGCTGCCGCTGCGGTCCGACCGCGCGGTGTTCGCCGCCCGGGAGGGGTACGGCGACCCGGCCGCGCTGGAGGAGGCGTTCCGGGCGCTCGCCCCGCGGCTGCGCACGGCGTGGGTCGCCCCGCCCGGGCGCGCGGTGCCGCCGGGCCCGCGCCGGCTGACGCCCGGCACGGCCGCCTACTGGACGGCGCTGGCCCGCTCCCGCTACCTGGTCAGCGACGTCCGCTTCGAGCGGCGGCTGCGCAAGCGGCCGGGGCAGGTCGTCGTGCGGGCCCTGGAGGGCACCCCGCTCGGGCACGCGGGCCTGGACCTGCTGGAGCGCCCGGCGGCGGCCCGTGACCTGGACTTCGCGGAGCTGCTGCGGGACGTCGACCAGTGGGACTACGTCCTGTCCGGCAACCGGCACGCCACCCTGACCTGGGAGCGGGTCCTGCCGGGCGGTTACACCACGCTGGAGTACGGGCTGCCCCGCAACGACGTCCTCCAGCGGGCGACCGCGGCGGACGTGGCCCGGCTGCGGGCGTCGCTGGGCGTCCCGGAGGGCGCGGTCGCCGTCCTGTACGCGCCCGCGCACCGCGACCACCGGCGCACCCAGCGCCCGCTGCTGGACCTGGAGCGGATCGTGCGCCGCCTCGGCCCGCGCTTCGTGGTCCTGGCCCGGACCCCCGTCCCCGTCCGGGGCACCCGGATCATCGACGTCTCCGGCCATCCGGACCTGGCGGAGCTGTGCCTCGCCTCGGACGCGCTGCTGACCGACTACGCGCCGGTCCTGTTCGACTACGCGGGTCTGGACCGGCCGATCGTGGTGCACACCGAGGACTGGGCGGCGTACGAGGCGTGCCGTGGCGCCTACTTCGACCTGCGGGAGTTCCCGCCGGGCGCGGTGGCCCGCGGCGAGGACGAGCTGATCGACATCTTCGCCTCCGGGCACTGGCGCGGCTCGCGCTCGGCGCAGTTGCGGGCGGCGTTCCGGGAGCGGTTCTGCCCGTGGGACGACGGGCACGCCGCCGAGCGGGTGGCGCGGCGGGTGGTGCTGGGCGAGACGGAGCCGGCGCCGGTGGTGCCGCTGGCGGACCGCACCCCGGCCCCGTCGTCCTGCGCGCGCTCCCCGCTGGCCACCGTGCCGCAACCTTCCGGCCCCGTCCCCGTCACCGAGAGCCGCTGAACGGCGTTGGTCATACCGGGAGTTCCCATGCCCCTCGGCTCGACGCGGCCCACCCCGAGCCGGCCGTCCACCTGGCGTCCGGCGGGACGGCCCGGCCGTGTCCGCAAGACGACAGAAAGAACAGAATGCCCCGTTTCAGCATCATCGTCCCGTCCCACGGGGTCACCGGCCGGCTGTCCCAGGCACTGGACTCGGTCCTCGGCCAGTCCTTCGGCGACCTGCAACTGATCCCGGTCTGCGACGCCCCCGACGCTCCGGCCGCCGAGGTCGCCGCCGGGTACGCCGAGCGGGACTCCCGGGTGACCCCCGTCCACTCGCCGCCGTCCGCCGGGCTGAGCGGGGCGCGCAACGCCGGGATCGGGGCGGCGACCGGCACGTATCTGCTGTTCCTGGACGGCGACGACCTGCTGCTGCCGGGCGCGCTCGCGGCGCTGGACGCCCGGCTGTCCGAGACGGCCGGCGTGGACGTGCTGTACGTCGAGCACGAGCGTGCCCCCTGGTGGGAGGGCGAGCCGACGAACCCGGCCGCGCCGCTGCTCGCAGGGGCCCCGAAGGGCGCCTTCGCCCCCGCCGACCGGCCCGCGCTGACCGGCGTCCAGCTGCCCGCGTGGAGCGCCGTCTACCGCCGCGCCTTCCTCACCGAGCGGGAACTGGCCTTCCCGGAGGGCCACTTCACCGACCTCGGCTGGGGCGGGCTGGTCACCGTCGCCGCCGAGCGGGTCGCGGTGCTGCGCCGGACCGTCGTACGGCACCGGCTGCGCCGCCAGGGCAGCCGGCTCAATCTGCCCGGCCCGCACCAGCACACCCTGCTGGACCAGGTGGAGCGGGTGCTGACGCGGGCGGCCGAGCGCGCCCTGCCGGCCGAGCGGACCGGGCCGCTGTTCGACCAGTTGTTCGCCGTGGTGCTGAAGACGGCGTCCCGCCCGGAGCGGCTGCTCTCCGGACACCGGGCGTTCTTCCGGCGCGCGGCCCGCCTCTACCGGCGCCACCGGCCGGCCGGCCACCGGGTGCCGGGCGGCAGCCTGGGCGTGCAGCACCGGCTGCTGGCGGCGGGCGCGTACACCGCGTTCCGCGCCCTGCGCGGCGCCAACCGGGCGGCCGGCGGCGCCGCCGCCCGGCTGCCCCGCCCGCACATGCTGCGCACCCGGCTGCGCTACGCCCGCGACCTGCGCCGCCCGCTCGACCCGAACCTCGCGGTGTACTGCGCCTACTGGGGCCGCGGCTACGCCTGCAACCCGGCCGCGATCCACGCCAAGGCCCGTGAACTCGCCCCGCACATCCGCTCGGTGTTCCTGGTCGAGGCCGGCCAGGAACACGCCGTGCCACAGGACGTGGAGTACGCGGTGATCGGCTCCCGCCGCTACTGGGAGGTGCTGGCCCGCGCCACGTACCTGATCAACAACGCCAACTTCGCCGAGGGCGTCGTCAAGCGGCCGGGCAGTGTGCACGTGCAGACCCAGCACGGCACCCCGCTGAAGACGATGGGCGTGGACCAGTCGACGTACCCGGTGGTGGCCGCGCAGTCCGGCAGCTTCACCAAGCTGCTGGGCCGGGTGGACCGCTGGGACTTCAACCTGTCGTCCAACCGCCACTCCACCCAGATGTGGGAGCGCGCCTTCCCCGGCTCCTACGAGCACCTGGAGTACGGCTATCCGCGCAACGACGTCTACTACACGGCGACCGCGCGGGACGTGGCCCGGATCCGGCGGGAGCTGGGCGTCCCGGAAGGCAGGACGGCCGTGCTGTACGCGCCGACCCACCGCGACCACCACACCGGCTTCGAGCCCGGCCTCGACCTGGAGGCGTTCTGCGCGGCGGCCGGCGAGGACGTCGTCGTGCTGCTGCGCGCCCACTACTTCTACGACCGGGGTGGTGTCCGGGGCTCCGGCCGGATCATCGACGTCACCGCCCACCGCTCCTCCGAGGACGTGTGCCTGGCCGCGGACGCGCTGGTCACCGACTACTCGTCCATCATGTTCGACTACGCCAACCTGGACCGGCCGATCGTCGTGTACGCCGACGACTGGGAGGTCTACCGGGAGACCCGGGGCGTGTACTTCGACCTGATGGCCGAGCCGCCCGGGCTGGTCGCCCGGACCCCCGAGGAGCTGGCCGCCGTCTTCCGCGACGGCTCGTACGCGGGCCCGGAGGCCAGGGCGCTGCGGTCCGCCTTCCGGGAGCGGTTCTGCCAGTTCGACGACGGGCTGGCCGCCGAGCGGGTCGTGCGTCGGGTGCTGCTCGGCGAGCCGCCGGAGGCGGTCCCGGCCGTCATCCCGCTCGCGGAGCGCATCCCCGCCCCCGCCGCCGCGACCCTCGTGAGGAGCTGATCCGCCGTGCCCCGCTTCAGTGTGATCGTGCCCTGTTTCAAGGTGCAGGGTTTCCTGCGCGAGTGCCTGGACTCGGTGCTCGGGCAGTCCTTCGGCGACTTCGAGCTGATCGCCGTGGACGACCGCTCCCCGGACGGCTGCGGCGCGATCCTGGACGAGTACGCCGAGCGCGACCCGCGCGTGAAGGTGCTGCACCTGCCGGAGAACGTGGGCCTGGGCCGGGCCCGCAACGCCGGCATGCCGCACGCCACCGGCGACTACCTCTTCTTCCTGGACAGCGACGACACCCTCACCCCGGGCGCGCTGCGGGCCGTCGCCGACCGGCTCACCGAGGCCGAGGACCCGGACGTGCTCGTCTTCGACTACGCGCGCACCTACTGGTGGGGCGGCACCCGGCGCAACGTCCTCGCGCACGTCCTGGCCCAGGCCCCCGGCACGTTCGCCGTCTCGGAGTACCCGCAGATCCTCGACCTGCTGATGGTGGTGTGGAACAAGGTCTACCGGCGCGCGTTCGTCACGGAGCACGGCTTCGCGTTCCCGCCGGGCTACTACGAGGACACCCCCTGGACGTTCCCGGTCATGCTCAGCGCCCGCCGGATCGCCGCCCTGGACCGGATCTGCCTGAACTACCGGCAGCGCCGGCAGGGCAACATCCTGTCCACCACCAGCCGCAAGCACTTCGACATCCACGACCAGTACGAGCGGGTCTTCGCCTTCGTGGCCGAGCGTCCGGAGCTGGCGGCCTGGCGGCCGTACCTGCACCGCAAGATGGGCGAGCACTGCCTGGACATCCTGGCCAAGCCGGACCGGCTGCCGCCCGCCGACAGGGCCGAGTTCTTCCGGCGTACGGCGGAGATGTTCCGTCGGCACCGGCCGGAGGGCGCCCCGGTGGACGGCGAGGTCGCCGTGCTGACCGGTTCCTGGGCCGGGTACCGGGTCAAGCGGCAGGCGGCGCGGGCCGGACGGGAGGCGGCCCGGCGGGCGGACCGGGCGCGGCGGGCCGCCGGCGCGCGGGCCCGCACCGGCTGGGCGGCCCTGCACACCCGCCGGCCGCTCGACGAGAACCTCGTGGTCTACTCGGCGTCCTCGCACCGGGGTCTGCTCGGCGACCCGGCGGCGATCCATCACACGGCGCGCGAGCTCGCCCCGCGGCTGCGCGGTGTGTGGGTGGTGGGGGACGCGGAGACGGCCGCGCGGCTGCCGGCCGACGTCGAGCACGTGATCGTCGGCTCCCGTCGCTATCTGGAGGTGACCGCGCGCGCGAAGTTCTTCGTCAACGACGTCAACTGGCCCGGCAGCCTGGCCAAGCGCCCCGGCAGCGTGCACATCCACACCCATCAGGGCACCCCGCTGAAGCACCTGGGCGCCGACCTGCTGGACAAGCCGGGCGCCCGGCTGGGCTTCGACGTGCCGCAGATGCTGCGCCGGGCCGACCGCTGGGACTACAGCCTGGTCGCCAACCGCCACTCCGAGCTGGTCTGGGAGCGGGCCTACCCCTGTCACTTCACCTCGGTGCGCACCGGCAGCCCGCGCAACGACGTGCTGGTGAACGGCGGTCACAGCGACTTCCGGGAGCGGCACGGCATCCCGGCGGACCACACGGTCGTGCTGTACGCGCCGACCCGGCGGGACCACCGCCGCAGCGGGTACGTGGAGCGGATCGACCTGGCCCGGTTCGCGGCCGACCTGGGCGAGGGGCACACGCTCGTGGTCCGGCTGCACCCGTCGCTGGCGAACGGTCCCGCGCGCGGCATGGGCCTCACCGAGCTGGCCCGGCGCCGGGTCGTGGTCGACGCGACCGACGAACCACGGCTGTCCGACGTGCTGCTGGCGGCGGACGCGCTGGTCACCGACTACTCGTCCGTGATGTTCGACTACGCCAACCTGGACCGGCCGATCGTGGTGCACGCCGACGACTGGGCGGCGTTCACGGCGAGCCGGGGCACGTACCTCGACATCACCGCCGAGCCGCCCGGCCATGTCACGCACTCGTACCGGGAGCTGGCCCGGCTGTTCGCCTCGGGCGGGTGGCGGGACGAGGAGTCGGCGCGGCTGCGCGCGGACTTCCGGGCCCGGTTCTGCGCGTACGAGGACGGGCGGGCCGCCGAACGGGTCGTACGGACCCTGCTGCTGGGCGAGCCGATGCCCGCTCCGGTGCCCCGGATCCCGGGTCAGGCGGCTTCCCCGGACGCGCTGACGTCGGCCTAGCGGGGACACCGAGGGGGCCGGTCCGACCGGGCCGGCCCCCTCGGGCGTGCGCGGTGCTTACTCGATGACCAGGTCGACGTCGATGTTGCCGCGGGTGGCGTTGGAGTACGGGCAGACCTGGTGGGCGCTCTCGACCAGCTTGCGGCCGGTCTCCTGGTCCACGGTGTCGGGCAGCTCGACGCGCAGGGTCACCTTCAGCCCGAAGCCCTCGCCCTGCTTGCCGATGCCGACCTCGGCGGTCACGGCCGCGTCGCTGACGTCGACCTTCGCCTGGCGGCCGACGAGCCCGAGGGCGCTGCCGAAGCAGGCGGCGTAACCGGCGGCGAAGAGCTGCTCCGGGTTGGTGCCCTCGCCGTTGCCGCCCAGCTCCACCGGCGGGGCCAGCTTGAGGTCGATCCTGCCGTCGGAGGAGACGGCGCGGCCCTCGCGGCCGTGGGTGGCGGTGGCGACAGCGGTGTAGAGCGCGTCCATGAAGACCATCCCTCTCGGGGTTCGCGGTTCGTTGCGAGCACAAGTAGAGCACACAACTGAGTTGCGTACAACTAAATGGACTGCAAGAGCTACCATGGAGGCATGACCGACACGGAGTGGCTGCGACTGGACCGCCAGATCTGCTTCTCGCTGCACGCGGCGTCACGCGCCTTCAACAGCGTCTACCGGGTGATCCTCAAGGACCTGGGGCTGACCTACCCGCAGTACCTGGTGATGCTGGTCCTGTGGGAACAGGGCGACCTGCCGGTCAAGAGGCTCGGCGAACAGCTGCGGCTCGACTCCGGCACGCTGTCCCCGCTCGTCAAGCGGCTGGAGGGGGCCGGCCTGGTGCGGCGCGAGCGCAGCGCCGAGGACGAGCGCTCGGTGCGGGTCCACCTCACCGAGGAGGGCACGGCACTGCGCGAGCGGGCCCTGGAGGTGCCCCGCCGGATCATGTCGGCGACCGGCCTCGACCTGGCGGAGGTCGTCGACCTGCACGCCCGACTGGAGCGGCTCACGACGGCCCTGGACGCGGCGGCGGAGGCTGAGGCGCGAGCAGCGGGCTGACCGGGCGGACGTACAGCCGTACGGTCATCCCGCCCCGCACCGCCTCGTCCTGGGCGAGGAACTCCCGCCCCAGCACGTCGGTCTTCGCCCGCTCGGCGGGATCGCCCGGGGCCCAGCGGCCGGCGAGCAGCTTCCGGTCCCCGACGACCCACACCCGGTCCACCCGCGCCAGCCTGCGCCGCACCTCCGCCGGACCGGCCTCCCGCCCGTACAGCGTCCCGGACCCGGCGGCCCCCGCCACCAGCGCCACGTCCCGGGTCCCGCGGAACGCCCCCGGGTACGTGAGCGCCACGTTCCGCGCCGACGCCGGCACGAACAGCACGGGATCGCCGGGCTCCACCCTGCGCGCGACAGCGCGGGAGACGGCACCGAGATCATCCGGCCGGCTCCCGGGGTCGCGGTCCTCCCGGAGGAGGGGGAACTGGTGCAGGAGGGAGAGGGCGACGGCGACGACGCCGGTGAGCGGGACGGAGGGGGACCGCGGGGGCGGACGCCGCCGGACCGCCCCCGCCACCCGCTCGGCCCCCGACGCCACCAGCAACGGCGCCCCCGACAGCGCGTACAGCACGTACCGGTCGACGTACAACGGCGAGTACTGGGAGGCCAGCATCAGCACCGCCGGCGGCACCACCACCACCGGCAACGCGACTCCCGCACACGTCAGTTCACCGCGCGGCCCCACCAACCCGACCAGCCCCACCACGGCCAGGGCGAGACACACCCAGAACACTTCGTCCGTCGGCCCCAGGAACCTGCGCAGCAACCTTTCCGCCGTATCCGCCGTGGGCGTGCGCAACCAGGCCACCTGCGCCGACTGCCCCCGCGAGACCACCACCATCGGCACCAGCGCGACCACGACCGCCGCCGCCGCGCTCCCCCAGCCCCGCCACACCCGCGCCCCGACCCGCGCCAGCGCCAGCGACACCGCGTGGGCGGGGAACAGCAGCACCGCGAACTCGTGCAGCCAGCAGGTGAGTCCGAGGACCGCGCCGTACGGCCACCATGACCCGCCCCGCACGGCCCGGACGAACAGCAGGGTCGCCGCGGTGGCGCCGGCCGCGACCAGTGCGTAGGAGCGGCCTTCCTGCGCGTAGTGGCCGGCCATCGGCGCGACGGCGTACAGCAGCCCGGCCCACAGACCGACCCGCGGCCGGGCCAGCCGGGCGCCGAGGGCCGCCACCAGGCCCGCCGTGACGGTCGCCGCGCACACCGACGGCAGCCGGAGGGCGACCTCCCCGGGGTGGACGGCGAGGACGGGCCGCAGCAGCAGGTAGTACAGGCCGTGCACCGCGTCCACGTCGTGCAGCAGGAGCCAGATCCGCGGCACCGTCCGGCGTCCGACCTGGAAGCTGACGGCCTCGTCGCGCCACATGCCGCCCCGGTCCAGGCCCCAGAGCCCGAGCGCGAGCATCACCACGGCGGGCACGCCCACGACGACGGCCCGGTGGAGGCGGGTGCGCCCCAGTGCCCCGGGCGGGGGGTGGCTCGTTGCACCGGTCGGTACGTCCGTGGTCGTTCCAGCCGCCCGACGCGACTGCGGTTTCGCAGGAAGCCCGACGTTCACCATGGCCCGATCTCTTGCGATTAGCCAATATTTGCGGTCCTTGACGGCGTATCAGCATGAATACACCATCCCTACCGCTTAGGCTCCCATGTGATGAACCGTCTCCGTGTCACCCCCGGCCCGGTCCTCACCCTCGCCGTCCTGTGGCTCACCACCCGCGCCCTGATGCTCTGGCTGCTCGTCCACAGCGGCGCCCGGCTGCTGGGCGGCGGTTCGGTGACCCGTGAGGTGTGGCGGCTGTACTTCCACTGGTACGGCGTCCTCGCGCACGGTTCCTTCCCGGTGCACGACACGCTGTGGCAGTACCCGCCGGGCGCGGGCGCGGTGCTGCTGGCACCGGGCCTGCTGCCGGGCCTGACGTACTTCGAGGCGTTCGTGGCGCTCACGCTGGCCCTGGACGCGCTGACCGCGGCGGCGCTGCTCCGCGCGGGCGCCCGGCCCGGACGCAGCCTGCTCGGTGCGGCCCTGTGGACGGGCGGTCTGCCGCTGCTGCTGCACATGCCGCTCGCCCGGTACGACGTCCAGGTCACCGCCCTGGCCGTGCTGTCCCTGCTGGCCTCGGCGCGCTCCCCGCGCGCGGGCGGTGTGCTCGGGGCGCTGGGCGCGCTGGTGAAGGTGTGGCCGGCGCTGGTGCTGCTGGGCACGCCCCGGGGCCGGCCGACGCGCACGGCGTGGGCGTGGGGGGCGTGGGCCGGGGTGGCGTCCCTGGCCGTGCTCGCGGCCCTCTTCACGCATCCGCTGTCCTTCCTGCGGGAGCAGGGCGGCCGGGGCGTGCAGATCGAGTCGCTCGGCGGTACGGCGCTCAATCTGGCCCGGCGCTTCGGCTGGCCGGGCCGGGTCCGCTACCAGTACGGCGCGATGGAGATGACCGGCCCCCACGTGCACGCCGTCGCCACCGCCTCGCTGACGCTGACGGCGGTCTCCTTCGGGCTGCTGCTGCTGTGGCGGGTGCGGGCGCGGCGCTGGAACGAGGCGACGCCGTACGACGCGGCGCTGAGCGCGGTGCTGCTGTTCACCGTGACCAGCCGGGTCATCAGCCCGCAGTACATGATCTGGCTGATCGGGCTGGCCGCCGTGTGCCTGACCTCGCGGCACACCGGCCAGCGGCCGGTGACGGTGCTGATCCTCCTGGCGTCCGCGCTCAGCACGGTGGCGTACCCGATGTACTACCGCGAGGTGATCGACGGCAGTTGGGCCGGGTGCCTGCTGATGCTGTCCCGGAACGGGCTGCTGACGGCCGCCGCCGTGCTGTCCTTCGTACGGCTGTGGCGGTCCACGCGGCCGCCGGCCGGAAAGCCGGTGCCGAGGACGCAACCCCGGCCCGGTTCCGACCGTCTTCCGGAGCGAGCACTGAGCGCCTCTTGACGGCGTTTTACTGAAAGTTCCTACGCTCCCGGCCCGTGGACCCCATGCATCGAGAACCGCCAGACCCGCACCCGGCACGGGCGGCTCAGGTCGCCGTGGTCGTCATCGGCTACAACGACCGCGCCCATGTGCGCGAGGCCGTCCGCTCGGCGCTGGCGCAGGGGCCCGCGGTCGCCGAGGTGATCGCCGTGGACGACTGCTCCACGGACGGCAGCGACACACTGCTCGCCGCGCTGGCCGCCGGTGAGCCGCGGCTGCGGGTGGTGCGCCGGAGCGTGAACAGCGGCGGCTGCGGCAGTCCGCGCAACACCGGGATCGACGCGGCGACCGCGCCGTACGTGATGTTCCTGGACAGCGACGACGTGCTGCCGTCCGGCGCGGTGGACGCGCTGCTGGCCGCGGCCACGGAGGCGCGCGCCCAGGTCGCGAGCGGTCTGTGTGTGCGCCGGGAGCTGCCGTCGGGGCGCGAACAGCCGTGGCAGGCGCCCCTCTACACGGCGCACACCGTCCTCGCGCGCCCCTCGCAGCACCCCCGGCTGGTCCACGACACGCTGTGCGTCAACAAGCTGTACCGCACCGACTTCCTGCGCGACCGAGGCATCCGCTTCCCCGAGGGCCGCTTCCTCTACGAGGACTTCGTCTTCACCGCGCGCGTGCTGGCCGCGTCTCCGCGCATCGCGCTGGTCCCGGACCGGGTCTACGTCTGGCAGGTGCGCCGGTCGGCCGGGCGGCTGTCGCTCTCCCTGGACCGGGGCGGCATCGACAACTGGACGGCGCGTCTCCAGGCGTGCGCGCTGGCGTACGACGTCCTGCGGGACGCCGGGCAGAAGGAGCTGGCGCGGGCTGCCCGCGCCAAGTTCCTCGACCACGACGTGCGCATGTACGCGCGCGAGCTGGGGTTGCGCGACGCGCACTACCAGCGTGCCTGGTGGGCGCAGACCCGGGCGTACCTCGCGCGCCACGGGGCGGCCGCCCGGGAGCCGGACCCCGCCGCCACCGGCCCGCTGCTCGCCCGGGTCGTCCTGGCCTCCCCAGAGCCACGCGACCTGCCCCGCCTGCGCGAGCTCGCCGCCCGCCCGGCCCGCCTGCTCCCGCCGTACGCCCGCACCCCCGAGGGCGAACCGGTCTGGTCCGCCGACCTCCCCGAGGTCTCCCTGGCCCCCCTGCTGACCCGGCCCGTCGCCGCGCTGCCGCTCGCGGTCGACGCGGAACTGCGCCCCCGCGCGCGGGCCTCGCTGCTGCGTCTGCGGCTGCACGAGCTGTACGGGAAGGTGGCCGAGGCCGGCCCGCCCGAGGTGGACGTGGCATGGCACGCGCGCGAGGACGAGCGCGGGCGCGGGCGCACGACGGTGGCACTCACGCCCTCCGGCCCGGACAGCTGGTCCGCCGAGGTACCCGTCGACCTGGCGGGGCTCGGCTCGGGCACCTGGGACCTGCGGCTGACCCTCCGCTTCCCGGACGGCACCCGGCGCGAGGTCACGGCGCACGCCCTCACGGGCGCCGGCCGGCTGCGCCGGCGCGCCGTGCCGAGCGCCCTGCACGGCGTGCTCCTGGCCCAGCCGTACGCCACGCACTCCGGCGCACTGGCCCTGCGGGTGGCCACCGGGCTCCACGGCCTGCTGACCGTGGCCCGCGGCCGGCTCCGCCGGCTGCTTCACTGAGACACGGCGGGTACGACTGCCACGACGGGCACGACGGGTACCGCGGCATCCGGAGGCGGCGCGGTCGCGGGCGACCCGGCGCCGGGGCCCGGGCCGTACGCCGGCCGCGGGCCCCCCGTTGCTGCTCGCGCGGTTGCCCTCACCCCTTCGGGGCGCCTCACAGCGCCTTGAGCGCACCCGCCGTGGCCCGCGCCAGCTTCTCCAGGTACCCCTTCGGTAGCTTCGGGGAGCGGATGACCACCGAGCGCCAGTACAGCGGCCCGGAGATCAGGTCCAGGGCCAGGTCGGGATCGACGCCCGCACGGACCTCGCCCCGCTCCTCGGCCGCCGCCACGATCCCGCTGGCCACCCCTTGCTGCCCGTCGCGCAGCGCCTTCTGGAAGGCGTCCGCGATCTCGGGACTGCGGGCCGCCTCGGCCTGGAGGTCGGGGATGATCTGGGACGCGACCGGATGGCGCAGGGCACGGGACGTGAGCTCGTACAGGAGCCGCAGGTCACCTTCCAGGGAGCCGGTGTCGGGCACCGGGAACCCGGTCACCGCCATCGCCGAGACGACGTCCAGGACCAGGTGGAGCTTCGAACGCCACCGCCGGTACACCGCCGTCTTGCCGACCCCGGCCCGCCGGGCGATCCCCTCGATGGACATGCGCGCGTAACCGACGGCCGCCAGTTCCTCGAAGACGGCCGCGCGGATCGCCTCGGTCACGTCCTCCCGGAGCACGGCCGCCCCGGCGGGCGCCCGGCGGCGCGCACGCGCCGGCGGCTCGTCGGCGGACTCGGCGGCGTTCGTCGTCATACCCACAGCATAGGGCGTTACGACGAAACGGTTGCGTTCCGACGTCTGTTGGGCCTACGCTCGCGTTGCGACGATACGGTCCCGTCCCGACGTAAGAGAACGTGAAGAGAAGCGTAAGGAAACGCCGGACGACGGGCACGGACGCGGCGATCCGGCGACAGTCGGGCGCAGCACCCCCTCCCCCGAGCGAAAGCAGCGGATGTGAGCCAGGTCCTCCACACACCGCCCCCCACCCGGGCCCCGGCAGACGACGATCTCGCGGCGCTGGCCGCCCGGCACGGCCTGTCGGTCAGCGGCGCCCGCCCCACCCTGCCGGAGTACGTCCGCCAGCTGTGGGCCCGGCGCCACTTCATCAGCGCCTTCGCCACCGCCAAGCTCACCGCGCAGTACAGCCAGGCGAAGCTCGGCCAGGTCTGGCAGGTCATGACCCCGCTGCTGAACGCGGCGGTCTACTACTTCATCTTCGGCGTGCTGCTCGGCACCAAGCACGGCGTGCCCGACTACATCCCGTTCCTGGTCACGGGCGTGTTCATCTGGACGTTCACGCAGAGCTCGATCATGGCGGGCACCCGCGCGATCTCCGGCAACCTCGGCCTGGTCCGCGCCCTGCACTTCCCGCGCGCCGCCCTGCCGATCTCCTTCTGCCTCCAGCAGCTCCAGCAGCTGCTGTTCTCGATGGCCGCGCTGGTCGTCATCCTGCTCTGCTTCGGCGTTCCGGTCGCCGTCTCCTGGGTGCTGGCCCTCCCGGCCCTGGCGCTCCAGTTCACGTTCAACGCCGGCGTGTCGATGATCATGGCGCGGATGGGCGCGAAGACCCCGGACATCGCCCAGCTGATGCCGTTCGTGCTGCGCACCTGGATGTACGTGTCCGGCGTGATGTGGAGCATCGACAAGCTGGCCGACAAGGACGACCTGCCGCACGTCGTCACCGTCCTGCTGGAGATCAACCCGGCCGCCGTCTACATCGACCTCATGCGGTTCGCGCTGATCGACAGCTTCCACGCGAGCCAGCTGCCCCCGCACGTGTGGGCGGCGGCGATCGGCTGGGCCCTGGCCGCGGGCATCGGCGGCTTCATCTACTTCTGGAAGGCTGAGGAGACGTACGGCCGTGGCTGAGCGCAGCGAAGAGAAGGTCCCCACCGTCGTCGCCGACCGCGTCGACATCGTCTACCGGGTGAACGGCACCGGCGCCGGCCGGGGCTCCGCCACCGCCGCCCTCAACCGCATCCTCCGCCGCAAGCAGACCGAGAAGGCGGCCGGCGTGCGCAAGGTGCACGCCGTGAAGAAGGTGTCGTTCGTCGCCCACAAGGGTGAGGCGATCGGGCTGATCGGGACGAACGGCTCCGGGAAGTCGACCCTCCTGAAGGCGGTCGCCGGCCTGCTCCCGGTGGAGAACGGGCGTATCTACACCGACGGCCAGCCCTCCCTGCTGGGCGTCAACGCGGCTCTGATGAACGACCTCACGGGCGAGCGCAACGTCTTCCTCGGCGGGCTCGCCATGGGCATGTCCCGGGAGCAGATCAAGGAGCGCTATCAGGACATCGTCGACTTCTCGGGGATCAACGAGAAGGGCGACTTCATCACCCTGCCGATGCGCACGTACTCCTCGGGCATGGCGGCGCGCCTGCGCTTCTCCATCGCCGCCGCCAAGGACCACGACGTCCTGCTGATCGACGAGGCGCTGGCCACCGGCGACCGCTCCTTCCAGAAGCGCTCCGAGGCGCGGATCCGCGAGCTGCGGCAGCACGCGGGCACGGTCTTCCTGGTCAGCCACAACAACAAGTCGATCCGTGACACGTGCGAGCGGGTCCTGTGGCTGGAACGCGGCGAGCTGCGCATGGACGGGCCGACCGAGGACGTGATGAAGGAGTACGAGGCGTTCACCGGCGACAAGAAACCGGCCCCCAAGAAGCCCGCACCGAAGGCGGATGCCCCGAAAGCGAAGCCGGTTGCCATAAAAACGGACACACCGCAACCGGATGCCCCGAAAGCCGGTCTTCCTTCCTGAGCGCAGCTCTTACGCCAACCGTAGTTATCCCTTTCATCCGCTTAATGACAGTATGTTATGAAGGGTGCGCCGGGAGACGACGAGTCGAAGGAGTCCATCGCGATGCCCCAGTTGAGCGTGATCGTCCACGGGCCGAACGCACAGGGGCATCTGACCGATCTGCTGGACTCCTTGGAGGCCCACCCCCTCACCGACGTCGAGGTGATCGTCGCCGCCGTCGGTGACTGGGCCCAGGAGACGGCCGAGCACCACGCGCCCGAGACGATCGTCGTCCCGCTGCCGGACGGCACCGGTGATCCGGCGGCCCGCGCGGCCGGCGCCGCCCGCGCGTCCGGCCGCTGGCTGCACTTCGTCCACGCCAAGGACGGCCTGCCGGCCGGAGCGGCCCGCCTGATCGCCGAGCGGACCGCCGAACTGGACGCCACCGCCACCGCGGAGCCCGTCGACGTCCTCCTCTTCGACCACGTCACCACCACCTGGCAGACCGCCGCCAGACCCTCCCGCGACGGCCGCCACCTCGCCGCCGTCGGCCGGGCGGGCCGGCCCCTGGACGAGGCCGCCGACCTGCTGCGACTCACCCCGCTGCTCGGCAACCGCGCCCTGCGCACCGCGTTCTGGCGGGCCCACGAGGAGCGGCTGAACACCGACGACGAGCAGCGCGCCGCCCAGGCCGCCCTGCTGCACGCCGGCCGGGTCGCCTGCCTCAACCAGACGGCGTACGAGCACCGTGTGCTGCGCCCCGAGAGCCTGCCGCCGCGCGCCCCCGAGGACCGGCTCCGGCTCATCGACCGCTACGAGTCCCTGCTCGCGCTCGCCAGGGACCGCCGCGCCCCCCGCACGGTGCTGTACGACCTGATGGTGCGCGACCTCATCCGCACCTTCGCCCGCGAGGAGCTGCCCGACCCGGTGGCCCGCGAGTTCTTCCGCCGCGCCTCCGTGGCCGCGGTCCGCTGGCGCCCGGAGGGCCACCGGCACCCCGCGGGCCTGGAAGGCGTACGGCACGCGCTGCTGGAGGAGGGCGCGTACACCAGGTACCGCGCGTTCCAGGCCGCCAACCGAACCCGCCGCGCCGCCCGCAAGGCCGTACGCACCCGCAAGCGGCAGCTGAGCACCAGGATCCGCGACCACCAGTACCAGCGCGCCCTGAGCCGCCCGGTGGACCCGCACCTCGCCGTGTTCGCGGCCTACTGGGAGCGCGGCGTGGCCTGCAACCCGGCCGCCATCGCCGCCAAGCTCGCCGAACTCGCCCCGCACATCCGCCCGGTGTGGGTGGTGAACAAGCAGAACGAGGCCCTGCTGCCGCCCGGCACCGACCACGTCGTCCCCGGCACCCGCCGCTACTGGGAGACCCTCGCCACCGCCAAGTACCTGACGAACAACGTCAACTTCCCGAACGCGGTGGTCAAACGCCCGGACGCCATCCACCTCCAGACCCACCACGGCACCCCGCTCAAGCGGATGGGCCTGGACCAGATGGACCACCCGGCCGCCGCCAAGGGGCTGGACTTCGCCGCCCTGCTGACCCGGATCGACAAGTGGGACTACAGCGTCAGCGCCAACAGCCACTCCACCCGGATGTGGGAGCGCGCCTACCCGTCCCGCTACACGTCCCTCGACCACGGCTATCCGCGCAACGACGTCTTCTACACGGCCACCGCCGCCGACGTCCGCGCGGCCCGCGACCGCCTCGGCATCGCCCCGGGAAGGACCGCCGTCCTCTACGCCCCCACCCACCGCGACTACGAGGCCGGCTACACCCCCCGCCTCGACCTCGCCGCCCTCGCCGACCGCCTCGGCGACGACACCGTCCTGCTGGTCCGCGCCCACTACTTCTACGGCGGCGCCGCCTCCCCGCTGACCGGTCTGCGCCGCTCCGGCCGGATCATCGACGTCTCCTCCTACGACCCCGTCGAGGAGCTGTGCCTGGCCGCCGACGCGCTGGTCACGGACTACTCGTCGATCATGTTCGACTACGCCAACCTGAACCGCCCGATCGTGATCTACGCCGACGACTGGGAGACGTACCGCACCACCCGGGGCGTCTACTTCGACCTGATGGCCGAGCACCCCGGCCAGGTCGCCCGCACCCAGGAGGAGCTGGCCGAGATCTTCCTCTCCGGCGCCTGGCGCGACGAGAGCGCGGCCAAGGCGCGGGCCGCGTTCCGGCGCCGGTTCTGCGAGTACGACGACGGGCGCGCCGCCGAACGCGTCGTACGCCGGGTGTTCCTGGGGGAACCGGAGGACGCGCTGCCGCCCGTGCTCCCCATCGAGGACCGCACCCCCGCCCCGACGCCCGAGGAGGCCACGGCATGACCCGCCCCGACGTCACGGTCACGGTCATCGTCTTCAACGACGCGGCCCGCCTGCCCCGCGCGGTCGCCTCGCTGCGCGCGCAGACCCACGCGAACATCGAGATCGTCATCAGCGACGACCACTCGACGGACGAGACGCCCACGGTGGCCAGGGAGCTGGCGGCCCAGGACCACCGCATCCGCTACATCCGGCTGCCGGAGAACAGCGGCGGGTGCAGCGCCCCGCGCAACCGGGCCATCGAGATCGCCCGGGCGCCGTACCTGATGTTCCTCGACAGCGACGACGAACTCCCGCCGCGCGCCGTCGAGTCGCTGCTCGCCGCGCACCGCGAGCGGGACGTCGACTTCACCATGGGCGCGGTCCGCCGGGTCCGGGTGGACAACGGCCGCCGCTCGACCTGGATGCCGCACCTGGTCGCCGAGCGCCGCACACTGGAGGGCATCGAGGCGGACCCCCGTCTCCTCTTCGAGCACCTGTCGACGAGCAAGATGTACGCGCGCGCCTTCCTCGACCGGCACCAACTCCGCTTCCCCGAGGGCATCCACTACGAGGACCAGCTGTTCTCGGCACAGGCGTACTGCCTGGCGGACGCGTTCACGATCATCCCGGACCCGGTGTACGTCTGGTACATCGAGCCGTTCGCGGACGCGTCCTCCGCGTCCATCTCCAACCAGCGGCACAAGATCTCCAACGTCAGCGACCGCGTGCACGTCCAGCGGCTGATCGACGAGTTCCTGGTGAGCAGCGGGCACGCGGGGCTGCGGGAGGACAAGGACTACAAGTTCCTCAAGCACGACTTCCGGATGTACGCCGGTGACCTGCCGTACCGGGACGAGGAATGGCTGACGTCCTTCGCGGAGATCATGAACCCCTACCTGGACACGCTCTCCCCCGAGGCGTACGGCCGGCTGCCGCGCGCCGAGCGGGTGGTGCTGGAGCTGCTGCGGGACGGCCGCACGGACGAGGCCCGGCTGGCGGCGCGCGGACTGGGGCACGCGGTGGCGCCGCGGCGGGTGACGGCCGACGGTTCGGGGGTCCCGTACTGGGGTGACACCGTGCCCTCCACGGACCGCGCCCGTCGCGAACTGGACCTCTCGGAGCTGGAGTTGGACACCCGGCCGTTCCCGACCGCCCTGTTCCGTCATGAGATCACGGAGCTGACGCCCGGTGCGGGGGCGACCGTGACCCTGGCGATCCGCACCTACGACCCCGGTCTGCGCCTGCCGGTCGGGCCCCAGCGGGCGTCCTTGCTCCTGAGCCCCGGCCGACGCCGCATGACGACCCCCTTCCGTCTGGACCCGGTCCGCCCCGGCGTCTTCGAGGGCACGGTCCGCCTCGACCTCGCGTCCGCGCCGGTCCCGCTCCACGGCTTCCAGGGCGTACGACACCCCGTGGTCCGCCTGGACCAGCAGGGCGTGTCCAACTCCGGGCTGCTCCTGGCCCCGTTGGACTTCCCGGCCCGCACGGCCCGCATCGACTACCACTCCGGCGCGGCCCCCCACGAACTCACCGTCGAACCGGAAGGCCGCAACCCCGGCCGCCTGCAGCTCCGCTGGCGTCCGGTCGGGGTGACGGCCCGGATCACCCGGCCCGCCGTCCGCCGTCTGGCCCGGCCCCGGGTACGGAACGCTGCGCGGCTGGTGGCGAGTGTGCTGAAGTAATTCGGGCCTTGAGCGCCGTTGCGGTGTGCGTGCGTGGGCGACCACGGGACCGTCGTGGCCGCTCGCGCAGTTCCCCGCGCCCCTAGGGAGCTGCCGTGCCGCCTGCTTCGGGGAGCACTCGGTACAGGACCTGGCCGCCCGGGCCCACGGCCGTCCGGTGGAGCCACGGTGCCTCGGTGCCCCCCACGACCCATTTCACGCCGTACTCCCGCAGAATCCCCCGCCGCTCCTCCGCGCCCGCCGCCGGCGAGAAGTACCGGTCCACCGCCGCCTGCCTCCGTCCGGCGTCCGGAAGGAAGAAATCCGGGTACCCGGGCGCCACGGTGTACGGACCGTACGCGGGGATCTGCCGAGCCGGGAACTTGCGCGCCATCACCACGTCCCCGTACCGCACCCCCGCCCGCATGATCCACTGGTAACCGGCCCACGGCGTCCGGTACTTCGCCGCGACCGCCCCGGGCAGCGCGTCCCGCGGCACCGCGTACCCGAGCGTCCCGGCCTGCGTCCACGCCCCCACCGCCAGCGCGGCGAGCAGCACGCACGCCCACACCCGCCGCACCACGGCCCGCCCCGCCGACACCGCCTCCAGCGCCGCCGCGAGCTGCGCCGGGATCAGCGCGGCGGGCAGGGCCCGGCCCCAGGAGTAGTGGCCGGTCAGACCCCCCGCCGCGAACACCAGCGCGCCGAAGAGGAAGAAGAGGACCAAGGGGTCGCGGTGGTCGCGGCGCAGGCGGAGGGCCAGCGCCACCACCCCGAGCAGCACCAGCCCGAACCGCCCGGCCAGGTGCTGGTACAGCGGCCGGTGGACGGCCTCCAGGTCCGCGCCGGCGGAGAACAGCGAGAAGAAGTCGTAGTACGGCCAGAGCCACAGCACCAGCAGGCCCAGGAGCAACCCGGCGCCCAGCCGGAGCAGCGCCCCGCGCGCCGGTCGCGCCGCGAGCACCATCGCCAGCCCGCCCAACGAGGCGACCACGCCGGTGAACTGGTGGCACAGCAGGATCACCGCCCACAGCGCGCCCAGGCCCAGGCACACCCCCCAGGTCACCTCCCCGCGCACCGCCCGCGTCAGCCAGGCCCAGAAGTGGAAGGCGAGCCCGAGCGCGAACACACTGGGGTACGACACCGTCAGCGCGAGGGAGTTCAGCCCGAGGAAGCCGCTCCAGTTGAACAACAGCGGCCCCCAGAGGAGGACCAGGCTCAGGAAGGCCAGCGCGGGGGCGGCGCGGTGGCCGCTCAGCGTACGGACGTAGCGTCGGACGCCCGTGACCAGCAGGCCCAGTCCGGTGAGCGCGGCCAGGCGCAGGACCACGAAGACCGACAGGCCCGTCAGCTTGGCGACGGTGCCGAGCAGCAGCATCCAGGGCGAGTCGTACGGGCTCGGCGTGTCGGCGTCGACCAGCGGGTTGCCGGGATGCAGCAGGCTGTGCCGGAAGCGCTGGACCGTGGCCGCGTGCATGCCGAGGTCGCCCGCCCACGGCAGGCGGACGACGACCCAGAACATCAGCACCACGACGAGCGCGGCGGCGATCTGCGGCAGCTCACGGCCCACGCGCGACACGGAGCCGCCCGGTGGTGCCGTACGGCTCACCTGTTCGGTGTCAGACGGCGCGGTGTGCACACGCCGACCCTATCCGAAGCATCCCGAAGAGCAGGAAAAGGTAAGTTCGCCGCACGATTCGGACGAGAAGCGGGCAAGAAGAGGGGCGCCCCGGGGAGATGGTCCCCGGGGCGCCCTCTTCCTGCCGTACGGCTACGAGTGCGTCCGCAGCAGCGTCCGCATCGTGCGCATCGCCACCGACAGGTTGGCGAGATCGAACGAGTCCGAACTGCGGATCTCGTCCAGCGTGGTGCGGGCACGGCCCAGGAGCGCGCTGTTCTTCTGCTCCCACGCCTTGAACCGCTGCTCCGGCGTCGAGGTGCCGTTGCCCACCGCGAGGACGTCCGCGGTGAGGGCCGCGTGCGCCGCGTACAGGTCCTCACGGATGGAGGCGCGGGCCATGGACTGCCAGCGGTCGGCGCGCGGCAGCTCGATGATGCGGTCCATGAGCTGGGTGATGTTCAGCCGGTCGGCGAGGTCGTAGTAGACCTCGGCGACGTCCAGCGGCTCCTTGCCCATGCGGTCGGCCACCGACACGATGTCGAGCGTCGGGAAGGCGGAGGAGAAGCCGGCCACGCGGGTGGCGAGTTCGTCCGGGACGCCCGCCGCGGACAGCTCGTCGTACACGTGCTGGTACCACTCCGCGTCCGCGCCCCGCAGCAGCTTCGGCAGCTCCTGCCAGACCCGCTCGACCCGCTCGGCGAAGAACTCCACCGTCTCGGCGAGCTGGAGCGGCTGCGGCCGGTTGTTGAGCAGCCAGCGGGTGCCGCGCTCGACCAGGCGGCGCGAGTGCAGGCGGATGCGGGTCTGAACGGCCGCGTCGACCTGGTTGTCCAGGGCCTCGACGGCGTCCCACACGGGCGCCGAGCAGAAGATCGCGCGGGCCGCGGTCTGGGCGCGGACGATCTCCTCCAGGGAGGCGCCTGTCTCCTCGCGCAGCCGGTGCAGATACGTCGTACCGCCCGTGTTGACCGTGTCGTTGACCAGCACGGTCGTGGTGATCTCGCGGCGCAGCGGGTGGTTGTCGATCGCGTCGGCGAACCGCTCGCGCAGGGCCGTCGGGAAGTAGGCGTGCAGCAGTCCGCGCAGGTACGGGTCGTCCGGCAGCGAGGTGTGCAGCAGCTCCTCGGCGACCGTGATCTTCGTGTACGCGAGCACGACGGCGGTCTCCGGGCTGGTCAGGCCCTGGCCCTGGGCGAGGCGCTCACGGATCTGCCGGTCGGTGGGCAGGAACTCCAGCGCCCGGTCCAGGTGGCCCTCGCGCACCAGGTGACGGATGAACCGCTGCTGGGCGTGGAGCATGTCCTTCGCCTGGAACAGGGCGTTGGCCAGGGCGGTGTTCTGCGCGTAGTTGTTGCGCAGGACCAGCGCGCCGACCTCGTCGGTCATCTCGGCGAGCAGCTTGTTGCGCTGCTTGACGGTCATGTCGCCGTCCGCGACCAGGCCGTTCAGCAGGATCTTGATGTTCACCTCGTGGTCGGAGGTGTCCACACCGGCGCTGTTGTCGATCGCGTCGGTGTTGATCTTGCCGCCGTGCAGGGCGAACTCGATCCGGCCGAGCTGGGTCAGGCCCAGGTTGCCGCCCTCGCCGACGACCTTGACCCGCAGGTCCTGGCCGTCGACGCGGATGGCGTCGTTGGCCTTGTCGCCGACGTCCCCGTTCGACTCCGACGACGCCTTCACGTACGTGCCGATGCCGCCGTTCCACAGCAGGTCCACCGGCGCCGTGAGGATCGTCTTCATCAGGTCGGCCGGGGTCATCTTGGTGACCTTGCCCTCGATGCCCAGCGCCTCGCGGATGTGGCTGTTGAGCGGAATCGACTTGGCCGTGCGCGGGAAGATCCCGCCGCCCGCCGACAGCAGCTCGGTGTTGTAGTCGGCCCAGCTGGAGCGGGGCAGCTCGAACAGGCGGCGGCGCTCGGCGTAGGAGACGGCCGCGTCCGGGGTGGGGTCGATGAAGATGTGCCGGTGGTCGAAGGCGGCGACCAGGCGGATGTGCTCGGACAGCAGCATGCCGTTGCCGAACACGTCACCGGACATGTCACCGATGCCGACGACCGTGAAGTCCTCGCTCTGCGTGTCCACGCCCAGCTCGCGGAAGTGCCGCTTCACGGACTCCCAGGCGCCGCGCGCGGTGATGCCCATGCCCTTGTGGTCGTAGCCGGCGGAGCCGCCGGAGGCGAAGGCGTCGCCGAGCCAGAAGTTGTAGGTGTTCGCGACCTCGTTGGCGATGTCCGAGAAGGTCGCGGTGCCCTTGTCCGCGGCGACCACCAGGTAGGTGTCGTCGCCGTCGTGCCGGACCACGTCCCGCGGCGGCACGACCTCGCCGGCCACCATGTTGTCGGTGATGTCGAGCAGCGCCGAGATGAACGTCTTGTAGCTGGCGATGCCCTCGGCGAGCCAGGCGTCGCGGTCCACGCTCGGGTCGGGGAGCTGCTTGGCGACGAAGCCGCCCTTGGCGCCGACCGGCACGATGACGGTGTTCTTCACCATCTGCGCCTTGACCAGGCCGAGGATCTCCGTACGGAAGTCCTCACGCCGGTCGGACCAGCGCAGACCCCCTCGGGCGACCTTGCCGAAGCGCAGGTGCACGCCCTCCACGCGCGGCGAGTACACCCAGATCTCGTACGCCGGGCGCGGCGCGGGCAGGTCCGGGATGGCCTGCGGGTCGAACTTCATGGAGACGTAGTCGTGCGGCTTGCCGCCGGGCGCGTCCTGGAAGAAGTTCGTGCGCAGGGTCGCCTTGATGACGGTCAGGAAGGACCGCAGGATGCGGTCCTCGTCCAGGCTGGCCACCTGCTCCAGGGCCGCGTCCAGCTCCTCCAGCAGCGCGTCGGTGATCTCCACACCGGCCTGCTGCCGCTCCGGGGACATCCGCGCCTCGAACAGGGAGACGAGGAGCCGGGTGGTGTGGACGTTGTTGCGGAGGGTGTCCTCCATGTAGTCCTGCGAGAAGGTCGAGCCGGCCTGCCGCAGGTACTTGGCGTAGGCGCGCAGCACCATCGCCTGCCGCCAGGTCAGCCCGGCGCTGAGCACGAGCGCGTTGAAGCCGTCGTTCTCGGCCTGGCCGGTCCAGGTCGCGGCGAAGGCCTCCTGGAAGCGCTCGCGGGCGTCGTCGCCCAGGTACTCCCCGCCGCCCGCCGCCTTGGGCATGCGCAGACCGAAGTCGTAGATCCAGGCGGTCGTGCGGTCCGCGCAGCGCAGCTCGTACGGCCGCTCGTCGGTGACCTCGACGCCGAGCCGGCTCAGCACCGGCAGCACCTTGGAGAGGGAGACCGAGCCGCCCTTCTGGTAGATCTTGAAGCGGCGCTCCTCGGGCGCGGCACCCACCGGCTCGTACAGGCTCAGCGAGAAGGTCTTGTCCTCGCTGAGCTGCTCCAGGTGGACCAGGTCGGCGACCGCGGCACGCGGGCTGTGGTCGGCCTTGTACCCCTCGGGGAAGGCGTTGTTGTAGCGGCGCAGCACCTCGGCCGCGCGCTCCTCGCCGCACTCGGCGGTCAGCGCCTCGGCGAACGCGTCGGACCAGGAGCGGGCGGCCTCGACCAGACGGGCCTCGATGCGCTCCTTGTCGGCGTCCGACAGCTCGGGCAGGTCGGTGCCCTGCGGGACCCGGACGACGAAGTGCAGCCGGGACAGGATCGACTCGGTGTTCCAGGCGGTGAAGTCGACGCTGATGCCGCCCAGCTCCTCCTTCAGGATGTCGATGATCCGAAGGCGCACGCCGGTGGTGTAGCGGTCGCGCGGGAGGTAGACGAGGGCCGAGTAGTAGCGGCCGTACTCGTCCTGGCGCAGGTACAGCCGCAGCCGGCGGCGCTCCTGGAGGTAGAGCACGCTCGTGGCGATGGACTGCAGTTCCGCGGCGGGCGTCTGGAACAGCTCGTCGCGCGGGTAGGTCTCCAGGATCTGGAGCAGGTCGCGGCCGTCATGGCTGTTGGGCGAGAACCCGGCGCGCCGCAGCACCTCGTCCACCTTGCGACGGATGACCGGGACGCGGCGCACGGACTCCGTGTACGCGGCGGAGGAGAACAGACCCAGGAAGCGCCGCTCACCGACGACGTTGCCGTCCGCGTCGAACTTCTTGACGCCGATGTAGTCCAGGTACGACGGCCGGTGCACGGTGGCCCGGCTGTTGGCCTTGGTCAGCACGAGCAGCTTGTGCTCGCGCGCCTTGGCCCGGGCGTCGGCCGGGAGACGCTCGAAGGAAGGGCTGACCGGGTGCTGGTCGTCCTCGGCGTGGTGCGGGTCCGAGCGCAGTATGCCGAGACCGGTGCCGGGCACGGCGGCGAGCGTGTCGTCGTCGCGCAGCTGGTACTCGCGGTAGCCGAGGAAGGTGAAGTGGTCGTCGGCGAGCCAGTGCAGCAGCTCGCGGGCCTCCTCGACCTCCGGCCCGGGCAGGTCGGCGGGGACGGGCTCGCCCTCCAGACCGTCGGCGATGCGGGTCGCCGCGTCCCGCATCTTCTCCCAGTCCTCGACGGCCTCGCGGACGTCGGACAGCACGCGCAGCAGGTCGGCGGTGATCTGCTTCAGGTCCGCGCGGTCGGTCTCGCGGTCGATCTCGACGTGGATCCAGGACTCGACGTGCGTGTCGTGCGGGAGGTCTCCGGTGAGCCCGGTGGACCGGTCCGGCAGCACCTCGATCAGCTTGCCGGTCAGATCCCGCCGGACGACGAACTGCGGGTGGATGACGACGTGGATGCCGCGCCCCTGCCGGGTCAGCTCATTGGTGACCGAGTCCACGAGGAAGGGCATGTCGTCGGTGACGACCTCCACGACGGTGTGGCTGCAGGTCCACCCGTTCTCCTCCACCGTCGGGGTGTGCACCCGGACGTTCGCGGTGCCCTGGGGACGGGTCTCGGCGAGACGGTAGTGCGAGACCGCGGCGCCGAAGACGTCGACCGGGTCGCGGTCGGCGAGGTCTTCCGGGGCGGTGTGCAGGTAGTAGCGCTGGAGGAACGCGAGCACGGATTCGCTGTCCGGGGTGCCGGGGGTGCCCTCGCTCGTCGTCCCGGTCGGTAGGTGCCCCCCGACCGGGCTGTTCTCAGCTACCCGGGCGGCCCGTTCGAGCAGCTCGGCCTTGGCTTCGTCCAGCTTGGTCTGCATTGTCCTCTGGCTCCTGTCGCGCGCCGTTGCGTGACGTAGAAGGAAGTACGGTCTCTTTCCCTCCGGCTCGACGCCACGGCCCGGGGTGTCCGGTCCGGTCCGACGCTATGCCGCGAGGTGAGATGAGCGGGGGGAATTCGGCCATTCTCGGCACGTCCGTGGAGTGTGACGCTGCTCTCGGCACCGCCGTGCCCCGGGCCGTCCTCGGCGTCCTGGAGGCGTCCGCGCCCCCGTCCCGCCCGCGAAGACCAGCGACCGCGGCCCGGTCACGGAGGTGTTCCGTGCAACCCGGGCGCAGGGCAGGAGCAGGATCGCCCCCGCGAGATATCGCGCTGATCACGCCACAAGGCTATCGCCACTTACCCCGGGCCCGTCATGAGCCGTATGTGTACAAAACCGAGGGGTGAAGTTTGACGTTCTGCACAGCGGCGGGGCGGGGGCGGGTGGCGTATCCGGCGGCTGGTTCCCTTCCGGGTCACCCGGTCGCGCCCCCGGGTCCGGGGTCGCACCCTGAAAAGCGCCGGGCCCTCTTGGCAAGGGGCGCCCGGCGGAGGCACGGTGCCCAGGACACTGTGCGGAGTCTCCCCGGAGGAGCCGACATGCCCACCAAGATCCTCATCGTCACCGGCGACGCGGCGGAGTCCCTGGAGGTGCTCTACCCCTACCAGCGACTGCGCGAAGAAGGCTACGACGTCCACATCGCCGCCCCCACCCGCAAGACCCTCCGCTTCGTCGTGCACGACTTCGAACCCGGTTTCGACACCTACACCGAGAAGCCCGGCTACACCTGGCCCGCCGACCTGGCCTTCTCCGAGGTCGACCCGGGCGACTACGCGGCCCTCGTCATCCCCGGCGGCCGGGCTCCGGAGTACCTGCGCAACGATCCCGAACTGCGCAAGATCCTCAAGGCCTTCTTCGACGCCGACAAACCGGTCGCCCAGATCTGCCACGGCCCGCTGCTCACCGCCGCGATCGACTCCCTGCGGGGCCGCCGGGTCACCGCCTACCCGGCGCTGGAGCCGGACATGCAAGCGGCCGGCGCGGGCTTCCAGGACACCGAGGCGGTCGTCGACGGCACCCTGGTCTCATCCCGCGCCTGGCCGGACCATCCGGCGTGGATGCGGGAGTTCCTGAAGGTGCTCCGCTCCAAGGCCCCGGTGAGCTGAGCAACGCTCGCGCGGCACCGCCGCCCGGCTCGCGGTACGCCGACGGAGTCAGGCCGGTGCCGCCGTACGCCGGCGGCGTGAGGTCCACGTTCGCGGCACGCCGACGGCGTCAGGGCCGCGCCCGCCCGTACGTCGCCGGAGTGCGGCCCGCCGTACGCCGGCGGCATGAGGTCCACGTTCGCGGCACGCCGACGGCGTCAGGCGCGTGCCCGCCCGTACGTCGACGGCGTCAGGTCCGCCGTACGCCGGCGGCGTGAGGTCCACGCCCGCGGTATACCGGCACGCTCGCGGCACGCCGACGGCGTCAGGTCCGCTGTGGCCGGTCCCGGTCGTGCGGTTCCCCGCGCCCCCGGGGAGCCGCGGCGGCCGGTGCGCCCGTCCCCGGCCGGTCACAGCACCTGACGTGGCGCCCGCGCAGGGCCACCGACGCCCCGCGGGGCTACGCCGCTATCCTCCGCGCCTCGGCCACCGCCTCGGCCAACGTGTCCACCACCGGCACCCCGACCCCCTCCAGACTCACCCGGCTGTGCGACCCCCCGCTGTACAGCACGGCCCGCGCCCCCACGTGCCGGGCGGCGACCGCGTCGTCCGCCGCGTCCCCGATCACCACGGTCCGCTCGGGCGCCACCATCCCCGCCAGCGCCTCCAGGTGCCGCACCATGTGCTCGGCCTTGCTGCCACCGGACGGCCCCGTACGCCCGTCGACCCGTATGAAGTGCGCCTCGATCCCGAAGCCCCGCACCAGCGGCACCAGGTCCTCGTGTCCGTACATGCTCAGCAACGACTGGCTGTGCCCCGCCGAACGCCACCCCGCGAGCAGGTCCTCCGCCCCCTCGGTCAGCCGGCACCGCACCTGGTGCTCGGCGTAGTAGCGGTGGAAGACCCCGTCCATCAGCTCCCACTCGGCGTCGGTCGGCAGCCGGCCGAGCAGCCGCTCGTAGAACTTCGGCACCGGCACGCAATACAGCGCCCGGTACTGCTCCAGCGTGATCGGCGCCAGCCCCAGCTCCGCGAAGGCCGCGTTCGTCGCCCCGATGATCGCGTCATTGTCGTGGAACAGCGTCCCGTTCCAGTCCCAGACGATGTGCGCGCTTCCCTGCGTCCCCATGTCCAAGACCGTACCCGCCCCCACTGACAATCAGGGCACCACCGGGATCGGCGCAGCTCAGCCCAGCCCGACCAGGTTGGGGATCTCCTGCGTGGCGTACCACAGCAGCTCGTGGTCGTCCGCCCCGTCCACGACGAACTGCGCGTCGTCGTCCCCGCCGTCCGCCGCCTCCAGCGCGTCCGCCGCGGCGGCCACGTCCGGCTCCGCGTCCTCGGCGTCGACGTGCACGGAGGCCGCCTTCGCGAGCGGCACCGCGACCTTCACGGTGACCTCGCCGAGCGCGGCGGGTTCGAGCGCGCGGTCCGGGTCGACGCTCGCGGCACCGTCGGGCACGTCCACGGCGACCACGACCCGGCGCCGTACCGCGTCCGGGTCCGCCGCGAGCAGCCGCAGCGAGGCCAGCGCGGCCCGGCTGAGCGCGGCGTACTCCAGCTCCTCGATGTCCTCGGACAGGTACCACTCGCGCAGCGCGGGCGTGACGGCGTACGCGACGAAGGGGCCGGTCCCCAGCTCACCCGTCTTGTACGCCTCGGCGAGGGCGGGGAGGGTCAGGGGGACGTAGACGCGCATGCTGGCCGCTCTTTCCTGTTCCTGGTCGAAGGCTCCGCTGGGGCCCCGGGGAGGGCGGCTGGCGCGTCTCCCGGAGGGCCTTCAGGATACGTGCGGCCGTCCCCTTTCGGGCCCCTGCCCGCCCCCGTGGAGGCGTCCACTCCAGGCCGTCGATTCACCCTCCTCGGCCGCTTGACCCTGGGGCGCGGGGCTCCCCCGGTCCCTCGGATAGGTGAACCTTCCGTGCCCTCTCCCGCACCCCGGCGCTTCCTTGCCACCCTCTCCTGGGCCGCATACAAGATCCCCACCATCTGGTTACCGCCCGGTATCCCCCGGGCCCGGCGAACGGGGACGCCCCCATGAACAAGGTCATGAGCCGTACCGCCCAGCCCCGCCCGCGGCACCGCCCGCCGACCCGCCGCGACTCCCGCCGCCCCGGCGGCGCCCCGCCCCGCACGCCCAGCCGTCCGACGGCCACACGGCCGGAGGCAGCCCGTACGCAGCCCGTAACGGCCGCACGGCAGCCCCGGCCCACCGACCTCTTCGCCGAGCGCCTGCTGGCCGTCCTGAGCGGTCAGCGGCCCGTCCACTGGATGCTGCGGCACACCGCGGGCCGCGCCTACGACGACTTGGCCCGCCTGGCCGAACACAGCCCCCTGCGCACCCTCGGCCCCCGGCCGATCGTCCAGGACATCGGCTACTACGTCCCCAGCCAGGGCGCCCTGGAGGTCTTCGCCCGGATCGCCGCCGGGGACCAGCTGCGCGCCATGGCCTTCCGGCTGGAACTGGGCAAGGACCTCCGCTGGCGCTGCACGGCGGTGGAAACGGGCAGGACGTAGGGCTGCGGACAGTCGTCGAGGGCGGACAGTCGTCGAGGTGCGGGCGCGCCGTGGCCGGTCGCGCGGCCCCCCGCGCCCCCAGGGGAACCATGGCCGATCGCGCGGTCCCCCGCGCCCCCGGTGGAACCGCGGCAGCCGTCGCCCGGCGGGCGAACCCGCCCCCCGACCGGCCGCGGCGCAGGGCACCGCACGGCGGCATCACGACGGGGCCGGGTCCCAGTGAAGGAACCCGGCCCCGCTCAACCGCTGGAGTGCCGCGGGCGACCGTTACTTCTTGCGACGCCGCCCGCCCTTGGCCTGCCGGCGCCGCTCGGCCCGCGTGAGACCGTCCGACTCGGATCGCACCGGCTCGTCCTCCTCCAGGTCACGCTCGACGATGCCGCCCTCACCGTCCACCGTCGGCGCCGAGAAGTGCAGATCCCGGCGCTGGGGAACGTCCAGCCCCTTCGCGCGGATCTCGGGACGCGCGCCCGCCTGCGCCGGAACCGTGTCCTGGACGCCCTCGCCCACCGGCTGGGCCTCCTCGACCGGGACCTCCTCGACCTGCTGCTCGACCTGGACCTCCAGGTTGAACAGGTAGCCGACGGACTCCTCCTTGATGCCGTCCATCATCGCGGTGAACATGTCGAAGCCCTCGCGCTGGTACTCGACCAGCGGGTCCTTCTGCGCCATCGCGCGCAGGCCGATGCCCTCCTGGAGGTAGTCCATCTCGTAGAGGTGCTCGCGCCACTTGCGGTCCAGGACCGACAGCACGACCCGGCGCTCCAGCTCACGCATGATCTCGGAGCCGAGCTGCGCCTCGCGGGCCTCGTACTGCTGGTAGATGTCCTCCTTGATGGACTCCTCGATGAACTCGGCGGTGAGACCGGCCCGGTCGCCGGCCGCCTCCTCCAGCTCCTCGATGGTGACCTTCACCGGGTAGAGCTGCCGGAAGGCACCCCACAGCCGGTCCAGGTCCCAGTCCTCGGGGAAGCCCTCGGAGGTCTCCGCACGGACGTACGCCTCGATGGTGTCGTCCATGAAGTGCCGGACCTGCTCCTGCAGGTCCTCGCCCTCCAGGACCCGCCGGCGCTCGCCGTAGATGACCTCGCGCTGCCGGTTGAGGACCTCGTCGTACTTCAGGACGTTCTTACGGGTCTCGAAGTTCTGCGTCTCGACCTGGCCCTGCGCGGACGCGATGGCGCGCGTGACCATCTTGTTCTCGATCGGCACGTCGTCCGGCACGTTGGCCATCGACATCACGCGCTCGACCATCTGGGCCTTGAACAGGCGCATCAGGTCGTCGCCCAGCGACAGGTAGAAGCGGGACTCGCCCGGGTCGCCCTGACGGCCGGAACGGCCGCGCAGCTGGTTGTCGATGCGCCGCGACTCGTGCCGCTCGGTGCCGAGGACGTAGAGGCCGCCGAGCTCCTCGACCTCCTCCTTCTCCGCCTTGACGGCCTGCTCGGCCTTCTCCAGGGCGGACGGCAGGGCGGCGGCCCACTCCTCGATGTGCTCCTCGGGGTCGAGGCCGCGCTGGCGCAGCTCCGCCTCGGCGAGGTCCTCGGGGTTGCCGCCGAGCTTGATGTCCGTACCACGGCCGGCCATGTTGGTGGCCACCGTCACGGCGCCCTTGCGGCCGGCCTGGGCGACGATCTGCGCCTCGCGCTCGTGGTGCTTGGCGTTCAGCACCTCGTGCTGGATGCCGCGCTTGCTGAGCTGCTGCGAGAGGTACTCCGACTTCTCGACGGAGGTCGTGCCGACGAGGATCGGCTGGCCCTTCTCGTGCTTCTCGGCGATGTCGTCGACGACCGCCTCGAACTTGGCGACCTCGGTGCGGTAGATCAGGTCCGACTGGTCCTTGCGGATCATCGGCTTGTTGGTCGGGATCGGGACCACGCCGAGCTTGTAGATCTGGTGGAACTCGGCGGCCTCGGTCATCGCCGTACCGGTCATGCCGGAGAGCTTCTTGTAGAGGCGGAAGAAGTTCTGCAGGGTGATCGTGGCGAGCGTCTGGTTCTCGTCCTTGATGTCCACCCCTTCCTTCGCCTCGATCGCCTGGTGCATGCCCTCGTTGTAGCGGCGGCCGGCGAGGATACGGCCGGTGTGCTCGTCGACGATCATGACTTCGCCGTCGATGACGACGTAGTCCTTGTCCTTCTTGAAGAGTTCCTTGGCCTTGATGGCGTTGTTCAGGTAGCCCACGAGCGGGGTGTTCACCGACTCGTACAGGTTGTCGATGCCCAGCCAGTCCTCGACCTTGCTGACACCGGACTCGTGGATGGCGACCGTGCGCTTCTTCTCGTCGACGTCGTAGTCGCCGGTCTCCTCGACGCCCTTGAGCGGGTTGCCGGCCTCGCCGCGCTTGAGGCGCGTGACCAGCTTGGCGAAGTCGCCGTACCACTTGGTGGCCTGGTCGGCCGGGCCGGAGATGATCAGCGGCGTACGGGCCTCGTCGATGAGGATGGAGTCGACCTCGTCGACGATGGCGAAGTTGTGGCCGCGCTGCACCAGCTCGTCCTTCGACCACGCCATGTTGTCGCGCAGGTAGTCGAAGCCGAACTCGTTGTTCGTGCCGTAGGTGATGTCGCACGCGTACTGCTCGCGGCGCTGGGCCGGCGTCATGTTGGCGAGGATGCAGCCGACGCTCAGGCCCAGGAACTTGTGGACGCGGCCCATCATCTCGGAGTCGCGCTCGGCCAGGTAGTCGTTGACCGTGATGAGGTGGACGCCGTCCCCGGACAGGGCGTTCAGATACGCGGGCAGCGTGCCGACGAGCGTCTTGCCCTCACCGGTCTTCATCTCGGCCACATAGCCGAGGTGGAGCGCGGCGCCGCCCATCAGCTGCACGTCGTAGTGGCGCTGGCCGAGGACGCGCTTGGCGGCCTCGCGCACCGTGGCGAACGCCTCGGGGAGGAGGTCGTCCAGGCTCTCACCGTCGGCGTAGCGCTGCTGGTACTCCGCGGTGAGGGCTCGCAGCTCGGCGTCGGAGAGGTCGACGAAGTCCTCTTCGATGGAGTTGACCTGGTCCGCGATGCGGTGCAGCTTGCGCAGGATCTTGCCTTCGCCTGCACGCATGATCTTCGAGAGGACGGACACGGGGGCTGGTCTCCTTGCCGGTCGGGCCTGGGACGGTCGGTTTTCCTTCTGACGTACTGAGCAACGGCCATCGTATGCGAGGACCCGGCTGCGCCGGGAGGCCTGGCGGCCCGACGGCTGCGTCACCCAGGACAACGGACGGGGCGACCGGATGGTGCCGCGTCGGCGCGAGGAATTACGCGAAACGTGATCACCCGCTCACAGATCGCGAAAATCCATGGCCGGGACAGGACGTCCCGAGCAGAATCGGGCGATGGAACACGTCACGCTCACCACGGACCGTCTGCTGCTGCGCCCGGTCGGCCCCGCCGACACCGACGCGGTGTACGCGGCAGCGCAGGACCCCGACATCCAGCGCTGGACACTGGTCCCCTCCCCCTACCTCCCGGAGCACGCGATCGGCTTCACGGAGCAGATCGTCCCGGACGGCTGGTCCCAGGGCTCGACGTTCACCTTCGGCGTCTTCCTCAGGGGCGGCGAGCTGGTCGCCATGCTCGCCCTGACGATGCGCTCCCCGGGCACGGCCGAGGTCGGCTTCTGGGCGGCCAAGGAACACCGCGGCAACGGATACGTCGTGGAGGCCACGCTCACCGCCTGCCGGTGGATCTTCACCGAGGTCGGCGTCGACCGTGTCGAATGGCGGGCCGAGGTCGGCAACCACGCCTCCCGCGCGGTAGCCGAACACGCGGGCTTCACCATCGAGGGCACCCTGCGCTCCGGCCTCAACAACAAGGGTGTGCGCCGCGACTGCTGGGTCGGCTCCCTGCTCCCCTCCGACCTGGGCCTGCCCTCCACGGCCCCGTACCTGCCCGCGCGTTCCTGACCCTGTTCGCCGTTCCCGATTCGCCGTTCCCGAGGAATGGACAGCTCGTCGCGGGCTGTCAGTGGCACCCTCTATCGTCCGAGGCATGACGACCCTTCCGCGCCCGACCACCACTCTCACCGCGGACGACGCCCGCCGGATCGCTCTGCGGGCCCAGGGCCTGCTCGGCGCGCCCGACCGGCGCGCGGGCGTCCGCGGGGTGCTGCGCCACCTCGGCGCGGTCCAGCTCGACACGATCTCGGTGCTCGCCCGCTCCCATGAACTCGTGCCCTACGCCCGGCTGGGCGCGGTCGGCCGCAAGGCCGTGGAGGCCGCCTACTGGACGGACGCCCACGCCTTCGAGTACTGGTCGCACGCGGCCTGCATCCTCCCCATCGAGGAGTGGCCGTACTTCGCCTTCCGCCGCCGCGCCTACCGCGACCGCCCGCACTGGCACCACGAACTCCCCGACGGCGCCTACGACCAGGTCATCAAGCAGCTCCGCACGGAGGGCCCGCTGACCGCCACCGAACTGGGCGGCGCGAAGAAGACGAACGACTGGTGGGACTGGTCGGGCACGAAGGTCGCCGTGGAGCGCGCGCTGATGTACGGCGAGGTGGTGTGCGTGGAGCGGCGCGGCTGGAAGCGGGTGTACGACCTGGCCGAGCGCGCGGTGCCGGTCTCGCTGCTGCACGACGAGCTGGACGACTCCGAGTGCCTGCGCCGTCTGGTCCGGCTGGCGGGCGAGTCGCTCGGGGTCGGCACGCGCGCGGACATCGCGGACTATCACCGTCTCAAGGCCGAGCAGGTCGACGCGGTGATCGCGGACTCGGGTCTGGTGCCGGTCGAGGTCGAGGGCTGGGGCAGGCCGGCCTGGGCGGACCCGGCGGCCCTGGCGACGCCACCGCGCGGCCGGCACCGCACCACCCTGTTGTCGCCGTTCGACTCGCTGGTCTGGGAGCGGGCGCGCACGGAGCGGATCTTCGGCTTCACCCACCGGCTGGAGGCGTACGTCCCCCGGCCCAAGCGGGTCCACGGCTACTTCGCGATGCCGGTGCTCGCGGGCGGCCGGCTGGTCGGGCGTGTCGACCCGGCCCGGGAGGGCCGCACGCTGGTGGCCAAGCAGGTCACCCTGGACGGTCCGAAGGCGGTCCCGGCGGTCGCCCAGGCCCTGGTCGAGGCGGCGACATGGGTGAACTGCACCGACGTCCGTGTGGAGCGCGTGGACGCGCCCGAGCTGCGTGAGCCCCTGAGCAGGGAACTCGCGGGGCTGCTCGGATGAGGCGCTAGCGGATCTCCAGGATCTTCTCCCGCATCGCGTAGACCACGGCCTCCATCCGGGAGTGCAGTTGCAGCTTCTCCAGGATGTTGCGGACGTGGTTCTTCACGGTGTTCTCGGAGATGAACAGCTCCTTGGCGATGTCCCGGTTGTTCATGCCCGTCGCGACGAGCTTGAGGACCTCCAGCTCTCGGTCGGTCAGCCGGGGCGCGGGCACCAGCCGGCGCTCGTCGGTGCGCTGGATCATCGACTTGAACTCGGTGAGGAGTTTCGACGCCATCGACGGGCTGATCTGCGACTGTCCGTCGGCCACCGCGCGAATGGCGGTGGCCACCTCGTCGGTCGAGATCTCCTTGAGGAGGTATCCGGTCGCGCCCGCCTTGATCGCGTCGTAGAGGTCGGCCTCCTCGTCGCTGATCGTCAGCATGATGATCTTCGCGCTGGGGGCGACCTCCTTGATGGAGGTGCAGGCCTCGATGCCGCCGCGCTTGGGCATGCGGACGTCCATCAGCACGATGTCGGGCAGCAGGTCGGCGGCCTTGTCGACGGCCTCCGCCCCGTCGCCCGCCTCACCGACGACCTGGATGTCCTCCTCGGCCGCGAGCACGATCTCCAGGCCGCGCCGGAAGAGGGCGTGGTCGTCCACGACCAGGACTCTGATCGGCTCGCGTGACGAGCCCGCGTCCGGGTCCCTGCCGATGACATCGTCGTCGGCGTCCCCGTCCCGCATCGGTCCGAAGGTGTCCGCCATCGTTCCTCCCCCTGAAGGCTGTGGCCTGTGATCCTGTGCCATCGCCAACCCAAGGCAGCGGCCCACCGGTTGGGCCGGTGCGGCCATGATTTCATGCCCGGGCGGCACCGAGGTGACGTGCGGGGCGCGAAGTGGTCGCACACCGGTGCCCCTGGGGGCGCACACGCGCTCCAGGGGCACCCGCACAGCTTCAGCCGGGGGATCAGCCGCCCAGCGTGCCACCCGCCGCGGGGGGCTGCGTCTGCGCCTCGGCGATCATCGGGTCGGTGCTGAGGTGGATCACGCCGTAGTCGTAGGCGTGTCGCCGGTAGACGACGCTGGGTTCCTTCGTCTCGGAGTCGACGAACAGGTAGAAGTCGTGGCCGACCAGTTCCATCTCGTAGAGGGCCTGGTCGAGCGTCATCGGGGAGGCGACGTGGGTCTTCTCGCGGACGACGAGGGGGCCCTCGCCCTTGACCTCCAGCGAGCCGATCTTCTTGGTCGGCACTCCGTCCGTCTCCTCCTCCTGGACGGGGAGGCCGCTGCCGTTCAGTGTCGCCGCGCCGGGCACGTGGTCGGGGACCTCTGCCGCCGAGATCCGGCGTGCGCCGCGGCGCGAGAACCGCTTGTCGTGCTGCTTGCGCAGCCGCGCATCCAGCTTCTCCGCCGCCAGGTCGAGCGCCGCGTACGGATCGCTGGCCGCTGCCTCCGCCCGGATCACCGGACCGCGGGAGCGGAGCGTGATCTCCACTCGGTCACAGCGGTCGGCCTGTCGGGGGTTCGGCTCCTTGGACACCTCGACGTCGAGGCTGATCACCTTGGCATCGAGCCTCTGGATCTTCTCCAGCTTCAGCTTCTCGGCCACGTGCTTGCGGAACCGCTCGGGCACCTCGGTCTTGCGGCCCTTGACGACGATGTCCACGCAGAACTCCGTTCCCGGATCGCTCCGCTGCATCGGCGGAGCATCTCCCTTTCGCACCAGGTCCGGTGATCACCGGACCTCGGACTCGGTGACTTCCACCTCCTCCTCCCCCATGGGCGAGATCTCCACCCCACCGATGCGGGTGATTGCGTAAAACCCGCAGCACGGCATTCGGATATGAGAGGTGTGGCCTGCGCCTTTCCTCACACCCGAACATATCTCGCCCGGACGGATGCCGTCACCCTCTACTGCGACGTACCTCCATTCAGGTGAATTACCCCTGTCACTAGCTGGAACGATGCAAGTTGACGATCAGTTCCTGTTCATTTCGAAAGAATCGTGAGGAGCCGCGATCACGGCGGCATGGAGGATCCACCGCGGGGCGTTCGGCACCGCATTTTCCGGTGCACTATGCACCGACTCCCTTCTGCCCGGCGGCGCACCGATCCATCGTTCCTCCCTACCTTCCCGAGTTGCGGCCTCGTACACGGCCGACCTGTCCTCGCGACGGGACACGGCCGCTTCCCGCAGGGCCCGCGCCGCCTCCGCGAGACTGGCCCCCGTCGTCATCAGGTCATCGACGAGCACGACGGAACCCGCACCGAGCAGCCGGCCGCCTCCCGCTCTCACCTCCAGTGCCCCGGCGAGGTTCTCCAGACGCCGCCGCGCGTCCAGCCCCGCCTGGTCGGCCACGGCCCGCCGTTGGCGCAGCACGGCCGCCACCCGGGCCGGCGTCCCGGTGCGCCGCAGCTCCCCGGCCGCCGCGAGCGCCATCCGCCGCACCGGATCATGCCCACGCGCCCGCACGGCCCACCGGGCGGAGGGCACGGGAACCAGCAGCACGGGCCCGCGTCCCGGCCACCCGGCCGGCCCGGCACCGACGGGGGCACCGCGGTCCACGCCGGCATGAGCACCGCCGCCCGGCCGGACACCGGCTCCGTCGTCCGCGCCCAGGCCCGCCCGCACGGCCCCTGCCAGCGCCGTGCCCAGCGCTCCCGTGAGCGTCAGCGCGCCCCGTTCCTTGTGCGCGAGCAGCAGCGCGCGCACCTCCGATGCGTAGGGAGCCACCGCGTGCACCACCGGCAGCCCGGCCGGCTCCGGCACCGGCCGCACCCGCCACGCCGCGCTCCCGTGCAGCGCGACCCGGCACCGCGGGCAGAGCGCCGTACGAGGTGCACCGCAGCCCGCGCAGTCGGCCGGCAGCACCAGGTCGGTGAGGTCCTGCCACCACCCCCGCATGACCACCACTGTGCCAACGCGGCCGCGGGCCGGCCACCCCTGTGGACAACGGCCTGTGGACAACTCGGCGCGCGACTACGGGAGGGCCGTCCTGCTCACAGCGGTCCCGCGCTCAGCACGGCCAGAGCGTCTCAGCCGTCCCGTGCTCAGCCCGGGTAGACCGGCGCCGACCCGTCCTTGTCGACCTTCTGCCACTGCGCCCCGGACGGCAGCCGTACGATCCCGTCCTCCGAGTAGGCCACCAGCGGCACCCGCTCGTCCTCGGACGCGGCGATCGCCTTCACGCTGGTGAGCGCGCCCGGCGCCGGGCCGTCGAGGGTGGAGCCGTCGACCTGGACGTACCGCATCTGCTGCACGCCCCCCTGCTCCTGCCCCACGACCAGCAGCCTGCTGTCCCCGGCCCAGGAGATGGCGCTGACCTGCTCCAGGTCCGGTGCCGCCGACCGCAGCCCGTCCACCGAGATGCCCTGCCCGGTTCCGTCGTCGCGCTGGATCCGCCCGATGAAGAGGGACTGCTTGCCGTCCTTCTCCACGACCAGCGCGATCCGCGCCCCGTCGGCGGCCACCCGCGCGTCCTCGATCCGGCCGGACAGGTCCGGGACGGCGACCGGCTCCGGTTTGTCGGCGCCCTGTTCCAGGACGAACAGGCGCGGCCGGTGCGGGTCACGGTCGGCCACCCACAGGTCGCCGCGGGCGTCCCAGCTCGGAGTGGCGAGCCGGTGGTCGGGGGTCGTACCGGCGCTGGTCACCAGCGGATCGCCGAGCGATCCGTCCGACGCGAGCGACGTCACGTACAGCGTCCTGCCCTCGTCGGCGACCCCGGCCGCGGTGTGCTCGTCCCGCGACACCGCCACCGACTGCAGCCCCCTGCCGCTTTCGCCCAGCGGGCCCGGCACCGGCGCGGACGCCGTCCCGGTGCTCCCGGCCTGCATCCGTACCATCCGGTGCTTGCCGTCGAGGAAGTACAGGTAATCGGGCCGCTTGTACGACCCGTGCCAGGCGGCGGACTCGGCGCGCTCCCCGGTCAGCTCGCACAGCCGGTCGCCGCCCGTCCCCCGCAGTTCGACGGAGTCCAGCGTCGGCGCCAGGTTCCGCAACGTGAACAGCATCTGCGTCGCCATCTCGGTGCACTTGCTCGGCGCCACCCGGGACGGCTTGAGGTTCAGCGGCACCGTCAGCTTGTTCTGGTCGTCCGGTGCCAGCCCCGACACGCCCTTCTGCAACCCCGTACCGGTCGGGAAGCTCGACCTGACCACCGGTCGGAGCCAGGTGGTGGGTCCTTTCAGCAGCGAGCGGACCAGCTGGGTCATCGGGTCGACCTTGCTGCGCACGAACACCGGGTCGGCTACCGCCACCGGCTGGCCGCTCTCCCCGACGGACGCGTTGGAGGCGAAGTAGTACTTGTCGACGGACGTGTAGTTCCGCTGGAAGTCCGACTTGCCCATCACGACCCCGTTGGGCAGCCCGTCGATGCGCCACTGCCCGTTCTTCGGGTCCTTCGTGAGGTGCAGCTTCTTGCGGTAGGTGCCGTCGGCGGGCTGGTAGGCCTGCTGCGCGTCGACCGTGGCGACCTGGCTGCCGGCCAGCACGCACGTGACGCTGTTGGTCTCCTCCCGGCCGCCCGGACGGCAGTCCGTCTCGATGGTCGGCCCGTTCGCGAGGACAGTGGTCGACTGCTCGGGCCGCCAGGCGCGGGCCGCTTCGTCCGTCAGGTACTTACGAGCCGTGTCGTACCCCGGGTCGTCGCTGGTCAGCGCCTCCAGGAAGCCCTGCATGATCTCGCCCGGACCGGCGCCGTCGGCCGGCGGCATGGCGAACACCCGGACCCCGGTGTCCTGTCGCGGCGTGGACTCCACGTCCCGCAGGTCCCCGCTGTCGGGCATCGAGGCGCAACCGGCCAGCAGTACGACACCCAAGGCGGCGTACGCCACCGCGCGCCACGACCGCCGCCGTGCGCCCCCCTCGCGGTCAGCGGCCACGAAATGCCTCCCCTGGCTCGGTCGAGTCCTCCGGCGTGGCCGCGTCCGCCCGGTCCGCGCTCGCGCCGCGCGCCGGACGCGCGCCGGGCCCGTCGGCCGGACGCCGTACGCCGGCGGTGGGCCGGGGCACGACGCGCGCGCCGTTGCCGTTGCCCGGCAGGGCGGTCGGGTCGGCGGCCGGCGTCGCAGTGGCCAGCCGCGGCGTGATCTCCGACCGCGGCGGCAGCGCGGGCGCCTGGACGCCGTTCTGCTGCACCGGAACGGTCGCCCGCTTCTCCTCGCCCGCCCTGGGCAGGCCGGCGTCGTCGAGGCCGCGGTTGCGGCGGGAGTCCTTGGGCTCCAGCGGTATCGGCGAGCCCCGCAGCGGCTCGTCCGCCGTCCTCGGCAGCGTCAGCCGGAACTGGGAGCCGCCGCCCGGCTCGCCCCATGCCTGCAGCCAGCCGCCGTGCAGCCGCGCGTCCTCCAGGGCGATCGACAGCCCGAGGCCGGTACCGCCGGTGGTACGCGCGCGTGCCGGGTCGGCCCGCCAGAAGCGGCTGAAGACCCGGGTCGCCTCACCGGGCTTCAGTCCCACGCCGTAGTCGCGCACCGCGATGGCCACGGCCCCGCCCGCGGCGGCCAGCTTGACCACGACGTCCTTGCCCTCGCCGTGCTCGACGGCGTTGACGACGAGGTTGCGCAGGATCCGCTCCACTCGCCGGGCGTCCGCCTCGGCGACCACGGGCTGCTGGTCACCGAGCACCCGTATGTGCGTGCCCTTGCGCTCGGCGAGCGGCTCCGCACCGCTCACGACCCTCCGGACGACCTCCCTGAGGTCGATCGGCTCGGCCTCCAGCGCCGCCGCCCCGGCGTCGAAACGGCTGATCTCCAGCAGGTCGGCGAGCAGCGACTCGAACCGGTCCAGCTGGTCGGCGAGCAGCTCGGCCGACCGCGCGGTGACCGGGTCGAAGTCCTCACGCGCCTCGTAGATGACGTCCGCGGCCATCCGGACGGTGGTCAGCGGCGTGCGCAGCTCGTGCGAGACGTCGGAGACGAACCGCCGCTGCATCCGCGACAGGTCCTCCAGCTGCTGGATCTTGCCCTGCAGGTTCTGCGCCATCTTGTTGAAGGCCTCGCCCAGGCGCGCGATGTCGTCCTCACCGGTGACCTTCATCCGCTCCTGCAGCCGCCCGGCCGACAACCGCTCCGCGATCCCGGCGGCCATCCGCACCGGTGTGACGACCTGCCGCACCACCAGCCAGGCGATGGCGCCGAGCAGCACGACGACGAACAGCCCCGCGGTGGCGAGCGTGCCCTTGACCAGGCTCAGGGACTTCTCCTCCTGCGTGAGCGGGAAGAGGTAGTACAGCTCGTACGGGCGGCCGTTGGGGTCGTTGACCTGCTTGCCGATGACGAGCCCCGGCTGCGAGTCCTTGCCGCCGTAATAGACGATCCGCGTGTTGCTCTGGACGGCCGACGTACCGCTGTTGACCCGCTCGCGCAGGGCGGCGGGCACGCTGGAGGTCGGGTTGACGTTCCCGGAGCCGCGGGGGCTGCGTCCGCCGCCGCTGTCGTCGCCCACGGGCAGCGTCACCACGTCGAAGGCGCCCGCGCCACCGCTGGACAGCGACTCCACCAGGTCGCTCATCCACTGGATGACGTTCTGCGACTGTCGCCCGTCCCCGGTCGCCGTGCCGTCATCGGTACCGGCCCCGGCTCCCGTACCGGTCCCGCCGACCGCCTCGTCGGCCTTCTGCTTGGCCACCGCGAACCCGCCCGTGGCCTGGCTCTGCGACGCCTTGACCTTCGCGTCGAGCAGGCCGTTGCGCACCTGCCCGATCACGACGAAGCCCAGCAGCAGAACGACACCGAGCGACATCAGCAGGGTGGTGGCGACGACCCTGAGCTGGATGTTGCGCCGCCACAGCCGCATCACCGGTAGCAGCGGACGGCGCACCCAGCGCAGGAACAGGCGAAGTACCGGGCTGCCCTGGACTCCGCCCTCTAGCAGCCCGCCGTCGAACATCGCCCGCCAGCGCGCACCCGCCGCCGTCCGGCCGACAGGCCGCCCCGGACGTGTCCCAGAACCGCCGGGAGCCGAAGCGGCGCTGTCCCCGGACATGTCAGCTCGGTCCGGCCTTGTAACCGACACCACGGACGGTCACCACGATCTCCGGCCGCTCCGGGTCCTTCTCGACCTTGGAGCGCAGCCGCTGGACGTGCACGTTGACGAGCCGCGTGTCCGCCGCGTGCCGATAGCCCCACACCTGCTCCAGCAGCACCTCACGGGTGAACACCTGCCAGGGCTTGCGCGCGAGCGCGACCAGCAGGTCGAACTCCAGCGGGGTCAGCGCTATCGACTGCCCGTCCCGCTTCACCGAGTGCCCGGCGACATCGATGACCAGGTCACCGATGGTGAGCTGCTCCGGCGCCGGCTCCTCCGACCTGCGCAGCCGCGCCCGGATCCGGGCCACCAGCTCCTTCGGCTTGAACGGCTTGACGATGTAGTCGTCGGCGCCCGACTCCAGGCCCACGACGACATCGACGGTGTCGCTCTTGGCCGTGAGCATCACGATCGGCACGCCGGACTCCGCCCGGATCAGCCGGCACACCTCGATGCCGTCCCGACCGGGCAGCATCAGGTCGAGCAGCACCAGATCGGGCTTCGTCTCACGGAAAGCGGCCAGCGCCTTGTCGCCGTCGGCTACGAAAGACGGCTCAAAACCTTCACCACGCAGCACGATGCCGAGCATCTCGGCCAGTGCGGTGTCGTCGTCGACGACAAGGACTCGTCCCTTCATAAACGACATCATCCCATTCTCATAACAGCGACAGGCGCCCTGGTGAGGGAGGTCACTGGCCGGTGACGATAGTCGTACGGGGCCGTCACTGTCTGCCCCTGTCCATCGACGAGGATGCCGCTCACCGATGTCAGGCCGACGCCGGCGGAGCACCAGCCGGCGGCCGGGCGCACAGTTCCGCAAGCGCCTCGGCCGTCACGGGCGAGACCACTCCCTCCTCGGTGACGATCGCTGTCACCAGTTCGGGCGGGGTGACGTCGAACGCCGGGTTGTACGCCTGCGTCCCCAGCGGTGCCACCGGAATCCCGCCCCCCGCTCCCGCCGCCTGGGGCGCCGCGACCTCGGTCACCTCGAAGCCGGGACGCTGCTCGACCTCGATGGACGCCCCGTCGGGAGTGTCCGGGTCGACCGTCGTCAGCGGCGCCACCACGATGAACGGCACATGGTGGTACCGGGCGAGCACGGCGAGCGGATAGCTCCCCACCTTGTTCGCCACCGAACCGTCGGCCGCGATCCGGTCCGCTCCGATCAGCACCGCGTCCACCTCGCCCGCCGCGAACAGGGAACCCGCCGCGTTGTCCGTGAGCAGGGTGTACGCCATACCGCTGCGGGCCGCTTCGTACGCCGTCAGGCGAGCGCCTTGCAGCAGCGGACGCGTCTCGTCCACCCACAGCCGCCGCAGCCGGCCCGCCCGGTGCGCGGCGAGGGCCACCGCGAAGGCCGTGCCCTCCCCACCCGACACCAGCGACCCGGTGTTGCAGTGGGTCAGGATCCGGTGCCCGCCCCCGGACAGCAGCTCGTCCAGCAGCGCCAGACCATGGGCCGCCATCCGGGCACTGGCCTCCGCATCCTCCTGGTGCAGTGCCCGCGCCGCGGCCAGCGCCGCCACGGCGGCCGCGGTGGGATCGCCGGTCCGGGCCAGCGCCGCCTGGTGCGCCGCCTGCGCCCGGCGCACCCCTACGGACAGGTTCACCGCGGTGGGCCTGGCCTCTTCCAGCGCCCGCGCGGCCTCGGCCACGTCGAAGCCCCGCGCGGCGGCGAGCGCGACGCCGTACGCCCCCGCGATCCCGAGCAGCGGCGCCCCGCGCACGGCGAGCGAACGGATCGCCTCCACCAGCGCCGCCGCGTCCGTGCACACCAACTCGACCTCTTCGGCCGGAAGCCTCGTCTGATCAAGAAGGACCAATACGGGACCTTCTGGTGGCTCCTCCCATCGGATCGCCGGTATCTCGGTCGGCCGCTTGTCCCCGCCGGTTCGCGCCTGCTGATCAACCATGCCGTCAGTCTGCCCCGGATCCGGCGGACAATTGAAGGAGTCCAGCCCCCACCGTGGCCGGTCCCCCGGTGACCGGCCCATGGCACGATGGCTGCCAACCTGCCGCCGCGACCGCGGACGGGCACCGAGAAGGAGCTTCGATGACTGACACTCCGGGCTGGGCCTCGCCCGGATCCGCCCCGTCGTCCGAGGGGCGGGAACCCGGTGCGTCCGGCCCCGCCGAGCCCGCAGACCGCCCCGGCCCCACCGAACCCGCGCCGCAGCCGGGCACGGACGCGCAGGGCCCAGGCTCGCAGTGGTCCAAGGCGCAGCCGCCGGCCGGCCAGTGGTCCGCGCCCACCGGTGCCCCCAGCCCGAACCAGGCACCGCCGCCCCCGCCGCCCGGCCCGGGCTGGGGCGGCCGGCAGCCCGGCGGCCCCGGCCCCGGCCCCGGCGGCTACGGTGTCCCCGGCGGCGGCTACGGCGGCCCGCCCCCCGGCCACGGCGGTTACGGCAACCCCGGCGGCCACCCCGCCTGGGGCGGCGGCTGGGGAGGCCCCCCGCCGGCGGCCAAGCCCGGCGTCATCCCGCTGCGCCCACTGGGCGTCGGCGAGATCCTCGACGGTGCCGTCTCCACCATGCGCACCTACTGGCGCACGGTCCTCGGCATCGCGCTGGCCGTCGCCGTCGTCACGGACACCTGCCTGGTCCTCGTCCAGGGCTTCTTCGTCAACGACGCCCTCGCCCGCACGTCGCTCGACAGCCGGACCGCCACCCTCGACGACGCCTACCGCTCCCTGCGCGACTCCATGATCGGAACCGGCATCGTCACGGTGATCTCCGCGGCCGCCGTCATCGTCGCCACCGCCCTGCTCACGACCATCACCAGCCGCGCCGTGCTCGGCAGACCGGTCAGCACCGGCGAGGCCTGGCGCGAGGCTCGTCCGCAGATCCCGAGGCTGGCCGGACTGCTCGTCCTGCTCGGCCTGATCACCATCGGAGTGATCGTCGTCGGCGCACTGCCCGGCTTCCTGGTCCTGCTGAGCGGCGGCAGCGACGCCGGCGGGGCCGCCCTGTTCGCCCTGGGCATCCTCGGAGGCGTCGTCGTCGCGGTATGGCTGGCCATCCGCTACTACCTGGCCGCTCCGGCCCTGATGCTGGAACGCCAGAGCGTCACCAAGGCCATGAGCCGCTCCGCGAAGCTGGTGCGCGGCTCCTGGTGGCGCGTCTTCGGCATCCAACTGCTCGCCTGGCTCATCGCCAACATCGTCTCGGCGATCGTCACCATCCCCTTCGCCGTCATCGGCGCCGCCGTCAGCGGTGACGGCATGGACAACTTCCTCGGCACCAACGGCGGGCACGTCGGCTGGGCGTTCCTGATCATCCGGGGCATCGGCTCCCTGATCGGCACCACGCTCACCCTTCCGATCAGCGCCGGCGTCACCGTGCTCCTCTACATCGACCAGCGCATCCGCCGCGAGGCCCTCGACCTCGAACTGGCCCGCGCCGCAGGCGTCCAGGGCTACGGCACCGGCGTCCCCGGCCCCGTCCCCGGGAGCTGATGCGGTGAGCCTCACGGGGGGAGTTCTCACGGCGGCGCCCCCACCGGGCACCGCCACCGCGGTCGCGGGCCGGCTGCTGCGCGCGACGGACCGGGTCGTGCTGGCGGCCGGTGGCTCGGGAGACGAGCCACCGGTGACCATCGGGCGTGATCCCGCGCGCGAGGCGGCCCGGCGCGAGCTGTCCAAGGGGATGTACCACGAGAACGACCCCAGCCTGCTCCAGCGCGCCCTGAACGCGTTCTGGGACTGGCTCGACCGGGCCCTCGGCTCGGCTGCCTCGGCAACCCCCGGCGGCACGGTCGGCCTGGTCGTCGTCATCCTGTTCGTCGTCGCCGTCCTGGCCGCCCTGTGGTGGCGCCTGGGCACCCCCCACCGCGGGCCCGCCTCGGCCACCGTCCTCTTCGACGAGCGCCCCCGCAGCGCCGCCGAGCACCGCGCCGCCAGCGAGGCCCACGCGGCCCAGGGCCACTGGAACCAGGCCGTCCAGGAACGCATGCGGGCCCTGGTCCGCTCCCTGGAGGAACGGGCCCTGCTCGACGCACGCCCCGGCCGCACCGCCGACGAAGCAGCCGCCGAGGCCGGACGCGTCCTGCCCGCGCACACGGACCGACTGCGCGCCGCCGCCCGTGAGTTCGACGACATCACATACGGCGGGCGCACGGCCGGCGAGCCGTCGTACCACCGCCTCGCCGAACTCGACCGCGACCTGCAACACACCAGACCGACCCTCGCCAGCAGCCCCGCCAGCGCCACCGCCAAGGCCGAGAACACCCGCCAGGGGGCCACCGAGTGACCACCGAGGCCGCCCCGGCGACCACATCCGCCGCACCCACCGGCCGCCAGGTGTGGACCCGGACACGAGGGATCACACTCGCCGTCGTCCTGCTCCTGACCGCGGCCGTCGCCATGGCCGCCGTACGCTCCACCACCCGGCACGGCGACCTGGACCCGCGCTCCCCCGACCCCTACGGCAGCCGCGCCGTCGCCCGGCTCCTCGCCGAACGGGGCGTCTCCACCCGCGTGGTCACCACCCTCGGCGCGGCCCGCGCCGCCACCGGTCCGGACACCACCCTGCTCGTCGCCGTACCCGACCTGCTGACCCACCGCCAACAGACCCAGCTGCACGCGGCAACCGCGTCCTCCGGCGGACGGACCGTCCTCGTCGCGGCCGGCAGTTGGTCCGTCGAACGGCTCGCCCCCGGGGTCGCCGCGGACCCCGCCACCAGCGACCGCTCCACCCTCGACCCGGACTGCACGCTGCCCGAGGCCCGGCGCGCGGGCCCCGCCGACACCGGCGGCGTCCGCTACACCACCGCCCACCTCGACGCCGACTCCTGCTACCCCAGCGAACGCCTCGCCACCCTCCTGCGCGTCCCCGCGGCCTCCGGAGGCGGTGACACCGTCGTGCTCGGCGCGCCCGACATCCTCTACAACGACCGCCTCGACGAGCAGGGCAACGCCTCGCTCGCCCTTCAGCTCCTCGGCTCCCGCCCCCATCTGGTCTGGTACCTCCCCTCGCTGTCCGACGCCTCCGCCACCGAGAACGGCGAGCGGAAGAGCTTCCTCGACTTGCTCCCCTCGGGATGGCTCTGGGCCACCCTGCAACTGTTCATCGCCGCGGCCCTCGCCGCCTTCTGGCGGGCACGCCGCTTCGGCCCCCTCGTGCCCGAGAAACTCCCCGTCGCGATCCGCGCCTCCGAGACCGCCGAAGGCCGCGCCCGCCTCTACCGCAGAGCCAACGCCCGTGACCGCGCCGCCGCCGCTCTTCGCTCCGCCACCCGCACCCGCCTCGCCCCCCTCGTCGGCGTCCCCGTCACCCAGGCGCACACGCCCGAGGCCCTGCTTCCCGCCCTGTCCACCCACCTGGCCGGCGACGGACAGGCCCTGCACTCCCTCCTCTTCGGACCGCCACCCGGCGACGACACGGCCCTCATCGCCCTCACCGACCAACTCGACGCCCTCGAAAGAGAGGTACGCCGTTCATGATGGACCCGACCACTGACAACGCCGGGCAGAGCGGGGACCCGGGCACCGCCCGGGCCTCCCTGGAAGCCCTGCGCGCAGAGATCGCCAAAGCCGTGGTCGGCCAGGACCCCGCCGTGACCGGCCTCGTCGTCGCCCTCCTCTGCCGCGGACACGTACTACTAGAAGGAGTCCCCGGGGTCGCCAAAACGTTGCTCGTCCGGGCCCTCGCATCCGCACTGGAACTCGACACCAAACGCGTCCAGTTCACCCCCGACCTGATGCCGAGCGACGTGACCGGGTCCCTCGTCTACGACACCCGCACCGCCGAGTTCTCCTTCCAGCCCGGCCCGGTCTTCACCAACCTCCTCCTCGCGGACGAGATCAACCGCACCCCGCCCAAGACCCAGTCGTCCCTGCTGGAGGCCATGGAGGAACGCCAGGTCACGGTCGACGGCACCCCCCGCCCGCTCCCCGAGCCGTTCCTCGTCGCCGCGACGCAGAACCCGGTCGAGTACGAGGGCACCTATCCCCTCCCCGAAGCCCAACTGGACCGCTTCCTCCTCAAACTGACGGTGCCTCTGCCCTCCCGACAGGACGAGATCGACGTACTCACCCGGCACGCCTCGGGCTTCGACCCCCGCGACCTGCGCGCCGCCGGCGTACGCCCGGTCGCCGGCCCCGCCGACCTGGAGGCGGCCCGTACCGCGGTCGCCAGGACGACCGTCTCCCCGGAGATCACCGCCTACGTCGTGGACATCTGCCGCGCCACCCGCGAGTCGCCCTCCCTCACCCTGGGCGTCTCCCCACGCGGGGCCACCGCCCTGCTCGCCACCTCGCGCGCCTGGGCCTGGCTGACCGGCCGCGACTACGTCATCCCCGACGACGTGAAGGCCCTCGCCCTGCCCACGCTGCGCCACCGGGTGCAGCTGCGTCCCGAGGCCGAAATGGAAGGCGTGACCGCGGACTCGGTCATCAACGCCATCCTCGCGCACGTCCCGGTCCCCCGCTGATGGCACTCACCGGACGCGCCGCCCTCCTCGCGGCCCTCGGCTCGATCCCCGTCGGCATCCTGGAACCGAGCTGGACGGGCATCCTCGCGGTCAACGGCCCGCTGGCCCTGGCCTGCGCCTGCGACTACGCACTGGCCGCGCCGGTACGCCGTCTCCAGCTCGCCCGCTCGGGCGACAGCTCGGCCCGTCTCGGTGACACGGTCGACATCACCCTCACGATCACGAACCCTTCCCGCCGCCCGCTGCGGGCACGGCTGCGGGACGCGTGGCCACCGAGCAGCTGGCAGCCAGGCACCGAGATCGACGCTTCCCGGCACCGGCTGACCGTGCCACCGGGCGAGCGCCGACGCGTGACGACCCGACTGCGCCCCACCCGCCGCGGCGACCGCCACGCCGACCGCGTGACGATCCGTTCCTATGGCCCCCTCGGACTATTCTCCCGCCAGGGCGCCCACAAGGTCCCCTGGACAGTACGGGTCCTGCCCCCGTTCACCAGCCGAAAGCACCTCCCGTCGAAACTCGCCCGATTGCGTGAACTCGACGGCCGCACCAGCGTCCTGACCCGCGGGGAGGGAACGGAGTTCGACAGCCTGCGAGAGTACGTCCCCGGCGACGACACCCGCTCGATCGACTGGCGCGCCACGGCCCGGCAGTCGGCCGTCGCCGTCCGTACCTGGCGCCCCGAACGCGACCGGCACATCCTGCTCGTCCTGGACACCGGCCGTACCTCGGCCGGCCGGGTGGGCGACGCACCACGCCTGGACGCCTCCATGGACGCGGCTCTGCTGCTCGCGGCTCTCGCCTCACGCGCAGGCGACCGCGTGGCGCTGCTGGCCTACGACCGCCGGGTCCGCGCCCTGGTCCAGGGACGCGCGGCGGGCGATGCGCTGCCCTCCCTGGTCAATGCCATGGCGACACTCGAACCGGAACTCGTCGAGACCGACGCTCGCGGCCTGACCGCCGCCGCGCTCCGCACCGCTCCCCGCCGCTCCCTGATCGTGCTCCTCACGACACTGGACGCGGCACCGGTGGAGCAGGGACTGCTTCCCGTTCTCCCTCAGCTCACTCAACGCCATACGGTTCTGGTCGCTTCAGTGGCGGATCCACACATTGCCGGTATGGCGCGGGCCAGGGGTACCACCGAGGCGGTGTACGAAGCGGCGGCGGCAGCTCAGGCGCAGAACGAACGCCGGCTCACTGCCGAACAGCTTCGCCGCCATGGGGTGACGGTGGTGGACGCGACACCCGAGGATCTGGCGCCGGCGCTCGCGGACGCATACCTGGCTCTGAAAGCGGCGGGGCGGCTCTGAAAAACTCCGGCCCACCGGTGTCCCCTCGGGGACGTCGAATGGCCGCTAAACGCAGAAAACCCCCGCACCGAAGGTGCGGGGGTTTCCTCAAGAATTGTTCGGCGGTGTCCTACTCTCCCACAGGGTCCCCCCTGCAGTACCATCGGCGCTGTGAGGCTTAGCTTCCGGGTTCGGAATGTAACCGGGCGTTTCCCTCACGCTATGACCACCGAAACACTATGAAACAATCAACCGGAACGCCCCGAAGGGCGACATGGTCGTGGTTTCAGAACCAACACAGTGAACGCGAGCGTCTGAGGACAAGCCCTCGGCCTATTAGTACCAGTCAACTCCACCCGTTACCAGGCTTCCATATCTGGCCTATCAACCCAGTCGTCTACTGGGAGCCTTACCCCATCAAGTGGGTGGGAGTCCTCATCTCGAAGCAGGCTTCCCGCTTAGATGCTTTCAGC